>JAKSID010000006.1 GCA_024399035.1 Fibrobacter sp. | reverse complement strand
TGCTTTAGCACTTACAAAGACTTGTCCTCTGTGAGGACAATTCTCACTAAGGGCTAAAGTCCTAAGTGTTCATTAGCCTCCAACCCTCCCCCAGATTCGATTGCCGCGCCCTGCGGGCTCGCAATGACCGCAGCAAAGGACCCCCTCCCTCGAATTATTTGTTATTGATGACTTTGATTTCCTGGATAAAGATCAGCTCAAGGCTTTCCTTTTCATCCTTGCCCTGCACCTGGATTTCAATCACCTGAGGAGACTTGGCCAACTTAAGTGCGTGCACAAAGAAAATCATTTCGGTTTCCTTGGCTCCACGCTTATTGGGATCCTTGACCTTTGCGCCAACCAAGGCGTTCACAGTCTTTGCATAACGCAGAACCTTAACCAAGTCAAAGGTTGCTAGCTTCTGATAATTGCTGCTGTACTTCGTAGAGTTCATTGCAGTCTGCAATGTGTTCTCGTCAGCTTCATCCTTAAGCTCGTAGTCCGTATTCTTGGATTCCGGCCAGGCAGAAACAAATTCCTTGCGCCATTCTTCGGACGGTGCAGCCAGGCGGTTGTTGGCCTTACGTTCCACATAAGGGCAGTAGCCAAAGCTTTCCAGAATTTCGAATGCACGATTTTCAAGTTCCGGCTTCAAGATGAATCCATAACCCGGAATAAACTCCTCGGTCAGTTCCATGAACTGCGGGAAGCGAGAAAGATCCGCAAGCACCTTGCCGTCTTCGATCTTCAAAAGGCGAACAGTCTGCACCTTGGCGCCGTAGTAAGAGGCATTCCATTCTTCGATGGAGGAGGCCACGTTTTCGGGCGGCTTGATCCAGGTCTTGAAATGTTCAATTTCAGATTCAGGAAGCGCGCACTTCAAACCGCGAACATAGGATTCCTTGTCCAGCGTAAAGCGCAGGAACATCTCATCGTTTTCAACCTTTGCAAGGCAAGCCAACGCAAAGAGAACTCTGGGAGAAGTGCCTGTAGAGGCAATCAGTTCGTAGTTCGGAAGGCAAGAGATATTCTGATCGGGAACAGAGGCAATCGCCTTGGAAACCCAATCTGCACCAGACTGTGAAAGAGCCACTGCAGCAACCTTGCCATGGTCCATCTGAAAATTCACAAGTCCAAGCAACCAAAGTTCACGAAGCGGACGGGGCAAATAATCCCAGACGATGCTGTCGTTCTTTTCTTGCAGTCGTGCAATGGGATCCAGCACCCACAGCAAGTAGCTAGCATCAACCACCTTCCTAGGCTGGGCAAGTTCGCTCAAGAGTTGCGCGCAATGAGCGCGGTCGTTGCGGAAACGTTCCTTAAGCCACCAGGTGAAAATGTCCTGATGCAGGCGGAATCCATTCTTGCGGATATAGTCCAGCGCCTTTTCAGAAGGAACCAAATAGGAGTCTTCAAGTTCCAGCCATGCGTTTGCAATCAGGAAATTGAAAATGAGGGAGACTTCGTGTTCTGCGGCACGTTCAGAAACCTGCTTGGCAGCAACAATTGCATCGGTACAAATCTGGTAGCTACGGCGATGAATCGTTCCGTTGGAATTGACCTTCAATTCCTTGCGCATTGCGTAAGAAAGAACTAGGCACACATGCCAATCCATAAGGTTCTGATAGGAGACATAGCCAGACTTGCTGCTGGGAACTTCTTCGAATGCTTCGGCAAAGCTTCCCATAAAATCTGCAAAGCCATAGTACACAGCAGCGCTGTTGGAGGAGCTGCGCCACATCACATAGTTACGGCACATTTCCAGCAAGAAAGACTGAAGTTCGCGATTCTTGCTTACAGGAATGGTCAAGCGCAATTCGTTGTAAGTCAGGCCACGGGATCCGCTATGATACACCAAGCTAAGGCAGCGGCGCTGCCACGGTTCCATCTTGGAGAAAAGATCCTTGACGCGTTCCTTGTTCGTATAAAAGGAAAGCACCTCGGATTGAATCAATGCGTTATTAAGCAGGCCCTTATGTCCAAAAGCCTTCGCATGAGCAGCGCGAAGGAGTGATTTGGACATTCCATCAAAAAACGTATTTAAATTGAACATTTAGCTCCCTGAATAGGGTGCCAAATGTAGTAAAATTCAATGCCGTGTATTGCTAGGACTTAAGAAACTCGGCAATGTCCGTAGAGGAATTTGCAACGCGCTGTTTCATATTCCAAATTCTGGAAAAGGTTTTGCCATAATGTTCAAGCACAACGCGGTTATCCAAAATAAGAACCTTGCCGGAATCTTCCTCAGAACGAATCAAACGACCCAGACCCTGGCGCAATTCCATATAAGCTTCGGGAACAAAGTAATCCTTAAAGGAGTTCTTGCCTTCATTCTTCATCTTGGTGGTAATGCCAGCCACCAGCGGGTCCATAGGATTGGGGAACGGCAACTTGGGAATCACCAGGAGCTTCAAGGCGTCGCCCGGGAAATCCACACCTTCCCAAAGAGTCTGACAACCCAACAGGCAGGCACCGCGTTCGCGACGGAACATGGCCACAAGACCGTCCAAGGCGCCATCCACATGCTGGCACAACAACAACTTTTTCTTTTGTGCAAAGATCGGAGCCAGGGCTGCCTGAGCCTTCATCATGGCAGCAATGCTGGTAAACAGTACCATGGTGTTTTCCTCCACCTCCGGAAGCAATTCGCACAAAGTAGCGTTCACTGCATCGTTATATTCCGGAGTAGAAGGCTTGGGCAAATACTTGGCCACCATCACGGACTGGCGTTCATCCTTGTTAGAAGAATCTACGTACACTCGAACAAAAGGTTTCTTCTTTTCGTCCAGGCCGTCCATGCCCATCTTCTGCACATAGTAATCCAGTTCGCCCTGAATTGCCAAGGTGGCGGAGGTAAAGGTTGCAGACTTGATCCAGGGATAGAACTTCTGTTTCAAGATAGCGCTGGAGTTCAGCGGATAGGCGTGCAGCTTGATGGTATGGGGATTGAAAGGTTCTTCCATAAAGAACACCCAGTCCTCGCGACCGGCCTTGGCCAAGAATTCGAAGTCAGAAACGAATCTTGAAATCTCGGTCATGCGGCCATTCAAGTTGCTCAAGAGGCCCTGAATATTCTTGTCCTTTTCTGCAGAAAGTTTTGCCACCAGTGCATCGGCGGCCTTCTGGGTTGCGGCGTACTGATCCAGGAATGCGCTGGGATCCGAATCGTATTCTGCGTTAATGCTTGCAGTATAGGTAAAACCGTTCTTGGAGTTCTTCTGCCTCGTCAACTTCTTGCCGATCTTCATAAAGAATCGGTGCAAGGACTTTTCAAGTTCAGACAAAGCTTCGGTCAAGTTTGCGCAAGCCTCAAGAGCCTCGGTGTTTTCCACAGGGACAGATGCTGCAATTTCTGCAATCAAACCATCCTGCCTTACGCGTGAGGGAACCATGGTCTTGATGGAATTGCGAAGGCCAAAGAAAGAAACCATTCGGCCCAAGGACTGATTGCTGATTTCAGGCAAGCGGTGGGCTTCGTCAAACACAATGTGTTCGTATAGCGGAAGCAATGCAAAGTCCAAGGACATATCCGCAAAGAACAACGAATGGTTGATCAAGAGCATGTTGGAGTTCATGGCTCTGCGCTTTGCTGCCATGGCGGGGCACTTATTGTAATTGGGGCACTTGTCACCGAGGCAGGATTTTGCGGAGCTTGCCATCTTGGACCAAAGCACGCGATTGCGGCCCTGGCTAAAGGAAGAACATTCGTTCACATCACCCGAGGTAGTGGTGTACACCCAGGGGATGATTGCCATAAAGGAATCTCTTTCTTCCGGCAGCAAAAGCTTTTCCGGAGCGCTCAGGATTTCTTCGAACTTGCGCAGGCAAAGGTAGTTTTCACGGCCTTTCAAAACGGCGGGCTTAAGCATACCCTTGTACAGTTCTGCAATCTTGGGAATGTCGTGATTCCAGAGCTGTTCCTGCAAGGCTCTTGTGGCAGTACTGATAACCACACGTTCCCCAGACACTGCCTTGTTGGCCGCAGAAATCAAGTAAGCCAAAGACTTGCCAGAACCTGTGGGCGCCTCAAGAACACAAAGGCCACCCTTGTGCATATTGCGTTCCACAACAGAGGCAAAGTCCTGCTGGTTGTGGCGATACTTGAAGTTTTCAATCTTGCTTGCAAGCAGGCCGTCTTCCTTAAAGTATTCAGAAACGCGGGGAGTCCTGCCCTTCTCCGGAACATCTTCCAAAGGAACCACCGGCAGCTTGTATTCAGGCATTGCAGAAACATCATCTGCGGCAGGCCAAATCTTGGACCAGTCGGAACCAACAGCAACGCGAGAAAGAGCCTTCACGAGCCAAGGATCTTCGCCCAGGATCTTTTCAAGGCACATCACAAAAAGTCTGCCACAGGCATCCGCATCGGGCAAGGCGCGATGGGCGCGGCTGCGAGGAATATTCAGTTCCTGTACCAAGGTATCCAAACGATGGTTGGGAATATTCTGGTAGGCAATTCGAGACACCGTCAAGGAATCCCATACGGGATGATTATCAAAGCTGACACCGACTTTTTCAAAGGACTGCTTTAGAAACTTGGAATCAAAATTTGCATTGTGTGCAACAATGGGCAAGTCACCGATAAAGGAGAAAATCTTTCCGGCAACAGCGGCAAAAGGTTCTGCATTTTCCAAGTCGCTCTTATAAATGCCCGTAAGGTTTTCAATAAAGGGGCGGAGCTGAGCAGAAGTGGGCTTTACCAAATAGTCCACCGATTCCCCCGGCACGCCGTCATCAAAACGGACCAGGGCAACCTCGATAATTTCATCCTTTTCGAAATCAAGGCCTGTGGTTTCTAAGTCAATAGCCACAAAAGAGGGAATCTTACTCATCATTACATCCTTTATTAATTCGCGACGAACCCGATCGTCAAAACTCTACTGCAAAGGCGGAACGAAAGGAACCAGCTTGTCCAAATAGTTTTCGCCATTGCCCACTTTCAACGTATCGTTAATCGCTCTCCATGCAGAACCGTAACGGAAAGGATTCACAGAGCCACCATCCGGAATAAGCTTTCCTTCTTCCGTGAAATAGTAGTCCATAAAGTAGCTGCCTTCCATCAGGTCCTTAAATTGGAACTCACCAAAATTTCCACACTTCTCTACGTAGTAGTTATTGCTGGTAGCAGAACGCAGGCGAACAATAGTGCCCAACCTTGCGCTAGGAATCCAGCCGCTAAAGGTTGCAAGTTTCAGCTTAGCCACCGTCTCAAACTTTTTCAAGGATTTATACTTCAGTTCAATCACCGTGTCGCGAACACCATTGCTATCGGCGGCAGCAAGAGTGGTATCCTGATAGCCTCGCAGTAATTCAACCGTCGCGTCTGTAGGCCACGGGGCAGTCTTTTCCACAACAAAACGGACAGGGTCCAACTGCTTCACAAAAACTTCTGCGGTGTCCTTGCTAATCACCGTAAAGAAACGATCCTCCACAGAATCGGTCTTGGGCTTGTTGAACAGCACAAGGATAGAATCTTCCGGGAAAACAACACTGAACCTCGAAATGGACTTGGTGGAGGAAATAGCGGCAGGCAGAGTATCGCTCTCCATCTTTTTCCATTCCCATTCCACCTCGTTACGGGAAGTATCCAGCGAACGATACAAGGAATCCTTACCCATGCTGCAGATAAACTTGTAGATCTGTTCGCTCTTCGGAGCTTCTTCAAAATAGAACTGCGGCTTGTTGCTACTAGCGCCCAGGTAAACCAGATTCGGGAAAATTTTCTCGTTGTCCGGAGAGACCAAATAGCAGTTATTGGTATCAGCGAAAACAGAATCAAAGTACACGTTGCGGGTAAAGCTTGCCTCAAGCACATTTGCAAAAGGCTGGGTCACCGATGACAATTCCAAATGAGTTGTATCCATGTCCGCAATAGGCAACCACAAGGTATCAGAGCTTTCTTCTGTCAGCACAAGATCCTTTGTCCAGATGCCCACCTGCTCGGTAGCCAATTCAACCTTCTGGTTTCCGTTTCCATCCACAAAGGCGACCACACGGTAGCGGCCCGGTTTCAGGCCCGTCAAGGTAAACAAGCCGGCGCTGTCGGCGCGCGTCACATACAGGGGCGGCTCCTTCAACAGCATAGGCAAAGAATCCAGCGCCTTGGTAGCCGTATCGCGATACTTATCAAGATACTTGCGGGATTCGCGCTCCGCACCCATCAGGAACAGGCCCACGCTGGGGTACTGCTTTTTGCTTAGCATCGCTTCGTTCACAAGAACACGACCAGACAAAGTCAAAGAGTCAATGACCGCACCCGTAGAGAACACCACCTGGAAAGGCTTAGACAAGGCATTACCACGAAGGTCCTTGATGCCGCCAGCAAAAGTAACCGTGTAAGTCGTTCCCGTATCCAGTTCCGCACGGGACGTCAGCAACAGGGACTTTCCCTTCACTTCAAAACGCAACTTCTTTTCGATAGGCGGAGAAATCGACACGGCGCTTCGGGGAATGGACGCATTGATCCATTCGTCAAATTCCAGCTTCACCAAAAGTTCGTTAGGATGATTCGTGGTGTTAGGCGCAGGGTACACCGCAGCAACACGAGGAGGCAATTTGTCCTCGGGACCACCGCTAGGCGCAACCTGGGTTGCGCAAGCAGCCAGCAGCAAGCCGCCGGCCAGTGCACTTATGTACGACCTAATACCCATACTAAATCAGGGGAATCACCTTGCCCAAACGAGTCCAACGAATCCTGAAGGGCAAACGCCACCAGGTAAAGGGATTACCCAGCTTAAAGGCTCCGTCTTCGTTTTCGAAGGAGAAGTAAATCACCAGAGCCTTGGCCTTGATATTACGCTGGGAAACAAAACCCCAGTAGCGGCTGTCTGCGGAATTGTCGCGGTTGTCGCCCATCATAAAGAACTGAGGAGTCTTTACCACATAATAATCCATGGGCTTGCCGCCCAGAGTCAGCTTGCGGCGAATTTCAAACTTCGGTGCGGTTGCAGAATCTTCTATGCTTTCTGCCGCGCGATTCAGCATGGCAACGTTCCCTTCCAAATCCTGCAGCAACGAACCTTCAAAACCGATGTAGCTCACCTGACGAGTCATACCGCCCTTTGCATGGGGGTCCAGCATCGGCAAGTAGGCAATGCGGGACAATTCCTTGAAGAACGCAAAAGACATCACGCCAGAAATGGTATCGCCCTGGGTCAGACGCTGCATCACCATGCGGTTGCGGCGGAACAATTCATTCATGGCCAGGCCACGGTCATTTTCCACCGGCATCTTAAAGTTTTCAAAATCGTAGTTATTGTTTTCTACGCCATCCTTCAGCAAGGACAAGTCAAGTTCCACGGCTTCATCCGGATTTTCCTGGGCAACAATAGAGCGGAGCCACCAGAGCTGTTCCAGAGAAACAGAATCCACATAAATAGTATCGCCAACAGAAGGCACCACAAAAGTTGCACGTTCATCACGAGGAGAAAGAGTCCTGCCGGCAGCAGTCCACTTGCCATGACTCGGCAAGGTATCCTGACGCACGCCATTCACATAAAGGCGTCCCTGATGAACAGCCAAGGTATCACCGCTCACGCCTACGCAGCGCTTGATGTAGTCCTTGGGACCATCCGCATAATGCACCAGATGAGGTTGGCCTTCTTCGGGATTGTGGTCCCAATAGAAATTACCGAACATCAAGGCGTTAAAAAGATGGGTGTAACGTTCCGGGTCACCATCAGGATATTCCGGTTCACCGGGATAGCGGAAGATTACCACATCGCCCACTTCCGGATCAAAGCCCGGGAATTTCTTGTTGCTAAAAGGAATGGGAGAGCCATAAGTAAACTTAAGGCCCAGCAGAAAGTCACCCGTCTTCAGGGAATCTTCCATAGATCCGCTAGGAATCTGGAAAGCCTGAACCACATACTGGATAACAATCAGCGCAAGGAACACCGGCACAATAATTTCGCGGAGCAAACCCTTGCAAAACTTCTTCCCGGAAAATTTCTTCTTTTCGGAATCCATTACATCACCATTCATTAAAGGTTACGGAATTTCTTGATTACGCTGCGACTCACCTGAAGCTGCGTGTTGTTCTTGTCTTTCAGTACCATCACCATCTTGCCCTGCTCCGTCTTGCGGCATTCGGCAATGTAGTCGATAGCAACGATATGAGAACGATGGACCTTCACAAAGTTGCGGGGATCCAGCTTCTTTTCCAATTCAATCAGCGGAGTATCAATCACGTAGCGGCCATCAATAGCATAGACCGTCGTGTACTTTTCCTCGCTCTGAAAGCGAACCACTTCGTCCAGGTTCAAGAAAACAATGCGGTCGCCAATCTTGATCTGCAAGCGCTGAATGTAAGCATCGTTTCTGTTCACCAACTCACGCAGTTTTTCCCAGTCAAAATCCTGAGGCAAGGCCGGTTCGTTTTCGGGCGTAGGCATACGGCGACGGATTTTTTCAATAGCCGCAGCCAAGCGTTCCTGTTCTACAGGCTTCAGCAGATAATCCACCGTATCTTCTTCAAAAGCCTTCACCGCAAAATTGTCATAAGCCGTGGTAAACACGACCAAGGGAACTTCTTCCCTGTTCAGGCCATGGAGCACATCAAAGCCATCCATGTCCGGCATCTGGATATCCAGAAAAACCACGTCCGGCATCAATTCGCGAATCTGCTGGATGGCGGCAGCGCCAGAACCCGCTTCACCAAGGATTTCAATTTCAGACGAAAACTCTTCCAGCAAAACGCGCATGCGCTTTCTGGCCAACGGCTCGTCATCAACAATCAATACAGAAAAAGACATTACTTCTCCTGGTTTTCTTCAGACTTTGTTTCCGGAGCCTTCTTGCTCATCACCGGAGCCTTGAAAATTCGAATAAGGTCCATGTGCATACCATTGGCGTCTTCGTAAAGAGTACCGGCGCTTGTCAAATAAGACAAGTTGCCTACGCCATCACGCCTATAGTTCCAATGGATAGAATTGTCAGATAAAGAAACCTTGATAACGTCATCAGCATAGGTGTAGGTACCATAAAGGGTATCCGTAACCGCGGTGTCCTTGATTTTGGCTTGAACCACGATCACAGTGCTGTCTTCGTTCAAGTTCATGCGAATCATTTTTGTGTCGCAATCATCGCAAGGCATACGGCCGGAGTAAAGGCCCGGCAATTCCTTAGGAATTTCAACAGGGGGAAGATCCTTGAGTTTTCCCTGCTGCTTATCTTCGGAGCAGGCAGAACCAAACATTGCCACCATAGCAATCGGGGCAACCAATTTAAGGAAAGCGAATACCTTGGAATTTAAATTCTTCATATTGCATAATTTAACAATTTGCAATAGAAGAAATTATGAAACTCAATTAAAATCCGACAGAATGGACGATTCTAAAGCCGATCATCTGAGTACGTGCAGTAGGCACCTTTTTGTCGCGTTCAGCAGATGCCATAGCCCCCACCTTTTGAGACCAGCTGCCGCCGCGAACAACCTTGTATTCGCCATCGATAGCCCCAGTATAGTTAGTCTCGTTCTTTGTAGAGTAGGTGTCGTACCAATCATTGATCCATTCCGCCACATTGCCGCCCATATCGTAAAGGCCGAAGTCATTCGGAAGGTAGCTAGCCACTTTAACGGGACCCTTAGTTTGTGCGTAATAAGCGTACTTGGAGGCCTCTGCCACATCCCAATAGTAAGTGGTCGACGTGCCAGCACGAGCGGCAATTTCCCATTCCGCTTCCGTAGGCAAACGAACAGATTCAACGCTATAATCAACGGTAAGATTTTCCAGAACGTTGGAACCACCCACCTTATCATAGATGTAAGCCGTATCAAGGCCAGCTATCTTTGCAAAGGCATTGCAGAACAGTGCTGCCTCGTGCCAGTTCACATTAGCCACAGCGATGTTATCGCCGGTCTTGTCCATAGTGGGGACCTCGCCCATTACCTTTTCGTAAAGGGCCTGAGTTACTTCAGTCGTTGCAATATCAAAGGCATTGACGGAGTAAACAATAGTACCGTGCTTCAACTTTGTGGCAGGAATTTCCACAAAGTCAATCAAGGAATCCAAGGCCTCCGTATCAACGATTGGATTCTCGGACTGGCTGGAGCTAGAACCGTCCTTAACGCTGCTAGAGGACTTCGGTGTTACCGTACCCGGGTTAAGTCCCACAGGATCACCATCGGCAATAGAAGTACAGCCGACCATAAGGCCAGCCACACCAAGGGCAAGCATCAATGTTCTAAAATTGCACTTCGACATATTCATTAGCGAATCAATCCGACACGATAAAGTTTCTGTTTTTTCTTGCCATCTGCAAACTTCACTTGCAGTCGAGCCGTGTACACGTCAGAGCCCAAGGCAGACAAATCCACGTGTTCAATGCGGTTACGACCGCGAACCACATCAAGCACGGTCATCTTGTAAACGCAAAGTCCCGTCACGTCGTAAAGTTCCAAGGTAGCGGACTGAGCGTCTGCACCAATTTCGAACTGAGCCTTGGCCTTACCGCCGCGCACCGGGTTGGGGAACATAAAGAATTCCGTAATGGTGTTTTCGGACTTAACGGATTCAACATCCTTCAGTTCGCTTGCATCGAACCAGCCAGTGCGTTCATTGCCGCCCGCCGGGAGCGTCCAGGCCAAAGCAGATTCGGCAGCGCTAGACTTTGCTTTCTGCAAACGGAATGCAGAAACCGTATTTCTGTGGATGGCATAAATTTCCGGGCCGCTAGACTTGGAATCAGAAACCGCATTGGTCACGAAAATGCTCATGGGCACAAGTTCCGGAATAGAATCCACATCCACATGGCTGCCTGCCGCAATGGGGAAACCGTTCTTCTTAATCTGGGAACCCTTGCCGCTAAAGGCGTACACAAGGCCATCATTGCTGGGAACTAGAATTTCGGGGACCTCGTCGCCAGTTACGTCAACCACCAGGGGGTCGCTGTAGAAGGCGTAAATCGGAGTACCGCGACTAATCACAATGGGGAAATTCTTTAGAGGCAGGCCAAAGCGATCCAAGGCGTATACAAGATTGTCGCCCAAGAAAATCACTTCAGGGTATCCATCATCGTTTACGTCACCCACGGCAACGCCAGAGGTTTCATCCTTCAAGCCGCTGGAACCTACGGCACCGCGCTTGTATTCCTTTGTATTCCAAAGGGACTTCACATCCTTTTCTTCGTCAGCCAAGGTCTTGGCAAATACCGTGCCGCGGCTACCCACAAAGATTACATCCTCGTTGCCATCCCTGTCCATATCGGCACAAGCCATCTTGAACACAGGATCCTTTGCAGACGTTTTTTGAACCAAAACATTCTTTGACAAGTCAGAAACAGAACTTGCAAACCAATGGCCCGATTCGCCTACAGCCACGATTTTTGCGTTATCGTCCTTGCCGCAGATTGCCATATCCGTGGGCTTGAACTTATCAATCGTTCCCTTTTCCAGTTCCTTGGCAAACACCAGGGAATCAGCCCACACGAAATCGCCGGACTTGTTCACCTGTGCGGTTTTTATTGCAGTCTTTGTGGCAACCCACACCTTGCCATCGTAGTACATGGGACCTACCAAGGCGTTGGACAATTTCAGTTCCTGCTTCTGGGCAACACCACCAAGGAACGATGTGCGGACAAGAGCATTCTTGTGCAAGCTATAGGCTGCCTTGCCTTCGGATGCCATGCCCACTATGGGACCATCGCTCTCGCCTACACGATAAAGCGGAACCTCGATAGAAGAATCCTTAAGGGTCAGGGCCTTCTGAGTCACCACCGTATCCTCGGGCAGCAAGGGCTCACCCAATGCGGTAAAGGCCTGCAGGGAGCCGTCTTCGGCGCCAATAACAATAGCCTTTTCGCCATCATTTTCAGGATCCTCGATAAACACGGCGCCACGTACAGCAGACGTCAGGCCCACATTGCGGGGGAACTTGGAATTCTTGAGGCTACCATCGTCGATGCTAATCTTCACCGTAATAATAGGTGCGGCAAAGTTAATGACGCTATCGCCCCCAAAGCCATTGGAAGTCTTTTCGATGCGAGCATCTTCAGGAACAGAAACCGTAATCTTGATACCTGTGTAGCCACCCTGTGTGGTCATGGTATTTGCATAACCCGTAGATTCAATGGTCGTCACCGTGTCAAAGGACTGCTTCGACGTAGAATCAGGCACGCGCAAATGAGGCAACAGGTCCGTACCGGAGCCATAATCGTAGGTGTCTTCGCCCAAGGCATTCTTAAAGGATTTTCCGATGCTCAGAATACCGTCGGACTCCACCATGGCAATACCGAACTGATGGTCCCTAAAGGAATCGCCAGCCCAGAAGTTTGCAATGCCGTACTCCAAAGTTTCGCGAAGATACCATTCGTTCACACGCCAAGTCACAATGCCGCTAGCAGGGAGCCCAGCGTCGTAGGAGCTTACATCAAGAACCACGCCCTCGATCTTGTTCGGGGAACACTTCTTCTTAACGCAGAGCGTATCCTCAAACACTGTATTCAGACTATCTATGGGAAGAGAGGTAATAGTCGTATCCGATTCTTCGTTACCCACATCAGTAACAACGCTGACCACGCCCTCGTCATCCCAGGAACGCTGCCTATTTTCAATCAGCAAGTATTCCGTTGCATTCAGGGGAACCTTCAGGATTTCAGTACAGGTGTTCTTGCCTTTATAAGAGGCGCACTTTCCGGAGCCTGCCGCAGCAATGTCAACCGTGATATCCTTGCCTGCCACAGGCCTTGCCTCAACCACAGAACTCCAGCCCATGTAGGCTCTGTCCCAGGCAGCAGGCAGCGAGGGCAAGAAACCGTTACCAGCATTGTAGCCCGCAAAATCCATCATGTCGTAATAGCCCAGGCGAGAGATTCCCTTCACCACGTCATAGGTATTGGGGAGGCCCAATTCGCGGGCAATCTGGTTTACGATAATGCCGTTAATGCCCCAGTTCAAGCCATCCTGAGAGGCGGTTTCGCTGGTGATCATAATCGAGTGCAAAGTGTCGATTGCAGAACCTTCCAGCACAATGCCCGTGCCCACGGTACGAATGGAATCCTTGCCCCTGGAGTCCTTGATGGTATCCTTGATAGCGGAAATATTTTCCAAGGTGTCCGGCAGATATTCCCAGGCGGAGCCGTCGATGTACACGTCCATAAAGTCACCCGGAGTGTCAGCACCCTTGGTGCCCATGCTACCGCCATCCACCAGGCGGCTTGCGCCAGCGTGAATAATCATAAAGGCGCGCTTGGTATTGGAACTTTCAGGCAGGGGTACACGGAAGGGCGACTCACCCATATTGCGAGCCGTATCGGCAGCCATCACGGCATCGTAAACGAACTTCAGGTAATCGCGGCTGCGGGCCTCGTCAAATTCCGCCGTCTTCTCGCCCTTCAATTTGCTAGTGCGATTGTAGTCGATAATGGGGGTCTTGAGGGTATAGGCAGTTCCGTCCAGCGGGAAAATACGGGACTTGATTACAAGCTGGCCGTTACTTGCCGCATTGAAATAGTTGTTCGCAAATTCGAAATGCTTTTTCCAGTAATGGGTACTGCCTCGCATGCTCGAAGGATCCAACCTATAGGTATGTTCCTTGTCGGAGCCAAAAGTGCCATCACCTGTAGTCAAGGAGTTATCGTTAGGTGTTTCCTTGGCAAACTGAACACGAATCGCATAAACTTCCAAGGTATCTGCGCCATAGGAAAACACACTGGACAATGCCAGCATCGCAAAAGCAAACAAGGTCTTGGAAAAATTCTTCATACTTACTCAATCTACAAAATCAACCGTCCACCGGGGTAAAGCTTCTGGGGACATTTAGGCGCCAAGTGCCTAAACTGAATGGCTTATTGCGGGTAACTTTTCGGATTTTAATCTCCAGATAGTTCTTTCCATCACGTTGAAAGACAATCTTGGATGGAGTTATGACACCCTCGAAGGCTTTGTAATCCTGGAACAGCAATGTTTCGGGATTGCCGTCGCGACCTGTTCTAGAAAGCCATTCCACCGTAGAATCCTTCTTGGCAAAGGAGAATTTTCTGCCACTTTTTTCCTTAGCGTAGAACACCTGGTCCCGTTCTTCTTCAACTTCGAAATTCTCAGGCAGCACCTTTCCGTCAAAAAGGTTAGCCACCTGATGAATATGCACCAAGGGAATCGACGCATCCATCATCAGGCCGATCATATAGCCATTGCCCTTCATATAGAGCTTTTCTGTGGGAAAAGTCATGGTCCAGCCTTCTTCAGTCCAGAGCATGGAGGCAACCCCAATGCCCATGGGGCCGGTCAATTCCATACGGTAGCGCTTGCCGGGAACAGAGAATAGCACGGCATCCAAATTCTGGGTATTGCCGTCCGGCTGCGTCAAGGTCAAAACGAATTTTGCCTTAAGACTATCACGGGGAATTTCAACATTCGCACCTGCGGACGAGTTTACCAAATCCGCTTTCTTACCGCCAGCGCAACCTGCAAGCATTGCCAGCGCAACAAGCATCAAGAAAAGAACACTTCTGCGCATCTACGACCCCGCTACTTCTTTGCGCCTTTCAAGAATCGGAGCGCAGCAGGATTCTTCGGGCTCATCTTGATCAACTTCTTGTAGCTGGCAGTTGCCTCGGCCTTCATATCCAGGGCCTCCTGGATAGCGGCAAGATGTTCCCAATAAACAAAGTCTTCCAGAATCTGTTCACCCTTGATCTGCTGCATTACTGCAAGCGCTTCTGCAAACTGGCCCTTGCGATAAAGGCCCCAGGCCTTGGAATCCAGGTAGGCATCAGGTGTCGGCTGCTCTGTTTCTTCAGCAATGGCCTGCAGAACCATATTGTAACCGCGTTCCACTTCCTCGGGAGAACGATTCAAGTCAATCAGGGTATAGCCGTAATAGTTCAACGCCTCGGGCCTATCCACACCCTTACTGCGGGTAGAGTCCAGCAGGATCTCGAACTGCGCAAAGGATTCGTCATGACGACCCAGACGTTCCATGTTGATAGCGCGGAGCATACGTGTAACTGCGTCCGTAGAATCCGCATTCAGCAAATAGTCGTAAAGAGCCTGAGCCTTGATTCGCAGTTCCTTGGCTGGTTTCTGCTTGATAGAATCATTCGGATTTTTCTGGCAAATTTCTGCAGCATGGCCCACAAGAATTCGAGCATAGACCGTTCTAAACTTAAGCTTGTTTTCCTCTACGTCAAAAGCCATTTTACGGAGGGATGCAGAATCAGCGATGCCTTCCATAGGAGTCCACTTGTCCCAGACCGCAATCAAGGAATCCAGCATCTTGTAAGCCTTGTCATACATCTTAGCGGTGCCGTACATCATGGCAAGCATGGCCTTGTCGCCACCCATCGCAGCGGAGTCCGCCTTTTCTGCAAAACGCACGGCGTCCTTCATCTTGTTTTCTTTCATGGCGATGCTAGACAAGGCATGGTAAGCGTTGGTCACATAAACCGGCTGATCCTTGATCTGGCTTGCGGCCAGCTGCAGGTGAACCTTGGCGCTATCGATATCACCATTGAGATGTTCGTAATGTCCCAAAAAATTGGTCAGCACAGGAGTGCGCACACCATCTTCGTAGTACTTCTTCTTAAGCATGGCATAAGCCGCCGGGCGATCAGTTTCGGCAAGCTTAGTCATCAGCAACACGATCATAGCCTCGTCTTCGCTGGAGGATTCCGTCAGCGTATCCACAATAGCCTTTGCCTCGCCAATGCGCTTCTGGAACATCAAGCCCTGCACCATCTTGGTCAGCAGCTGCTTATCGCCATTCGCCTCGTGAGCCCTGCCGAAAAGTTCAATAACAGCAGAATCCTTGCCCTGCTCCAGCAACAAGCCAAGCTGCCTCTGGAAAAGAGACGGCATGTAGTTCACCTGCGGGAGCAGCAAGTCATAAATACGGACAAGTTCCTTGGTATCCTTCACCGCCTCAAGGAAAAGGCTGTAGTCATAAAGCAAAGGCATGTCCTGGTAGCGGGCAGAATCCAAGGCCGCATTAAAGTACTTGCGGCAAGAGTCTGCAACACCAGCCTTCACATACAGGTGAGCCAACAAGCCCAACTGGGAGGGCGTTGCCTTTCCCTTCAGTTTCTGACCGCGGGCGGCCTGCACCAAGGCAAGGGAATCAGCACCCTGGCTAGCCAAGATTTCGGCCATCTTAAAAGTCAGGAATCGGCTATAGGGGTCAGACTCTGCGGCATGCTGCCAGAACATCTTGGCCAAGGAAGCTTCACCGCGAAGTTCCAAGTCCATGGCATGCATAAAGGATTCGTGAGCCGCATCCAAGTTCTGGGGCAGCGGAGCCTCGGCCTGCTTGGCCGTCATCTGCTCCATCTTCTTCATCACGGCATCTGCAATCACAGCAGAATCCGCAGAAGTCAGCATTACGCCATTCTTTTTCGCAGGATTAGAACTGCAGGCGCTGAGAAACAACGCTGCAACTACAACAACCAGCGAAAAGAGACGACATAATTTCAAGAGAATTACTCTACGATAACAAAGTTAATCTTAGTGTCCGGTCGCAGATAATCACCCTGCTTGGGAGAAGTTTCGATCACCGCACCCGGCACAGGATTTTCCATATCTTCCGGAGCCTTTCTGCGCTTGATCTTACCCACCGTAAAGCCCAGGACTTCCAGCTTCGGGTAAACGTTATCAATCTGCTCGCCAGTAAAGTCCGGGAGCAAGGTTCTACCTGTAGTTACACCGGCAGAAATCACAACCTTCACCGTATCGCCAACGCGAACCTTTTCACCCGCCATCGGAATGGTGCGAATCACCACGCCGCGAGGAATGCTCTTGTGGGCGCCCTTCACGATTTCGCCCTGGACAAGGCCAGCACGAGTCAAGGAAATGGTAGCCTGCTTCTGGCTCTTACCACGGAGTTCCGGAATTTCGACCTGACGAAGACCAAGGCTACGGGTAAGCTTTACTGTACGGCCAAGCTTTGCCACACGACCTGCGGCAGGCATCTGGACCAGCACCTTGCCAGAATCGATAGTTGCGTTGTAACGGCCTTCTTCCAGCCATTCAAACTTGAAGCCTGCTTCCTTCAAAGTGGATTCTGCAACTTCCTGGGTCATGCCTTCCAAGTTGGGAACTTCGCCAGTGCTGGTAAGCGCACCAGAGAAAATCGGCATCACAATTTTATCTACAGCCAGGGCCAAAACCACCAGCACAACAATCCACAAAAGAAACGCCTTCAAGAAGGCGCTCTTACGGAACTTGTCAAAAAGAACCTTTACTTTGTTCATAATAACGATTAGCCCTTGGAGGCTTTTTCCTGAAGGACGTTTTCGTCGAAGATCACGATGTCCTTACCGGTCATGGCAATGGCGTTTGCCTTTACCAACATAGAGCAGATACGGCTTACAGTTTCGCGGGTAGTACCGGACATGTCGGCCAGCTGCTGCTGGGTGGGACGGTTGTGGATCACCACAACCCTCTTGCCGTTATCTGTATGAATGCGAACGCCGCGTTCTTCCATCAAGTTCAGAAGGGTGCCAGCCACGCGACCGCTAACGGACATGGTGGACAAGGAACCGATCTGCTTGTTGGCCTTACGGAGGCGCTTGCTCATTTCACTAAGGAGAGCCATGGCGATTTCCGGAGTCTGGCGGATCAACTGCAAGAAAGACTCACGATGAATAATCATCATCTGAGCATCGGTCACGGTGCGAACAGAGGCGGACCTGGGTTCGCCGTCGATCAAGCTCATTTCACCGAAGAAATCACCACGTTCCAAGAAAGAAAGGATTGTTTCACGACCATCCACGCCAGACATATAGACCTGCACAGAGCCCGAGGCAATGAGATACAGAGCCTGCATCGAGTCATCACCTTCAAGCACCACGGTCTCGTCGCGATTGTAGTCCTGGACAACAACCAGATTAGCCAGCATAGCCAGCTGTTCTTCATTCAGTTCAGAAAAGAGTTCTACACCCTTCAATAAGCCAACGACGTTATTATCCATAGGTCCTTTCCCTCCGAATTAATTAGTCCATGTCAACAATGATGCTCTGATCGCGCTTTGCGCCGATAGAGATCATGCCAATCTTAACACCAACAAGTTCTGCCATGCGGTCCAGATACTTGCGAGCATTTTCCGGAAGATCTTCAATCTTACGGCACTTGGTAGTATCGCACTTCCAGCCCGGCATTTCTTCGTAGACCGGCACGCAACGACCGACCTTGGACAGCTGGTTCGGGAACACTTCAATCTTTTCACCATCGCATTCGTAGTGAGTGCAAATCTTGATGGTGTCGAAAGTATCCAGGACGTCCAGCTTGGTGATAGCCAAGTGAGTGAGGCCGTTAACGATGGCAGCCTTGCGAACAACGGGAGCATCGAACCAACCGCAACGACGGTTACGACCGGTGGTTGCACCGTATTCGTTACCGATCTTACGAAGGGTATCGCCCATTTCGTCCAAAAGTTCAGTGGGGAACGGACCGTTACCAACGCGAGTGGTATAAGCCTTGACAACGCCAACAACCTGGTCGATAGCGGTGGGGCCAATGCCTGCGCCGCAGCTTGCGTAACCTGCAACAGTGTTGCTGGAGGTCACGTACGGGTAAGTACCCTGGTCCACGTCAAGGATAGTGCCCTGAGCGCCTTCGAACACCAGCTTCTTGCCTTCCTTCACAGCCTGGAAGAGAAGGGCGCTAGTATCGCGAACGAAAGGCTTGATCTTCTGGCCCAGTTCCAGGTAGTCCTTGATCACCACTTCCGGATCGATTTCCGGAACATCGTACATCACCTTGAATTCTTCGTTATGAACCTTGGCCATAGCTTCGACGCGGGGGCGCAGTTCACGTTCGTCCATCAAGTCACCGACGCGAACACCGATACGGTTCACCTTGTCGCTGTAGCAGGGGCCAATGCCGCGGCCGGTAGTACCGATAGCAGCCTTGCCAGCCTTCTTTTCCTTGGCCTTGTCCAGAGCAGAGTGGTACGGCAGCACGACCTGAGCATTGTCAGCAATGAACAGGTGGCCTTCCGGGTTGATGCCCTTAGTATGGAGGTCGGCAATTTCTGCAAGAGTCTGGATCGGATCCAGCACAACGCCGTTACCAATAACGCAAAGCTTGTCGTCATGCATAATGCCAGACGGAATCAGATGGAACACAAACTTCTTGTCACCCACTTCAACAGTGTGACCAGCGTTTGCACCGCCCTGGAAACGCACCACGATATTTGCGTCCAGAGTCAAGAAATCCACAACCTTGGCCTTACCTTCGTCACCCCACTGGGAGCCGATTACAACACGATTTGCCATATATCCTTCGTTTTTTTGTGACCCAGCAGACGAAACTCCACGGAGCAGACTGCAGATCGATTGATTGTTAAACAGGAAATAAGCTGCCCAAGAGATTTCCTTGAGCCCTTTTTCGCCCTAAAGATAACAAAGCGGAAACAGCGGTGACGGGTGCCACTCTAAAAGTTGGTCAAAAATAGCGGGAAATTAGCCGAAATAGACTTCGCGGAACTTTTTCTGGAACTCAAGATCCTCGTGGAGCCAGTGTCCCTCTTCCATGCTCTTGTTCTGCCAGGCAATGGCAGCCATGTAGTTCTCGGGCTGGCACAGGGCATTGAACTTGGCGTCCAATTCCTCCACCGTTGCCGTCACGGAAACCAGCTGTTCCTTGGGAGCATAACCATAGGGGCAGTCCGCAAAGTCGCTACCCAGGAATACAGAGCCAAGCACCGCAGCTTCTTTAAGCTTAAGGTCGCTCTTGGCCTTATTAAAGTTGATATCGCACAAAGGAGCCAGATAAAAGTCCGGCTTGTAGCTAGCCACCACCGCCGGGAACTGCATCATGTTGGTAAAGGGAATGCTGGTGTACTTGCCTTCCAGTCCCTTCAAAAATTCAGGTTCGCCAAATACGCAAAAATCAATGGAGCCCTCTTCGATACGCTTACGAAGCCAGGGCACCCAGGGGCCCGCAAAGTCGCCAACGTCCTTTTCCGTAGTGTGACCGGCACAGCCAGCATACATCACCCTAGGAACGCCGGTAAACGCAGTGTCACGCTTATGGAAGCCAAACAGCGAACGAGACACACCGTTGGGCATTACCTTGGCAATAACGCTAAGGTCCATGAACAAACGCTTTGCAAGATAAGGCGTGGAGCAAATCACCCTATCGAACTTAGGCAGAATAGTTTTCAAGTTGCCCTTGATGATCTGTTCGATATTAGGAACAGCCTTGGCATAATCCTTGATAATAGGGCTCAGTTCCCATTGCAAGTCATCAATGTCCGTAACAAGTTTAAAGCCGCACTCACGCTTAATCTGCGCATACATAGCCACCATATTCATTTTCACGGGGCTTGTAGGTCTTTGAATCACCACAATACTTGTATGCTTCAGAATGTCCTTGTTAGTGCAAGCCATCTGCGTCACCGACGGGAAAATCATTTCCTCGTTGGGACACATATATTGCATAAAAGGCAGCACACAGCGAACCCAGTCAGACTGAGCCAAATCACTGGGGTGGATAATTACGTGAGGGCGATTATTCATTAGGGAACTTCCACGGAGTCCAGAATCTTCTGGACAACAGTTTCAGCGGAAACTTCTTCAGCTTCAGCCTCGTAGCTCAGGATAATGCGATGGCGCAAGACTTCCATAGCCACAGCCTTCACATCTTCCGGAGTCACGTAGGCACGGCCCTGGATAAAGGCATGGGCCTTCGCTGCCTGGGCAAGACCAATGGATGCACGGGGAGAGGCACCCACTTCTACAAAGCCAACCAAGTCGGCGCGCTTGATGCTGCCCGGATCGCGGGTAGCGAGAACCAAGTTCACAATGTATTCGCGAACGCGTTCGTCCACATAAACCTGCTTTACAAGTTCACGAGCCTTCAGGATATCTTCCTTCGTTGCAACCGCATTGGGCTGACGGAGGCCAGCACCGGCAACCGCGTCAAGAATACGCATTTCGTCGGCCTTGTTCGGGTAGGAAACCTTAACCTTCAGGAGGAAACGGTCCACCTGGGCTTCGGGCAGCGGGTAGGTTCCTTCCTGTTCAATGGGGTTCTGGGTTGCAAGAACCAGGAAAGGTTCATCCAGCTTAAAGGTTTCATCACCGATGGTAATGTGGCGTTCCTGCATAGCTTCCAAGAGGGCGCTCTGCACCTTACTAGGAGCACGGTTGATTTCGTCGGCCAGCACCAGGTTGGTGAACAGCGGGCCCTTGCGGGTTTCAAACTTTGCTTCGCGGGCATTATAGATGGTGGTACCCAGCAAGTCAGCCGGCAACAGGTCCGGAGTAAACTGGATACGCTTAAAATCCAGGGAAACTGCGTCTGCGAAAGCCTTTACAGCGGTAGTCTTTGCAAGGCCCGGAAGACCTTCCAGAAGAACGTGGCCATCGGCCAAAATACCGGTCAAAATGCTTTCCACCATGGCCTTCTGGCCAATGACGGTGTCTTCAACTTCACGCAGCAGATTCTGGCAGAAAGCGCTCTGCTGACGAATCTTTTCAGAAAGTTCCTGAATATCCATTTTGTTTAACCTCTTTAATTTCGCCTTGTAAAATACAAATTTTAATACTTAAAAATAAAAATGCACAATAAAAATGCTTCGATTGCTTCGCCTTCGGCTCGCAATGACATTGTTTAACAGGCTCGCAATGACATTGTTTAACAGGCCCGCAATGACATCGCTATTCTTCCTCGATACCCATGAGCCTCATAGCCGCCTTCCAGGTTTCCCTGTTCTCGAAGGCGTCACGCTTACCGCCGCCGTAGCGGGCATGGGCAAATTCTTCAAGCAAGGCGTCCCAGCCTTCCAGGTCACCATTCTTTGCAAGAGACTCAAGGTTCACGGCTTCCGCATCCAAGTGGAATCGTTCAGCCGCATACATCTTGCAGATTTTTTCCAGTTCCAGCAACCATTCGCGACTGTCCGCGGAGGCGGCACGGCGCTTCAACACAAGCATCTGTTCCTTCAGTTCCTCTGCCGCGGCATTCTTCTCCGCTGCAACGGCCCGTGCCTTCGCCCTACGCTTCATACGCCACAGGCCGGCGGCCACAATACAAAGAGCAACAACTCCACCCACAACAAAGGGCAAAACACTTACGGGCTCATTCACACGAACCGGCACGCTATCGCTACGCAGGTCAATGGACTTGCCCATAGGCGTAGGAATCTCAAAACGCATGGCAGGAACATTCAGGTCGCCCGTATCCTGGGCCACAATCTTGTAGGTAAAGGTAATGGAGGCCATTTCCTTGCCATCCTTCACCGCACGGGCAGATTCCTGGGACACAGCCACCTGTTCCAAGCCCTTGGCCGTAGCAGAGCTTGTAGGCACCACCAAAAGAGCGCTTCCGTTCACATTCCAGCTAACCGTCACCGGGAATTCAAAAGTATCACCAACAGTCACAGACAAAGGCTGCACCGCACCATCAGCACCTACAACACCCGATGTAATAGAAATACCCAGCTGTTCCGCCGTAGGCATTTGGATTTCGTCGGCATCCACAGCAGCGGCAGCACCCACGCTATCCACAGCAGCAGAATCCAACACACTCAAAGAATCATTCTCCATGGAAGTGAATATACAAAAAGGCGAGCGCCGTGACCGCCGAACTTGTTCGAGCGGGCATGGCCGAGCCGTAGTATATGCATGCGCAGCATGCCATATACAAAAAGGCGAGCGCCGTGACCGCCGAACTTGTTCGAACAGGCATGGCCGAGCCGTAGTATATGCATGCGCAGCATGCCATATACAAAAAGTTTGTACCCCATAAAAAAAGGCCCTTGGTGTAAACCAAGGACCTTTTTCAGCAAATGCAACCGTTCATTAATACGGCTTGACGTACGCACCATTCAACAACTGGCTCATCATCATCTGCAAGATGTCCAGGAAGTAGCTAGAGCTGTTGTTCAGCATAGCCTTCGCATTGAATGTATCAGTACAAGCTTGAAGCCAATTCGGATTCGATGCAATACTCGTCACGCACCAAGCGCCATACCAGTGGGTCTGAACCGTAGTACCAGAAATGTCAGCACCAGCAGACAGGTTGGCAGAATAGTTGTATGCCAACAGGGCAGAGTTGGGATCGCCACCAGTCTTTGCCACAATAAAGTTATTCAAGGTAGTCAGCACAGTAGCTGCGCGGGTATCAATGCTATTATACCAAAGATAATCCCATGCGATGCGCCAAGGAATACGAACAGCTTCCTTGTTGAAGGTCCAGTAGGTCTTCTTTGCGGAGCCATTTTCCGGATCAACTGGAATGCCAGCGCCATTACTCCAGTCGGGGAACACGCCGGTACCAGAAGCCTGAACAGTAAGCATGTAAGTGTACATGCTGTTCAAGACCGTGTTCCAGTCATGAGTCTGGTCGATTGCAGCAAACAAGCGGAGAGCAACAGGAGAGAAGTAGCTCAAGTTGTAGGCAGGATCACCAAGGGTCCACATAGCCGTATTGCCGGAATACAGCAAGTAATTAGACTTGTTGACTTCCTGGTCCCAAATAGCCCAAGCAATGGTCAAAGCATCGGTCAGGTAAGCCTCTGCACCGGTCTTGAGGTAAGCCAAAATCAAGGCAGTTGCAATATCCAGGTCGGCATCCGTTGCGCTGGAAACGTCAACTTCTTGATAGTGGAAACTACGGGTAATCCAAGGAGTCAGCTTCACATTGCTATATGCACGGAAGGCCTTAGAATAGTTCCACAAACGATTGAAAGCTTCGTAGTCTTCTGCAAACAAAGTAATAAGCATGCCGTAGCCGATACCTTCGGAAACGGTACAAGCACGGAACTTCATCTGAGTAATCGAAGATGTCGAAACAGAGCACAGATCACCATAGTAGCCACCCGGACTCTGAGCAGACCACTTCACTCGAGCGGCAGGCAAATATGCGGGAGAACGGAACACGCCCTCATAGAATTCAGACTTGAGATCGCTATAATAGATTTCTTCTTCTTCCAGCGTCACATAATGAGCGGCCTTCCAACCTGCGTACAAACTCGCAGGATATACGATATTGGCGGTCGGGCTCAAGGCAACAGTAGCTGCAGCAGACGAAGTCGGAGTGACAGGAACCTGCGTGGCTGCAGACGATACAGGAACGGGAGTCGGAGTTGCCGAAGTTCCTGATCCAGAATCACAAGCGGTTAAGCCAAACAAGGCACCAAGCATCACAGGAGCTAAAAGTTTTTTGAATTGCATAATAGCCTCTCTTTTTTTATCTGGTCTAAATATACATCTAAAAAAAAAATTTTTTTTATAAATGGCAAAAATAAGCTTTTTGTGTAATCCACGTCATATAAAAAAAGAAATGGGCTGTGACAGAGCCACAACCCATCTCTAAATGTTCGAAGCTAGATTACTTCAGGATGATCTTCTGAGAAAGACCAGCTGCGCGAACCATGTAAACACCGGACTGAACCTTGGAGAGGTCCATGGACTTCACGGAGGAAGCGGTCATGATGACCTGGCCCTGGAGGTTTACGATTTCAGCAGAAGCAACGGTCTTGCCGAAGGAAAGGGTACGGCCGGAGAGCTGAGCCTTCAGAGAAGACTGAGCTGCGGAAGCGCTGATTGCGGATGCATCAGCAACGCAAGCACCACCGGTAGCCGGACCAACAGACATGATGTTGAAGGCACCAACGGTACCAGTAGCAGCCTGAACCTTGAACTTAACTGCAACGAGCTGAGAAGCGGCGGTAGGACCGTCGATCTTCTTGGTTGCCCAGCTAGGCGGCTTGAAGCCAGCCCATTCAATGGTCTTAACAGCGCCATCGCTCTTCACGAGAGAAGCAACCGGGTTTGCATAACCGATATCGGCATCAACTTCGTCGCCCATGCCCAATTCAAGGGAAGCACCATGTTCAACCTTGTAACCAATGCAAATGCCACCCCAAGAGGAAGCGTCAGCAGCGGTCGGACCGTTATCGCCTTCACCAGCGATGTTGAAACCGATACCAATGAACGGGTTGTAAGTGAAGGAACCCTTGGTCAGCTTATAGGTACCGCAAACACCACCGCATTCGGTGATGATGGGGCCAAGAGAATTTTCGCCACCTTCGTAGCCGTTACCCTTTTCAACCGGGTATACAACTTCGGAGGAGCCGTCGTTATAGTCGAACCAGTAACCACTAGTTTCGGAGCCATTGTCAAGACCAGTAACGACCTGTTCAAGGCCTTCGCTACCGATCCAAGTGGTAAACGGATCAGCGTAAGACATCGTAGCAGCAGCGAGCATTGCTGCAGATGCTGTAAAGATCTTCTTATTCATAGTATCTCTCTCTTTTTGTTTATGTGATTGCCCAAAGGGCTGTTCTAACCCTAATATAATTTTTTTTTCCTTGATGTGGTGATTTTTTTTCTTTTTTCTTAGGACCGATGATATCGGCCCCATTGTTGGGAAATTCGTTAATTTTCAAAACTTTGATTACAAAAGTTTACACAGTGCCCATTATCGCCCCATTTTTTTTGTTTTCCAGAACGTTATTTTCGTCACATTTATTGCGAACGCAACTTTTTTATTACTGACCATATAGATTATTAATAATAAATGATGTTATTTTTAGGGCGGGTTTGGTCATGGTGTACTCAAAGGTAAACGCATCCCACAGAAAGCATCATTTCCTTTCTGTCAGGATTTAATATCTTAGGTTTTAGAAACTACAAATAGGGAATCCTTATGAAGATTAAAAAACTCCTCCCTTGCTTAATGGCTCTTGCAGCCATGCCGGCATTTGCGGACGCCACCTCCGCAACGCCAAAGAAAGTCGGCCCCGTAAGCTACTATGGCGCATTGCACACCAGCGGTGGAAAAATCATTGGTTCCAAGAACAACCAGGAAGCAATGCTCCGTGGTGTCAGCCTTTTCTGGTCTGATGCAACCGGTCTCCCCTACTACAGCAAGAACGTTATTGGCTGGACTGTAGACAACCTGAAGATCGACGTTTTCCGTTTTGCCATGGGCATCACCTATTACAGTTCCGATGGTAGCACGAAGGAAGCCCTTGACAAGGGTTATTCCTACGCAGGCGCACCCGAAGGTTACATGAACTACCTCGACCAGATGGTGGAAGCCGCCATTGAGAACGACATCTATATTATCGTTGACTGGCACAGCCATCGCGCCGATTCCGAACAGGCTATTGCCAAGGATTTCTTCTCCAAGGTTGCTGCTAAGTACGCCAACGTACCTAACGTGATTTTCGAAATCTTCAACGAACCGGTTAACCAGGGTTGGAGCACAATCCAGAACTACGCAAACTCCGTGATCCCCGGAATTCGTACCAGTTCCCAGAACCTGGTTCTCGTAGGTACCCCCAGTTGGTCTCAGATGACACAGTATGGTGGCGTCAGCGGCACCAACGTCGGTTACGTTCTCCATTTCTACGCCGGTACTCATAGCCAGGGTACTTATGGTGGCCGTGCAACTCAGGCTAAGTCTTCTGGCAATCCCGTGTTCATTACCGAATGGGGCACCACCAATGCAGACGGCGCAGGCAGTCCTAACGCTAGCGCAACCCAGCAGTGGCTCACCTTTATGGACCAGAACAACATCAGTAACTGTAACTGGAGCTTGCGTCAGACAAAGTCTTCCCTCAGCGCAAACAAGACCGAAACTTCCGCAATCTTTGATGGCGATCAGGAACTGACAACCGTAGGCGCCTTGAATTCCGCAACCCTTAGCACCTCCGGAAAGATCGTTGCAGAGTATCTTAAGTCCAAGGCACAGAGCTGGTCCGACTCCTTGGTCAAGGGAAAGAATACTGGCTCTTGCGCATTCAAGACCAAAACCGTAAATCAAACTGACGGCCAGGTGGCAAACGCTCTCGCAGCAGGTTGTACCTACACCTCTAGCAACGACAAGGTTGTATCCGTTTCCGGAAGCAATATTGTGGTCAACGAGGCCGGCTACGCAATCCTTACTGGCAACGATGGTTCCCAGTCCATTGTGATCGTCAAGGAAGTCCCCAATCAGACTATCGAAGGCTTCTATGACTTGACTTGTAACTACACTGGCACATGCTCTAAGGGTAGAACTGTTAACTTCTCTGGTTCCGGAACCGCCAAGGAATGGCCGCTCACCGCCAACATGAAAACCATGGAAGGCGCCACCTACACCTTGACATCCTTGAGCCCTGAGATCGTTGCTGTTAAGAAGGTTCCATGTAACGCAGCAACCTGCACATCCACAATGTCCAAGCAGACTGTGTATATGTACGAATTCAAGTCCTTTGGCGAAGCAAAGATCGTTGCTACCGCACCGGCAGTTACTGGCTACAAGGCTATGAATGACACCATTACCGTGACCTTCAAGAAGGGTGCAAACAGAATTACAAACAACTTCAAGAATACCAAGCTGGCATTGGGTGGCACCGCAGAAAAGCTGCTGCCCGACACCACTATGTACTCCACCCCGGTGACCTACACCTTTAACGGCCAGCCGACCACTCCGTATGCAACCAAGCAGGGTAACGCCCTGGTTGCAGGTAACCAGAATGCAGTGCTTCGCATTCTTGCTACAGCTGAGGAATCTGAATTGTACGGTCGCTTCCAGTTGGGTATCACCGTCGTGATCGGCGATAGCGCAAGCGCAGTCAACCTGGCAGAATTTGGCACCGCCAAGATTCAGCAGATTAACCCGGAAGTTCCTCTCCAGGCAACAATCTCCAACAACCAGCTTGCCATTGCAGCTAAGAACTCCGGCGACATCGAAGTCAGCATTCTCTCTGTCAATGGTCAGAAGGTAATGCACAAGGCTTTCACCGGTGACTACGCAAACTTCACCTTGAACCGTCTTCCCACAGGCTCCTACCTGATTGTTGTCAAGCAGGATGCTCGCCAGGTGACCCTCAAGTGGAACAAGACTGATAAGTAATCCTTACTTGAAGTAACTTGCAAAAGCTTAAGGCCGCTTCCCTAAGGGAGGCGGTCTTTTTTTTGCACTACCCGTGGAGTTCTCCCACGAAACTCTATGGCAAGTTCTATACGTGGCACTGCGGCAAATGCATGCCCACCTCTGCGATAGCTCTAGACGTGGTTTCGCGACAGTTCTATACGTGGTTCCGCGGTAGTTCTATACGAGGTTCCGCGGTAACTGAAAGCGTACTCTCGGCAGTTCTATACACAGCTCTATACAAGATTCTGCAGTAGTTCTATGAATGTCCCGCAGGCATACAGAGATGTCTGTACGCTGAACATACAAGGAAAAAAAGAGGGCTGCCGTAGCAGTCCTCTTTCTAATTTCAGAATGTCATGGATAGCGGACCAGCCGCCTCGATGATTACTTCTTCTTGCTGGGCTTGTAGTTCACCTGCGGGCGGAGTTCCAAACCGATAGTCACCAGGAGGGAGACGATGGGTTCGAAATGATCCTGATGGAGAGAATAGACAGCCACGCCGCCCATACCATCAGCCTTAACCTGCTTAGCAACAGCCTTTACAGAAGGAATACCCATGAACACGATGGTTTCTGCATCGCTTACAGCAACTTCGGACTGGGAAGCTTCATCAAAGGTCACCTTGTATTCCGGAGAATCGAACTTGTTCATCAATTCAGCATAGGACAGGTAACCTTCGTCACCGCTACCAGTGCCCTGATGAGAAGTACCGAGGCCCTTTGCACCAATCCAGCTCTTGCCATAGAGGAAGAGCACGGGAACCAGGAGGTCTGCGTTAACGCCTGCGGAAGTAACGCTGCTCAAGGTTTCCTTCACGGAGGTTGCGCCCTGGTTGGGAACAACTTCGGAGCTTTCTTCGGTCATCTGGTCGGCCATGAACACGTCCACATAAGCAAGGCGGTTCAGAGCGTCGGCCTTGTAGGCTTCCATGCCAGCTGCCGGGTAGATCACGGCAGTCACGGTAGAGCCGGAAAGGCCGTCAACGAGAGCGTTTACCATCTTGGCGTAGTCTTCTGCATCTTCTGCAGTAGCGTTCTGCCAGTCAAGTTCAACACCGTCGCCACCGTTTGCGGAAAGCCAGCTGCTTACGTTAGAAACGAAAGTAGAAAGCAGTTCATCAGAAGAAGCGATGGCCTTCAGGTTGCCTTCGGCTTCCATGCCGCCCACAGAAACAACGAGCTTAACATTGTTTTCCTTGGACAATTTAGCCAGGCTCTTGAAGTTATCAGCATCGTATTCATCTGCAAAGGCGACAGAGCCGTCTTCAGCGGGAACCAGACCAACGTAATGGATGTCAGTTACAGTATTGTAACGAATATCCTTTGCGTAGAACTGAGAGTACTGGCTCCAGTACGGGTAGAAACCAACTACCTTGTCAGCGGCGGCATTTGCCATAGCAAAAGCGCCAAGAGCAAGGGTCAAAGCAATAGTCTTGATATTCATAAAATCACCCTGCCTTATTTAATCTCGCGAGCATAGCCGCCAACTTCATCGTAGCAGTAACGCTTGAACTTTGTGGAATCAGTTACAGCACAACTGTTCTTAACATTGCTGATGCAAAGGCGCAACGTTTCTTCTATCTTTGCCTTTTCGTCTTCCTTAGAGTCCTCTTCAGTTGCTTCAGAGCCTTCTTCGGTCTTTTCAGTTACTTCAGTCGTCGTAGAGGCATTTGCAGCCGCAGCTTCGCAAAGCAAGTATTCGTCTTCACAAGGACGAGTGTTGTTAAGTTCGCTTTCCTTACAACGACGATACGGCCAACCATTGACCTTGCCAATCCAGATGTACTGAAGTGTAACAGTAGTGGAGTCAGCCTTTACAGCTTCGGCAACGGCAACATCATCCAGTTCCTGGACATTGCCAGCGGCATCAACCTTGTCAATGAAATTGAACTTACCCAGATAAGAGTACTTAGATGCATCAAGGCCCTTTATGTATGTAGTATCCACTGTAGTATCAACAGTAACAGTGGTTCTAGTCATCAGCTTGGCCTTGGTCTTCATTTTTTCGACCTTAACCGTTTCACTAATGGTTACAGAGATTTCTTCTGTGTAGAGGGTGTCGGTATAGCCATCGATTGCGGTAATGACACCATTTTCATCATAGGTAATCTTACCCTTCGCGGTAGTACCATCAGCCTTACCGGTATCCATATAGATCTTGGTCGTATCTGTACCTTCACCAATGCCAGTCACGTCCAGTCTCAGAGTGTCCAGGACCTTGGATGTTGTATCATACTTGGTAGCAACAGCGACCTGATCCCAGCTACTCTTCCAGTCGGCTTCAGTGTAGTGACGCAAAGCGCCAGCCCAATCCTTGAGGAACAAAGCATGGATTGTTGCGGAATCGGTCTGGTAGAACTTAATGGAATCGGCAATATAAGCCTTCATCTGAGCAGAGGAATCCAAAGCTGCAATAGCTGCAGCGTTTGTAGCGGAGTCCTTCGCCAGCGTCTTGCGCTGATCCAACATTTCACGGATATCGGAATTGTGCTTAGTAGCAGCTTCCGTAATGATTTGGAAATGCAACTTGGGATTGATTTCAACGTATTCCTGATAGTTGAAATCTGCCGGCATGTTTTCAGAGTAAGCTTCTTTTTCATTAACAGCAAGATCCGAGCAACCGAAGAGGAAGGTTGCCGTAACTGCAGAAAGAATCAGTTTAAAATTTTTCATGGTGCACCTCTTAGAAGTTTACCGTTACATCGGCAGTAAGAACAATCTTACCGATAGAGAGTTCGTCCGCAGCACCGGCCGTTGTGAAAGAAACCTTGTCATTCAACATACCGCCCTGAACAGACACGAAGGAATTAGGAGCAATCTTTACGCGGGGACCAGCCAAGAGCAAGGTTTCTTCGGTCTTGGTAATGGCATTAGTTCCGACGACGAGCGGCTTGCCAAATTCCTTAGAAGAAGTCTGATAACCCACAAGAATATCAACCCTGCTAAAGAGGTTCACAGAAAGGCCACCCATCAAGCGGTTCATAGAACGTTCCAGGTAAGCATCTTCTTCGGAATGATCATAGGACAACTGGAGCTTAGCACCAATATCGACGAGGCCTGCGAGGAATCGGCCAACATCAAGGCCAAGGCCTACGCCATAGCGGAGGTAGCTGTTAGCTTCGGTTTCGCCGGCAACGATAGCGCCAGAAGCGTCATGCTTGGTTGCAGCGTTTTCGCTAAGAGCAGCGACAACTGCGTTAACTTCAAGAGCGTCGTTCCAGCGGACATTGAGGCTAGCCTTAACACCCTTACGGTCAGGAGTAGCAATGCCATAAGGCAATTCCATGCTGACAGAAGGATCCATGTTGGTCAGAGCTTCAGAAATTTCCCTACGCTTCAAGACTTCGGCATTGTAACCGTTGCGATAGAAGTGTGCGTTCTTGTAGTTGTTGTACAAGCGGGAATAGAAATACTGGGGATCGCCTTCATCAGTATTGTCCAACGTATTTGTACCGGCACCAGCCAAGGAAGACATGATGTTTCCAGCACTCAAAGGATTGGAGTTGTACACAGTGAAGTACATGTTTTCCAGACTGGACATACCGAAGTTGTCAACCAGATTGGAATAGGCATCGCTATTGTACAAAGCATTGGAGTTCAGGACAACACCGTTGCCTTCATAAACCGGAGAAGAAGCCATTTCAGACCAGAAATCTTCTCCGTTCTGGAGATACATAACCTTGGCATCAACCTGGAATCCAGCGAATTCAAGGTTAACATAAGGTTCTACGTAGAAGGAAGTTCCACTAGCTTCGCCTTCAGACTCATTCTGAATTGCATCCTTGGTGGTAACCTTGGACACCACGGTAAGAACAGAGTCTTTATCCTTATTGTTCTTAGGATCCTTGTAGATGAACACATACTGCACATTATAGGCAGTATCAGGGACCTGCACCATTCGATCCCCATCAGCGGACCAGTTGGACATAGCGAATTCGCCATTCAAACCGAACTGAAGCGGAAGACTGGGAAGAACCTTCTTGGAATCAAAGTTCAATTCTGCAGACAGCACAGAGTTGTCTTCGTAATGAATTACAGAATCAAGGGTAGTCATGCGGGCTCTAGCACCCTTATGGCGATCAAACACATCGGTATAGTTCACACCGAGGCTTGCACCGAAGAGTTCAACGCCTCCACGCAAACCGTAGAAATAACGGTCAGCGTAGTCGAAGTCAAAGAACACCTGGTCAACCTTCTTGGCGGTGTTACGCATACGAGCGCCAGTTGCCTGAGCATGGATATCGGAAAGAGGACCAAGCTTACCGCTATGGTAATCCACATTCAAGCCCTGCATCAAGCGAGCGGTTGTGGTATCCAGGTTGCGCTGGGCCAAAGCTTCGACACGCTTCTGAGCGAAGATCTCGGGTTCCTGCAGCAACTGCTGTTGCGGGGTGTACAAGGTGTACGGAGTAAAGCCGACCTTCATGTAGCCCAAGTTGAAATCAACATGCTTGTTCAGAATCTTGCCATCATAGGAGAACCAGTGGCCAATCATCGGGTTGTTGTTTTCATCAAAGCCACTCTGCCAATCCTTGTGAAGGCGCATTTCCAAATGCACTTCGGTTTCAGAACTGGGGCGAGCGGTAAAGATCAAGTTAGCATCGGTAAATGCCTGGCTTTCCTGAGTCGGGGATTCAGCCTTGAACTGATCGGAGCTAGCCATAGAGGTCAAGACACCGGCCTTAGCAGAACCATTGATACGGAGGCCCAGAACAGCGGCGTTCAGGGAATCCAACTTTTGCAAAAGGGTCTTCTGCTGGGTTTCGACGCTTTCACCTTCAGCCATAGCTGCGGTAGCGGAGAACAAGATTGCAGAAGTAAGACCGAAAGCGGAAATTTTCTTATTGAACATCATATTCGCTTCCTCCCATTAAAATTCCACGTTAATGGAAGCTTCAAGAACCATCTGCGAGAACTCATACGTGAAAGTTCCTGTCAGACCATCCGTACTAGAAATATAATCCGGCAAGTTCACTGCACCGGAGTAGTCAGCAGAAGAACCATCGGCAGCCAGAGACTTGGTAGTGTTGTAGTCGTTAGAAACGGAAATCATACCGAAGTTAACAGCCAACCAAGCGGTCTTAGCAATATTGTAGTCGAGGCCGACCATCCACTGCATCTGAGAGCTCTTGATTTTCGGGTTCTTGTAACCAACACCGTAGGCGTTCAACTGGTTCAGTTCGGTCATTTCGGAATTGATCATCTGGAAGCCGAGATTTACGCCCAAGCGAGGCAAGTACTGAACATAGAGTCCAGCATTGATGAAGTCGCTCTTAAGAGAGGTGGATTCATCAACGAGGCCAGCTGCAGTCCAGTTATCAGTATCGAGGGTTCGTTCAGAATGCTTATAGGAGCCAGAGACTTCCAGCGGCCTGGAGAAGCCGAGGAGCTTGAACACGTCAACCTTAGCACCGGCGCCGTATTCAAGATAGGAGGCTGCCTTATAAGTAAGAGAGGTCTTGTTGCCAGAGATCAGAACCTGGGTGGTCACCGGGGATACCTGCTGGAACATGCTGAACATACCTTGGAATTCCACAGCTTCGCCGTAGTTAGCGGTCAAAGTTGCACGAGCACCAGCACGGTTAGAGGTAGCCAAGCCGTTAGGCAAGCTCATCTGCAAAGCCGGGTCGGAGAGAGTTTCGAGGAGAGCCAACTGATTGCGGGTGTAAACGTTGGAAGTCCAGGAATTCTTGTTGTAGTTTGCAATGTTGTAGCTGTTGCTCTGACCGTCTCTGAATGCGTCATCATTTGTTCCCAAAGATCTTGCTACAGGAGAGAACTTCGGGTTGAAATTATAGAGAGCATCGAAAGAGGAGTAAAGCGGAGAGTTTACTGAATACTTAACAGTGTTTCCATCGCGATCAGAGTTCAGGACACGCTGAGCAAAGAAGGAAGGAGACTGAGCCAAGTTGTTGAACCAGTTGCTGTCATTGTAGACTGCATCAACAGCAACCTTGACACCCCACTTGTCGGTCTTGTAACCGGCATTCAGGTTGACCAACAAGGCCATGCCATTCAAGTCCTGTTCCGTGAACTCATATGTCTTTTCTGCCAGGGTATCGACCTTGTAGGCCTTATCCATAGACATTGCGAATTCAGCAGTACCATCCAAGATCAGGTTATTGTTGCCGAGAATGGATGTAAAATCAGCACCAGCACGGGCACTGACAACCATCGTATTCTGAGGATTCAGTTCGTAGGGGTTAATATCCTGCAGTTCGTAATCTGCAGTTGCTGCACCATCCTGATGACGATAGACGTAGGAATAGGAGTCTTCGTTATCGAATACATACATCGGAGTGACGCCGAAGTATGCGGCCTTATTGAAAGGCAGCAATTCGATGTTACCAGCAACCAACCACTTATCGGTGTTAGAAGCCTGAGAAGCGCCCCAGACTTCCTCGTTCGGAAGGATATTGCCTTCGGCACCGCTGAGGTCCAAGACTGCGGTACGGTTCAAGCGTGCAAAGATTGCTTCGGCACGAACCTGACCGAGAACCGGGTTCAGGTCCTTACGGAACTGGATGTTTGCACCCTGAAGGTTACGCTGGTTACCTTCGAGGAACTGTTCCTTCTGGGCCATATAACGCTTACGAGCAAAAATCTGCGGTTCGTACATGATGTCAATGCCCGGAACGAACAAAGTCAGCGGAGAGTATTCCTGACGGAAGTCACCGACGACCCAGTAGAAGGAATTACCGATATTGCCTTCGACGTTGATCCAAGGAACGGAAACGCTCTTTGCTGCAGCAGCGAAGTATTCCTGCATACCAGCTTCCAGACGAAGAACGGCATTTGCACGGACGTTTTCGTAAGGACGGAAACCAAATGCAAGGTCTCCCGTAACAAATTCGTCCTTTTCAACCTTGGGCATAGTGTTCAAGCCGTTGAAGTCCTTATCATCCTTCAAGGTAGAAGACTGAGCGACTGCACGGATGCTTCCGGTGATTTCCAGACCACGCTTAGCGTTGACGGAATCAACTTTGCTTTCAATCAGTTCCTGATTCTGAGCCACGCTTGCAGAGGCTGCAATGGAGGTGACCAGAACGGCAGCTAAAGTCTTTTTCATATTCATAGTCTTTTTCATATTCTGCACCCCCTATTAGAACCAAGCCTTAACTTCGGCGGCAATGTAGTGAGAATGCCAATCGTTTACAGAGACCGTTTCGTCGGAATGGGTCATGTACTTGTAACGAGCATGGAGACCAACGCGGTCAGAGAAATCCCAGTCAAAGCCGATACCGATTGCGGTTTCCAGGTAATTGATCGGAGTTTTCTTGTAGTAGAACATGGTATAGGGATCGCCAGCGGTCTGAGGAGCCGACGTTGCTTCGGTCTTGGTGTAACCGTATTGAGAACGGAAGGATTCCAAGCCAAGAACACCGACCATATGGAATGTCGGGGTCACAGCCACAGAAGGTTCGAAATGACCATAGAAGCTCCAAAGGATCATATCAAACGTGGATTCGTTGATAGCGATAGGAGCAAAGCTCTTGGAAACACCAGAGAGAGCGGCGTAACCAGTCATCATGATGGTACGGTCGGTATTGAACCAGCCACCAATATCATAACCGCCCATGAAGGAGAGGTAAGAGAACCACTTGGTGCTAGAGGGGACTTCACCGTTAACAATCTGTTCTGCATTGTCGTAGGCAACAAAGCCTTCCCACAGTTCCCAGGTGCCACCGTAAAGGCCGCCCTGCTGACGGTACTGCTTAACACCCAGTTCAGTAGTCTGCTGAACACCTGCACGAGCAATGTAACCAGCGCCACCAGCGTTACCAGAGTCAGCAACAAAGAGCGGCTTATGCTTGGTCCAAGAGTTAGTGCCTTCCCACATGCTACGGCCGTTAAGACGGTAGTTGAAGTAAACCATGTCCTGGCCCTCTTCGATCTGACGGTGCTGACCATACTGGATATCGAAGTAACCGCGGTTGAAGGTGGGTTCCAACTTGAAGTTCAAGCCAGCCATATTGGGAGTGTAACGCAGGGAACCACCGTTGAGGTAGGATTCATCCTTGCGCCAGCTGGTGAAACGAGAGGGGTTGGAGATAGAATAGGGAGAGTAGAATTCCTTAGGCAGGAAGATGGCTTCAACAGTCATGGGCCAGCCTTCGATATACTTACTCTGGGCCTTCAGGTAGAAGCCAACCTGCGGGGTATTGATCGAACGTTCGTAGGCATCGGGCAAATAACCCGTGGTGACGTCAGATTCAACATAGTTTGCAGCATCCTTAGTGCGGAAGAATTTCAGAGAGTCCGTAAGGCTCAATGCCAAATCAGCCATAAGGTACAGCTTCGGGGTAATGTTACCCTTGACGTCAAGAGAAGCAACGTGAGTGTTCAGGATTGTCGGCTCACCGGATTCGGAATACTTAGCCCACAGTTCGCTGAATTCGCCTTCGTTAACGATTTCGTTATCGAAGACCACGCCCATGTAGTTGACACCGACGGTCATGTTGTCGGCAATCTTTTCCTTAGCGATACGGCCGTGGTAGATGGAACCGCGGAAATCGTAAGTACCGGACATTTCCATTTCGCCAGGCTGGCCACCGTACATACGGAGACCGTCACGGGTACCGATGTCTGCGTCAGCAGGCTGGGACAGAAGGAACTGAGCCTTCAAGTCGAAAGGCAGCTGATAGACGCTAGCAAAGACGCCACCGAAAGAACGGTTGGTCCAGAATGCACGACCACCTTCCTTAACCGGCTTAAAGACCTTTTCCTTATAGTAAGTACTTACAGTCTTTTCGTCTTCGAACAGTTCGTACTGCCATGCGAAACGAGGATTGGTTTCACGTTCCCACATGGTAAGCGGAGAAGAATTTGCCCAGATAACACCACCGGCGGTAACGTATGCACCGAACACGCCAGCACGGATATCCACGCCCATATTCATTTCTTCGTTAATAGAAACGGAGTAGAAATCGGTGGAGTGGTCGAACAGCACGCGTTCGTCGTAAGTCTTAGCATCGCTGGGCTTTTCAGACAGATAGTTTGTATAGAAACCACTCAGGTCAAACGGGAAAGAGATGTTTGTCCACAAAGTCATGTAGCTATTTGGCATTGCTACAATGTTCATGTTGAGGACTGCATCTACCGGCGTACGAGCCGCATCGGTCTTAGACCAGGGGCTACCCTTGGAGTAGTCAAAGTTCTTGAGACGGAAAGCCATGTAACCGGAGACTGCCAACGGCAGATCGTCCTTACCGAGCAGGGTAGATTCCATGTTTTCAGAAAGTGCATCCGCATTTTCTTCGACAGCGGCGATCTGAGCTTCGGGTGCGAGAGTCTTAGGTGCGGCGACCACAGGTGCCGGTCCCTTTGCGGTAGCGGTACTTGCAAGTTCCTTCTTGGGAGCTTCTTCTGCGGGTGCCGGTTCGGCTGCAGCCGGAGCTTCTTCGGCAGGAGCTTCGGCGACTTCAGTAGATTCCTCGACGGAAGCGGCTTCTTCAGCAGGAGCCGCTTCTTCGGCAGGAGCAGCTTCTTCGGCGGGGGTTTCTACAGCAGATTCAGTAGAATAATCTTCCTGAATTGCGTCCTCTTGAGCCAATGCTAGAGAGGAACAAAGCAGGGTTGTTGCAATAAACGGTAATTTGCGCATATAATCCTATTCCTCTTAAATCTCGTTGCGGAACGGGTAGTTGGACGGGCCTTCGTAAGCCTTGCCCTGTCTCTTCACGACAATATCATCCATCCAGACCTTGAAGGATTCGTTTTCATCCTTACGGACTTCGATACGGAAGCCCTTGAAGTTGGTCCAGCTGAAGGGGAGCATCACTTCACGAGTGTTCTTTGCATCCCAGTAAACACCGGTTCTGCCGAAGAGCTTCAGAGGAATGCTGAAACGCTTCCATTCGGTAGTGATTTCGCCGAGGCTCTTGGAACGGAGCTTAACCTGCATGGATTCGCCACCGGTCTTAACACCGTCGTCCACAAGCACGAACAGGGCATTTTCGCCACCCTTTTCGCCCTTGATCCAGAATTCAACGACGCCTTCTTCGTAGTACGGTTCCAGGTCGACGGAACCGGCGATACAAATAGCCACACCGGAATAGTCGCTGGCAATAAGTTCAATTTCCATGGAAAGAGCGCCTTCCATAGCATACTTGTCGGTGAGAACCGGTTCGGGGTTTTCACGAGGATACTGGTAGACGTATCCACCGCCACGTGGGATTGCTTCACGCATGACCACGGACACCACGTCCTTGTCGGGACGGAAGGGCTTAGCCTGTTTGGTTACAAAACGGGACTGGTCACGATCACGATAATCGCTGAATCCATAACCAGCAAAAGAGAACGACGCTAAAAGAAGTACGCCGAGGGCGCACAACCAGCTTGCTTTATGCGGATTTACTTTCATAATGCCTAAAAATCTCCAAATTCGGATAGGCTACAATATAATTTGTTTTTTTAGGGGTGGGAAAAGCGAAAAATCAAAAAGCGTACACAAAGTGGGTTAAACAACACTTTTTTTGTATTTTTGGCTGTTTTTTCGCGTTTTCAGTAGTAAACACATTATTTTTGAATAGTTGTATTCCTTAAGATTGAAAATGTTTAGTTTTATGTAAAGAACAATTTTACCTTTGAGGGCAAAATGAAACGACTGATCCCCTTTGTACTCACCCTCGGCCTCGCCATGGTTGCCTGCGACAGCAGCAGTTCAACTCACGCCCCGGCAGAAGAAGAAGAAAAGCAAGCCACAGCAGCCCACGTTGTTGTTCCCGTAGACTATTCTTTGGGTCGCGCCATGAACAAGCGTCTGGGCAAAGGCATCAACCTTGGAAACGCCTGGGACTCCCATTCCTACTGGAACTGTGGCACCCTGCAATATGACCCTGACAGAAAAAGCAGTGACACTGTTATCTACAAGGCGAATGGCATCGAGTACCCGATGTTCCTCCCCTCTTATGATGCCAAGTACGACAACAATATCCCCGCAGTGCAGTACAACTACGGCTGCGACGACTACCTCGACGGCGGATGGGGCAATGCAATCAAGGACGAATATTTCAAGTTCCTGAAGGATGCCGGATTCAACTCAGTCCGTATTCCTGTCCGCTGGCAGCACAATTCCGACCCTGTCACCCACAAGGTCAACCCAGATCGTTTGGCTGGTGTCAAGGAAGATGTTAAACTGGCAATTGACATGGGTCTCGCTGTCATCGTCAGCTTCCACTGGTACTACGAAATCAGTTTCTTCGCCACCAACCGCAACAAGTTCCCTGCACTCTACGAGGCAGAAAAGGAACATTTCGCTGCAATTTGGACCGAAGTTGCTACGGCATTCAAGGAATTCCCGGATACGATGCTTGTCTGGGATGTCCTGAATGAACCTACCATGTCACAGCCAAGGGACCTAAACGAAGTCTTAACGACAGGTTACAACGCAATCCGCAGTGTTGACCCCAATAAGACAATTATGTTTGAATCTTATCAGTATGCGAAGTTTAGCGCACTTGATGTTCTTGAACTGCCCAAGGATGGCAACATCATCTATTCCGGCCACTACTACGACCCCTATGAATACTCCCATCAGGGACATAGCACGGCATGCGTTGGTGACGCTGCCTACGCAAACACTGCATCTGAAGACATGAAGAACTACGTCAAAACAGCCATGAAATTGTACCCCGACATCAACGGTGGCTTCATTCCTATGAACGTTGGCGAATTCGGCGTTTCCGGCGGTCCTGACGACAGATGTGGTGGAGACGGCCCTTCCGAAGCAAAGAAAGCACTTTGGGCAAAGAAGACTATTGAAGCTGCAGAGTACTGGAATATGTCCTGGGTCTACTGGGGCTTCGTCGCCGTAGGCGGATTTGAAGCCTATGACAAATCAAATGGCAGATGGTACAGCGGCTTCCCCGCCGCATTCGGATTGTAATGATTCAAAGGTGGGCAAACTTCCCTACCGAAACATATTTAGGGGCAGGGGCCCCCTGAGCAGGGAGTTTGCTCCTCCACCTTCGGGGACCGGCCACACTAAGGAATAAATTCCTAAGTGTGTTTCCGCCGCTCAGAACACGAGAAAAAGTCCGTTCGCCAGAGCGGACTTTTGTGAGTTCGGGGGTCCAGGCTAATGAGCACTAACAAATGCTTCATCCACTATGTGGACGTGTGGGAACCCCTTTGCATCATATTACGGACGAATTATAGTACCGCCCCAATGTTCATCGAAAAAGGCTTGGAACAAAGGTTCCGGGCCTTTTTTCAGTTCTTCGATGATTTCGGCCATAGGGCGCTTACCGCGGTAAAGATCGCGGAAAGCCTTTTCAAAGAACTCGATACGGGACTGGGGAAATTCCTCGGGATGGAGGCGCAAGGCATGGAGGTTCAAGGCGCCGAAGCGGATGGGGGTACCGAAAGCCTTGCTGCAGGGCGGAACGTCCTTGTCTACCTTGTAGGTACCGCCCACGAAAGCGTAGGCGCCAACCTGATTGCGCTGCTGGATAGCCGTAACGCCGCCGATGGTAGCGTACTCGCCAATGCGTACATGACCGCCCAGCTGGCAGCCGTTTGCAATGACCACTCCACGGCCAATCTGGCAATCATGACCTACGTGGGAGTAAGCCATGATCAATACTTTGTCTGCAACGCGGGTACAGCCACCGCCCTGTACGGTGCCTCGGTTCAAGGTACAGTACTCGCGGATAGTGCAGCCGTCGCCGATTTCTAGACGGGTTGCCTCACCGGCGTATTTCAAATCCTGAGGAGGAGCGCCAAGAACTGCACCGTCAAAAACACGGGTATTTGCGCCGATCTTTACACCGCCATAGACGTGCACTCGGCTTTCAAGGCGAACATTCTCACCGATTTCAGCCCCCTCATCCACAAGACACCACGGGCCGACAATTGCCGTTTCGTGAACTTTTGCAGAAGGATGAACAAGGGCGGAAGGATGAATCATGGCCTGAAAATAGCAAAAAAGGATAAAGTAAAGCCGATGGCAAATTCCCTTTTTTCTAATTTAGGGTCACTATGGGTGGCATTCTCATTGCATGCTTAACAGCGATTTATTCGCTTTTGTTCCTATTCTTTATCATAGGACTTATTCGCACGCATCGTTACAAGGGCCCTAAGGCGACCCCAAGCGTAACGGTGGTGGTGCCCATGCGCAACGAAGAAGAATTCGCCCAGAGAACCCTTGAAGCCCTGGCCGCCCAGGATTATGCCGGCGAATGGGAAGTGATTTGCGTAGACGACCGCTCTACGGACCGCACCAAGGAAATCCTTGAAAACTTTGCAAAGGACCACCCCAGGTTCCGCGTACTCAGCCTTTCCCAGGACCTGCCCCAGATTGCAAGCCCCAAGAAGCGTGCCCTGGAAAGCGCCTTCAAGATTGCAAATAACGAAATTCTTTTGACCATGGATGCCGACTGCCTGCCCCGCAAGAGCTGGATTACCTCTATGGCAGGCCGCTTTGTAGACGGAATCTGCATTGTGCAAGGCCCCAAACAGAACAACGGCAGCCGCACCATGCCCCACCTTTTCCAGAAGCTGGAAACCCTGGGCTACACCGCTATGGAAGGCGCAGGCTTTAGCTGGGGCCACCCCATTGTGGCAAGTGCCGCATGCCTGGCCTACAAAAAAGATCTTTTCTTCCAGGTGGGTGGCTTTGGCGACTTGATCAACCTGAGTAGCGGTGACGACGACATGCTCATCCACAAGATGATGAAGATCCCCGGCACCAAAGTCTGCTACAACCTGGACAAGGACGCTGTCATTGAAACAGCCCCTGTCGATACCTGGAAGCAGTTATTTAACCAGCGCGCGCGCTGGAGTAGTAACGGAACCAGCTACGAAAGCAAGGCATACATTTTCTTGCTGACACTGATCTACACCTACTATATCTGGATGTTCATTAGCCCCTGGTGCGTTTTGCTTTTGGATTGCCCTTGGCAGTGGTGCGTATTCTCTATTCTGCCCAAGGTTATTGTGGACTTCGTTTTCTTAAGCATTGCCGCTGCAAAGCTCCACACCAAGCGTCAGATGTTCTTCTTTATTCCCACGGAACTGATTCAGATTCCGATGATCGTATTCTGCGTGCCTGCAGGAATCACGGGCGCATTTAGGTGGAAGTAATTTCGGCCTTGGCCCAGACAAGGGCGGCAGCAGCATCGGCCAGTTCGCCATCCAACTGAAGTTCAAAACTTTTCTTAATGATTTCACCCATTTGCTTGCCGGGCTTGACGCCTAGATCCAGCAGCATCTTACCTGTAAGGAAAGGCTGGGGCGCTGCGTTAAACAAGTCTAAGTCGCGGGCGGCCTGCAGAAGGGCGTCGGCGAAGGTGGCGGACTTGAATAAAGGCGCGGGGGTGGATTTTACCAGCAGGGTCAAAAGTTTTAAACCGTCCAGACGAACCGCCAGGCGACGCAGTACGGGAGCCGAGGGAACAGTCTCAAAATCCAGTTCGCTATAGCACTTGAGGATTTCGGGAACCTTACGCACCAGGTGAATTTCGTTTGTAATGCGGGCAAGGAACTTGTTGGCAACGTCCTTCACATTCTCGGAGCTACAACCCGGGAAAGCGTTTCCAGAAAGCAATGCGGCAAAGGCAAGTTCAGAAGCTTCTTCATCCGTAAGACCATCACGGTTGCTAGCCATGGAATCCAGAAGTTGCCCCAGGATATTCCAACCTTCCTCACGGGATGCGTCAGCAGAAGACACGCTAGCGGACGACGCACTGGTAAAAGGCGATACCTCCGGGAAATATTCATCCAGCTTAATATCCAAAAAGGCCTTTAGGCCCAGGGACGGCTTGCCCGGCTTTAACAGCCACTTCTTGAATTCTTCGAAAAGGCGTTCGATGCTCAAGTCGTCCAAAGACAAGGTGCGGCACATTTCCACTGTCTCGGGCGCAAGATTCAGTACGAATCGGCTGGCGAACTGCACACCGCGCAAAATGCGGAGGGAATCCTCGGCAAAAGCAGGCCCCACATGACGCAGGCAACGGTTCTTCAAATCCTCGATGCCACCATAGGGATCGCAAAGCTTAAGGTCCGGAAGTTCCATGCCCATGGCGTTGATGGTAAAGTCACGGCGGAGGGCGGCCTCCTTAAAACTCAGCTTGGCGTCGGTATGAACCACAAAACCCTTATGGCCGTAACCCACCTTGCTCTCTGTACGGGGGAAAGAAAAGTCCAAGGACTCGCCCTTCATGGAAAGGTGGATAACGCCAAAGGCCTTTCCCACAAGATTGGTCTTGCCGTACTTGGAAAGAATGGGCAGCAGCTGATCCTGCTCCAGGTCGTAGACTTCTACATCGTAATCGCGGCAGTTCTTGCCGAGGAGGGCATCGCGAACCCAGCCGCCCACAAGATAGGCGCGGCCACCGGCAGCAACGATGTCCTCTGCAATTTTAAGCAAGCGCTTCGGAAGTTCCGGTTCAAAATTTTCGCCAGCAAGAGTTTGCACTACAGCCATTTTGAAACCTTACTACTGAAAGTTCGAGACTTCGTTCGCTGACGTGTCAGCGGAAGCTTCGGAATTCTTGTTAGAATAACGGTCATAGATACTTTCTGTCTCAACGCCAGAGGAATCCTTTAGCGCCTCGGACACAGAAACATCCCGAGGTTCATCGGAAGTCTTTGCCGTGCTGTCGCTTGCGGCATAACGGTCGTAGATGCTCTTGCGGGTAGCGGCAGACTCATTCTTCTTTTGAGCCTCCTCGGCACGACAAGACTGAAGTTCATCTTCCATAAAGGCACGCTGATCCGGAGTGTATGTCTGGGTGTTCAGTCGATACTCAATCTCTTCACATACCATGCCCTGCCTTTCTCCTGCGCAAGAAACAAGAAGTGCAGTAACAGCAATAACAAACAAGACGAAAAACTTTTTCATAAAACCTTTCTAGTGGATAACGATGAACTTACCCTTCTTAGTCTTGGTAGGCGACTTTACCACATAATAGTACACGCCCGGAGTCACAAGCTTGCCATCCTTGCCCATACCATCCCAATCGATACGGCCTCCATAGACGTCTTCGCCATGGAAATACTGGATTAAGGCACCGCCCCTATTATAGATACTGACAGAGGCGTTTTCAGCGATATTCTCAATGATAAATGCCCGATGAATCTTGGGTCGGAAAGGAATCGGATAGGCAGCCACATCCGCCTTTGCTGAGTCCGTCATATTTCCCTTGGCCCGTTTCAGGTCATTACGCGTTACGCAGGACATACCATTTTCATGGGCAAAGCAGGCAACACCAAGGACAGGGTCAATAGCCAAATCCTTCACGTCGTCATCGAACAATCCATTTTTCGTTGTATATCGAATGGTGGACAAGGAATCCGGAGACTTGCCCTTGAGAGAAAGCCTAAAGACACCCTGGTTCGATGAACCAACCCACAGATTTCCGTGCACATCTGCTTCAATAGAAGTAAAATCTGCACCAAGCACGCCATTAATGGATGTGGGAGAAAGCAAAGTATCAGACTCCTCGTCATAATAGGCAATCATGGAGGAAGATACCAACCAAAGACGATTTCCTACAGAATCATATGCAGCATCGGAAGGAGACGGATGAATACCGTTCACGGACTTAACCTTCACATTTACTAACTCATTACCATTGGACTTGGGAGCAGAGAAACGAACAATATCCAGACCGCCCTCTTCACCATAACCAAAGCTTTCCTTTGTTCCCACGTATACAACCCAGGAACCGTCATCATCGATTTTTGCATACATAGGCCCGCCGGCAATCGTAGAGCCGATATTCTTGGCGCAATGCACCTCACCATTCTTTGTAAAGTAAACAAGGCTGTATCCATCGTTGCTCAACGATGCTGTCAAAAAGCCGGATCCATCCGGAGCAGGAATAGACGAGAACGCCACCGGGAAATTATCAACAAATTCATCAAAGCAATGACCTGAACTTGGCTTGAAAGCATAGACCATTTCGTTGCCGTCTTTTTCAAAGATAAAGAAGCCCTGGCCCCAGGGATGGAAGAAGATATAGCCATTAGGCAAAACGGACAAAGTCTTCATTCGCAAGTTGGATGCAGCTTCGTTACTTCCATATCCATCGTAAGCAAAGCTGGAAACCCACCAGTGGACCGCTTCACTTGCCCCAAACTTTCCATAAGTCGTAGCGGCAAGAAAACCACCGTTCGGCATATTCGTCACTTCATAAAAAGAGTGCATCTGGATGTCATCTCGTTTAGACAAGTCTTCCCTTTGCGAGCCATTCACGTAGTGGATACTTTCACTAGTCATTTCAAATGAACCATTATTTGCTTCAATGGTCCACACAGAGTCTCGCAGGTCCAGTCCTTCAATATCAGCAGAAGGATCCTGTTTTATCCAGGACTCCGGATCATTCAAGCGAGCATCCTGCATCATATCGTTCCAATTCATCTTACGTGCATAGACCTCGGATTTTAGACGCACGTAAAGGGAATCGCCATGAATGGCCACACGGGTAACGCCATCGTCTACCAGAGACTTTGAGCCAATGCGATTAATGGTGATAATAGATGATTCCTTATGAATGTCAAAAAAGGCGAGACGGTCTTCAAAGGGTATCACCAAAACAAATTCGGCACTAGCCGCAGAACCAGCCACCACATGAGACTTATTCGACACATAAGAACGATTCATGACACGCCATGCATTCCTGGCATCCACGTAAACCGCAATCTGACCAAACTCAGAAATAGCGAGAAGGCCACCCTTTGTTGCTGCAATAGACGAAAACTTAGATGTTTCCAGACCATCTTCGGAATGGAACATTTGATCGTCATTCAATGACCTGTAACGAATTCCACCACCTGTAGCAAGCATTACTCCTGCTCCGTAAGGAACCCCATCGTAAATAGGGAACGGATTGGAAGTAGACTGCCAAATATCGGCAGCCATCACCTGGGTGATCAAAAACAGGACAACAAAAATGCGGGGAATTATCTTCACCCTCAAAAATTACGAAATTTAACCCGCCTGCGTTGTAATTACATCCAAAATTTGTGCCAGAGCGTTGTTCTTTTTTATCAACACTTCCTGATCCTCCCTCTTTTTCCGCATTTTCAAAAAGGCCCTGCGACGCCTTTTTGTCAAAACGCGCCTAGAAACCCGTTGACAAGCGCTAGCCTCATCTAGGGACATGCCATCGATGTAGGTGAGTTCAATAGATGTTTTCTCAAACCCAGACAACTCCGACATAAGGTAGTTCAAGCCCTTTTCAACCTGGGTCTGCCTTATATCATCATTGAGGTGGCACGAGGATGCCACAGGAAAAACATCGTAAGAGGCCTGCTTTTCTGCGAGGTTGGAAAAGGGCGTTTCGTGAAACAGCCTTCTAAACTGGTCGTGATGGGCATTTTTCACCACCACAGAAAACCAGTGGAACATGGGCTCGTCCAGATTCAGGGTGCTGGCGTTTTTGCAAAATTTCAAGGCAACATCCTGAAAAAGGTCATCAGCCGCCTCGGGAGAATTACTCTTGCAAGAACAAAGTTTATAGATTTGTGTTGCGTTTTCCTTCCAAACGCTTTCGAGTTTTTGATTTGGTTCTGTAAAAATTCTTTGGTTATCCATATAAGAAAACACGAGAATTTTGACAGCGGTCTTTCAGTTGGGTGATAATTTATGAAATTGAACGTGAAAAAAAAGGGCTCTAGAAATTTTGCCAACAATTGTTTGCAAAATGCATTGTTCCTGGCCTTTTTATTGATCTTACCCTTGACAACCTCCGCTCAGGAATTCAACATGAACGGAATGCCTCCTCCGGAAATATGGATGGACTATTCCGTAGGCGAACTGAAGGCAGATTCCAAGCTGATTGTCAACATTATCATTCCCGACAACTGGCATGTTAACGCCAATATCGCTGCCGAAGAATTCTTGAAGCCATCTTCCATTGACGTGGAAGCCCAGGGCATTTTCTTTGGCGAGCCCAAGTGGCCCAAGCCCATTAAGGAATACAGCGAGGCATTGGACTTGGAGAACCTGGTATTCCGCGGAAATTTCCAAGTGGAACTGCCCATCGACAGCGTAGTTGCGGGCTACGATAGCCTTACAACCAAGGTAACGTTCCATTACCAAGCTTGCGATAATTCTATCTGCCTGGCTCCGGCAGAAAAGACGATTTTGTTGAACGACAAGTTTGGCGGCGCAAGCGGAACTGCTGTAAAAAAAAACGAGCAGGCAAACTCCGATAATAAGGGAGTAGATCTTGCGGCCCAGTGGGCTGCGGCAAACGCTGAAAGTTCTGCACCGGAAGAAAGCGCCGCGGACGTTGGAAGCGCCGAAGGAGTTGCGCCGGAGGGAAACGCCGCGAGTTCTGCACCGGAGGGTGTTGCAGGAACGCTGGCACTTTTACTTTTTGCATTGTTGGGCGGAGTCATCTTGAACTTGATGCCCTGCGTTCTGCCTGTTCTTTCGTTGAAGTTGTTCAGCCTGATCAAACAGGCAGGCGAAAGCCGAGGCAAGTTGCTTGCCTTGGGCTTTAGCACCGCCGCTGGCATCCTGGTAAGTTTCTGGGTGTTGGCCGCCATTGTCACCGTCATTAAAATCAGCGGCGGTAACGCAGGCTGGGGCATGCAGTTCCAAAGCCCGGGATTCATCGCCTTCATGGTCGTTATCTTGTCCGCTTTCGCCATGAGTTTCTTCGGCGTTTTCGAAGTTTGGCTTCCGTGGACAGCCACCACCAAGATGGATGCCGCAGGCCAAAAGTCCGGCCTGGTGGGCGCATTCTTTACAGGCGCCCTGCTGGTTCTTTTAAGCACCCCCTGCTCCGCCCCCTTCCTTGGTACCGCCATGGGCTTTGCATTTACCGCAAGCGCCCCGGTGCTGTTCCTGTTCTTTACCGCAGCAGGCCTTGGCCTTGCATTTCCCTACCTTTTGGTTAGCGCCTTCCCCTCCCTCTTGAAGGTCTTGCCCAAGCCCGGTCCCTGGATGGTGAAGCTGCAGAAGGTTATGGGCGTTCTTTTGTTCGCTACCGTGGCATGGCTCCTCTGGATTGTAAACGAGCAGGCCGGTCGCGAAGGCGTGGGACTGTTTATTGTCGTACTAGCATTGTCTGTGATCGCAAGTATCGCCTTGGGCAAGATTGCCCCGCCGGGCGTCGCCTTCGTTCGAGAAATTAGCGTAGCGGCAGGCGCTACCGTTTTGCTTGTTGGCGTTTGGTTCGGAGTTCTGGCCCCGCGCTACGACGCAGTGGTGCAATCCCGCTTTGACGCCCGCATGGCAGAACAGATGACCGAAGACGGATGGTACCGCTACAGCCCCGCATTAATTGCGGAAATGGCCAAGGCCGGACGCACCGTGTTCATTGATGTTTCTGCAGACTGGTGCCTGACCTGCAAGGCAAACGAAGCCGCCGTGTTAAACCGCGAAGACTTTACCCGCGCCATGGACAGCCTGAACGTCGCCCGCGTCAAGGCCGACTGGACCCGCGAAACGCCCGACGTAAACGCCTTGCTAAAGAGCATGGGCAAGTCCGGCGTGCCCGCCTACGCCATCTACCCCAAGGGTGATGCAAGCAAGCAGATCGTGCTGCCGGAGATCTTGACAACCGGCGGAATCGTAGAGAAGATTACCGGAAAATAAAACCTGAGGAATCCCCCGAGGTTCCCGATTCTTGCAAATGGGTTTCTTTTTTGTAGGCCAACACCCTGTTGACTAGTTGTCTAGCCTACAATTTTACACACAAATTTTTGTTTTTATGAGATGCGTTTTTGAGGAAGTGTAGGCCAAACCTCGCTGTACTGCAGTCATGACCTACAATTTTCCTTCGTTCCGCAGGCACATTCATAAATGAACGAAAATTTTTGTAGGCTAAACGATTCGACATCCGAACGCTAGCCTACAATTTTTCATCCACTGCTAATTAGCGCTTGCCTTCCTTCTTGTATCTCTCAATGCATTCCTGATAGAATTCATAGGTCTGCTGGGCAATAGCCTTCCAGCTGAAGACGTCGATTGCGCGCTTGCGGCTCACTTCGCCCATCTTCTTTGCCATTTCGGGGTTAGCCAGAATGGTGTTCAGCTTGTTAGCGAAATCGGTCTGGAAAGCCTTGGGGTCGGCAGGTTCGAAGTTGGTTTCGGAAACGGGCTTCAGGGGAACCAAGAAACCGGTTTCGCCATCCACGATGATTTCGGGGATACCGCCCACAGCGCTACCCACCACAGGAGTACCGCAGCTCATAGCTTCCAGATTGATGATACCGAAAGGTTCATAGAGGGACGGAGTTGCAAAAACGGTAGCGTGGCTGTAAAGCACGCGCAGTTCTTCATGCGGAACAGCTTCCTGAATCCAGATCACGCCGTCGCGGGTCTTCTGGACCTCTTCAATCAGAGCCTTGCATTCGTCGGCAAGTTCCTGGGTGTCGGGAGCGCCGGCGCAAAGAACCACCTGGGCGTTCTTGTCGATCTGCGGGATAGCCTGAATCAGCTGGCTAATACCCTTCTGGCGGGTAATGCGGCCAACGAACAGCACGAAGGGCTTGTTGGGATCCACGCCCCACTTTTCAAGAATGCCGTTGCTGAAAGTGGGCTTGTAGAAGTCGGGGTCGATACCATTGTAGATCACCTTCACGCGATCTTCGGGAACACCGTAAAGCTTCATCACGTCGCGCTTCATGCCCTGGCTCACAGCGATAACGCCGTCGGCAGCTTCGTAAGCGGTACGTTCAATCCAGCAACTCATGGCATAGCCACCGTCGCCCAGCTGTTCAGCCTTCCACGGGCGGTGGGGTTCCAGGGAGTGAGTGGTCAAAATCAAGGGGCACTGCAAAAGGCGGGAAGCGAGAACGCCGCCAAAGTGGCTGTACCAGGTATGGCAATGAATGACATCGATGTCGTTCATGGAGGCAGCCCACTGCAGGTTAATATCCAGAGGCTTGAAAATCTTCTGGAAACGATCATCCTTAGGATCCAGGCCCAGCTTACGGCTGAATCCGATAGCACGAATATTGTCTTCGTCTTCGTTCTGCACGCCAAAGCAACGTGCTTCCACATAGCAAAGCTTTGCCAGTTCCTGAGTCAGGAACTTGACGTGGATACCGGCACCACCGTAAATTTCCGGCGGGAACTCATTAGTAAGGATAGCTGCGTTCATAAAAGTCTCCTAGCGATTCCTATTGAATCGATACCACAAATATATAACAAAAACTCAAATTTGGCGGTAATAAAAAGACCCCTCGGCGGTGTTACCGAGGAGTCTAAGGAGTGTGTTATGTAGGAACTCTTTCTACGGTATTAGAAGTTCTTGCACTGTCCCTTCCAGTTACCCTTAACACCCTGCCAAGTGTAAACCGGTCCGTTAATATACTTACCGGTAGAACCAACGAAGTCAGCCTTGCGGAAGTCTTCGCCACCCAGGTGCCAGCGCATCCAGGCAACAGTTGCAGCCTGGCCATCCCACGGGCCGGAGCCATGGCCGTAGTTGTTGTTTTCCATACGGAGCAGGCAAGCCGGAATTTTCACCCCGGGATTGTTATAGTCATTCTTGGCGTTGTCGGATTCGCTACCCACTTCGCCATAGACGAGGGCAATAGTCTTACCCTGACCCGTGGGAACCAGAGCAGCAGCCTTACCATCCCATGCACCGCTATTGTTCATGATAGCAGTCTTCACACGCTTGTCGTTAATAAGCATCTGTTCGGACTGAAGACCACCCATGGAGTGACCGGATGCGCCCACAACGTTCATATCCAACTTCTGGTACAGCGGATCGCCCGGAGTGTTGTTCTTCTTGTCGAGCCAGTTAAGAGCGGGAATACCGCGTTCAGTGCCGTTAGGAGATTCGCTAGTGGCAATCACAACGAAGCCATGAGAAGCGAGACGCTTGATGATGCCTTCGTATTCGGTAGGCTTGGAACCACCACCCGGACCCCACAGCACGACACCGTGCTTCTGGGTTTCAGAAAGGCGCTTGGGATATGCGAGAACGCCACCACCATTGTCACCAGTATTGGTCTGGTAAACGACTTCCATATAGTCCTTATTTTCGTCGGTATCCGTTGCAAGGAAGATACCCTTAGGAGCTTCCTGATCGGGAGCGACAGAGGAAGAAGATTCTGCAGCCGGAGCTACAGAAGAGGAAGATGCTGCGGGAGCAACGCTGGAGCTAGAAGCTGCGGCAGTTTCAGCTGCGCTAGATGCGGGACCCTGAGCATCTGCACTAGATGCAGGAGCCTGAACGTCGGCGCTAGAAGCGGGAGCCTGGGCGTCAGCGCTAGATTCTACAGCCGGTTCGCCCGGAAGTTCTGCGCTTGCGCTGGAAAGTTCAGTGTCGGGGGTAGCGGGATTGGAATCATCGCCGCAGTTAACAAAAGCGAGGGCGCTCAAGGCAACCACAGCTACTTTCAAAAAATTAGACTTCATTAGTCTTACTCCTTTGTTTTTGTTACCCATACGCCATTAAATTAGATTGCGGAGCAAGCCATATTCCAAGTTGCAATGCAGTTACTATGGACAATATGTCAAAAACGTTAATTTGCACGCAACCATAAATTACTTTATCCATAATCAAAGCAAAGGTATTGTATTTTACAACACTAATTCTTGCACAAACAAATTTCTACACGCAAAATTCGGCTTATTCAGTCCGTTTTCACACTATTAGTAAAAACCACCGAAAATTTTTACACGCCTGCCGTTGTAAAAATACGCCTATTACAGCAGTCATAAAGATGGAGAAACGTGGACTTTTTTTGATAGGTTACGCCACCTACTATTCATTGTTTTTTGAAAAAACTTGTATACAAAACAAAAATCCCCAGCCAAAAGCCGGGGACTGTATACAGAATGTCGTTTTTTCGAACGTCGAGACCCGCAAACAAACGTCGCGGCTAGCGCAAACGGTCATTAATACTTGCCAAAAATTCAGCGCGAGTCTTTTCGTCGGTCTTGAAACGTCCAAGCAACTGGGTCGTGACCATAGTTGCACCCGGCTTCTTGATTCCGCGCATGGTCATGCACATGTGGCTTGCTTCAAGAACAACAGCAACACCCTTAGGATTCAATTCCTTCTGGATCAGTTCCGCAATCTGACGAGTCATGCGTTCCTGAATCTGAGGGAAGCGGGCATAGAACTCCACAACGCGAGGAATCTTGGAAAGGCCCACCACGCAATCACCGGGAATGTAAGCGATGTGAGCCTTACCTGTAAAGGGCAAGAAATGATGTTCACACATACTGGTGAAGGAGATGTTTGGCACAACGATCATCTCGTCGTACTTCTCATGGAAGCGGGTCTTGAGAATGTCCTCGGCCTTCTGTTCTCCAGAAAGGCTGCTCATGACCTCGGCGTACATCTTGGCCACACGCTTGGGAGTTTCCAGCAAACCTTCGCGATTCACATCCTCACCCATACCTTCAAGAATCATCTTGAAGCCATCTTCCATCATCTTTAAGTTCATATCTATTTCTCCAGCGGAAGCATCAAGATGCGAGACTTTCTGCTGTAGTTGTAATGTTCACGCTTGGTCTTGGGCAGCTGCTCGATGGTACCGTCAACGAAACCAAAGTGATAGAACCAGTCCAAAGCCTGAGTGGTCAAGAGGAACAACTTCTTGTAGCCCTTCATGCGGCCCACTTCGATCAGGTGACGCACGATAGCGTCGCCGATACCGGACTTGCGGTAGTTGGCACCCACAGCGATTCCAGCGATTTCTGCCATGCCGTCTTCGAATTCATGAAGAGCGCCGCAGCCGTGAATGCTGTTATCGATGTTGTACACCACGTAGTCCTTGAGCTTTTCGGAAATGCTTTCCTGGGTACGGGGCACAAGGAAGCCCTGGTCGATGTAGTCCTGCATGATGCGCAGGATATCGGGAATGTCTTCCATGTTGGCGGGCCTGATACTGGAGTACTGGTTGGCGTACACCATGGTACCGTCACCGCGGGCGGAGAACACTTCCTGAAGCAAGCTGCCCTGGAATTCACCGCTAAGCAAATGCACACGGTTGGCGCCGGCCTTGCAGGCGTGAATGGCGTTCATCAGGTAGTCCATCTGGGCAAAGTTCAACGTGTCGGAGTTCAGCTCCAGAAGTTCCTGGGCCTGGTCCACATCCATTGCAGAAATCAAACCGTTGTCGGTAGGCTCCAGATACTTGGTGTTCTTGCCCGTCACCAGGCCTTCCAGCTTGATACCGTCCTGGTTTCCGATGAAGAACAGCTTGCCCACCTTCATGTACTTGCAGAGTTCCGTGGCAAGTTCTGTGGAGCTGATGTTGTAGGCGTGACCAATCTTGTTCCAGCCGATGGGCGGAATGATAGGCACGAAATCCTCGTCCAGCAGCTGTTCCAGAATATCCTTCTGGATGCGTTCGATGCGGCCGGTACGCATGTAGTCCACACCGTTTACCACACCCATGCTGCGGGCCAAAATCCAGTTACCCTGAATACCACGGAGTCCGCTGGCGGTCAAGTGACTCATGATATGCTGGGCAGCACCCAGGGAGGCCTGTTCCACATGGGGCAGGGCCTCTTCGCAAGTGAGACGCACGCCGTTATGGAACTTGGATTCCAGGCCCCAGGCTTTGAGCTGGGCGTCGATGGAATTGCGGGTTCCGGGCACGATAATGATTTTAATGCCGGACTTATGGAGAAGTCCAATATCTCGCATGAGCACCGGGAAAAGCGGGTGACTCATCAGGTCGTCTTCGATCTTCAGGACAAACAGCTGGCCCTTGAAGCGTTCCATATAGCCGAACACTTCGCGAATGAAACCTGCAACTTCAAAATGCTGAGATGTAAAATCATTTGGGTTCATGGGAGGAAAAATAATAAAGTTTTTAAGGGGCCTACACGGGGGTAATCCTCACAGGTCAAAATTATTCGGGAATTGTAAGATGAGTGGTCATATCCAGGGTATCGCCACGGCCGTACTGGTCCTTGTAAACCAGTTTCCACTGGATGGTGGTATCGGCGGTAAGGAACCCAGCGGAAGTATCCACCAGTTTATAGGTTTTTCTCATCAAGGATTCAGGTAAACTCGGCTCACATACAATTGGATTGGATACAGTAACGACGTCCTTCAGGAGTGCCGAGAACAAGCAGTTGCCATCATCACCGCGGGTTCCAGAATAATAACGATCACTAAAATCCGAAACCTCGTACCAAATGTATTTTTCCGGAAGGCCAATCGCCTCTAGGCTATAGTTTGAAGAAAATTTCTGGGAAACAGCACAGCCCGCTCTTGAAAATTCTGCAAAATGCTTTTTCACAGAATCACCATCGAATTCAGGGACTTTCGCATAGGGAATATAATCCGTCAAAGGATGATCACCGTAGTTCAATTCTACGTAAACCGTATCCCTGACATAAACCGGCTCACTACATTCGATTTGCTGTTCTGTATCGGGATAAATGCATATCCTTACTGCATAAGAGTCACCATTAGAGCATTTTCCCCCACAAGTAAAGGAACCATCCTCTTTAATATTGCAGCTTTCGGAATTCCATTCCTGAATGGTGTCGCGCCCAGTCTTGACCTGGTAAATGGTGTCGGTGACATATATCGTTTTTACGTCGGCCACAGAAGAACTGGAAGGTTCATTCGTCGCAGAACTTGACGAACCAGAATCGCAACCTGCAAGAACACCAGCAAAAACAAATCCGCTCACGGCAATAAATTTAAAGAAGCCCATTTTCATACCAGCCTCATCCTCCTAGCTGAATTAAATGTAAACTAAAAAGGCGCCACCCTCATGGGCAGCACCTTACAATGCATTTTGCCGTAGCTTAAATCACTTCTTTTTGCTGTCGGACTTTGCGGGCTTTGCCTCGGTCTTCTTTGCATCAGGCTTCTTGGTTTCGGCCTTAGGAGCAGCGTCAGGCTTTGCTTCGGACTTTGCAGGCTGGGCGGCAGCGGGAGCGGGTTCAGCAGCAGGAGCGGCAGCAGCAGGAGCAGCAACCGGTTCTTCAACAGGAACTTCGGCCAACACCTTCAGCAATTCTACTTCGAACACCAGCATGGCGTTTGAAGGAATCAGCGGTTCTACGCCGGCTTCGCCATAGGCAAGTGCGCTAGGAATCCAGGCCTTTACCTTTTCGCCTTCGTGCATCACCTGGAGCAAATCCTGCCAACCTTCGATCACGGCGCTGACAGGGAATTCCAGAGGTTCGCCACGCTTGACGCTGTTGTCAAATTCGGTACCGTCCAGAAGAGTGCCCACGTAGTGAACCTGCACCTTGTCTGCAGCCTTGGGAACAAGGCCTGTGCCTTCCTTGAGGATCTTGTACTGTACGCCCTTGGTGGTCACCTTCACTGTCGTGTCCATGACGTTCTTGGACAGGAACTGGGCCTGTTCTTCCAAGGCTTTCTGGGCGGCAGCCTTTGCATCTACTTCACGCTGAACTTGCATCTTCAAAAGCAAATCCTGGAGGGCGCTTTCGCAAACGGAGTCGCTCATCTGAACAGTGCGGCTAGTATCAATCTGGTCCTTGATGGCATCCATCAGCACAGACATATTCAGGGGAACGTTCACGTTGGCCACAGCCTTACCCAGGTCCATACCCAAGGCATAGCTGTAACGGGTCATGGGGTCTTCCAAGTTCAGCTTTTCGGCAGCGGGTGCGGCCTGATCAGCAGGTACCGCAACATCGGTCGTTGCAGTTGCAGGTGCTGCGGCCTCGGGAGCATTTTTTGCCTCAGGTGCGGTTTCAACAGCGGGTTTTGCACCGCCACAAGCCATCAAAGATCCGCAAATTGCCAAGCCAAAAGCACAACGTGTTAAGTCCTTGTAAGACATAGAGTTGACCCTCAAAGTATGATTTAGAACACATTAACTACAAAAACCAGGAAAAGAGAACGCAGTGCGAACACTTTTTAGGTCGTCATTTTGACCATAAAATAGTGATTTTTATCCATAATGGACAAGTTTTCAAAGTAAAAAAAACGGCCTTTTTCGTTAAATTTCAACATTTTTATAAAATTCAGGCCGAATCAAGGGGCTTTTCACCTAGCAAAATGCCGTGTAAACAGGGAAATACAATTCCCTTTAAAAGAAAACTCAATTTTACTAAATTAGCGGTCAAAGAGTGAAATGGAGAAAAGTAATGAACAATCGTTTCATGAACATCATTGACTCGGCAAACCTGAACAAGGAAAAGTTTGACGATTCCATGGAATCCCTGAAGGATTCTTTGCAGGATTCTGTCAAGGCTTCTGGCACAAAGTCCAGCGTTCAGTACGTCAGTGCACCGGTCCCGACCTCTACAGGCTGGCTCCGTGGTTCTCTTTCTTACCCCTGGGTTTTGATCTGCACTATCGCCCCGGTGATCGAAGAATTGTTCTAACAGTTTTTCACAAAATGAAAATTGTAAGGCTCGCTGCAAGGCGGGCTTTTTTGTTGGCTTCTTTATTCCTAGTTTTCGCGAATTTTGTGAATTTTCACTATTTAAAAGCGAACTGCCATTTTTTATCTTTGGAATCAACAAAATTAAACCTGGAGACCAATATGGCAGCTCTCGTTTTGGACGGCAAGGCACTTGCCAAGACCACCGAAGAAGAACTCAGCGCACGCGTCGCTAAGCTTAAGGAAAAGACCGGCAAGACCCCCATTCTCGCAACCATCCTCGTTGGCGACGATCCCGCATCCGCAACCTACGTAAAGATGAAGGGCAACGCCTGCGCCCGCGTTGGCATGGACAGCATCAAGGTGATCATGCCCCAGGACACCACTACCGAACAGCTGTTGGCCAAGATCCAGGAATTGAACAACAACCCCGACGTGCACGGCATTCTGCTGCAGCATCCGGTTCCTCGCCAGATCGACGAACGCGCCGCTTTCGAAGCTATCGACGCCCGTAAGGACGTTGACGGCGTGACCTGCCTGGGCTTTGGCCGTATGTCCATGGGCGAAAAGGCCTACGGCTGCGCTACCCCCCAGGGCATTATGCGTCTTCTGAAGGCTTACAATGTGGAACTTTCCGGCAAGCACGCTGTTGTTGTTGGCCGCTCCGCAATTCTCGGCAAGCCCATGGCCATGATGCTGTTGAACGCCAACTGCACCGTGACCATTTGCCACTCCAAGACTCCCAACGTTCCGGAACTGGTGAAGCAGGCAGACATCGTCGTTGGCGCTGTAGGCAAGCCTGAATTCATCAGGAAGGAATGGATCAAGCAGGGCGCTGTGGTTGTTGACGCCGGTTACCATCCGGGTGGCGTCGGCGACTGCGAAAAAGGTATGGAAGAAGTTTCCAGCGCATACACCCCGGTTCCGGGCGGCGTTGGCCCCATGACCATCAACACCCTCATCTACCAGAGCGTTGAAAGTGGTGAGAAATATCTGAGCCGAGTGTAGCGCCAGAACGTTTACGTTCGGGCATTACCGAGGCGATATACTTCGCGCTGAAAGCGCCGAAGTATATCTTGGGTTAATCCAAGAACCGCTGACTAGTTCAGCTTCAATTGCTGCGTCACTGCGCTCCTCGCAATGACATGGCAAAAAGAAAAACTCGGTCGCTTCACGGCACCGAGTTTTTTCATAGCATTCTTTTTACCGTCGTAAAAATTTAACCTACTTGTATTCAAGTTCCTGGATTACGGCATCCGTTTCAGCGGAATTAGGCGAGAGGGAATTCTTCAAGGTGGTTCCAATCAATTCAATGCCCTTCTGGATTACCATGTTCTTGGCGGTTTCCTGCAAGGAAGGTTCCGCATTGATGGTACTGATGGAATCGTCCAACGCTCGGATATCCGGAAGAGTATCCACAAGGACCATAGGCTGGGAAGGCGCCACACTGACTGAATCAGTCACCTTCTTAGGAAGAGCAAGCTGTGCATGACCTGCACAGGCAAAAACCATCGCTAACACCCCAATAGTCTTGCACCAGTTTTTCATACGATTAAAATATAGCAACGGATCTTATCCCCTATCGCCTTCGGCTCCAGGATGACGCGGTTGAACATATATTCGGCAACGAAAAAAATGCCCCCGGTAGACACGAAACTACTAGGGGGCGGTTTAACTAAAGAGAAAGAGAGAAAAAAGAGGAACTATGATCGCAATTTGTGATTACTTGCGAACGCGAACAGTCTGCATGGCCTTGCCGACTTCGCCATAGCGCATGATGTACATACCTGCACCAAGGCCAGCATTCACCTGGTTCCACATGTCATGTGTAGTTCCAACTGCGGCATGAGTGGACTTGATCAAGTGGCCATTCATATCGAACACGTTGCACTTAACCACGCCGGAACCGATGTTCAGCATAATATCCTTTGCAATAGCCAAGGTGCCGGAGCTGGAAGAACCCGGGACAACAGCGGTAGAGCTAGAAGATCCTGCAGGGATGACTGCATCAGTAGAAAGCTTGATCCAATCCACATTCAGATTGTCATCGTTAATAGTCAGACGGAGGGTCTGCTTACCAGCGGCGAGGGTGATTTCATCGCCTGCGCTTTCAGAATAAGTGTCCCAATCCCCCAAATTCTTTACTGCGACATCAACGCTGCTGGAGCCAACGGCAACCGTCACTGAACCAGCGGCATTGTTACCTGTTGCACCGTTTACAGAAACCTTGTACTTACCTGCGGCCTTCACGTCCAAGGTATATTCAAAGTAGTCGCCAGAAGTGGTGTAACCCACAGCGTAACCGGTACCAGCCTTTACAATGCCAGCATCATCGGTACGATAACCAGTGGCATCATTGTCGGTCTTACTATGGGAATAGGCGTTCACATCGTAGTTTTCAGCTTCGATGGTACCCGGCACAGCGATGGCGCCCTTGAAAGGATTACCTTCGGCAGATGCACTGGAAGAAGGTTGAGTAGAAGTGCTAGAGCCCGGAGTAACAGCAGCGCCATCTGAAGAAAGCACGATATCGCCGCCATTGGGAACTGCGTCAAAATAGATGTAGCCATCCTTAATAGAAGCATCAATTGCCTTGCCACCCTGAGTTGCAGAAACCTTGGTCCAGCTGCTCTTGACACGGATAGACAGAGGGTAATTGTACTTGGAAATGTTATCTGCAATGCTATGTGTCAAAGTGTAAGTTATGCTGGATCCGGAAGAGGACTTTTCGGTGATCTTGGAAGCATTACGTTCCTTGATGTACATGGCAACAAAACCCATGGGAGCGACCCAGATCTTGGAATCGTTCTGCTTAGCCCACTGGAGAGCGCCGTCCATAGCACTGATGTCGGTGGGAGAATAAGTAGCGTTACCGTTGTTCTTGCCTTGGAAGCCGTGAGTCAGGAATGCAACCCAGCCGCCCTTCTGGATGGCGGAATTCATCTGGTTCGTATAGCCAGCAGTAGTATTGACGCCATTTTCAGAACCGGTCATAAGTGCGGGGACCTTGGCCCAGTTGCTGGGGCCGTTCTTGTCCATAACATCGGGAACGCCCTGCCAGGAACCATTACAGATACGACCTACAATATAATTCTGCTTTACGGCAGATTCATTAGGGACATTGCAATTGGGATATGCTACGGTAATAATACCGTATTCCTGAGTAATCTTACCCGCGATATTTGTCTTGGAAGAAGCTTCTTCACCAGACATATTATTGCCATGAGTATTACTGTGGCTTGCAATTTCGTGACCGTTCTTGGCCATGTTCTGGAAACCGCTCCAATTGGGATTCCAGTTGTACACTAGGTTGAAGGTACCCTTGTAACCATACTTGTCAAACATGGGGGCAGCATCAGTCACCTGGCTGGGAGCGCCGTCGTCAAAAGTAAAGCTAACGGCAGCCTGACGGAAGCCAGCCCATGTTGCAATTTCCTGAGAAACAGCAGCAGTTGCACCCAAAGCAATTACGGCTGCGCCGATAATAAATTTCCTATTCATAACACACCTTACCCAAAACCTTCGGGTATATCTCCTTAACCCCAGAACTACATTTTTTTCATTCCAAGATGGAATAATGGGTAGCACATAGTGTTGTACGCCGTTACAACACACCCCGTTTTTTGCTTAAATTTGCCAATTTTGGCAATTTTTCTTTACAAAGGCGTTACAACAGCCAACAAAAAAGCCCCCGGGGGATTACCTCGGGAGCCTCTTTTATAAGAAGGTTTTTAACTACTTGCGAACGCGGACGGATTGCATAGACTTGCCCACCTCGCCATAGCGCAAGATGTACACGCCAGCACCCAAACCATCTTTCGCTCTGTTCCAAATGTCTTGTGAAGTCCCGACAGCCGTATGGAACGACTTCAGCATATTGCCGTTCATGTCGAACACGGTGCACTTGACCATACCCGCACCCACATTCAGCAGGACGGAGTTTCCGATGGAAGCGGTGACTGAGGAACTGGAGGCCGGGGCAACAGCTTCGGCGGAACTGGAGGAAGCAACAGAGGAACTAGAAGGCGCAACTTCTGCGGCACTTGCAATCTTGATCCAGTCCACATTCAGGTTGTCGTTATTGATGGTAAGGCGTAAAGTCTGCTTACCGGCAGCAAGCTCGATTTCGCCACCAGCAGTTTCGGAATAAGTATTCCAGTCACCCTTGGCAGCAACAGCAACGTCCACCTTCTGGGAGCCCACGGAAACAGTAACCGTACCATCGGAAGAGTTTCCGGTAGCGCCGTTGACAGAAACCTTGTACTTGCCAGCAGTTTTCACATCCAGAGTGTATTCGAAATAGTCACCTGCAGAAGTATAGCCTACAGCATAACCGGTGCCAGCCGTCACAATGCCTGCGTCATCGGTGCGGTAGCCCGTAGCATCGTTACCGTCCTTGGCATGTTCATAAGCATAAGTGTCGTAGTTTTCACCTTCCACCGTACCCGGGATTTCAATGGCACCCTTGAAAGGCTTGACTTCGGGAGGTTCGCCGGTGACGTCCAGTTCCAGCGCCATAAACTCGATGGTATAAGTTCCATCGGAATTAGGCTGGATGACCTTACCCTTCTGGGAAACGGTCCTGCCGGCAACATTCTGGATGTTCACGCGGAGAGGCACGGACTTGGGCATGGCGGAATGGGGAGATGTCCAGGCAACCTTGAAGCCGTCGGAGGTTGTGGTTGCGGAAGCCTTGTCAATGGCAAAGTGGGCGCGGTAGTAGGCGGCCACTACACCGAAAGGAGCGATCCACAACTTTTGATTCTTGGCTTCGTCCATGATGGCCTTGATATCGTTGGTAGAAATACCGTAAGTATCATTGACACCAACGCCATGGTTCAGCTGCACGGTCCAAGCCTTCTGATTCTTAGCAGTGCCCATATTGTTCTTGGCATTTCCAGTACTGGAACCACCCTGGGTATAACAATTGGAGCTGATGTTCATCCATTCCGGTTCAGAGCTCCAGCCATAATACTTGGCGCCGGCGCAGTTGCGGTTGGCAATATGGTCCTTGCTGATGGCATTGGCGACGTTATTGTTGCTGGCGCAATAAGGAGTTGCAAAAGTATAGACCTCGGGAGCGCCCTTGGAAAGCAAGCTGTTCTTCCAGCCGGTAGTTTCCGTGGTCAGGTCACCCACAGTAGTCATATCCTTGTGGCTCTTGGAGTGGTTACCGATTTCGTGACCGTTCTTGGCCATATTCACATAGCCACTCAAGTCACCACTGCCAGCGCCCATGGCACCGGTAATGAAGAAGGTCACCTTCACATCCGAATTGGAATTAAGGTAACTGCTCAGCTGGTCCAGCTGGTTGTAGCCATCGTCAAAGGTAAAGGAAACTGCGCCATCGTGGCCGTTCCATGCAACAGTGGTAATGGGACCGGCCCAGGCAGAAAGCGAACAAGCTGCAGCCATGGCAACCATGGATGCAAACTTTCTAGAGTTTGTTTTTTTCATACTACATACACCTCATCCCTATAAATACATTATTATAGGGATGCGCGCTATAACACTACGAACAAAGTATTGACAAATAGTCAAAGACTACGTAAAGAAATCTTTGGCATCCATGGACTGGACCAGGCCCTTGCCCAGGAGATTTTCCAATCGGACTAGATCGGGATGGCCTTCACGCTCAAAAACGACCACTTTTTTGAAGCGCTCCCGGTGGGTCAGCAAAAATTCCAAGTTGTTTACGTCGGACTTTGGGAAACCATAGCCCACAAAATAAATTTCCTCGGCATTCTTCAAATAGTAATCGGCCTTGCTCCAGAGAACATTGAACAGGCTACCACGAAGGAAACTTTCCTTGGCGTGGGCCATGGGAATGTAGATGGGAGTGTCTTCACAATAGATGGGGAAACTGCGGTCTTCCGGTTCCACCTGGCAAACATTCTTAAGGTCCAGTTCATCGGCAACGCCCTTGATGGGGAACCAGTTCAAGGAACCGTGAATCTTGAGCAAATCGATGGTATGCTGCAAAGGCTGCTGGCTAGCGGAACGATCGGCGCGGTCAATACGGACACCGTAATCTACAGATAACGTATTGCGAAGTTCTGAATCGTTGGCAATGGCGGATTCAATCAAAGTGTCATAATTGAAGCTGAGCAGCAAAGTGTCACGGACGCCCTCCGATGGACAATTGACGCAAGACTTAAGGAACTTACGCATGACCGCGGCAGCATCCGGCGAAAGAGCCTCATCGTGACGGATGACGCTAGCAATAAAACGCAACAGTTCAAAGCGCAAGCTAGCGTGATAAAGACGCTCACGCTCCCCCGGAAAGATTCTTGCAGACAAAATAGAAGTCGCCAGGGACTCGATGCTCAAGTATTCAGACTGACCATTGCACAGTTCCAAAAAGCGCTTGCAGTATTCACGAAAGTGAGGGAACTCCTCGGGAATCCCGAAGGGTATCAGCTCGTTCAAGTCGCGAAGGGTGGGCATCTGAGGCAAGAAGGACTTGCTAAAGCCGGAGCCCAAAACAAAGATTCGACGGTAGGCGTTCATACCATGAATGTATATAAAAAAGACCCTGCAGTTACGCAGGATCTTTTTAAAAGTTTAGTAACGACTCGTTACTTAGCAGCCTTCTTATAGAGGTCCGGATCGTTGGTGAAGTTGTACATCCAGGATTCGTCTTCCATGTAGAAGCTAGCGTAGTCTCCGTCATAGACAGCGAAGCTGGTAGCCGGATTTTCGCTTACAGAGTAGAAGTCATAATAAGTTCCGAGAGCGTCTTCCTTACGACCATCGTAGTAATAGTCTTCGGAGAAGTCGGGATGCGGATCACCCGGGAGGTATGCTTCGATAGTTACGATTTGGCCCTTAATCAGTTCGCCAATAATGCGAACATAGGAACTGGATTTCAGGTCTTCGCAAGCGTCGTCGCTAGTGCCTTCGCAGTAGGAAGTCCACTTGTAGTTATACTTGAGAACGGGAACTTCCGGTACGGGATCATCTTCAACAACGGTGATTTCGCAGCCAGCGAAAGTAAGGACCATGGACAGAGCCATGAGCAGCTTAACAAGGGATTTTTTCATTCGGATTCCTCCTAATAAGACAAATTGATACAACAAATATAAACTAAAAAACGGAGCTAAACACCAAATTTCCGTCATTTAAGGCAGAAATCGGTACGATTTGCTCCGGTTTTCCCGATTCAACCACAAAAGCCAGTCCAGTCAGGAAATTCATCCACACGCTGGGGGTAAAGCAGAACTTGCAGAAATGGGCCAGGCAGGGGACAATCCAAGCATCGTGGGAAGCAAAGATGTTGAATCGGGCAGTTCCTTTTTCAAACATCATCTGGCGCATTTGTTCGGCACGCTCTGCGATGGGGTAATAAGCTGGATGTACACCATCGGCAATCCACTGGCAGATGCTGGGGTAGAATTTTTCGTTCAGCACCGCGTAGTACTCGTCGAAATTACGAACAAAGAAATCACCCAAGGGATCAAGGACCTGGACCGGGGCGGCGGCGGGACCTCCCACAGAGGCACGGCCCTCCCCGATGCGCTGTGCGGTCTCAATGCAACGGCCCACTGGGCTGGAGAAGTAGACCGCGTCACCTTCTGGCGGGAACAAGGTACCGAGATTGTAAGCCTGCTGACGGCCAGTATCTGTAAGGCCCACATGAGCCCCGTTGTCCGTATCCGACGGCAAAATATGGCGACGTTCCCCATGGCGGATTAACAGATAAACTCGCGCATTAGGCGAGAGGTTCGCAAAGAAATCTTTTGCAGAAACGTACTGGTTCATAACGTGCCCGGAAAGCAAAAACTAAAAAGTCAGCGAAGGCAGTAATTCAGCAAGAATATTTGAAATGGGCATCCAAACAAAATGACCGGCCACAAAGCAAAGGATGCCGAAGATGATTCCGAAAAGGACATCGGACAACCAATGCAAACCAAAGGCCACTCGAAGAAGTCCCCAAGAGAGGGGGAACAACATGAGGAACCAATAATAATAAGGCAGGGAGTACATGACCGTAATGGCAACGGCCAAATTGTTCATGGTGTGGCCCGACGGGAAACTGAACTGGTCCATCAAGGGCAGTTCCTGTTTTACAGAAGGCAGCACCGAGAAAGGACGAGGGCGCTTTACATTCAGCTTGATCAGTTCGTAAAGAGCCACCACAATCATAAAGGCGAACAACGCATTCAACACGATAGGGACGGCCACCTGCCAGCCTGCATGGATGAACAAGAGCAGAGCTACAATAATCCAGAAATATCCGTCACCAAGACGAACGAACAAGCGAAGGTATCTCTTAGTCTTTTCGGAAAGGCGTCCATAGGCGCCAGTCCAGCTATGGGAAATACGTTCGTCAATTTTCTGAATTTTTTCCAGCATATGGAGAAAAATTTAGCTTTTTATCGAAAAGTTTGCTTTACGAAACAAAAGGAATCTGCGGAAAAAATCCTGCCAGGAGAGATGCTACAGGAATCCAGATAAAGGAACCTACTACAAAGCTTAAAATGCCGAACAAGAAACCGCACACAATGTCAGAAAGCCAGTGCACACCATAGTAGACTCGCAGCAGACCCCAGGTCAACGGCAGCAACAGCATAACCCAGCCATAGGCAGGCACAGCGTAGAACACCGCAGAAGCGATCGCTAAGTTGTTCATAGTGTGGCCCGAGGGGAAGCTGTACTTGTCCAAGGGAGGAACATCCGCCTTGATCTTGGGATTGGCGGCAAAGGGTCGGGGGCGCTTCGTAGTCAGCTTGACACCTTCATAGATAGCGAGGGCAGCCACCAAGGCACACAAAGCCAGGCCAAGGATAGGCCAAAAAGCGGTTATACCAATTTTATAAATCAGGAAAGCTACGAAAAGAATCCAGGCATATCCGTCGCCAAGGCGCACATAGAATTTCAAGGCTTTTTCTGCCTTAGGGGAAAAGCGATGGTTTGTCCAGGATTCTGATACGCGATTATCAAATTTTTTAATTCTATCTAACATCTCTTTGAATTTAGCTTTTTACTAATTTTTACGACGAAAATTTTCAAAAAAACTAGAGGATAAAATGCGTGTACTCGTTCTCAACTGTGGCAGCTCTTCTGTAAAGTTCGCTGTCATCGACACCGTTTCCAAGGAAGCTCTTTCCAGCGGTCTCGTAGAAAACATTGGCGTTGACGGCCACTTCAAGGGTAAGGGCCCCGTCGACAAGCAGGACTACAATTTCGATTGCCCCACTCACGCCGAAGCCGTTGCTGCCGTCCAGAAGTACCTGGGCGAACAGAACCTCATCGACGGTATCGAAGCTATCGGCCACCGCGTTGTGCACGGCGGTAAGTACATCAAGTCCGAAAAGGTGACCCAGGAAGTAATCGACTACATCCGTAGCATTACCCTGTTCGCTCCTCTCCATGAACCTGCCCATGCCACCGGTATGGAATGCGCCATGAAGTTCTTCCCCACCCTGCCCCAGGTTGCAGTGTTCGACACAGCCTTCCATCAGACCATGCCCCGCAAGGCATTCCTCTACGGCATTCCGTACAAGTTCTACGAAGACGACGCCATCCGCCGTTACGGTTTCCACGGTACCAGCCACCGCTTTGTGACTGCCGAAGCCGCAGCAATCCTGGGCAAGAAACCCGAAGAATGCTGCTTCATTACCGCTCACCTGGGTAACGGCTCCAGCTGCTCTGCAATTCTCAACGGCAAGTGCGCCGACACCACCATGGGTTTCACTCCGCTGGACGGCCTTATCATGGGCACCCGCTCCGGTTCCATCGACCCCGCAATCCTCTTCTTCATCAGCAAGAAGTACGGCTACGACATCGATCGCCTGGACAAGATGGTAAACAAGGAATCCGGTTTGCTCGGTCTCTCCGGCCTCAGCAACGACATGCGTACCTTGAGCCAGGCTGCAAGCGAAGGCCACGTTGGCGCACAGATCGCTATTGAAACCTTCTGCTACAAGCTGGCCCGCGAAATCGGCGGCATCGCCATGGCACTGCCCCGCATCGACGCATTGGTCTTTACCGGCGGCATCGGCGAAAACAGTTTCCTGGTCCGTAAGACTGTGATGGAAAACCTGAAGCTCCTGGGTTACGAAATCGACGACGATCGTAACATGAAGAGCGGCAAGGAATCCAACCACCTTATTTCCAAGGACGGCACCCCCAAGGCTATGGTGGTGGCAACCAACGAAGAACTGCTCATCGCCCTCGACACCGAAGCAATGGCTAAGTAATGTCATTGCGAGGCGCATGGCGCCAAAGCAAACGAAGCAGAATAAAACCGCTTTAAAACAAGAAAGACTCCGCAATGCGGAGCCTTTTCTTTTTTTGCTTAGAACCAGACGTTCATTTTTTCTTAGAAGCAAGTGAGACCAGGCGCGAGCTCCCGTAGCGTACATATCGTACGTGAGGGAGCGAGTCATGTTTCGATCGCGTCGCTTTGCTCGCGATGACATTGCGGGATTGCCCGCAATTACTTGATAGTGTAAGTCTGCTTATTCACCATCAGGATCTTGCGGCCCTGCACGCCAGCAGCGACAGCGCGGACTTCAGCCTCGCTCACCGGCAACTTCTGCTTCCACATGACGCGGCCCTGCATGTCGAACATGGCAGCCACACCACGGTTAGCAAGGATTGCATTCTGCCAAGTGGACTTGGGAGCGGCAATCACAGGTGTGATAGCGGTCTTGGAGTCGTCCCACTTGACACACAGCGTAAGCGTGGTATACACTTTTCCATCAGAAGCCCTAATGGTGAGTGTAGTCTCAGTTCCCATTGTATACTTCGTACGTTCCATTGCGGTAAGCACAAGGGAATCATCTTCAACCGTAACAATCAATCGAGAATTGACAGAAGGAGCGAAGCTCAAAGAATCTCCATCCGGATCGGAAACGTAATCGAGAAGGCTTACCTTAACAACGAAGGCAGAATCAGAATTGATAAAGATGGTATCGGATTTCAGTACAACAGGACGATCATTGACACATGCAATACTTGCAGGAATAGCAAGATCCGTGGTAGCGCCATTCTTGTCCTTGGCAGTTACGATAACTTCAGCTTCACCACAGGCGTCCTTCACAGACTTAATAGAGATTACACCAGAAGCAATGGAAGGAGCCAGGAGACTGTCATCGCTACGCACAGAATAGGTCAATTCTGCAGCAGTATTCTGGTCGTCTTCAAACCAGGATTGAACCTCGGCCTTGGTGTACTTCTTGATCACAACGAAATCTTCGCTAAGACTTGCAAGTCTTGTACCGACAGTATCAAGTACGCCTTCAACAATAGAAGGAGCCTTGTTCTTATAGACCACGTTGATGGTCACGACGCCCATTTCGGTTTCACCAGATTCACCATACTTAACAACATAGCCAAAGTAATCTACACCCTCATAACCCGGTTCGGATTCGTAGGTGAAGGAGCCATCTTCAGCCAAGACTACAGTACCATGATCGGGATCTACATCTAGCACAGCGATTATTTCAATGCTATCCGGGTTCACATCGTTTGCAAGCACACCATTCTTAGCGGCAACCTTGAACAAGGAATCCTGCGGAATGGTATATTCGTCATCCTTTACGGTGGGAGGATCGATTACGGAGTTAACCTTTACGTAGCAAATCACCTGGGACTTGGTAATCTTGTGGTCGCCGGCAACCAGGCTAACCTTTGCAACGCCATTGGCATCCTTGATTGCAGAAATTTCGATGGTGTAGATTTCACCGTCGGCGACAAACTTTGTTGTAACGACGCCAGAGACCTTGGCATCAACAACGATATCATCTTCGCCATCTACATCAGTTACGGTAACGTTTGCAGCAGGAACCAAGATAGAGAAGGCGGTAAAGTCTTCGTCAACTTCCAGGGTGTCGCCATAGGAGTATTCCTTGCCATTGTCATCTTCAAAGGCGCCGTCTTTAACGAAAGAAACAACCGGAGCATCATTCACAGGGGTCACGGTAATGGTGCAGGTAGCAACATTACTTTCGAGAGCATCGGTAGTTTCGGTTTCTACGAACTTGAAGGTAAAGGTGTCCTTGCCGTTGAAATCCGCTGCGGGTTTGTAGGTAAAGATACCGTTAGCAGCCACCTCCAAGGTACCATGGGCAGGCTCAGTCTCAATTACCGGAGCAATCTTGTCGCCATCGGCGTCAGAACCAAAGACCGAGAGACGTGCAGCAATCGGGCTCTTGTAAGAGGAATCTTCCGGAACCTCAAAAGAGAAGTTCTTTGCAACAGGAGCGTTTTCCACATCTTCGGTATGGAAGGTAAAGGAGAATGCCTTGGTATTGCCATGGGTATCCTTGGCGGAAATCGTCACATCGACGTCACCTTCGGGATTTGCAGCAGTTGCAAAATGAAGAGTGTCCTTCATGGTGAAAGTCTTTGCCGTATCCAGGAGATTCACAGAGTTCTCTGCGCCGCTCATCGTTACGGTGTAAGTCAGTTCATCGCCGTCTTCGTCAACAAAGACATCGGCCAGCGGGATTTCGTGAGTTGCACCTTCGGCAATATCAACCGTCTTTCCGTTAATGGCTGCATAGGCGCTGGTAAGAACGGGCGGATGGTTGGTGCAGGAGGAACCAAGAGTGATAGAGGAAACCACAATGGTATTCTTGGTGGTCTTTGTATCCGCATACAAGGACTGCTTGTAGCTAAACTGGAATGCCTGGACATCGGAAGCATCAAAGGAAACCGCGTCGCCCCAGCCTTCCTGTGCCAACTTGCTAAATGGAATGTAAGTGGTATCCTGCTTGCTGTGGGCCGGCAGGATCATACCGTTGTAGTCGTAGTCAGTGATGCCGCTGGTCTTAACATCGAACCTGAATTTCTGGGTGGCGGAATAGGTAAGGCACACACCGGCGTAGGCGGACAAATCCTTGACGCCATCGTTCTTTGCAAGGGAAATACCCATACCGCCAGAACTGGACTCGTTGGTGGCGCTTACCGTAATTGCAATAGACTTACCCGCAGCGACGTCAGTCATGGTAGCCACAGCACCGTTATCTTTACCGTAGCTATACCAGACACCACCGCGAGCAATGGTACCTGCGCCATCAGTGTTGTTCCACACAGGCGCAGAGGCGGCTGCGAGAGCATTGCCGGCAAGCAGGCCGGCGACTAAAAAACCAAATTTTTTGAACATGTAAAAGCCTCTTTTTTCCATATTCCATACACCTTACACAAAAAATAATAAAACAATATTTTTTTGCTTGTAAAAAAGTCTTTAAGCATTCCATATTGCTATTTAGAAAACAAAAAAGGCCCCCACGAAACGTGGGAACCTTAATTTTTTTATGTAGCGACGACTACTTGATGTTCATGCGAACAGTCTGCATCTTGCTGCCCACAGTGGCACGCACAACGTAATTGCCCTGAGAGAGCTTAGCAAAGCTGAACTGCTGAGAACCAGGCATCATGAAACCAGTCTGGCTTGCAACCATGTGGCCCATCATGTCGAACACCTGGACGCGAACGCTTGCACCAACTGCAGAGGTGAGCATCACAGAGGAGCCCATAGCCTTTGCAGAGAAACCAGCAGCCTTTACAACAGGAGCGATGCCGGTAACGGGCTTTGTAGTCTTATCAAAGGCAGCACCAGCACAAGCAACATCATCAATCCACAGATAGTCCGGAGTCGGAGTGGTTTCGGATTCAATGACGAATGCCATCTTGACAACCTTGGACATATCAAGAGCGGGACCTGCAGTTTCAGTTTCCCAACCCGGCTTCATGGTAGACGGAGTGACCTTCACAGACTTCCAGGAGGTAGAAGCAACCTGGGATGCGCGATGCTGAGGATCGCCATCCTTTTCGGTGGACATCTGAACCTTCAGGTAGTGTGCAGCGCCCTTGTACTTGTAAGAAATAGAAGTACAACCCTGAAGTTCACCAGCGGTGAGATCCAGGCCGAGAGCAACCTGCGGAGTCCATTCGTAATCACCCTTAGCAAGGGTAATGCCATTGAGACCAGCGTATCCGCCAGCAGTTGCATCGGTGAAGTTCACCACATAGCCATCGTAATCGTTGGGTTCGTTAGTGATAGTTGCGACGCCAGCGCCGTCACCATCAACCATGTATGCATACCAGTAGGATTCCTTGGTTTTTGCAGTCAGGTTAGAACCGCCATCCTTTTCGAAGTCAGAGATGAGACCAGCGCCACCAGTTGTGCCGGTGCTAGTACCAGTGCCAGTACCGGTACCAGTGCCAGTACCGGTACCAGTGCCGGTGCCGGTGCCAGTGCCGGTGCCAGTGCCGGTGCTTGATGCGCCACAGGTCACATCGTCAATATACAGATAGTCCGGAGTCGGAGTAGCATTAGCTTCAACAACGAAAGCCATCTTGAACACCTTGCTCATATCCAAGGTAATGCCAGTGCCCCAACCGGGCTTCATAGCGGAGGTGCTTACAGACACGGTCTTCCAAGTAGTGGAAGCATTCTGGGTTGCACGATGCTGAGGATCGCTATCGGTTTCAGTGGTCATCTGAACCTTGAGATAGTGGGCTGCGCCCTTGTACTTGTAGCTAATAGTGGTGCAGCTAGAAAATTCACCAGCCAAGGCCTGTTCGTCGTCACCGAGACCCATAGCGACCTGGGGAGAGTAGCTCATATCGCCCTTAGCGAGAACGATGCCTTCGACGCCCATAACGCCATTGCCAGCGTCGTCGAGCTTGATGACCTTACCACCATATTGGGCATCATCTTCGTTGGTGACAGTTGCGGTACCATTACCTTTATCGTCAACGTTATAGTAATACCAATAAGTGCTGGTGCCAACACTTGCCTGAGTGTCTGTTTCAAAGTCGCTGATCAGAGCGGCCATGGAAGCAGTTGCGGCCATAAGACCGAATGCCAAAATTTGCTTTCTCATTTAATTCTCCTGGAAGAGTTTTTCCCAAACGATCATTCCTAGGCCATATTATACATAAAAAAAGGGAAAAAAGTTCCCGCGCCAAGAGCATTGGCGTTGTAAAACAACGTAAATCACGCTAAAAAAGTGATTTTAGTCAATTAACCCAAGGAGTCCAGATACTCGAAACGCTCATATGCCTTTTCAAGTTCGGCCTCGCGGTCGGAGATTTCCTTCTGGAGTTCCACGATGCGGGCGGCATTGGTACAGACCTCGGGCTTGCAAAGTTCGTTCTGGCGGTCAGAGATTTCGGATTCCAGTTTCTCGATTTTTTCGGGAAGGGCGGCGTACTCACGTTCCTCGTTGTAGCTGCGCTTTTTCTTTTTTGCTACGTCGCTGGAAGGGATCGCAGAGGAAGTTGCACCAGGGGTTGCAGCGGCTTGCTTTTCAGCAGCGATGCGGGCGGCATTTGCGGCTTCCTTGTCGCGGATTTTCTTGTTGGCTTCGTAATCGGTGTAACCGCCCACGGCTTCAAACACGGTTCCGTTTTCTTCAATGGCAAAGATGCTGGTGGCCACAGAATCCAAAAAGGCTCTGTCGTGGCTCACGGTAAGGACGGTGCCCTTGTATTCTGCCAAAAGTTCTGCCAACAGGTCCAGGGTTTCCATGTCCAAGTCATTGGTAGGTTCATCAAGAACCAGTACGTTGCTGGGGTGGCTGAAAAGGCAAGCCAACAACAAGCGATTGCGTTCACCGCCGCTCAAAGCGCTAATGGGGCCGCGGGCTCTGTCAGCACTGAAAAGGAAGTCTTGCAGATAACTTAACACATGGCGCTTGACGCCGTTCAGCGTAATGTAGGCCTGTCCGTCGCCGATGTTTTCGATCAGGGACTTGTCTTCGCGAAGGCGCGTACGCATCTGGTCGAAGTAAGCAATTTCAAGATTGGTACCCAGGCGGATTTCACCCGCGTCGGGCTGCAGCTCCCCAAGAATCAACTTCAAGAGAGTGGTCTTGCCGGAGCCGTTGGGGCCTACGATGCCAATGCGATCGCCGCGGGAAACTTCCGTAGAAAAATCGTTGATGAGGGGCATGGGAGCACCGCCCGTAGATTCGTCGGCGTAGGAATAGGTCACGCCAGTCAAACGGGCAACCATTCGGCCGGAGCGTTCCGCCTCGGTAATCTGCATGGAGACTGTACCTGTGCGGGTGCGGCGTTCGGCACGTTCCTGACGCATCTTGATAAGAGCGCGGACGCGGCCCTCGTTACGGGTGCGGCGAGCCTGGATGCCCTTGCGGATCCACACTTCTTCTTCGGCAAGGCGTTTGTCGAACAAGGCGTTGGCCTTTTCTTCTTCGGCAAGAGCCTGATCGCGGAACTGGACAAACTTGTCGTAAGGAAAGTCCCAGCTACGGACGCGGCCACGGTCCAGTTCAAAAATTCTTGTGGCGGTGCGGCGCACAAAGGCGCGGTCATGGCTGACGAACATAACGGCACAATTCAGGCGGGTCACAATACCTTCCAGCCACTGGATTGCGGGAATGTCCAGATGGTTAGTGGGTTCGTCCAGCAAAAGCAAATCCGGATCTTCGGCAACGGCGCGGGCAAAAAGTACACGACGCTTCTGGCCACCGCTAAGGCTGTCGTACTGGGCCTCGGCATCAATGCCGGTCTTACCGAGAATCGCCTCGGCCGCAGCGTCATGATGTCCATCGTTATCGGAACCGTCCTTGGCTCCAGTCCATCCGGCGGAACTGCCCGCCGCCACCTTACCCATCACGATATCGCGCACCGTGCCATCGATGTGGGCGGGAATTTCCTGGATCATACGGCTTACGCGCAGCCCATTCTTCTTGATCACATCGCCGGAGTTATACTCCATCTCCCCTGTAAGAACCTTCAAAAGCGTAGACTTGCCTTCGCCATTACGACCCACCAGGCAAATGCGGTCGCCAGGTTCGATGTCGAAGGTAACGTTGTCCAACAGCGGAGCAGAGCCGCCAAGACGCAAAAGAATATTCTGTGCAGAAAGTATGGGCATAAACCAAAAATAGCTTTTTTAAAAATTTGCGAGATTGTATATTTTCAAACAATGGAACTGGTAAAAATCATAGCCCTGGGTCTTATGGCCGCAGCACCGCTTTTGGCTGCTGTTTCCGAAGGTGCAGCGGACACAATCGCGGCAGGCTCAGTCGCGGATACGGTCGCGACAGACACCACCGAACATTTCCAGCGTTTTACAGCACTGCCGGTCCTTGGATACTCCGAAGAGACCAAGCTCCAGCTCGGCGCCATGGGCATCGTCTTTTTCAAACCCCTGGAAAAGGGCGGCAAGGTCAACGAGATTGACGTTTCCGCCATCGGGTCTACCCGCAAGCAATTCCAGTTCCTTATTGAACCTTACTACTACCTGCATCACGACCAGATTGCACTCAAGGCGGACCTTCGTTACCAGAACTGGGTAGCCAGCTACTTTGGCGCAGGAAACGACCCTGACATCGACAAGTTTGTTATTTACGACCGCGAAAGATTCAAGTTCGGCGCCCGGGCAGAATCCAGCGTGGGCCTCCCGAAGCAACTGAGATACGGCGCGGAAATCCACGTGGAGCATTCTGATATTTCCTTTAGGAAAAGCGATGCAGACAACTTAACGTTGCCCGACGAACACTCCGGATGGCGAAACGGCGCGGGCTATATCCTGGGTCTTGATACCCGCGACAACCTGAACTGGAGCCGGCACGGATTTTTGGTGCAGTGGCAGCAAATGTTCTACAGCGACGTTCTAGGTGACTACTCCTTTGACACAGAATCCCTGGACCTTCGCGGCTTTACCTACCTGTTCTGGAAAACCTCCATGGCCGTAGGCGTTCTGTGGCAGCGGGCAAACGGCGACGTACCCTTCGATATGCTGTCGGGCCCCGATGGAATCAAGCGTTTCCGCGGGGTGGAAAGCCTTTACTTTAACGATAAGCAGGCCCTGATCGTGCAGGCAGAACTGAGAAAATTCCTGGCTTGGCGACTGGCAGGTACCATATTCTACGAAGGCGGAAAGTCGGGCGACCACTTTAGCGAACTCTGGCGGAACAAATGGCACCAGGCCGTGGGCTTCGGTGGCCAGTTGGCCCTGAACCTCAAGGAACAGCTCTACGCTCGCGGCGAATTCAGCTGGGTCGACTTCGACCACCTGGGTATGACCGTTTACCTCCGCCATTCCTTTTAAGACGCAAAGGGGTTACCACACGTCCCCATAGGGGACAATTCTCACTCACAAAAGTCCGAGCTGCGCCCGAACTTTTTCTCGTGTTCTGAGCGGCGGAAACACACTTAGGAATTTATTCCTTAGTGTGGCCGGTCCCCGAAAGTGGAGGAGTAAACTCCCTGCTCAGGGGGTCCCTGCCCCTTGATTGCTATAGCAGGGGAATCTAGGGGAGGGTTGGAGGGATGTCTCCCTCCACACCCGAAACTTGCGGAGCAATGTTTCGGTAGGGGAGCTCGAGGGGGGCTCTGCCCTCCCTCGATCTATATAAAGCGACGGCCGCAAGAAGACTTGCGACCGTCATTTTGAGATAGAATAGACTTAGGGAACTAGTCCTGAATCTTAGTCCAGTTCAACACACCCTTCTTAATGAGGTAGCAGTAGCCGGCTTCGAGAATCACGAGGAAGCCCAACAGGACATAGAGGAGTTCCCAACCGCCAGCCAGGAACTGGATGGTCCAGGGGTAGAGGAAGGCAACTTCAAGGTCGAAAACCAGGAACAACATGGCGACCATGTAATACTTAACCGGGTAACGTTCGTTGGAGGTGCCGGAAACATGAGCAATACCGCATTCGTAGGAAGTTCCCTTGATGGCGGTATCCTTGATCTTACCCGGATGCAGAATCCAGTTAGCCAAAAGCAAAATTGCAGGGACGCAAATAGCCAAAATGACCAAAATGGTCATGGCAAAGGTAGTGTCGAAAATTTCAACGTTTGTCATAGTGATGAAAAAGATAGTAAAAAACTTTTTTCTAGTAATGTGAAGATTTGTAAACTATATTTGATTTCATGAAAAAAATCACTGCATTATTGGGTATATTGGGTGCGGTTGGAATGTACACGGCTTGTTCTTCTGACACGGTCTCTGGACCGTCGGACGACAATGGCCTGTCCGGATTAACATCTTCTAGCGTCTCTGCAGATAGCGGCGACAACTCGACTGGCTCACCTACATCTGGTAGCTCTACCAATCCCGTAGTCAAGGACTCCGTCGTCCACCAGACCGTGATTATCACAGTGACCTCCTCCGGTAGTCACGAAGTTCCTTATCCCAGCGATAAGACTGTATTCTGCTGGACTGATAAGTGCGAAAAGGAATACGGCAACGCAACTCCGCAGAGTTCCTCTTCTTCTATCTCTATCCAGGTGACCATGTCCTCTGAGGCTCAGACTCCGCCTACAGTCACCGAGAACAAGATGATTGACCAGCGCGACCAGAAGGAATACGCCTTGATCCGTATCGGTGGCCTCCACTGGATGGCAGAGAACTTGAACTACGAGACCAAGAACGGCTACTTCTGCTCCTTCCAGGAAAGCGGTGACGTTTGCGCAACCTATGGCGGTTTCTACACCAACGGAACTGCACAACGCGTTTGCCCCGAAGGTTGGCGCCTGCCTACCGAATCCGAATTCAAAGCTGCAATCGAAGCCCAGGAATGGAAATGGTGGAATTTCGGCGGCCGTTTCAAGCTGGAAAACAACGAACCTATCGAATACGGCGACGACAAGAAGCTGGGCTACCTTTGGGTTGCCGACAACAAGTACATCCAGCTTAAGAACTACGCAGACGACGGCACCAAGGAATACGAAGTCCATGACGCATCTGAACGTGCCTACAACGTCCGTTGCGTGTCTGAACAGTAATCCAAAAATTCAACAGTCTTAAAACAGAAACCCCGTCGCTAATGCGGCGGGGTTCTTTTAATTGTACTGCGGAACGAATTAGATGTTGTCAATTCCGTTGCGGCTCAAACCTTCGTCCAACAGGAGCGAAAGATTCTTGAGATCCTGCTCCATGGTTTCGTAATAGATTTTCGCGCGACGCAACTGCTTGCGCAATTCAAAAATCTCGGATGTAAGTTCGACGGCCAGCAAAGCTAAACGCTTGCGGTTTTCCATCTGGAACTTTGCCGAGCGATCAAATCGCTGATTGATGAATTCGCCAATGTCCTTCAACTCCGCATCGGGCAAGTCCGTACGGATCTGAATGCTTTCTTGTGCGACGACAATACTTACAGATCTGAGAGAATCGTTATCGGCCATTACTTCATTCCTACGCCAAATGGATCATTGTCCATAAGGCGGTTTATCCAAAAAAATTTGTTTGCGAGCCTCCATTGCTCGCAGAGGAGAACAGGTCGTTGTCCTCCTTCTTTTCATCGGCAGGGTGAACTTCAATTACAGGAACGTCTTCTTCAGGAGCTTCTTCCTGGGCGGCTTCCTGAACAGATTCCTCTTCAACCGGTTCTTCGGGAATTTCGGGAACTTCCTCAACCAGGTCTTCTTCCAACTCGTCCAAGGATTCTTCCTGGACATCGGGTTCTACACTCTGTTCGAGAGTGAGGTCGGTACCCAGTTCTGTTTCGATGGTAGCAACCAGCTGGTTGAACTTTTCCTGGGCATCGGCGATTTCGTCGGCCTGAGCCTGGAGCTGAACATTGAGGGAATCAATCAAGCCGTTCTTTTCGTCCATTTCAGACTTGAGAGCGCTGATTTCTTCGATGTAGTTGGCAATGGAAGTCAAGGATTCGTTGCGCTTTTCTTCGAGAACGCTGACCTGCTTGCTCAATTCTTCAATCTGAGCGGCCTGTTCCTGGGCCTTGACTTCGCCTTCTTGAACTTGAGCCTGGCTGGCCTGAAGTGCATCGGCACTTTCAATGCACTTGGCTTCGTATTCCTTGATGCGATCGGCACTTTCCTGCAGGAGACCGGCGCACTGCTGAAGCTTATCATCCTTTGCCTTGGTTTCGTTTTCCAAAAGGAAAATCTGATCCTTCAGGTTTTCGGATTCCTTGTCCTTTTCGGCAAGCTGTTCCTTAAGGTCTTCGATTTCCAGGTCCTTGGTGTTCAGGGACTGGGTCTGAGACTTGGTAGTGATTTCCTGATCGTTCAGGGCAGCCTGGCATTCAGCGAGACTTGCGCTGGCCTTTTCCAAAAGCAAGATCTTGTCCTGGACATCGGCCTGGGAGGCAGACAGTTGCTGCTTTAATGACGCATTTTCTTCTTTAAGGGTGCGGACTGTTCCCAAGACCCCTTCGATCTTTTTGGACAGTTCATTTACCTTTTCAAAATTCATCTTTGCTCCGTAAGTTGAATATTAAGGGATAATTAACATCTATAAAATAAATAAAAAATTTGTAGTGAAAACCTAATTTTTTTTAAATTCGTCTTATAATGATTTCCGTAAACGAACATATACAACGCAGGCTTGACGAGCTCCCGGATAGGCCCGGCGTGTATATCATGAAAAACGCCAGCGGAAAGATCATCTACATTGGCAAGGCCAAGGTCCTGAAGAACCGCGTGCGCAGCTACTTTGACGGCAGCGACCACCAGGGACACCGCGCCGCAACCCTGATGCTGCCTTATATCCGCGACATAGAATGGATTATTACGGAGACCGAGGAAGAGGCCCTGATTCTCGAGGCCAACCTAGTCCGAAAGCACACGCCCAAGTACAATGTTCTACTGAAGGACGACAAGCATTTCCCCTATTTGGCCTTTAGCGTTAGGGAACCGTTCCCCCGCCTGTTCCTGACAAGATCTGTAAAGAAGGACAGCAATCAGTACTACGGGCCCTACATGAGCTCCCGCTATGTAGACAAACTAAAAGACATTTGCGCCAGACTTTTTGGTATCCGAGAATGCACCATGGACCTGCCGGCCCGTTCGCCCCAGCGACCCTGCCTCAACTACCACATCGGTCGCTGCAAGGCCCCCTGCGCTGGATTAATCAGTCGGGAGGACTACTACAAGGACGTGATGCAGGCCAGGCTCCTTTTGGAAGGCAAGCGAGATGACCTTATTGGCATTTGGCAAAAGGAAATGGAGGAGGCCGCCGCCAATCTGGACTTTGAAGCTGCAGCCAAGAAGCGTGACGCCATCCAGGCTTTGCAATCAACAGGAATTCACGCCAAGACAGACACTTCGGACCCCAACCTTTCCCTGGATATTGTGACGCTGCGTCGTAACGGCAACCTGGCCGCCGCGGTGATTCTCGAGTACCGCGAAGGGGTTCTGACCGGTCGACGCCATTACCGCCTGCAGTGCGAACTGGAAGATGACGAAACCGAAATCTTCCGACAGATGATTCTCAACTGGTACATGGACCAGGACTTTATTCCCAAGGAAATCGCCACCGACATCCCGCTGCCGGAAGACTCCGACTTGTTCAGCGACGCCCTGAGTGAAAAAGCGGGCCGCAAGGTATTCTTCAACGTTCCCCAGCGCGGTGAGAAGTTGGGCTTCCTTAAGCTGGCAGGCGCTAACGCCGACATGATCCTTGTGGAAATGCGCGCGGAAGTCCAGAAGTACAGCGAAATCGACCAGAGCGTTTTCGAACTGCAGAAGGTTCTCGGCCTAAAGAAGACTCCATTCCGCATCGAGTGCGTGGATATTTCCCATTTGAGCGGAACCAACACCGTGGCAAGTCTTGTAGCCTTCAAGAACGGAAAACCGGACAAGGCCAACTACCGCAAGTTCATCATCAAGACCGTGGAGGGCGTAGACGACTTTGCCAGTATGCGCGAAGTCATGACCCGCCGTATCCGCCGTCTGGAAGAAGAAGGCACCCCTATGCCGGACCTTTGGGTTTGCGACGGTGGTAAAGGCCAGGTGGACGCCACCATGCAAATTTTGAAGGAACTGGGTCACGACAAGGACCTCCCCCTCATCGGTCTCGCCAAGCGCCTGGAAGAAATCGTGTTCCCCGACGAACGCAAAAGCATTGTGCTGCACCGTACCAGCCCCGCCCTAAAATTGCTGCAGAACGCCCGTGACGAAGCCCACCGCTTCGCCATTACCTACCAGCGCAGCAAGCGCAAGAAAGACCTGGAAGTGGAATGGCTCAAGCAACCCGGCGTAGGTCACGAAACCCGCATCAAAGTTCTCAGCAAGTACAAGAGCGCCGAAGCCTTCATGGCAGCCCCCTTGGAAGACATCGAAATCCTCCTGGGAAAGGTTCGCGGCAACAAGCTCCGCGAACAGGTGGCTCAGTACTGCGCCGACTTCATCACCCCCTTTAAGGACGAGCCCGACGAAATCAGAGAAGACTGGGAAAACAACGAAAACCCGTAAATTTCGTCAAAACCCGCAAAAAAGATACGGATAACACAGTCCGGACTTCATTACAATTTGGATTACAAATATTTTCATTCCACTGCTTGTCTGGCGGCACCTTATTAGGTATATTAAGTCTAGGCATCCCACGGATCAACGCCCGATCTAACAGTATTATTAAAGCTCGTTGCTCTTGTGATACAGTTTAGGCGCGCCATCGGCCAAGCGGCTTCGGGCCAGCTCCGATTATAATACGCAGCGCGAAAAACGAATTTCCGAGGCACTGCTATCTTTTTATAAAAAGTAGCTTCGAGTGTTTTGCCGTGAATGGATGCCACACCTTTAAAACAAAGAAGGTAGTGGTCAATGAACCACTACCTTTCTTTTTTTGCAATGTCGTTGCAATGTTGTTGCAGCAGAGTCGCCGCAGCTAAATTATTCTTCGCAGCAGCTCTTGATCAGGAGAATCTGGGCGGGCACGTAAACCGGCCAGACCAGGCCATCGGCGATGGCGGAAATCAATTCCATAACGGTATGGTCGTCGCTAGTTGCAAGGGCGAGACCCACCAAGGCGTCACCAATGAAGAACACAATCATGCCAATCTTCATAATCTTGGCCTTGTGCTGGGAGAAGTATCCCACAGTGGATGCCTTGCAGGCGGCAATCACGGAACAGATGAGGAAAGCGGCATAACCACCAATCACGAAGAGAATCTGGGGAACCAGGCCTGCAAAATAGGCTACGGCAAGCACAGCCAGAACGCACAAGGGCACAATCAGAATCTTTGGGAAATGAGTGTCGGAATCGCTGGTGCGGGTGTGTCTGTAAGTAAGGGCAGACTGGAAGAACATAAAGCAGGTGATACCCAGAATGGACGGGGCAATGGGAAAATCCTGAACAAACATGCCCAGCAACCTGAAGCAAACATCGGCGAGGGCAGAAAAAGTAAAGGCGATCTTCAACCATTTGCCATCGCGGGGGCAGCAGGCGTAGCGGCTGGCATAAAAGGCCAGCACCGTCAACAGGAAGGAACTCAGGAACTTGGTATAGTTCTGGTAGATGTGGGCATCCTGCAGGCAGCTTTCTACAGCACCGCAGTGCGCGAGGTCAACCCAGTCCTTGATAAAATAAGTAGTAAAGACGACCGCAATGGCAATCAACAAACTTTTGGATACTTTGTTTTTCATCAACATAGGGCGCAATTTAGCAAAACGCCTCTTGTATATAAAGCGAATTTACATAAAAGATTTTTTACCCTATTTTAGATAAAAGTTTGTTTAAAATGTAGACTTTTTATTTGCAAAAGTGTAGACTTTTGTATATATTTAAACCAGGATGTTTTGGGTTCTGCGCTGTGGTAGTGCAGATATATTCATCCTAAGGGATGTGTTTATGGGTATGTTAAGTGGCTTTCGAGCTGTGGTTTCTGCTGCAGTCGTTGCAACTTTCTTTGTGGTTTCGGCCACTTCCAAGGCGGAGGCAAGCTCCGTTGCGGTTCACGATCCTTCCGTCATTGTGGTCTACAAGGACGCTGCCGGCAATTCCTATCCGGAAAATGACGCAGGCAAGACTCGTGAAAAGTTCTACTACATTTTCGGCACCATGAATGGAGGCGCCTACTCCAGGGATATGCTGGACTGGACTCCATTTACGCCGAAACTTTCCCGCGGGGGCGTTACCCTCGTTACGGGAAACAACAAAACGGACGATTACTACACGCTTATCAAGGCGGAAGCGGATTACGCAGAACACACCACGTCTGCTACCGCTCTCGGAAACTTCTGGGCTCCAGATATTGTGTGGAACAAGAAGATGAAGAAATGGTGCCTGTATTTTTCTGAGGCAGGCGAAGACTGGAAAAGTTCCATCATCCTGTTTACGTCCAGCAAGATTGAAGGCCCTTACGATTACGTGGGTTCCGTGGTCTACGGCGGCATGGATAACCAAACAGCAGGAAGCATCGCCAATGCTGATTACCAGAAAGTGACCGGTTCCGCGACAATCGACAGCCGCTATTACATGGCCAACGACGGTGTTCGCAATTTGGGCAAGTGGGACGGCGGCTACGGCGTCAGCGCCATCGACCCCAGCGTTTTCTACGACGAAGATGGAATCCTGTGGTTGCTTTACGGTTCCTGGAGCGGTGGCCTCTTTTTGCTGAAGCTGGACGAATCCACCGGACTTCGCGATTACAGCTACAAGTACGAAACCAAGTGGCAGGGCGAAGCCTTCAAGAGCGCCATGACCAGCGATCAGTACATGGGTATTCATGTGGGTGGCGGCTACTATGTGAGCGGCGAAGGTTCCTACATCCAGTACTTCAAAGATGCAGATGGCAACGGTTATTATTACCTGTTTATCAGCTACGGTTTCTATAGCCCCGATGGCGGTTACACCATGCGCGTATTCCGCAGCAAGGACGTGAAGGGGCCTTATGTTGACGTAGATGGAACCTCTGCTCTTTTCAGCAAGTACATCTATAATTACGGTACCAATACGGAATATGGCTTCCCCATTATCCAGAATTACAAGTGGAGTTTCTGGCCCGACGGCAGCGCAGAAATTGCAGACGGACACAACTCCCTGCTCCGCGATGACGACGGTTCCATGTACCTGGTTTATCACCGTAAGATGGATAACGGCACCGCATGGCACAACGTGGAAACCCACCAGTTGTACTTCAATAAGATGGGCTGGATTGTGGCGGCACCTTTTGAATACAAGACCGGTTTCGGCATGACGGCAACCGCTTTCAATGAATCTCAAATTGCGGGCGCCTACAAGATCATCATGCACGAGCCCTACGCCCAGGCCGACAACAAGTTCCCCATCAATACGGAAAAGGATTTGCAGTTGAACGCCGATGGTTCTGTAACGGGAGCTTACACCGGAACTTGGAAATACGATTTTGCCAAGGGCCGTCAGTACATCACCTTCGAAATGAACAATAATACCTACGAGGGCGTTTTACTGGAACAGTCCCAGAATGACGTAGGCAAGGTCACCCTCACCTTTTCCGCCATGAACAAGAACGGTTCCCGCGCACTGTGGGGCTATCGCGTTCCCAAGACGGAAACTGTGAACGAAACTCGCTACTTCGAAAGCAAGAAGGTGGTGGGTACCGCCGACAAGAAGACCGCCTGGGACGCCTACGACGACTTCGCTAAAGTCAGCGTGTCCGGCGATTTTGTTGCGGAGTTCGACTTTACCAACTACACGGAAGCGAAGGAAAACTGGAACAACTGGGTTCTCGCCTTCAAGAATGGCGAAAGCACCTGGTACCTGCGCTCCGACGCCTACTCCGTCGAAACATTCAGTGGAAGCAACGTAGGCTATTACGGTTCCTGGGGTACCGACTGGACAAAGTTCAAGGCAATGTTCAAGAACGCCAAGGTGAAGGTCCGTGCGGTTAAGGACGGAAGTGTGATTAATGTTTACGCGTTCTTGACTGGCGCGGGCTCCAACGGTGCCGACGAGCTGGTGTACCGCGTATCCGCCACCAACGCACCTTCCGGCAATTACGACATTTACCTGGGTGCTGACGCCGCCTATCTTGACGTTAGCCGCATTGCTTACGGCTCCCAGAGTAACCGCATCTTTGTGGGAACCCTGAGTGATGGAGGCGTTTACAATGCAGGTTTCAACGCCCTGAAGAGTTCCGACTACAAGGCAAGCGGTGACTTCAACGTAACCTTCAATTTCAGGAACTACGGCAACAGTGCCGGTTCCGAGAACTGGGATAACTACATCGTCCGCGCCACCGCAGATGGCAAGACCACATTGCTTCGCGCCGACGCTTACGCCATGGACAATGCGGGAACGTTCGATTACAAGTACGACTGGAACTGGGATGACTTCAAGTCCATCATGCAGCGGGCAAACGTTTCAATGAACATTTCCCGCAAGGGCGATGCCGTGACGTACAATTCCACGGTCACTGCGGCTGACGGAAAAAGCTACAGCTACAAGGCTGTAAACGCAGGCGCTTCCAAGAGCGAAATGGCCTTCGGGTTTACCTGCGAAAAGAGCGGCGTGGACCTGCTGCGAATTGCAGCCAACAGTGTGGTCGGAGATTCCACCAAGGTTCCCGAAGTCCCCGAGTCCGGAAAGGATCCCGAAGAAACTCCCGCAGACACGACCGTCGTGAATCCGCCCGAAAGTTCTAATGATTCTACCAGCATGTCCATCCGCGATTTGCAAAATTCTTCCGTCAAGCAATCCGACTGGACTATGGAACGCAACAGGAACTCCATCCAGCTACGCAACGAAAATTCCCGCGGAACACGACTCTTCAACATTTTGGGAAAAAGCATTCAAATGAAATAGCGCACAAACCTTCTCTCTCAAAAACATCTATCTAAAAAGCGCTTGCGGTAAAATCGCAAGCGCATTTATTTTATAGCAAACGCTTTTCTTTTGTAATTACTTGTTTTTCTTCTGGTCCAGCTTGGCGAAGATGCCAGCAAGAATGGTACCGCTTATGGAATGGTAGGCGCAACTGATGGCGCAGGGAACCACGCACAGGGCGGCATTGGAATTAGCAGCGATGTTCTCGGGATTAGCAAAGAAGGCTGCCGCAAGCACCGTTGCCATGCCCGCATTCTGCACGCCAACTTCGATGGCGATGGTTCGCTTCTTGGCGGTATTGAAACGGAAGACGCGGCCAACGCTATAGCCCAGCACATAGCCCAGGGCATTGTGGCAGAAAACTACGGCCAGCACCAGGAGCAAAAGGGATATACCATTGTTCAGCAAGTGGGGGCGCACCGTCACGATAACACTACCCACAATAAGGCCAAGGCCGATGACGCTTACCGAAGGCATGTTCGCCTGGATTTCCTTAAAGCCGTTACGATGACCGAAGAAATGGTTCATCAGGAAGCCTGCGGTCACAGGGCCCACGGTCACATAAAGGATCTGCAGGAACATCCCCACCGCATTCACGTTGATGCTGGTATCTGCAAGCCACAATACCAAAAACGGGGTAACAATCGGCGCAAGCAAGGTGCTGACGATTGTCATGCCCACAGAGAAGGCAACGTCTCCCTTGGCAAGATAACTCATCACATTGCTGGAGACGCCGCCGGGGCAGCAGCCCACCAGAATGATACCTACAGCGAGATACGGATCCAGTCCGAAAACTTTCGTAAGGCACAGGGCAACCAGCGGCATGATGGTGTACTGAGCCAAGGCGCCAGCACAAATATCCAGCGGGCGCTTCGCCAGGTTCTTGAAGTCTTCAATGCGAAGGGTCAAGCCCATGGAGAGCATAATGATTCCAAGAATCACGGAGGACACATTGCCATGCACCCAAGCGAAAGTCGGAGGCACGATAAAGGCAACGACAGCGCAGCCAATAACGAAAAGAGACGTATAGGTGGAAAGAAAACGGGTCACCGCCCTAATAACTTTAAGCATGACCCAAATATAGCTACTTCTCTGCCACGAACTTTTGGAATCGATTGAGGATGACCAAGAGTTCTTCGGGAAGACGGTTGATGGTTTCCTGCTGGATGTCTTCGGGAATGCCGTATACAGCCTCGGCCATGGCGCAGGCGATGCAGCAAAGGGTATCGCTGTCTCCGCCCAAGGAAACTGCAAGGCGCGCCACTTCTTCGAAGGAATTGCCTTCGCGGAAAGCACAGAAAGCCTGGGGCACTGTACCTTGGCAGGATTCATTCATATGGTAGCCGGGGCGAATCTTGTCACAAGTCATCTGGCTGATAGCATAGCCATAGGTGCGTTCCACATAATCCAGAATTTCCTGCTTGGACTTGCCTGCACGACCCAGGAAGATGGCAGCCGCCACCGCCTTGGCTCCCTTGATGCCTTCGGGATGGTTGTGGGTGACGCGGGCAGAAATTTCCGCATACTTCTCCACTTCTTCCAGCGTATCGTAGGCCCAGCCTACTGCGGAGACGCGCATGGCGGAACCATTGCCCCAGCTGTTGTAGGGCTGCGGGTTATCGCTTTCAAGCCAGCGGCAGAAGCGGCCACCGTAGCCTGCGTAAGGGAACCTGCGACCCAGAGAGCGCATGGAGAAAACCATAGCTTCTTCAGTCTTTTGTTCGTCGGGCTTGTCCTTAGCCGCGTCGAATTTGTCCTTAGCCGCGTCGGGCTCTCCGCCGAAACCTTCCGCGAAACCCATCATCACTGCGTTGGCAACCGCCACCGTCATAACGCTATCGTCGGTATATTCAGAAACCTTATTAAACAGCGGAAAGTCCGTGCCCTTATAGTTGTTGCTGTCAAATTCATAAGGCGAACCGATGGTGTCACCGGCAATGGCTCCCAAAAGGCAAGTATCCTTCTTGAGATTGGACCTGTTATTTTCTACAGGCGAATTTTCCTTGGCATTTTCTGTTGCCAGAGGTTCATCATCAAAATCGCCCCAAAGCATATTGCTTGCTGCATTGCGAAAAACTTCACGTATTCTTTTTTCACGTTCCGTCATAACGACTCCTTCTACTAGGTTCCTAAACTATATCGTTTTGTTTTTAACAATTGTAAAGATACCTTGTGAAGGATCGCGGGAGGTCGCCTAGCATGCGACAAGTGAAAATACGATCTGCAACAAAAACGCAAAAAATCAATGGGAGCAAGAATCACTAGCGAAAAATTTCAATGATATTCTTGTTGGGTTCCCGCTGGGCATAATAGCTTTCCAGGATTTGCAAGATCGATTCCTTTTCCCGCGGGAGAAAGCGTCGATGGCTCATGTAGAAGTTTTGCGCCTCGCAAGCTCGCAGGAATTGAATCTGCTGGTAAAGCAGCTGCACGTTATAGGAGTCAGGCCTGTTATGACCTACCGTAGGGTACGTGGAATCCCCAAGGAATGCGGATTCCCCAACAGTAAGCATCAAGGAGCCTTTGGCATGACTGCTGGGGATAGGCTCAATATGAAACTTCAGGCCGTCTTCAAACTGTAAGGGCGACTCAACAACCTGAGTGCCGCTGCGGGCGCGAATGCTTTCGTCGCAATGACGAAAAGTCTCGCGTCCAACAAAGAGATTGTCGAAGGAGACCCGCGAAAGGTTGAAGAAATGGTCCCGATGGAAATGGGAAATGACGATATTTTTCTTGAGAGGTGCGGCATCTTGATGCAAGTGCTGCGCGGTACCCGGCGCTACGCCATCGCAAGGTAAGTTGTTGATGAAATCCGCCGCCTCATCACTGGCACCCACATCAAAAATCCACCAGACGGTCTCGCCACGGATAGCATAAACATCCGCACTCAACGGCCCCTTTTCGCTAGGGTTCGATGCTGGCAGATGAAGGATTCTTGACTGCAGATTACCAGACATGATTCTCAAATGTAGCTATTCAGAATGCGCAGCAAGCTTTTTGGAGATTTTTTGTCACCAAAAGACTCTTTTTACAAAGTTAGTGACAAAAATGTTGCGTTGTATAAAACTACACTAACAATTTTAAGTGTTTCCGCCAACTCAAATAGTCACCAAATCGGCCACACCGTTCTTTTAGTGACATCAATCTTTCCTGCAAATCTGCAAATTCAGTTACTTTATTCAAATTTTTTGTCACTAAACAAGCTTTTTTCTCAATTCAGTGACACAAAAATCAAAAATTGGCATCAAACCGCCGCAATCTACACCTTCAATGTCCGCAAATAGGCCTTATGTTCGTCGGTCACGCGGAAGCTTTCGATAGATTTCTGGATGGCCTTGTTATGGGTCCACGGATCCAGCTTACGCTTTTCAATATAAGGCACAGCGTCATCCCACTGTTTTGCAAGTGCGGTGGCGAAATACCAGGCAACTTCCATCTGCACGTAATATTCAGGGTTTGCCAGAGGCACCCCGGCAGGCGTCACAGCGGCAACGCGCTTATTCAAGGAACCATCAGGCAATGAGCGGAACTTGGCCGTATCCACAGCAGCCACCCATTTCAAGAACTTCGGGTCAAAGCGATCGTCCAGGAATAAATCCATGAGCATATTGATGCCAAAGCGAACCACATAAGGATGGTCCGACTTCACCCATTCCGCAATATGCTTCAAGAACCGCGGTTCATCCTTCAGCAATGCCTTAGGCTTCTTGCCGTCGCAAATGGCCCAGTTATTTATATAAGGCAGGAACTGTTCCGTACGGGCAAGGCACTCATCGAAATCCTTGATGGACGACATGAGCATAGTGTGGATATGGTTTTCCTCGAAATACTTGTGAGGAACGGAATCCATGAACTTGGAAAATTCCGCGGGAGTCGCCGATGAAGCAAATTCCTTGGCCAAGGTCCTAAGCACCGGTACTCGCACGCCGATATAGGTTTCGTGGGGAATTCCCGGCACCAGGGAAGTATGAAATTCCCTGTACTTCAAATCCTGATTTTCAAAAAGCTTCTTGACAAGTTCCGCGTGAGTCATACTCTAAAACTAATTAAAAAAAGAGCCTTTCGACTCTTTCCATTTTTTTGTGTCATGCAAGAGCGGCAATGTTTTGTCCAGCGCTTTTATTTCTGCGGCTTGACTCTCGCACTCATGTAGCTAAGCACCAGGTTCTGCCACACCACATAGCAAGTGGGAGCGATGGCAGCCACGGGGCCGGCATAGAGGCTTGCAATCCAGATGACCAGGGTTGTATTCTTCTGGCCCATGCTCTGGGAACTTTCGATGGGATGCTTCTTGTCGCAGAACCAGCCCAGCACAAACTGCAGAATGCAAAGGACCAGAGCCACAATGGCAAGCAGGGGCAAGGTACCGCTGTTCCACAAATCGGCAAAGCCCATTTCACGAATGTCGCGGCTTGCCGTGGCAAGAATCACGAACACGGAGAAAGTCCAGATGAAGATGGTGTACTTGGAGAACTTAGCCACCTTGTCGGCAAGTTCCGGGTAGAAGGAACGTACGCCAAGGGCAAGTGCCAGCGGGATGGAAATAATCGGCTGGATGGAATTGAAGATACGCAGGGCGATATCTGCAAAGCCCGCCTCCGATCCGGTCAAGTAGCCATATATAATAGGGATGCTGAAGCAAGCGATCAAGTGTCCACTCAGGAAAATCTTGAGGGCAAGTACGGGATTTCCGCCCAGCATTTTCGCCATGGCGGGTGCGGCGTTGGCCGGCGGACAAAGGCAGATGATGGCGCCACCCAGCAAAACTTCGCGGGGCAGGCCGAAAACTTCGACGCTTACCCAGAGGAGAGCCAGCAGCAACAAGCTGGCGATGAAGGCGCGGACCTCGATCTTGAAGGTGACCCCGTGTTCCTGGGGAGGAACCTTGCCGATGAAAGTCAGGAGCATCATGGTCCCAATCTGGAAAGGGAGGGTCGGCGCAAGAACGCTGGCCTGAGGCAACAAAATGCCAAGAATAATGGCAATCGGCATCAAAATAGCGCGCAAATTCTTCATAACGGCGCCAAAAATAAAAAAAAAGCCCTTTTAGGGCAAGACTGCCAGCGCCCCCGATTTTGACACTGGAGTGACATTTCATTTTACTATCTTTACCCCTATGTTACATTCAAGATATGACGCATTCTCCTACGTGGAAAATGCCGACGAAAAAAAGAAGAAACAGGGCAATCCCATTCTGATGATCGTGGCAGGCTACCTGGCACTGATCTCCCTTGGGGCAACGCTCCTTTCTCTCCCCTTCGCCCAGCGCCAGCCGGTGGGTATCTTGGACGCGTTCTTTACTGCAGGCTCCGCCGTTTGCGTCACCGGTCTTAGCACCATCGACATCAGCAGCAGCTTTACCGCCTTTGGCAACTGGGTCCTGGTCATCCTTATGCAATGTGGCGGTCTGGGTATCATGACTATTTCTACGGTCATTATCTTGCTTGCCGGTATGCACCCGGGATTCAACCACCAGTCCGCCCTCCTGGCCAACTACACCCAGGAAGGCAACGTAGACGCCACCCAAATCCTCAAGGCAGTGATCCCCTTTACCTTTATCCTGGAAGCCTGCGGCGCCGTGGCCTACTTTACCCAGTTCTCTGGCATGGGCCTTTACGACCGCATTTTCTGCAGCCTCTTCCAGGCCATCAGTTCTTTCTGTAACGTGGGCTTCACCCTGTTCCCGGATTCCCTGGTGCAGTTCCAGCTGAACCCTGTGATGAACCTGACCACCTGCATCCTGGCACTGGCAGGCGGTTTCGGCTTTTTGGCCATTACCGAAGTCCGCTATATGTTCGACTTCAAGAGCCGCTCCCTCCGCAAGATTTCTCTCCATACCCGCATTGCTATCGGCTTTACCCTGGTCATCGTCCTCACCAGCATCGCCTTCTTTACCTTTAGCGAATGGAACAACACCTTTGCCGACCTGAGCCTTGGCGAAAAGCTGGAATCTAGCGCCTTCATGGCCTTTACCAGCCGTACCGCAGGCCTTAACAACGTAAACGTGCCTACCCTGAGTGTAGGTTCATTGTTCTTCTTCGTAATCATTATGCTTATCGGCGCAAACCCCGGTAGCTGCGGCGGCGGTATCAAGACCACCACCACTGCAGTGATTTTCCTTTTGGGATTCAACCGACTGCTGGGCCGCAACAAGACCCAGGTCTATGGTCGAACCATTCCCGAAGACACCGTGGACAAGGCCGTTCGAATCTTCGTGGTCGCAATCGCAGTAATCGTTACCGCCACCCTGCTCCTCCTGGAAACCGAAGCCCCCAGCACCTCCAACGCCCAGGGCTCCTTCCTCAAGGTATTCTTCGAAGTGGTCAGCGCCTACAGCACCTGCGGTCTTTCCATGGGTCTTACCCCAGATTTGTCCATTCCAGGCAAAATCATCGTATTTATGGTGATGTTCATTGGCCGAATGGGCCCCTTGTTCCTCATTTCTGCCGTTGCAAAGAAGCAGGACGAGGGCATGTGGTACGCCGAAGAAGACATCATGGTGGGCTAAGTTTCACTTAACCCACAGGTATGAAGTATGAATTATGAATTACGAGAAACAACTCCAGAATTCATGATTTTACCTCAAGCAAAGTGTCGCGGCGAAACTTTCCTGCGAACTTTCATACTTCATAAATCATAACTAGTAACTGCAAAAATGGAAAAATGCTAAGCATTTTTCTATTTTTGCTTATATGGCATCTAAACAATTTGTAGTTATCGGCCTCGGTAATACAGGCTACTTCCTGGCACGTCACCTGACCGCACTTGGTCACGACGTCATGGTGGTGGACCCTAGCCCCGAGAAGATCCAGGACATTTCTAACCAGGTCGCACAGGCTGTGGTTGCCGACGGCACCCGCAAGAAACAGCTCCAGTCCCTGCCCCTGGCCAAGGTGGACAGCGTTATCTGCTGTATCGGCGAAGACCTGCAGGCCTCCCTGCTCACGGTTCTCAACCTCCGCGAACTGGGCGTCAAGCACATTATCGCCAAGTCTAGTAGCCCGGCACATACCACCATCCTTGAAAAGCTGGGTGTTGCAGACATTTTCCACCCGGAACGCGACATGGCCATTTCCCTGGCCGAACGTTTGAACCGCCCCAACATGCTGGACTACCTGCCCTTCATGGAAGGTTTCTCCATCGTGGAACTGGCCTGCCCCGAAAGCTTCTGGGACAAGACCCTGAAGGACTTGAACCTTACCCACAAGTACGGCATCCAGGTGATCGCTATCCGCGACCCGCTGGAACCCACCCCCAAGATCGGTAACATCGCGGACTACCCCCTCAAGGAGAACGACGTGCTGTTCGTGATCGGCCCCAACGAGGCCCTGGACAAGTTCAAGGGTTAACAAAACTACGTTCAAGGACCGCACGGGTCATCAGCTCCAGCGGTTCCAAAAACAAAAAAGGCTCGGTTCAA
>JAKSID010000059.1 GCA_024399035.1 Fibrobacter sp. | reverse complement strand
TCGTGACATTCACGCTTGCGTGAAATGGCATGATTGAGCCGTACTAAATGCAAGCGTAGCTTGCCAATTAGAAATTAAAAAGGGGGGCAGCCGCCCCCTCGCTTCAACTTTTGCGCAATTCACCCCCAAAAGCAGGCGGCGCAAAATTTTACGCTACCCCCACCCCTAAGGGGGCACCCCTTAAAAACCCCGAGTGCAGGCAACCATCATCAAGAAAACTCAGCTCAGTGTGGCTATAAAGGCAAGCACATAGAGCGAAAGGCAATGGGGATTGTCGATGCATAAAACGCTCCCGATTTTTGCATTCGGGAGCGCCATGTTTTATAGAATTGTTAGAAGTTTCAGTTAGGTGTTTTCAATGAAAGACATGATTTCAGCTTCGTGTTCAGCGAAGTAACCACGCCAGATTTTTTCAAGTTCATCCAGCTTGTCATCGGCAACATCGTCCAACTTGTATTTTTTACCATTTGCAGACGGCGAAAGCACATGGACGTTTTCTCTACCGATATCAGCCATGACCTGGTAATCGCCACTCTTGCCAGAACGGGCAACCCATTCATTAAGCACGTAGCTACCCCAGCCAAGCAAGGTCTGGTTGTCTTCAACGCGAACCATCATATCCATATCAGTATCAAAGGTAAGGATACGGTAATCGTCGCGGAAACCAGCTCTCTTCAAGCCTGCATTCAAAACCGCAATGGGAGAATTTGCCCACATGCCACCGTCGGCATACCAAGTATCGCCAAGTTTTTCAACGTCAAAGTAGGTAGGAGCACAAGTGGACGAAAGAACCGCGAACCACTTATCCACATCGGCATCGCCTCTGTCCCAAACCTTTTCTACAGACTTTTTACCATTGAGTCGAGTTGTGGGAATGAAAATCGGTTTTTCCCAATCGCTGCACTTACCCTTCATGCAGTCCATTAGAAGTTCTTTCAAACGCGCATGATTATAAGTCGGCTTTTTAAGATCCTTAATGCGTTCCCACAAGGAATATTTCTTGAAAATATCCTTCAAGTTATCGCGGTAGAACTTACGGATCTTTTCTGCAGACATCCCCTCATCGAGGCAAGCCGCTACGATAGCGCCAGTAGAGGTACCACCAAAAGCGGCCGCATTCTTAGAAATCCAGCCTTCCCCAAGCTTTTTTTCAATTTCACACATCAGCGCAACCGGGCCAATGCCCAGAGCGCCACCACCATTAACAGATATTGCAAGTTTTTCTCTTCTCATAGTGGTACGAATTATAGTTATTTGAAAACACCAGATGGTCTTTTCCAGCAAATTATTCCAACTTGGAATAAAATTTTACATGAATTCCGTATTTTCAACAAACTATCCATCTAAATTGGAATATAGGTTTTACACTTTTTCGTTTGAAAAGCAAAACCCCATATTATATTATCGGCGCTTGCTAAGTAAAACATCAACATAAAAGGAATGATATGTCTACAGCTAAGTACAATCTCGGGCACGTCATTGTGATTACCCTTTCCGCTGCAATCGGCGGTTTCCTCTTCGGTTTCGACTCCTCCGTTATTAACGGTGCAAACGTGGCTCTTAAGGGCTACTTTGGCTGTAACGACATGCAGTTGGGCCTTGCAGTTTCCTTGGCTTTGATTGGCGCCGCTATTGGTGCTTACTTCGCTGGCCGCCTGGCAGATAAGTTCGGTCGCGTTCGCTGCATGCTGGCTGCATCTGTTCTTTTCTTCGTCAGTGCAATCGGTTCCGGTCTCCCCTTCACCGTTACTGACTTTATTATGTGGCGCGTCATCGGCGGTATCGGTATCGGTGTCGCTTCCATTATCGCCCCGATCTACATTGCAGAAACCGCTCCCGCACACCTCCGCGGCCGCCTGGGTTCCATGCAGCAGTTCGCCATCGTGATCGGTATCTTCGTGGCTCTGCTTTCCAACTACGTCATCGTCCGTATCGCAGGCTCCGCAAGCCGTCCCATCATGGGCTTTGAAGCTTGGAAAGTGATGTTCTGGGTCGAAGCAATTCCTGCTCTCATCTACGGTATCGCCGCATCCCAGCTCCCCGAATCTCCCCGCTACCTCGTAAGCAAGGGTAAGATTGACGAAGCCAAGAAGGTTCTCGCCATGATCAACGAAGATGGCGTTGAAGCTGAAATCAATTCCATCAACGAAACCTTTAAGAACAGCAAGCCTGCAAAGCTTTCCGACCTTCTGGAAATGGTTGGTGGCAAGAAGCGCGTGGCACCCATTGTCTGGGCTGGCCTCGGCATTGCAATTCTCCAGCAGCTTGTTGGTATTAATGTGATCTTCTACTACGGCACCATGCTTTGGCAGAGCGTTGGCTTCGGTGAAAGCGACGCATTCCTTACTAGCTTGGTTTCCAGCGGCATTAACCTGACCATGACGATTGCAGCAGTTCTCCTTATTGATAAGATCGGCCGTAAGCCCCTTCTCCTTATCGGTTCTGCAGGTATGGCTGTAACTCTCGGCACTTTGGGCCTCTGCTTCATCTTCGGTGCAGAAAACGGCCAGCTGAGCCACGGTGCAGGCATTATCGCTCTCTTCGCAGCAAACCTCTATGTAACCTTCTTCGCCGCAACTTGGGGCCCGGTTATGTGGGTTATGCTTGGCGAAATGTTCAACAACCGTATTCGCGCTGTGGCAATCTCCGTTTGCGGTCTTGCACAGTGGGGTGCAAACTTCTTAGTCAGCTGGTCCTTCCCGGTTCTCGTTGGCGAAAACGGTATCGGCGTTGGCCCGACCTACATGATCTACACGGCATTCGCAGCCATAAGCTTCTTCTTCGTGGCTAAGTTCACCACTGAAACAAAGGGCAAGGCTCTGGAAGACATGTAATCCAGCACAAACAACAAAGTTTACCTTCATAGTGAACACAAAATCCTCTGGGCGGGCTGCTCAGAGGATTTTTTGATTTTCAGAACGTCTTAACAACACTTATTTGTGGAGCGGTATTCCCTAAAATGCCTTTGGAAATTATTTTTCAGTCAAAGTTTGGAATGTTTTATGGATTACAAAAAAAGATTTATGGGAGCCGCTTTCTCTAGCGGGCTTCTTTTTGGATTAGCAGGAGCCCCTATGGCAGCTACGCCCCTTACCACGATTCCCTGGAACGGACACACCGGTGCAGCAAGTTTCACCTTCGACGACGCCATGGATGATCAAATCCAGAACCTCACCCCGATTCTGGAAGAATTGCCCGACGTTCGCGTGACGTTTTTTCTTTCGAATATGGGCGGCAACCGAGTGAAGGCAGCCGGTGCAGGCTTTGCAAAGCTGGCCAAGATGGGTAACGAAATCGGCAACCATACAAACAGCCACTCACAGTTGCCGGAACTAAGCGATGCCCAGCTAAAAGCAGAAGCTGTTGACTTTGCCGACGAAATCGAAAAGATTATGAAGGAGAACGGAGCGGAGGTCAACGTAACCGCTTTGGCTACACCTTTCTGCGCCAACAACGAGAAGGTTTCCGCAGCCATCAACCAGAGGCAATTCATTAACCGCGATGGTGGCTGGTACGGGCCCCTCAATTGGGACAAGGAACCCGAATGGCTTAAGATGAAAGCCCGCGTATGGAACAGCGCCTCGGCAGAAGAAGCCGAAGGAATGCTGAACGCATTGGACACTGCCGCCTACATTAAGGAGTACAAGGCCCCGGAATACTCGGGCTACGAATACACAGGCCCCTCCTGGGTGGTGTTCTTGAATCATGGGGTATCCAATGACGGCGGTATGAGCATTCCCCCTACGGACATCAAGAACGCCTTTGAACGAGCCCTCAAAAACAACATGTGGGTAGCCCCTTTCAGCACCGTAGGCGCCTACCTTAAGGCCCATTTCACCCTAGATGCGGCAGAGGCCGTAGCCGATGGCGAGAACTTCAAGGTCAGCTGGGAAATGCCCCACCCCCATATGCCCAAGAGCATTCCTTTGAAGGTGAAACTGAATAGCGAATTCCAAGCGGACGCATTCGGGGACATGGCCATCCGCGCCGACGGCACCGCCCCTAGCATTGTTCTAGAGCAAAACGGCAAGGTCATCTGGCCAGACGCCAATGGCATTTATACCATTGAATTCACAGAGCTGAGCTTAAATATTCGTGTGGAAAAGTCGGAAGACTCTGCAGAAAAACCAGCCAGCAGTTCCTCGGTTGATGATGCAATCAGTTCCAGCAGCGAAACAAGCGCTATCCATGCGAGAGACCTGGCGCAGGAACTTGTCGGAAACAGTTCTGCAACCTACACGATATTCGACATGAACGGCAACCGATTAGGTTCTGCAGAAGGTTTCAAGGTTCCAGAGAGCCTCCCCCGCGGAGCCTACATCATCCGTGGCGAAGCTCCTGGCTTAGCCCCCATTACAAAGAAAATCATTAAGTAGCAGTACTTATTACATAAGGCCCGGAAACTCTTCCTGGCCTTTTTAATACAAAAAATCCCCCGGGCGTTAAACCCGAGGGATTTTTCAATTTTCACGGGAGATCCCGGCTCAGTGACCGGGATGACAAGCGGGAATTACTTCACAGAGATCTTGCTGATCTTGTTGCCAACGCGGACCATGTAAACGCCCTTGTTGGGAACAGAGATGGTCTGAGCCATACCGAAGAATGCCTTGGTAGCAGCAATGACCTTACCCTGCATGTTGAAGACAGCGATGTCTGCATTGACCGGAGCACCGCTAATGGTGATGCCAAGGCCAGAGGTAGAGATCTTAGCTGCATTGAACTGAGCAGAAGCTTCGATACCCATGCCATTGGAGCTGCTGGAGCCAGCAATAACACCAGGATTGGTACCGCTGGAGCTGCTAGTGCCGATCGGAGTGGAAGAACCAGAAGGTACGCTGCCCACAGCAAAGCCAACGATCTTAACCGGATCAATAACCTGCTTATTTGCATCGAGCCATTCGATAGCCTTCACAGAAACAGAACCGTAGCCACCCTTAGAGTCCTTAACTTCGAACTTAAGGCCCTTAACGCACTTGATAATTTCGGAACCCAGAGGAGGATTCTTGTCGGAGGTTACCCAATCAAGCACATCCATTTCAAGCTGGCTGATAGAGCACTTGGAGGGATCACCGAAACCATAGTCGCAGGGGCTCATGCTAAAGGTTGTTGCAGCATAGTCGGTAGAGTTAGGGATGAATGCACCCGGTTCGCTACCTGCGCCGGAAGAACCCGGCTTAACAGAAGCTTCGTTCAAGATAGCCACGCGGATAGGACCTTCAGTCTTGGTAGTAACGCGAAGATACTTGACACCAAGAGCGGCCAGGTCAACACCCTTTTCAGCCTTGTTGAAGGACATTGCGATACCAGCGGAAGGATACTTCAGGGTACCAGCGTCAGCTGCAGCCTGACTCCAAGCCGGTTCCGGACCGATTTCCATCTTAGCTTCGGCATAGATTGCACCGTCATGATAGAACAGCGGAGAAGAACCAGAGTCCGGGTTCATCTTGGTACCGGTTTCCTTATACTTATCGTGGTATGCACCCCAGTTCCAGAAGCCAGAAACACCAACGGTGGAATCACCACGTTCCATCTGCTGGCCATCCATAGCACCATCAGAAGAACGCATGAGGCTCGGATCCGGAGTGAAGCTAGTGAAGTTGGACATGTCATAGAAGTTAGGCATGTTACCAGTCAGCATGAGGAGGTAAAGAAGGTTCAGAGTAGCCGGGTAGTACTTTTCACCCTTTACGGAACCGTCACCGCAGCCAGAAGCGGTTTCGCAGCTGGTCATGCTCATGAGAGCCTTATAAACAGTTTCGGTATAGGGTTCCGGAGAATCTGCACTCATAGCGGCGAGGCCCATACCACCAACGAAGGTGGAGGAGACGAATTCGTCACGAAGAGCAGAGAGGGAACCATCGGGATAGTAGCTGGACATAATGCCACTTGCAGTCATATTAGTTGCAGTGTACATCCAATCAGCAATCTTCTGGTTGAACTTCTTTGCAGCAGCATTGCCATACCAGTTGTATGCCCAAGCCATACGCCAAGGAGTACGAGCGGCATCATCAAAGAAGCCCGGCTTGTCGGCCTGGCCCACAGCAGCCTGGCTATTCACAGCCGGCTGATGAGAATTCCAGTCGCACCAGTCAGACACAAGACCGGTCTTGGAATTCTGACAGGCGGAGAGGTCACTTTCAGCCTTGGAAATAATTGCATCCCACTTAGATGTATTACCAGAAACCTGACCGAACAGCTTAAAGTTCGCCAAGGTACCGTAGCTGGGGTTGAACATGGGATTCCAGTTGCTACCAGCCTTAACAGAATTGTTAGCGTCAATATCGCTAGTTTCGATCCAAGAAATGAGGGACTTAGCAGCGGTCAAATAACTAGAATTATTCCACTGCTTGGAAGCCATGATAAGAGCCAGAGCTGCATCGAAGTCAGCATCAGAAGCGGAACCACCCTGAGCACCGTTGCCTACGCGCCAGTTCATGCCGCCTTGCTTATTGTCGCCCATGGCGTTAGCCTTCCATGTTGCGTAAAGCTTGTCGAATTCGGCCTGATGGTCTTCAGTAGTGCTAGACATGTACACCATGATCATCATGCCATAGGCAATACCTTCGGAAACGGTAGAACCGGTGCCTTCGGGAGAGAGAATCCAAGCAGTGCCGTCGCCCTTATCCTGGTACCAAGCCTTCTTCCACTTATCAAAGTGGCTCTTGATATCGCTAGGAGTAGCATACTTTGCAGTATGGCCATACTTACTTGCCTTGTTCTGAGGGAACGGGAACTGCGGAGTGCCTGCCATCGCGGTGGCGGCCAAAAGTGCGGTGCCCATTGCAATCTTAAAAATGTTCTTCATAATTATCCCTTCGTGTTTTGGAAATAATTTCCGCCCTAAATATAAAATCAAACAAAAAAAACGCATACACGTCATTATGTAATAAATCCGTTGCATTTTTTGAGCACCGCGTAAAGTGCTTGTAAAAAACGGCGTTTAAACTGAAAAAAGGGCGTTTTACCGCCCTATGTTTTTGATTTTTTACATAAAAATTTGTGTTCTCTAGACGTTCGCCAAAGTGACCTACGTCATACCGAAAACTTTACTTTTTTGATACATTCGCTCTTTTACGGCGCCAAGTCTTAAACTCATTGTACAACGTGCTAATCGTATATACGAACAACATAAACTTAATCGTGTTGGCCGGCTGATTCAAATTGCAAATGGACCAGGCGATAGTAATCAAGGGTAAATGAATCAGGTAGGGGTAAAAAGAGGCCTTGCCCACCTTGCGAACGATTCCGATACAGAACAGTTTAGCCATAAAGCCCTTTCCGCTCAATAGGGAAATCAGGAACAAGCCGTACAGCAAAATCGGCAGGGAGTGATGGTAGAAATAGTTCCAGCCAGGATTTGCCGACGGGCTCAGCAAGAAGAGGCTTCCGTAAATGGCAGCAAGAACCAAGGCTTGGGCGATTCCGCTAACGTAATCCTTTTTCAAGAAATCGAAGAAGCCTTCGTTATGCAGGCGGAAGATTACCATGCCGAACAGGTATTCGAAAACACGGACCGGGGCAAAAATATGGAAGAATCGGTACTTTGCGCCATAGCCGTCAAACCAGAGATTGCCCGTTGCGCCAAAGACGACCGCCCAGATAATGCCCGGAATAAAGAGGGTGCCAAAAAGAACCCACAAAGTTCGATTGCTCTGCTTGAAAAGCCAGCGGCTAAACCAGGGCGTAATCGCATAGCAAAGGAAGAAACTGGTAAGGGACCAGGAAGGCTCATTCAGTTTCATGCCCAAATCGGGAACGATAGACCAGGTCAACGTCAAGTGCAAAAGGAGGCTACGCCAAGGGTGAACCATGGCAGCGATGCCCTTGGTAAAATAGACACCAAATTCGTTGATGCTCGGAAAATGGTTGCAGCCGCCCAGCTTAAGCGCCAAGACCACAAACATGAGAATGGTCATGGCGAAATGCAGGCGGTACAGTTTTGAAATGCGACCGAACATAAAGGGAATCACGGGGATTCTGCGTTCGGGATCGCTGAACTTGCTGGCGAACAAAAAGCCTGCCAGCACGTAGAAAATACCTGCGGCGAAAGCGGGAGCATTAAAAATGGGAGTAAGCCAGGTGTAGGCAGCCATGTAGCCCAAGGCGCTGGAACTGCCTAGGTGAAGCATCACGATGTTGATGCTTGCCAAAAGGCGAAGACCATCCAATGCAGGGAAATAATTAGGCTTCTGTGTCGTCATGGATTACGGGGTTCTTTCGGGTAATTAAGCTTTCGCGGGCAAGTGCTGCGGTAGATTGGGTAACGGCGCGGCGCTGTTCACGCATGCTCGCCAGGGCGGAACTGCGGCGACGCGCAGATTCCTGCAGGTCAACGGATTCGTCGTATTCGTCCACAATTTCGCGACCGAGAATTTCTTCGAGAACATCTTCCAGACTGACAACGCCTGCAATGGCGCCCCACTCGTCCACAACGCCTACGATGTGGCCGCGCTGTTTCAAGAAACGGAGCAGCAATTTATCTAGGGTGAGTGAGTCCGGAATCAGCAACAGCGGGCGCATCAGCTGGCGCAATTTAATATCGCGGTGGCCCTCGGCCAACTTGTTGTAGGCATCGCGACGGAGGACGATACCGATCCAGTTGTCCTTATTCTTGTCGTACAGTGGCACACGGGAGAAAGGCCAGTTGCCACGTTCTTCCAGAGTTTCGCCTAAGGTCTTGTCGGCAGCAAGGGAGAACACCACTTGGCGAGGGGTCATGACCTTACGCACAGGAACAGATTTTAGTGCAAGAATGTTCTTGATAACTACAGCCTGCTGACGGTCCAACACATCTTCGCGAAGGCCGAGACTTACCAGACTGTTAATATCATCAATGCTCACGTCCTTCTTTTCTTCACTTTCGTGAGTCCAATGTTTTGTAAGGGTCAGGCAGAGCCAAATCAAGCCCGTGCAAGAAAGAACCTTGGTAATATAATAGAAGGCTACAGATACCAGCGGAGCCACCACTTTAGCCTGCTTTACGCCTAAGGTCTTAGGAGTAATTTCACCAAACAAAAGAATCAATATGGTCAAGATAATGGGCAAAGCTACCTGACCAGCAGGAGGCAAGTTCTTTACCGCCAAAGCCGTGGCCAAGGAGGCGCCCACCGTATTTGCAATGGTATTCACCACAAGAACCGAAGCAATATAACGGTCAATATTTTCCTTCACATGGGTCATGTACTTTGCAGTAAACTTTTTCTGCTTTTGCAAGGACTCGATGGTCGCCGGGGTCACGCTATAGAAGGACGCTTCTGTCACAGAACAGAAGGCCGAAATAGAAAGGCAACCTAAAACAGTTAGAACGATATAAAGCATTATTCAAAATCCCACAAGCTAGGTTCAATAGCCCAAAGACGATTCTGCTCCATTTCTGCGAGGAAATCTACGAAAGCCTTGGAGCTGGGATTGGGCAAGATGTAGGTCTTATCAGTATCCATAAAGATCAAGTCAACGTCGTTATTTTCGTTGATTTTTGCCAAACGCTTTGCCGCAGCAATGGCGTCGTCAATGCCACCAATTTCATGGACAAGTCCAGCCTTGAAAGCCTTATAACCAACCATGACGCGGCCACCACCATAAGAGGAATCCACCGTAGCCTGCGGGATCTTCGTCGCCTTAGAAACCACCTCGGTAAAGCGGTTGTAGAAGTCATCCATATATTCCTGGAGGGCGGCCTTTTCTACGTCGGTCCAAGGTCTGTTGAAGGATTCGGCATCGGCATACTCATGGGACTTTACAGGTTCGCTGCGGACCCCAAGTTTTGAGAGCAAGCCGGAAACATCAATCTTTCCGCCGTAGATTCCGATACTGCCTACGATAGCCATAGGCTCAGAAATAATATGGTCGGCACCGCATGCAATGTAGTAGCCACCGGAGGCGCCCATAGACCCGATACTTGCAACGACAGGAGTACCCTGTTCACTCACGTAACGGAGGGCAGCCCAAATCTTGTCGGAAGCAATGGCACTACCGCCCGGAGAAGAAATGCGAACAATAAGAGCCTTTGCGCCAGTAGAAGGCAAGCGACGCAATGCATCCAGAGCAACTCTTTCGGTACGGTTGTCGATGGAGCCGTCGATGTTCAACACAGCAATGGAAGAACGCTTAGCCCAATTTTCATCAAAAAGTTTCTTTTCCATAGGGCGCCAAGTTCTGTAGCGAGCGTTGGGAGCATCCACATCAAAGAAAGTCTTTAATGCAAAGGAAGGAACCTGGTCGATGTACAAAACAGTATCCACAAGGCCAGCCTTCTTTGCGGCAGACGCCGTAACCATGGGCTTTGCAGCAATGGAATCCAGATAAGCTACCATAGAATCCTGGCTTACGCCACGACGAACCTTACGGTTGGCCACCAGCGTAGAAAGGATGTTCCACATATCCTTGTACAATGTATCCGCATTGGAACGAGCTTCCACAGACATGGAATCCGCAACGTAAGGTTCTACAGCAGACTTAAACTTTCCATGGCGCAGGAATTCCACCTTGACACCCAGCTTGTCGAAGAAGCCCTTGTAGTACAGTCTGCTACCGCCAAGACCGCGCCAATTCAAGTGTGCAGAAGGTTCCACCACAATGCGGTCGGCATTAGCAGCGGCCACCAAAACAGACGGGCGGATATCGTCTAGATAAGCAATAACCTTGCCTCCCCTAGCCTGCATCTTAAGGATAGAACGGTTGATTTCGTTAGACACGCCCATGTTGCCCTTATAGCCCGCAAAGTCTAGAATTATAAGGCCACAGGAAGGATCTCGGTAAATATGTTCAAACAGATTGCGGACCTTCCAGATACTTGTAGAAGACTTCTTGAAGGGGGAATAAGCCTCTTCAGCGTCGGAGACCTGCATATCTAAAGGAATTCGAAGAATCTGCGCGAAACGGTTAGCCTTGGGATTGCGGGAGGTATGGAAACCCCAGGCACCACCCTTAGGCAAGAAATCGTCGTACACATGAAGTGCCACGTTGTTGTAGGCTCCGATGCTTGTGGACAAAGTCAGTTTGAATTCATCCTTGCCGTAAATAGGCACCTGCAATGCGCCTCGGATTCCGTAAACTTCCAGTTCCAGCAGCAAACGATGGTCTTCAAAATTTTCCACATCGTAGCTTACATTAAAAGTGTTGCCCACCTTAAAAGTCAAGCCGGCGTTATGGATGCGCTCAGGAGCCTTAGGGCCAAAATAAAGCAAGTTTTCGCAGGAATAGCCCAAGGAAAGGAACTTCAAGGGGCGGTAAATCAGGCCTAGGCCAGCTTCCCACTCCGTGCCCTTAAAATCGGCGCTTCTAAAGGCACCTGCACGGGCGCCCCAGAAAAGGCTTCGGCTAAACAAATCATTAGAATAGGTCACGTCCCAGCGGGATTCGTCAAGGCCACCCTTGCCCACCTTGTAGTTAAAGCCGGCAGCCCAATGTTCCAGGTTACCGCCAATCTTTACATCGGAAATTCCATTGTCATAGTCGTAAGAGGCAAGTGCACCCTTGGAGTCAAAGGCGGCAAGGCCAGCCGGGTTGCCCCAGATACCATGGGCGCCTTCTAGAGAAGTAAAACCGGACTCGCCGGGAACGTAGGCGAACACGGCGGATACCGTCGCAACCATGCCCAACAGGCATAGTTTCAATCCTCTTTTATTCTTCACATCAATCATCATCCCATAACTTAAAAAATTTAATGGTCATGGTTTTTCTAAATTGTTATGAAATCAATTGAAAAATAACAGCTTGAGGTTGTTGGATAAAAATGGCTGACGATTTAAAGAAAAAAACGGCAAAGGGCATGATATGGAGTGCCGTTGAACGCTTTTCCACCCAAGGTGTCCAATTCATTTTCGGCATAGTTTTAGCACGTTTGCTCACTCCAGCCGACTATGGCGTCATTGCCATGCTAACCATTTTTCTCGCTGTCAGCCAAACATTCATTGATAGCGGGTTTGGCAACGCAATCATCCGAAAAATTGACCGAACCGAAAAAGACATGGCTACCATGTTCTTCTTCAACATCGGTATGTCTACGGTCTGCTACGCTATTATTTTCTTCTTGGCACCATTTATAGCAAGTTTCTACAACATGCCCGACCTGACACTCATATTGAGAGTCCTGGCAATCAAGCTTATCCTGCAATCATTTTCTGCCATTCAGATTACAAATCTGACCATCAAAATTAATTTCAAGAAACAGGCAAAAATTTCACTTGCAGCAGCGGTTCTTTCCGGTGGCGTGGGAATTGCCTTCGCCTACATGGGATACGGAGTTTGGTCCCTGGTAATTCAATCCCTGTTCAGTTCTGCATTTAGTTCCATACTCTATTGGATTGTTGTACGCTGGTATCCCCAATGTTTCTTTTCCAAGGAGTCTTTCAAAAGTCTTTTCTCCTACGGATCCAAATTGCTGATTTCCGGCATTATGGATACCATCTTAAAAAACATCTATCCTTTAGTAATCGGCAAATTTTATACAGCGGCACAACTTGGTGGATACTCTAAAGCCGAACGTTTTGCCCAGTTCCCATCATCAAATCTCACGGCCATTTTACAACGAGTTTCCTTTCCTGTTCTCAGTTCCTTGCAAAATGATCCGGAAAGGCTTCGTTCTGGATACCTAAAATTTCTGAATTTGGCAACCTTCCTAGTATTCCCTTTAATGATTGGATTACTGGCATTAACAAAGCCTTTGACACTCCTGCTTCTCACTGAAAAATGGAGTGGAATGATTTTGCTTTTACAGATTCTTTGTCTCGCCATGATGTGGTATCCAGTTCATTCAATCAATTTGAACCTTCTCCAAGTCCTGGGACGTTCCGACCTTTTCTTGAAATTGGAAGTTATCAAGCAAATTATTGGCATAGGCATTCTTTGTGGGACACTCCCCTTTGGAATTACCGCCCTTTGTCTTGGTAAGGTTGCCGACACTTGGATATCACTCATCATCAACACCTACTATTCCGGCAAACTGATGCAAGCGGGATTCTTTGTTCAAATGAGATTTATGTTCCCGACATTCCTAAATGCATTAGTCATGGGGGCAGTAATTCTTGGAATCAACCACCTTTTGCCTGAAAAACAATACCTACTTCAAATAGGCGTTGGATTTACCGCCGGTGTTCTTTACTACCTTTTGACGGCATACTTGTTCAATCGAAAGACCCTGAACGAATTGCTCAGCGTCTTTAAGAGGGAAAAATAATGGACAACAAACTGATTACAGTCACCTCACCCCTGCTTCCGTCCCTGGAAGAGTTCATCCCCATGTTGCAAGACATCTGGGATCGCAAATGGCTCACTAACAACGGCCACTATCACGAGGAACTGGAAAAGGCTCTGGCAGATTACCTTGGCGTAAAATATCTCAGCTTGTTTACCAACGGCACCTTGCCCCTCATTACCGCATTGCAAGCTATGCGCATTACCGGCGAAGTGATCACCACGCCCTACAGCTTTGTAGCCACCTCCCATTCCATCTGGTGGAATGGTCTCAAGCCCGTATTTGTGGACGTAGACGAAGCTACCGGAAATATCGATCCCGAAAAGATCGAGGCCGCCATTACCCCGCACACCACAGCCATTATGCCTGTCCATGTGTACGGCACCCCCTGCGATACGAAGCGCATCCAGGAAATCGCAGACATTTACGGTCTCAAGATTATCTATGATGCCGCACACGCCTTTGGCGTATCCGTCAACGGAGAATCCGTCCTGAAGGCAGGTGACATGAGCACCCTCAGTTTCCACGCCACCAAGGTCTACAACACCATTGAAGGCGGTGCCCTGATTTGCCACGACGAAGCAACCAAGAAGCGCATCGACTACCTGAAAAATTTCGGGTTTGCAGACGAAACCACCGTGGTGGCCCCGGGCATCAACAGCAAAATGGACGAAATCCGTTCCGCCTACGGTCTCCTGAACTTAAAGCAAGTTGATGGAGCCATCGCCAAGCGCAAGGCCATCGCCGACAAGTACCGCAACGCTTTGAAGGACGTTCCTGGCATTCGTTTCTTGCCCGACATAGAAGGAGTTCGTCATAACTACGCCTACTTCCCCATTTTCATCAGTGAAGAATATGGCATCAGCCGCGATGAGCTCTACGCCAAGTTGCAGCAGCACAACATCTACGGTCGTCGCTACTTCTACCCGTTGATTAGTACATTCTCCGCCTACAAGGGTCTGGAATCTGCAAATCCGGCCAACCTGCCGGTCGCCCACAAGCTGGCCCAGCAGGTACTTTGCCTGCCCATGTTTGCCACCTTGGATGACGAGGGAACAGACCGAGTAATTGAAGTCGTTGTCAACAAAAAATAATCCGTCATGTTAGAGTTCATTAAAAAAGTTGACCAGGAATGCGGAACTCCGTTCTACCTTGCGTATCCGGAGCGATTCGTAGACAACCTTCAGTCTTTCCGTAAGGCGTTTACGGACATTTATCCCAATTTCATTCTGTCCTACTCTTT
>JAKSID010000058.1 GCA_024399035.1 Fibrobacter sp. | reverse complement strand
CTATCGATTGGTCCAAGTACCTGTCGGTGAAGGAAGTGCGCCAGGGCGAAGGTAACATCGCCGGTGTCCGCATTCCTACATACGATGGGGTGGACTTCAATATTTCCATTCCGGATTTCTTTACCACGCCGGTTTGGCTGGATGACGGTATCCGTTCTCTGCAGGGCCTTATTTCGCTCCGCCTGGAACGCCGCGTTCTCGAAAAGCAGTACGAATTGCTTTCTATGGAACTGCGTACCACAAGCCAGCGCGTGAACCTGTTCGAAAAGGTGAAGATTCCCGAAGCTAAGGATAATATCCGTAGAATCAACATTTTCTTGGGTGACCAGCAGACATCCGGTGTGGCCCGCAGTAAGCTTGCCAAGGGCAAGTCTACAGCCCGCGCCGCTGCTCAGGATGCCGCCGCCGCTAACGCTAAGGAGGCTGCCGCATGATTACTCCAATGAAGAAAGTTACCATCCTTACGGTGGCTGACGCCGTCGATGAGTCCCTGGCCGCACTCCGCGCCATGGAAATCATCCATGTGACTCCGCTCCAGGCCGCCGCAGGATCCAAGGTGAACGCCGCCAAGGGCGAACTGAACCGTGTTCAGAAGGCTCTTGAAAACGTTCCGGACAAGGCTCCCAAGGGCGTTACCGCCATGGCTTCCGACGCTTCCGTTTCTGGCGTGTCTCTGGTGGACGAAATCCAGCAGTTGATGGCCGATTCCAAGCAGGCTGAAGCCGACAAGGAACATGCCGAAGAAGAACTTTCCAAGCTTGGTAAGTTTGGAAATCTTGACCCGGCAACTGTAACCTCCCTGGCTCAGAAGGGCATTTTCGTCAAGCTCTATGTGGCTGACGTTCGTGCAAATCCTTTTGATGTGGATGGCGCTGGCGCTATCAGGGAATTCGGTTCCGATGACAATGGTACCTATTACGCCGTATTCAGCCAGGGCGACGCTCCTGTTGCTGTGACTGGCCACTATAGCGAAATCGCTATGCCGGCTAAGTCTTTGGCAGAATACCGTGAAATGGCAGAAAAGGCCAAGGCAACGCTTGCTCGCGTAGAAAAGCGTCTTGGTGAACTTTCCGGTGTCAAGGGCCAGATCGAAAGCCGCCTTTCCGAAGTTACCGACGATTATAAAATGGCTGAAACTGCTGCCGGCATGGTCGGCGACAGTAACGTCGCAGCACTTCAGGGCTTCTGCCCGGCTCCCCGCATTGCCGAACTTCAGGCTGCCGCCAAGAAGAACGGTTGGGGCCTCCTGGTAGACGATCCCACCGAAGAAGATAATGTTCCCACACTTTTGGGCTATAACAAGCTTACCAAGCCCATGCAGTGCCTCTACGACATTATCGGTATTTCTCCGGGCTACAACGAAGTGGACGTCAGCTCTGTGTTCCTTTGCTTCTTTAGCATATTCTTTGCAATGATCGTGGGCGATACCGCATATGGTCTCCTGTTCCTCGGTCTTGCATTGTTTGCCCGCAAGAAGCTGCCTAAGGCAAATTCCGCAGGTTTCCACTTCGTCTACCTGATGAGTGGCGCAACCATTCTGTGGGGCGTCATCAACGCAAGCTTCCTGGGCTTTACCCCGGAAATTGCTGGATGGAGCGCTTACCTGGATATTGCCTATTATGATTTCCTCCCGGAACCAATCCGTAATGCGCTCTACTGGATTCGCAGTACCGCTCCCACGGATCCGGCTCGCTTCGAAGTGTATAAGCAGTTCTGCGAAGGATTTACTTCCTTGCCGGCTACTTTTATCCCGAAGGCCGCTGGTGCAAGCCAGATGCAGCACATCCAGTTGTTCTGCTTCTGCATTGCAGTGGTTCACCTGAGCATTGCTCATGCCTGGAACGTGGTGGTTCGCTTCAAGCGCAAGTCCTCCACCTTTATGGCTCAAGTGGGCTGGCTCATGGGTGCCTGGGTGATGTTCTTCCTCGCTTGCAACATGGTGCTCGGCATCGAAATGCCTGGCTTCGTAATTCCCATGTTCATCGTGGAAGTCGTGCTTCTGCTCCTGTTCTCTGTGCCGCCTAGTCGCCTCAAGCAGGACTTCATCAGCATCCCCATGCTCGTGTTGGACATTGTGAACAGCTTTACCGATGTCATCAGCTATATCCGTCTCTTTGCAGTGGGTATGTCTGGTGCCGCCATCGCCGAAGCTTTCAACGGCATGCTCTCTCCGCTGTTTGGCTCCGCCATCGGCATTGCAGGCGCTGCTTTGATCCTTCTGTTCGTACATGGCCTGAATATCGCCCTCGCCGTCATGGGTGTGGCTGTTCATGCAGTACGTCTTAATACACTTGAATTTTCAAATGGCTTGAACCTTGAATGGAGCGGCTTCGCTTTTACTCCGTTCGCCAAGCAAAAAAATTAAACCAAGGGATGATTCCCGCTAATTAATGAGGATAAAAAAATGGAACCGAATACAATGGTGACTCTCGCTAAGATGGGCGCAGCTGCTGCTCTCGGCATTGCAGCAATGGGCTCTGCCCTTGGTTGCGGTACTGCAGGTATGTCTGCAATTACCGTGTGGAAGAAGGCTTACGCACAGGGCAAGGGTGCTCTCTTCACTCTGCTCGTGTTCGTCGGTGCTCCGATTTCCCAGACCATTTACGGCATGCTTCTCATGAACTTCATCTTGAGCAGCGCAGCTGCTGAAGGCTTTACCAACTGGGGCGGCTGCCTCGGTGCAGGTATCTTCGGTGGTCTCGGCATGATGTGCTCCGCTTGGTACCAGGGTAAGGCTGGTGCCGTGGCTTGCGACTCCCTGGGCGAAACCGGCAAGGGCATGGTGAACGACCTCATGGTTCTCGGTATCGTCGAAACCGTGGCTTTGTTCGTGCTCGTGTTCTCCATGATGGTGCTTTAATCCGTAAGGAGCGTTCATTATGGATCAAACTCAGCTTTTAACCTTGGCAAAGCTCGGTGCTGTGGCCGCTCTCGGCCTTGCTGCCATGGGTTCTGCCATGGGTTGCGGTACAGCCGGCATGGCTGCTATCGGAGCCTGGAAGAAGGCATATCTCAAGGGTAAGAACGCGCTCTTTACGCTTCTTATCTTCGTGGGTGCGCCTATCGCTCAGACGATTTACGGCATGCTTCTCATGATGTACATCCTGAACAAGTCTGCCGCTGCTCCCGAAAACTGGGCCGCTTATCTCGGCGTAGGTATTTTCGGCGGTATCGGTATGCTTGCCTCTGCATGGTACGTGGGCAAGAGTGCTGCCGATGCCTGCAACGCCCTCGGTGAAACCGGTAAGGGCCTTGTGAACTACCTGATGGTGCTTGGCGTGGGTGAAACCGTTGCCTTGTTCGTCATGGTGTTCTCCATGATGCTGGTGTCGTAAGTAGTTCCCGCGGTTTATAGAGCCGCAGAAATTGCCGCAAAACATCGCAATTATGAACCTCGTTGGGGAATGACCCCCGCGGGGTTCTTTTCTTTATGTCATCCCGGGCGTCCTTTATTATGTCATCCCGGGCTTGACCCGGGATCTCCCCTTATTATGTCATCCCGGGCTTGACCCGGGATCTCCCTTCTTTTCATTTTCTATCTTTGCGCTTGTGATAAGCCTCCAACAGCGCCTAGCCAAGTTTTTCGTTATTAACGGATACATGCCAAAAATCTTTTTGGCAGCGGTTATTGGTTGCGTTACTGGCCTTGTGGCGGTGGCTTTCCACTTTGGCTTGGAATCGGCCAGCGCCTGGATTCGTGGTCCCTGGACGGGGGAGAATGCGCTTCCTTGGTGGACGTTCTCCATTATGCCGGCCATTGGCGGCCTCATCGTAGGTTTCATCATTTACAGGCTGGCTGACGCTCCCGAAACAGCGGGGCAGGGCACCGACAACATGATCAAGGCCTTCCACCACGAAGGCGGAAAGATCCGTAAGCGCGTGGCTCCCGTCAAGTTCATCACCAGCATTATTACCCTTTCTACTGGGGGAAGCGCCGGCTACGAAGGTCCTGTTTCCCAGATTGGTTCTGGGGTGGCTTCCACAATCTGCAAGTTCTTTAAGGTCCCGCGGTCGCTGCGGGGACAGTTTACCCTGGCGGGCACTGCGGCGGGTCTGGGCGCCATCTTCAAGGCCCCTCTTTCGGGGGCGTTGACCTCCGTCGAAGTCCTGTATCGCGAGGACTTTGAATCCAACGCGTTTGCCACTTCCATTATTTCCTCCGTCGTGGCCTTTACGGTCTACATTGCATTTGTGGGAACGGCCCCTGCCATTGCCGATGTGCCGGTTTTCCCCTTCACCAACGGTGCGGAACTTTTGGCTTGTGCCGCCCTAGGCGTTCTTTGCTTTCCGTTCTCCTACTTGTACGTTCGCTGCTATAACGAATCCGAAACGAGGTTTGCCAAGTGGAACAAACCCAACTGGATTAAGCCTGCGGTAGGTGGTGCTTGCGTTTCTGCCATCATCTGGGCTTACCCCGAAGTGGCTGGCGGCGGCTTCGAGTTCATCACCGAAATCATGCACGACATGATGCCCCATACGGTCCTCGGAGTGTTCGTTTTGCTGGCCATTGTGCTTGCCAAGATTATCGCTACTGCTCTTACGGTGGGTTCAGGCGGATCTGGCGGCGTGTTCGGTCCCTCACTTTTCATTGGTGGCGTTCTTGGGGCCGCCTTCGCTGGTGTTATCGAACTGATTGCCCCGGGTGTTCTCCGCAATCCAGAAATGTTCATCCTGGTGGGTATGGGTGCGTTCTTTGCTGGTGCGGCCAAGGCTCCCATTGCAGGCGTGGTCATGGTCTGCGAAATGACGGGTAGCTACAGCTTGCTGCCGGGCCTCTTGATTGCCGCCGTGATGCACATCGCCTTTTCACGCCCCTGGAGCATTTACAAGAGCCAGGTCCAGAACAAGTTTGCAAGCCCCGCACACCGCGGCGATATCGACCAGGATATTCTGCGAATCACCACCGTAGGCGAAGTCATTGAGCATTGCGAAATGAAGGTCCTCAAGGCAGAGGATTCCCTGGCCGATGTTCTAAAGGACATTGAAATCAACTACGTCTATCCGGTGTTCGATCAGGGCCGTTACATCGGTCTTTTGGATATGTCCGTGGTGAAGACCGCCTACATTTCCTCTCCGGACTTGATCCAGCATTTGCTGATTTCTGACTGCACCGTCAAAGCACCCATGCTTACGGACACCACAGACCTCCACACCGCGCTTCGCATCTTCGTGAATAACAAGATCCAGGAACTCTGCGTCAAGGATTCCAATGGGGAAGTCATCGGCACCCTGAGCCACGACGCCATTCTCAAGGCCTACGACCGCATCGTCAATCAAGCCAGGGAATAAAATGATAGGCCGCACAATCGTGCGACCTTTTAAAATTTGATGCCTTTTGTCGGCATGTCGAGATTCTTGAAAACTAGCTTTCAGTTTTTTCCGCAGCAATCTTGCTGGCTAGTTCCTGCACTTTTTCAAGCGGTAACTTAAGTACTCGCGCAACGCGTTCCGCAGGGTCACCTTCACGAAGGAGTGCTTCGGCATCTTCGTATTTAGCCTCGTTCTTGCCTTCGTTCTTGCCGTCAAAGTGAGCGAGGACCATGCGGCCGATCTGTTCGTCGATGCTAATTGTACAGGACACTTGATCCTCCAGGATTTTCTTGTCGCGGTTGGCATCTATGGTGATGCGCTTGACTGCATCGTCCAAGACGGAGTCGTTGAACTTGGGAAGTTTCTGCATCACACCGGCATTCTTGATCAGATAAAGCCAACGGTCTTCATCGTTCTTGAGTTCCGATGCGGTCTTCTTGAACTTCTTGAGGTCTACTACAATATACTTTACTTTTTCGGTCACTGGCAAGGGTGTTGCTGATGCGTTGCTACGTTTTACCGCTTTATCGCTGTAGATATGCCAACTGTCGTAATATTCACCCACGTCGTTTACATTGAAGTCACAAATCCAGACGGAGTATACATGGGGGATTTCGTAGCGGCGCTTTTCCCGCTCCGCTATGTCGTAAGGACTATCAGACGGATGCTTTTCCTTGATTTTTGCATCCAGACGCTTCTTTTCAACGCAGAGAAACGCACTTTCTTGAAGGATGGCGCGCTCGTTAAAAAGCGTCAGGGACAATTTCTGCATTTCCACATTGATGTGCAATCCGCTTTCCGTCTTGGCGTGAATATCCATCCGCAGGTTCAACAGGTCCGTGGCATGAATCTCGATGTCCGTGTCCATGAATTCCACACTCTTGATAAAGTCAGTTTCCCTGTGCAGAATGGCGTTCAGGAAGCTGACCATGGCCGCCTCGTTTTTCAGTAGGCGCTTAAAGCCCGGATCCAGACGAACGTCCAGGTACGTGGCCTTGCTGTATTTTTCAAAAAGTTCCGCAAACCGGGAACGCTCTATCTCGGGGGAAAGCCCCAACATCTGCATGGCGGAGCCAAGCTTTTCATTATCGTCCATATCAACCTTCGTAAATAGCGCAAGGCTTCATTGCCCTACATACTATAACACGCAGGAAACGCCCAAATGGGAACCACTTTTTGTGAAAAATTTTATTTGCCCACGTACAATATGATTATCCTATTAAGGATCGTTTGAAACGTTTTTCCCTTCTACAAATTATGATGCGATTTCTGCTGGTGTGCACTATTGCATCAACGAATTATAATGTGGCTTCGGCTAGTACGTGTTGTAGCTTCCGCAAATTATGTTGCAGCTTCTGCTGGCGTGTTCTATTGCTTTCACAAATTATAATGTGACTACGGCTAGCACGTATTGCGGCTCCCGCAAATTATGATGTTGTTTTAGCTAGAGTGTATTGTCGCATCCACAAATTATGATGTGACTGTTGCTTGTATGAATTGTCGCTTCCGTAAATTATGATGCAGTTTTTTCTCGTGGGTGTTTGGTATTCTACAAATTATTGTGTATCAAACATTGCAAGGAGTTGGGTATGTTACAAACAGAAATGCATTTTTTACCCCTATAGTTTGTTTCTTGCGCATTTGATTTGTAGTTTTTTACTGGAATTATACGATGACTAGTGCTGCGTATAACAACTATATCCCTGAACATCTCGGGAAGTTGAATCAGGAACCCCAAGGAAATAAACCAGGGTTCTTTTTTTATCTACAGGCTTGCACTTAGGCGAAGGAAAGGGGAAGGCCTTGTCCAGGGAGTCGGCAGAAACGAACCTGGTGGAATCTCCAATAAAATGAAAGTTCCCCTGGTTGTCGCAGGTTCCCTGGTGCTCGCCTAGCATTCGGTTGGCGACGGCCTTTTTAACGTTGTATTCAAAATAGACTTCGTGGGCCTTCTTGTAGCTGATAAAGGAGCCGTTGGCGGTACTGAACATGTTCATGGCGAGGGTGAAGAAAATTCCAGACACAGCATGGTCTGGGGTATTTGACACCAGTTGCCTATCGGTTGCAGAAACTTATTGCATAAACTTCAACAATCAATACGAAAAGAGAGTATATTTAAACCATCAGATTAATGAATATGGCTTGCGAGAAGCCCTCTATTAAAAAATCTACAAGTCCATTATCCAAACTATTGCCAAATACTAACGTAATGGGAGCAACAACCAATGTCGTTGATGGCGGATTTAAAAGCTGGTTCACAAAAAGAGGCTATTATTTGAAAGATAATGGAAATTGGAATACTTATCGAAATGGCTCTTTAATTTCTTCTAAGGCAGGAGGATGGGGTGCAGAAACTGGATGGTAAAAAAACAATTGTAAAGACTGTGTTGTTTGTTTTATCCGGACTTTGTGCAGGAATGGTTGTTTTTTATTTGTCCTCACAGGGAGAATTTAAATCAGTGCAAATGAATGAAGAAATTTCGTTTATTGTCGAAAAGGCTCGATGGTGCAATGAAAATTTTAATAAAAAACACAGCTTCGTGTTTGAGGACATCACAAACAACTGGGTGTCTTCTTTTGTAACCGATTCAAATGGATATGTTGTTGGATTTCACAGGCCTGGTAATCTTCAACAAAACGTTTTCTTTGGTGAGAACATAGGTCCGTTTATCGGGAATCCTGCTGATAAGGAACACCTGGTGTATTTAGGTGTGAAAGATGGGGAATTGATATGCGAATAAAGAAAGTGTTGAAGTGTGTGCTAAAATCGTTTTTTTTGTTTGTCGCTTTTGCATCTTTGCTTTTATTTTCATTTTCCTTGAATTATGCGATGGCCCAACAATCAGAAATTTACGCAATTCAAAATAATGAAATGCAGTCAATAAGGCAATCTGAACTACAAAAGAAAAATTATGATATAGAAAATTGGGTGATTTACAATGAAGACGAAAAGTATCTTTATTTATGTAAAGGCGACATGTATGGATTTGGTGTGAAATTTTTGCTATTTAAAATCACGAACGGATTCTTGTTCGGAAAAAAAATTAACAAGTAGCGGTGGTTAATCTCTTCCGGGTTAATTTTTACAGATGGACTGAGCCGTGATTTGAACAGAGGAAAAAATTCTAAAAAAAACTTAACAAGTCCAGAATAACTTGATTTGATAAGATGTAAAAACAAAACAGGTGGGCGTTTTGAATTGACCATAAAAAATGTTATATTTACCCAAGGTTTAAATAGGAGAACAATTTATGAAGTGTAAGTTTATACTTGGGCTTGCTTTGACGGCTTTGTGGGCTTGCGACAATGGTAACGATGTAACGAAGCCTTCTGACGATTCTTTGAGTGAGGCTTCTTCAAGTTCTGTTTAGAATACAAGTGCACTCAGTTCTTCTAGCCAAGTTGAACAGTCTTCTGCAACGGTGGATGAATCTTCTTCTTCCCTAAGTTCTGGTCAGAATGAAGTTCGTAGCAGCTCTTCTGCCGTACAGGCTAAGAGCTCCAGTTCTGCGAAGGTGTATACGAACTACGATCCTGTTACCGGAATTCTTACCGATGAACGCGATGGTGAAAAATACAAGACCGCAAAAATCGGCGATCAGATTTGGATGGGCGAGAACCTTAGATACATTGATAATGAAACCTCGGTTGATTGTTATCTTTGGGATAAGAAAATCTCGGACTCTGTTGCAACTCAATATGGAAGACATTATTCATGGATGGTTGCCACTCAGCTGTCTTGCGATTGGGACTACGTATTGACCAGTACATCGGATACTCCTGTTATTGTTGAACCACTCCAAGGAATTTGTCCGGATGGATGGCATGTTCCTTCCTTGAGTGAATGGACAACTTTGTTCAGTTCTGCACCTATCGGGAGCCTTTTGTCCACCCAGTGGAAGGAAATTCTGCATGGCTATGATGGCACGGATGATTACGGATTCTCACTCCAGTTGGGTCGCTATGAAGTTGAGGACTTCCAGGAATTCATAATGATTGAGGAATATTCGAAATCCGAAAATTACACAATTGCGGTTTATCACGATGAAAAACCGGTTCATTTAAGAAGAGAACCTAAAACACAGCACTTTGCGTATTTGCGCTGTTTGAAGGACTGATTCTTAAAAATCCGTAGCGACAATCGTATTTTACAACACCTGGCCTGAATTAGGTTGGGTGTTTTCTTTTGCCACTGGAAGGAGCCGGTCATTGTGGCGTGGTATCCATTCTGATCGTGGCTCGCAGTACAGCAGTCGAGGGTATCGCAACATGCTTGATAATCTCGGCATTGTGCCGTCCATGAGTGCGCCTGGCTGTCCGTACGATAACGCTGCGATGGAAAGTTTTTTTGCGAGCTTGAAGAAGGAACAAGTCCATCATAGATTCTATTCCGATATCGATGAGGTCAGGGAGGACCTGTTCAAGTACATCGAACTGTTCTACAATCGCAAACGCCTGCACAGCAGTCTGGGGTATTTGACACCAGTTGCCTATCGGTTGCAGAAACTTATTGCATAAACTTCAACAATCAATACGAAAAGAGAGTATATTTAAACCATCAGATTAATGAATATGGCTTGCGAGAAGCCCTCTATTAAAAAATCTACAAGTCCAAGGATGCCTGGTTGTTCAGGACCGATCATCAGCCTGTGTTCTCCACATTGCCTGATAGCGCCGCCATGGCGCGGATCCGCGAAGCGGCCATGTTCCGCAGGGTTTTCAAGGCTTGCGTCGGTGTACTGCTTGCGACGTTGTTCGTCACTTTCGCTTTCTGGGGTGGTGTTTCCTGGTATGCCGCAAAATCAGAAACGCAGATTGCCGCCTTCGAAAAGAATATCGAATCCCGGAAGGAACTGGAACGTGTCTGGAAAAAGCTGGAGGCGGACAAGGCCGGGACGGAGAAGTTCCTTAGCCACCGCAGCCGCGTTTCTTCCTCCTTGTCCATAATTGCCGCGGATCTTCCTGCAGATTCCTGGATTACCCATTGGTCCGTTCATAGGAATAGTCTTTCGTTGCAGGGGTATTCCGCTTCTTCTGAAGAGGTCTCGAAGTTCCTTTCGATTTTGGAATCCGAAAGAAAATTGGTGAATGTCCGCCTGCGCACCACGGAAAAGACCACGTTCAAGCGTAAACCGGTTGTGAAGTTCGACTTGTCAGCGGAGGTTGTTCCATGAACGAATTTCTAGCCCGTTACAAGTATTCCTTGCTTACAGCCTTGTCTGTGTTGGTCCTGCTTTTTGTGGTGGGGTACTTCATTTTGCCCAAGATGAAAAAGGCCAGCGAAATTTTTGTCGCCATCCGTTCCGAGATAGGGGAGTCCAGCCAGTTTGAGAATAGCGCAGTTTCCCCGGACTCGCTTATCGCTAGCTACAAGAAGATTTCTGCGGACTTGGATTCCTATGTCAACGTGTCTGTTTCGGCGTCCAAGATATTGACGTTTATTTTGGATGCATCCAAGGAAAATGGTGTTGCCTTGCAGGATCTTTCCACGGGCGAAGTCGTAAATCGTGGGGAAAATCTTGAATATCCCGTGAGATTCAAGGCGAATTCCAGCTTCCCGCAGTTCCACCGTTTTCTGACCACCTTGGAAAATAGCGCCTATTGCGTGAAGGTGGAAAATGTCAATATGACGTCTGGAAGTGCTTCGGTCAATTTGTCAGTTTTGATGAAGGGCGCGGCTGTGGACAAGGCAGGTCATGATGAATAAGTTCCTTGTATTTCTCGTGACAACCACGGTCCTGGTCTGGGGCATTTTCTTGTTCAAGATGTCCGATAAGGTGGATTCCCGGAAGTCTGGCGAACAGTCTATGTGGGAAGAACTTTCGGGCAAGTCTACGCAGGATATTGAAACGCGCCTTGATTTCAAGAGTTTGCTTTCCCGCCTGAACCCACAGGACATGCCTGCCGATTCTCTGCGCGATCCGTTCAAGCTGCCTGCAAGCATGTTGCCGCCTCCGCCGAGGCCCCGTGTGGTAAAGGCCGCTGAGCCGGTCGCCCCGGTAACGGTTGCCGCACCGCCGCCTCCCAAACCGCCCTCCATCACTCTGGACGCGATTCTTCCTGGGGACAATCCGGTGGCCATCATCAAGTTCCGCGGGGAATCTGCGGTTGTAAGCGTTGGTCAGGAAATCTGGAATGTGGTGGTGGAATCCATCGAAACAAACCGCGTCGTTCTACAGTACGCCGGCGGCACTTTTGAAATCAGGTGATTTTGTTAACAAAAAAAATGGCGCAGTCTTCGGACCGCGTCATTTTTAATTGCTTTGGATTGTTTGAACCTCAAGCCCCCGAGCCTCGAACCTCGCGCCTGGAGCCTCGCGTCTTAAGAACATCTTAGCACTTGGCCGGGGCGGATCATGTTTCCCTTGATGTTGTTCAGCTTTTTCAGCTTGGTAATGGATATGCCGTACTTCTTGGCGATTTTTCCCAGGCAGTCGCCGCTACGGACCTTGTAGTAACGGTGCTTGGAGAGTTCCTTCTGGTATTCGTCTTCCACAGCCTGAATTTGGCTTTGGTCGATTACAGCCATGGCGCTGACGAAGGATCCTTCCTGGAAATTGAATACGGTGGTGGGGTCGATGTAGACGCCGTTATACTTCATTTCGAAATGTAGATGGGCTCCAAAGGAACGGCCTGTGTTTCCGCCGATACCGATGGTGTCGCCGGCCTGGACTTCGTCGCCGATGTTCACCTTCCAACTTGCCAGATGGGCGTAAAGGGTGGTGAGTCCGTTGCCGTGATCGATAATCACATACTTGCCGTAACCCTTGCGACGACCCTGGTTGCGGACCAGTTTTACCTTGCCGGAGAAGGCTGCCACGATGGTGCGGTCTTCGCCGTGGCAAAGGCCCAGGTCAACGCCGCGGTGCATACGGTAGGTACGCATGCCGTAGGGGCCAGCGATGCGGCGGCTTTCGGTGGGAATAAAGGCGGTGGTCATGTCCAGCACCAGCTTGTTGGAAAGCTTTGCGGAATCCTGCTGCAGGCTGTCCATGGCGGAACCCATGGCGGCGGCCAGTTCGGCATCCGCTTCTTCCTGGGACATTTCCTTTTCGTCGTCGGCTTCCTGACTGTCCGTTGAGTCCGCGGCATTTTCTGTATCGGCTGCGGCTACTGCTGCTTCGGATTCCTTGGAATCTACGATAGCGGATGCAGGCGCGTCAATATTGCCTGCGTCAGCGGAATCGATGGAGGTGTTGCCGGAAAATTCGCTTTCGGTAACTGCCACATTTTTTGCGGCTTCATTGGGCGCTGTGTTTGCGTCCTGGGCAAAAACAGCCAGAGGCAGGGCACAGAGGGTAATGATCGTCTTGAAATTCATGGTAGTGGAGGCAAAGATACCTTTTTTTTACACGAATGTCATAATTGTAAGTATTTTAGTTGCTGAACCTATAAATTTCTGTTCTATAAATGTTCCCTTTTTTACTATCTTTGCCCCCGTCAGGGCCTATCATCCAGGTAGGTTCCTAGTCCGGCCAAAGGATATGCCTGCAAAGTTCAGGTTCGGCCGAAAAAGGATATATAAAATGGCAAAGAAAGTTCAAGACGCCCTCAAAGATATCATCTCCCTCTGCAAGCGCCGCGGTTTCATTTTCCCGGGCTCCGAAATTTATGATGGCCTGGCCAACACTTGGGACTACGGTCCGTATGGTGTTGAACTGAAGCGCAACATCAAGAACCTCTGGTGGAAGAAGTTCGTTACCAGCCGCAAGGATGTGTTGGGCCTCGACAGTTCTATTCTCTTGAACCCCCGCGTTTGGAAGGCTTCTGGCCACGTGGGTAACTTCTCTGACCCTCTGGTAGACTGCCTCGCTTGCCACGAACGTTTCCGTGCAGACCACCTGCTTGAAGAAAAGCTGGGTGACGGCTGCTGCGCCGGCAAGAACTTCGATCAGATCGCCGAAATGATGGTGGAAAACAAGATCGAATGCCCGTCCTGCGGCAAGACCGAATTCACCAAGCCCCGCGCATTTAACCTCATGTTCCAGACCGAAATCGGCGTTATCGAAGGTGAAGGTAACAAGGTTTACCTCCGTCCGGAAACCGCTCAGGGTATCTTCGTTGATTTCAAGAACATCGTCGACAACGTTCGCCCCCGCATTCCGTTTGGCGTGGGTCAGATCGGTAAGTCTTTCCGTAACGAAATTACCCCGGGTAACTTCATCTTCCGTACCCGCGAATTCGAACAGATGGAACTGGAATTCTTCTGCGAACCGGGCACCGAACTTGACTGGTACAACTTCTGGCGCAAGTACTGCTTCAACTGGCTCATCAAGGACCTGGGCGTGAACGAATCCAAGCTCCGCCTCCGCGAACATGCCAAGGAAGAACTTTCCCACTACTCCAACGGTACCACCGACGTGGAGTACGAATTCCCGTTCGGTTGGGGCGAACTGTGGGGTATCGCAAGCCGTACCAACTTCGACTTGACTGCTCACCAGAACGAATCCAAGGTCAAGCAGGAATACAATGACCAGGTGAACAACAAGCGTTACGTTCCGTACGTTGTTGAACCGTCCCTGGGTGTGGAACGCTTGCTCCTCGTTCTCCTCTGCGACGCTTACGAAGTCCAGAAGCTCGAAAACGACGAACGTACCGTTCTCCACTTCGACCCGAAGGTTGCTCCAGTTAAGGTCGCTGTTCTGCCTCTCGTCAAGAAGGGCCAGGTCAAGGCTAAGGCTGAAGAACTTTACGAACAGCTTCTCCAGCGCTGGAACGTGGAATACGACGAAACTCAGTCCATCGGTAAGCGCTACCGCCGTCAGGACGAACTGGGTACTCCGTTCTGCGTCACTGTCGACTTCGACACCGTTGGCGAAGGCGAATCCGATCCGGCAAAGCTTGGCTACGTCACCGTCCGTGAACGTGATTCCATGAAGCAGGAACTGGTGAAGATCGACGAACTGGAAGCATACCTGGCTGCAAAGCTCGGTTGCTAGTTTAGTGATTAGTGGTTGGTGGTTAGTGGTTAGGAATGTAATTTAACTACTGTTTACTAACCACTGTTTACTAACCACTTATTAGGTCACTCCCGATTTTTTTCGGGGTGGCCTTTTTTATTTTATATTAGGCGACATGAACAACCCGAAAATTAACCGCCTGATTGGCTACATTGTTTTGTTTATTGGCTTTTTCCTTTTTTACAAGGGTGTAAAGCCTGTGGGGGTGTCGGACAATATTGCTGATGCGGATTTTGTTTTGCTTGCTTTGGCCGCCGGTTTCCTTGTGGGTTCCACTGTGTGGATGATCAAGAAGGTTCGCTGCCCTCATTGCAACTGGCTTCTGCATTTGAAACTGTATAATATTGATGTCTGCCCCCATTGTGGAAAATCTACAGACCCGGATGAAAAATGACTAATCTCAATCCTTTCTTCAAATCTATCATCGATCAGGACAACACCGCCATTGTGGTGTGCGACCTGAACCATACCATTGTGTACATGAATCCTTTTGCCTGCGTGGCCCAGGCCAAGCGTGGGGGAGCCGCCCTTATTGGTCGTTGCCTCATGGATTGCCACAGCCCCGATTCCAGGGAAAAGATCCAGAAGGTGATGGATTGGTTCAAGGCTGACAAGTCCCACAACCGTGTCCATTCCTTCTTTAACGAGAAGCAGGTGAAGGACGGCTACATGATCGCCCTTCGCGATGAGAACGGCGAACTGATCGGCTACTACGAAAAGCATGAATACCGCACCAAGGACGAAACGCCTTTCTACGAAATGCCGTAGACATATAAAACGAATTTTCGTATTTAGGATAAACTAAACGGTTCCTCAGCTTTGTCTGAGGGACTTTTTGTTTTTGCTTGATATTCAAGAGTAGGGTAGGTTTATTCTTAAATCAGGATACAAAAAAAGCTTCTCTTTCGAGAAGCTTTTTAAGCGGGATAGACGAGGCTTGAACTCGCAACCTCCGGCGTGACAGGCCGGTGCTCTAACCAAAATTGAGCTACCACCCCAGTGGTTTTGTTGGGCTTTTCAACCGAACGACCCATATATAGAAATAAGCGCAAACCTTGTCAAGGCAAACTGCTGTTTTTTCTAAAAAAATTCCATTTACATAGGCATTTTGTGCTTAAGTGTTGTAAAACCTTACAACCCTTTTTCTGCCAAAGCACTAAACATCTGAAAGTCCTGTGGCTAATTTAAGGCCATGACTAAAACCAAACTCTCTCTTTCTCTCTCTCTCGGCCTGTTGCTTGGCGCATCCGCAGCCTTCGCAGCAGATAACATCTACACCGCACCGTCTTTCTTCGATGAAAACGGTGGCTACTTCGGTCCCGACTGCGACCAGACCA
>JAKSID010000057.1 GCA_024399035.1 Fibrobacter sp. | reverse complement strand
CCAGAAGGCTTTACTTGAACACCCCAGCATAGCTGGGGGTTTTCATTTTATACAATAAAAAGCCCCCGGTCGTTTGACCGAGGACCTTTTAAATTCATAGGGGCAGTTATAAGCCGGGTTTTGTACCCCTTGCGGAGTGATGACCATCTCTCTGGACGAACTGTTACCAGCCGCCTCAAGCGACCTACCCGGATATCCAACAGGCACGAGCCGCACCTGGCCGGAGTTGCCTCCAGCGGATTCCTGCTTGGTCTTGCACCGGATGAGGTTTACATTGCCACCCCTGTCACCAGGAATGCGGTGAGCTCTTACCTCGCCATTTCACCCTTACCGACCGAGAAATCTTGCGATCTCCGAGTCCGATCGGCGGTATAATTTCTGTTGCACTTTCTGTCGCATTACTGCGCCTGGACGTTATCCAGTATCCTGCTCTGTGGTGCCCGGACTTTCCTCCAGTCTGAATTGCTTCTCGCCGGCGGCCATCCGCTGCCCCGCCCCAAATATAGAAACAACCTTCGGCAGTTTCAATCCCGCCAACCGCTACCGTGCTACTCCCGCCACACCCAATTTTCTATATTGCCCAAGAGTTAGGATTTTATATGCGACATTTTTTTATAGCCACATTAATTGCATTTACCAGTTTGGCCATTGCCCAGACGGGCACATTCGTCATTGATTCCATCAAGTACGATATTGGCGACGCATTTGACGATTCCAAGTACCACACCAAGTACGACAAGTGGGCCTACGACCTTTTGAACGTCGTCCACATCGAAACCCGCGAATCCACAATCCGCAAGCTGTTGCTCTTTAACGCAGGCGACATTGTTAGCGACACCATTATCCAGGAATCCGAACGATTCCTCCGCACCCAAAAGTACCTTTCCGACGCAAAGATCACCGTCGAAAACATCGACGGCATGAATGTGGCAAACGTCAAGACCAGCGACAACTGGACTCTGGCTATCCCTGCAGGTATCGGCTTTGGCGGCAAGGAATGGACCTACAAGAACTTGAACTGGAGCCTCGGCATCCAGGAAAGCAACTTTTTAGGACTGGGTCAAAAGCTGGGTTTCTATTTTATTCACGATTATTTCCGCGACACATGGTCCGTAGACTATAGCGCGCCCCACTTTCTGTTCCGCTACAACCAGCTAGACCTTAGCTACAACTACAATACCGACGGCTACCTGGCCAGCTGGCAGATGAAGGTTCCTTTCCTGAGCCGCAGCCAGAACCAGTGGGCATACACCTTAGAAGGCCTCAAGAACAAGCGCACCATCTACATGTTCGGTAGCGGCGACCTCCCCCAGGGCGCTAGCCCCTACGAAACCACAAAGAGCCTGGATTCCCTGGCCAAGTACAACGGCAAGGAAACAGTCACCCTCATGAAAGCCAAGGACTTCGCCGAAGACTCCCTTAGCCTGCGATTCAGCAGATCCTTTGGCGGCACACTCCGCAAGCTCTACCTGGGCGCAACCTACGATTATCACCGCCAAGAAGCCAACAGCGACAGCGTTGTACGTTACGTATTCAACGCAAATAACCAAGCCTACGCCATCGACTCCGCAAGCGCCTGGAACGACTGGGTACCCCAAAAGCTAGACTCCCGCCTGGGCTTCTACATGATGATTTCTAACCTCTACTATGTCAAGGAAAAGAACCTCCACAACGTCAAGTGGACCGAAGACGTAGAAAAAGGCTACTCCCTCAAGGCTCAGGTCTCCAAGAACATCGAACAGCTTGGCGCCGACAACGACGACATCCGTATCGACCTCTGGGCAAACCTCTACCTAGGCCGCAACATGCACCATCTTATTCTGAAGTCCGAAAGCCACTACTATCTTGACCATGGCGAAAAGAAGGATTTCTACGGCAGAGTCCAGGGCGAATACATTTTCCACCCCACCGAAAAATGGTCAACGGCTCTCAAGGGATTGGTGGACTTCTACGACAACGCCAAGCTTGGCAGGCAGCTTTCCCTAGGCGGCAGCGATGCCTTCGCAGGATTCGACCCCGGCTTCTATACCGGACAGGCCCGCGTCTATGGCGTTCTGGAACAGCGCTATTTCCCCAACTTCGAAATTGCGACCCTCAGGCCCGTATTTGCAGTATTCGGCTCCGTAGGCGAAACCGCCTGGGACATCAAGGATATCAACCGCAAGGACCTGGTCTATGTGCTGGGCGCAGGCATCCGCTTTGCACAGACAAAGTCTATCAGCCGACTCATCAACAAGGTGAATATCAGCGTGCCGCTAAACGGAGTACGTAAGGGCGAGCCCCACTACTCCCTCACCACCGAGCTGAGCCTGTAATCCTAGCCGTTATAGAATTCGCCAACCATTCGATGGTGGGCAAAGGCGGCAAAGGAACCCTTACCATCAAGGAACATCTGGGGGTCCACGCTAATGGCCTGGGCCACCATCATTGCACCGCACTTGTCCAAGTCCGGGATTTCGGTTCCGTCACCCGTAAGAATCTTGTGGCCCTCGGTAAAGGCCTCCCAATCCGCAGGCAGTTTTTCCTTGATATAGAACGAAGCTTCGCGATAGATACTGATCATCATATTCAAGGCTTCGACAGCGGCTTTCCTAGCCTCATTGAACTCTTCACCGAAAAGGTCACTCTTGTTCACGCGCAGATTGATAGAAACCCCATAGAACCGGCGGTAAACATTAGAACCGAATTCACTAGCCAACTCACGAGCCCTGCTAGCAGTAATATTCTGCACAAAGGCAAGGCCGTTCTCCAAGTCAATCAATCGAGGCACCTTCTCCTCGTTGTAGATGTAAACCATGCTGTTCCAAAATGAGCCCTTTCCCGACGCAGACCAGGCGAACAAATTGCCTCGGGTACTCAAGTCGCGGTGTTCTTCCAAGGCCTTTGCGTACGGGTGATTCGAGTTAGCCACAAGCCAGTAGTTCAAGTACTTGAAAAAGTTTTCGCCACCGTTGTAAGCCTGTTCCAGAGCAAAGCGTCCATTGGATTCGCCCTCGCATTCAGCCTTTTTGATGATGTAATTACAGGACTTGCTGTAGTGATACCTTTCGTGATTCTTAAGCACCGCCTTAATCATGGAGTAAAAGCCGCCAGAGCCAACATCGGTCCAAGGCATAGTGTCAAGAAAACCCACATTCACTTCGGGCAGCGCACGCTTCAGCTGGATTCTTAGGGCAAACTTGCAGCGCATCATCACCTTACCGTTAGGGTCAATTTTCTGCTTCCTAAAGTAGGTAAGCCTTTGGGATCCCTCCACCACCTCGGCATGTACATCGATGTTGTCGTCCAGTTTGCCGAACTTAAGGTAGGCGCTGTCCTTGCGCAAGAACGCGTTCATCATGTACTCGCCCATTTCCCTGTTGGGAATAGTCTCCCCGAAGGAACGGAACACTAGTTCGTTCTCTGGCAGCACCACCGGCTCACCGTTCAAAAAGCCGCCCCAGTCACGGGCAAGCACAGACAAGGGGAACTGATTTACCAGGCGCTTAAAGCCGTAGATCTTTTTGACGAAGGGCGTAAAAGGCGGCATGCCGCCAAAGGCCTTGTCCACCTCTTTGAAAGATTTTCCATGGAAAGCGTCGGCGACCCTTCGGTTACTTTCGCCAACAACAATCGTTACATCCCTGGAGCCGCCATCGACACCGGCCAAAACAAGTGAGTTTTCGACAATATTCATTTAAACCTCGCTTACGTTATCGGTAAAAACGTGAAATTTGTCAAACCGAAAGGCTTTTTTTTCATTTTTTGTCGGTTTTAGCCCACAATAGCCATTTTTTTTCGTATTTTAACCACGTACTTACAGGAGTTTTATCGCCCTATGCGTATTGCAGCAAAGTTATTGAGCATTGTATCTTTAGTCGCAGGAATGTCTTTTGCCCAGCTCGCACCAGAGCCCCAGATGGCAGACGTCCAATTGATGAAGGACGTTAGCACCAATCAGCCCATGAAGATGGATTTTTCCAAGCCTCTCACCGGCATTAGCGACCCGGGCATTTTGTTCAGCCACTTTGGCAAGCGCCCGCTGCTCATCTACTTTTTCAGCCCCAAGTGCCCCCACTGCCAGCGCCACATCTCTGGCATCCAGGACATGATGAAGGAATATGAACCCGCAGGCCTTACCGGCATCGCCATCGGTCTGGGCAACGGCATCAAGAAGAACGACATCCGCCTGTTCATCGACCAGTTCCACGTTTCTATTCCCGTGTTCCAGGACTCCGAAGGCAAGTTCGGCAGTTCCTACGGCACCGGCTATATCCCCGTAGTTTACCTGGTGAACCCCGACGGAACCTTCTACCGTTACGAAACCTTGAACGAGGCCAACTTGAACCACCTCAGGGCAAACCTGAACAAGATGTTTAAGAAGTAATTCGAATGGTTTTGAATTTGAAAAGCCGCCCAATCGGGTGGCTTTTTTCAACCTAACCGTACCCAGTCGTTCAGTTGAAAAGAATGGCGAAAATTACTATATATGCGAAACCGCCCGAAAGGGAGAAGGGCTCGAGTAGCTCAGTTGGATAGAGCATCTGCCTTCTAAGCAGAGGGTCGTGGGTTCGAATCCCGCCTCGAGTATGAAAAACAAAAAAGACACACCTTTGGGGTGTGTCTTTTGTTTTTTAGCTTTGGATGGGATGAAGAACCCACGAGTGGGTTCGACCGTTGCGATAGCGAGTGCCGCAGGCAAGCTTGCTTGCCTATGGTCGAGCATGAGCAACGGCTGCGCAGCAGAATCCCGCCTCGAGTATGAAAAACAAAAAAGACACACCTTTGGGGTGTGTCTTTTGTTTTTTAGCTTTGGATGGGATGAAGAACCCACGAGTGGGTTCGACCGTTGCGATAGCGAGTGCCGCAGGCATGCTTGCTTCAATCATCGCCAAGTCCAGCAGGGTCTTTTCAAGCTGGTCGCCGTTGGCGTTGTCAATGTGGAGGCGGATTGAAATGCCGATGCCATCGGGGTCTGCGTTCTTGATGAACTCGCACAATCGTTCAAAGCCCTCCTGCTTGAATTCGTTGCGGTACATGTAGATATCCGTCTTCTCGTACTGTTCACAGGACACATCCTTAAGGCCAAGGGTTTTGCGAACCCGCCAGTACACAACCTGCCGCATCTTCTTGAGGTCTCGTTCCGACACAAGGATGCTGCGTTTTTCAACGTCCTCGGGGTTGCGGTGTCGCATAAGACAGTCGTCAAAGATGACCTCAGTGATATAGCAGGGCGGCAACGTCTGCAACGTAGTCAGCGCGTATTTGTCAAAAAAAACAACCCGACCTTTGTGGGGCCGAGTTGATTATACAGGAGATCCCGGGGCAAGCCCGGGATGACAAAAGCGAACTACTTGAGGATAGCGTTCTTGCCGCTGACGGAGCCGTTGTGTTCGATGGTCACCATGTAGCGGCCTGCGGGAACGTTTTCGCCATTCCAGCTCACAGTGTTGAAGCCGGGCTGACCATTGTCCAGACGGACGCTGGCAACCTGTTCGCCATCAGCATTCATGATGGTGACAACTGCGGTACCTGCGGCGGTGAGGTTAACACCCACGGACTTGCGGGTAATGCCCTTGAGGCTTGCGGAGCCAACCTTGGCAACGCCCTGTGCAACAGGCTTGGGAGCAAATTCTTCGGCACGTTCTACGTAAACGCCGTTAAGGTCCTTAGCGGCAACGGAGCCGTCCTTCTTGAGGAGGGTGCCGCGCTGGAGCACAGCCACCAACTGCTTGTCATTTTCGGTTGCAGTTGCGTAGGTTTCCAGTTCTGCAGCTTCGAACTGAGCCTTGTCACCGTACCATGCTTCAACCTTGTCACCTTCAAGATCCTTGACGGTAAGCTGAGCACGACGGATAACGCTGGTCAAAGTATCAGCGCCGCTAACAAAGGTAATTTCGAGAGGCTTGTTCACCTGGCCGCGGAGCATGTCCTTGGAGGTTTCGATGTCCTGGCCAACCAGGCTCTGGCCGTCTACGGCGATAATTACGTCGCCAGCCTGGAGCTTGGAATCTGCAGCGGGAGTACCAGGAATAACTTCGGCAACCTTAACACCGTTGCGCAGCTGATAAATGGTAACGCCAATGCCGCCGAAAACTTCGTCGGCCATAACGGGAGCGGCAACCATAGCTGCCAGCAGAGAAGCCTTGATAAAACGATTCATGAATTTCTCCTTAAAACTTTCTTCTTTATGAAATTTATATAAAAACTTTTGAAAATTCAACTAGGTAATGCTTCGATTGCTTCGCCTTCGGCTCGCAATGACAAATTAATGGCTATTCCAGCATTACACCTTCGTCTTCGTCACTGCCGTCGTCGTAATCGTCAATGGTCTTGTCGCCAGGCACAATCACCAGGCCCAAGGTCACCGGCTCGCCCTTCATGTCAAGGTAGGCTTCCAGATAAAGGGAAGAGGAAAGGCGGATTAGGCGGAGGTCCAGCATGGTGCCGCCCTTGTGAATGCTCTTGGGGTTCAGATTAAAGAACAGGAACTTCTTGTTGACGTACTCGAATCGGTTCGCTTCGTAGTTGATAGCCCAGCGGGAGTTGCCATCATTCTCCTGGCGGTACATACATTCGTCATGGTCGATATCGCACTCGAAGCTGGCGCTTTCCTGGTATTTTTGATTCCATTCGCGACTAAAGGCGCATGACTGAACTCGGTTGCCGCCGTTGCGTTGCTTGTTCAGCTGGTCGTTGATCACCACGTAGTCCATCTTAAGGTCCTTCACCTGGTTGTACACGTCCATCAAAATGATGTAGGCCTCGATGTTCTTGGGACATTTGCCAGTCAGGTTTACGTCTTCATGAGCCTTAAGCAAGGTCTGCTGCAAGTCCACGTCGATAGCGTCGGGAATTTCACTTTCGGCGATTTTATCCAGCACCTTCTTGGGCGGAATGTACACCACCTTGTCGCCTTTCTTTACAGCAAAGCCCATCTGGTCGCGAATGTAGTCCAGGCACTGCTGCACGTGGATATGCACTGTGTTGGATGCGGCAGAAACGAAGTCTACGCCGATTCGCACATTCCATTCGCCAGCGGAACTTCCCTTCTTGTCCAGGTCGCAGAACGGTTCTTCGCGGATACCGTCCACAAAAATGATCTTGGCATTCAGCTTGGTCACCAAGGATTCGTCCTTTTTCATGACGCCGCCAAGGCTCCAGAAATTAGGATTCAAACGCAGCACTTCTTCAAAGGCCTTATCGCCATCCAGGGCCGGCAGCAAGGAGTCGTTACGGGCATTCTTCTCCTGCATGAGTTCGGAATACTCGGTGGTCACGGTCATGTTGTTAAAGCTGTTACGGATTGCAGGCTCGGGCATGGCAAATGCAGAGGACAGAATCAACGCAAACTGGGCGACCAGGGCCAAAAGGAACAGATTAAACTTCTTCATAAAAACCTTCGAAAATTTAAGCGCGACGGATTTTCTTTACGGCAAAGTTTGCCAGGTAGAGGAGAACTCCGCAAGCGATAATAGTGGGACCCACCACAAAGTTCAACTGACAGGCCAACAAAAGTCCGGCCAACACAAGAACCAAGGAAACTCCAACGGAAATAAAAATCATCTGGGTCAAATTCTTGGCGTAGTTCTCAGCAATGTAGCCGGGAATGGTCAAAAGCGCAATCACAAGAATCATACCAACGGCCTGCACAGCAATCACCACCGTCAAGGCAATCAGGGCAATCAAAAACATATAGTAGGCGAGTACCGGCATGCCCTGCACTCGGGCAAATTCAGGATCAAAGGAAATGGCCAGGAACTTCTTGTAATTCACAATGACAGAGGCAAGAATCAACACAAGCAAGCCGCCCATCCACCACAAAAGTTCAGTGGGTACCGTAAGCAAACTACCGAAAAGGAAACTCATCATTTCGCCGCTGTAGCCAGGAGTCAAATCCGTAAGGATTACGCCCAAGGCCATACCGCCCGCCCAGATAATACCGATGAACGTGTCGGAATTCTTGCGGTCGCGCCAGGTAAGTACGCCCATAAGCATTGCGCAGGCCACCGCAAAACCCAGGGAGCCAAGCATAGGCGAAAAGCCCAGGAACGCGGCCAAGCCAACGCCACCGAAAGAGGCGTGGGCAACACCGCCCGACAACGAAGTCAAACGGTTCACCACCACAAAAGTTCCCATCACGCCGCAAGCGATAGCAACCAACACGGCGGCCACCAAGGCGTTCTGCATAAAACTCATGGAAAGAAGATCGAGCATACGAGTTATGAATTATGAGTTATGAGTTCTGGTAAAATAGTTGTCAGGTGCATCAGGCTTGGCACATAGTAATCCACCCAATCTGGCTTTTCGGGAGCAGGGTTCACCAGCACCGTTTTCCAACCGCGGCGATGCGCAGGTTCTAGATTGCGCAGGGAATCTTCCAGCAGCACGATTTGCGACGGATCGACGGGCGTTCCATCCTGAGTGAATTGCTCAGGCAACTTTTTAGCCAGCCACTGTTCCAACTTTTCGTAGGCACTGTCGTGAGGCTTGCCGATCCAATCCATCTGTTTCAGATCGAACACATCCTCGAAGCAGTCGCGGATACCCATGTGAGTCATTCCCGCTTCGCTCCAATCACGGCGGCCATTGGTAAACACAAAACGATGGCCCGGCAGTCCCAAAATCATTTCACGCTTTTCGGGCGAAGGTTTGGGATAGGTCAAAAATTCCGGCTGATGAATAAAATCAAAGAAGTCGTCGGGCTGCACGCCGTGCATAGCCTGGAGGCCAGCCAAAGTTGTACCGAAACGGACCAAGTAATCCTTGCGAATCTTGTGGGCAGTTTCTGTATCTACGCCGGTTGCGTTCTGGACTGTCAAAGAAATACGTTCGTCCAAAGAGTCGATGACACAATGTTCATCGGCACCGTACAACGTAAGATCGTAATCAAACAGCCAGATCATTTTCGAAACCCTGCAACTCCGTTAGTAACCCATGGCAAGGCCGCCAATTTGGCGGGCCAGGTAAGTTGCGTAGTTGTCGGTCATGCCACTGACAAAGTCAAGCACCTGATGGTAGGCTTCGGCGGCGGTAACGCTCTGGCCGATTTTTGCCTGGCCAATCAAGCGGACAATGCGATCGGCGCGGTAAGAATTCTTGCCGTTCAAACGGAAGTCGTAAACGCCGTTGATGAAAGCGTCCAGCACCGTACTCAGGGTGGTGTAGCTACCCACTTCAAGTTCTGTCTTGCGGCGGTCGGGATAGATACGTTCTACGCCGAGGCGCTTTGCAATGCGGATACCTTCCATCACTTCTGAACGGGACAAATCCACAAGATGCTTGATGGGAGCGCCTGCCATGATTTCGTCGTAATGATTCACGAAAGTCACTGCAACATCGTCAATGAGGTTCTGGATTGCGAGACCACGAATACTGCTGAGGAAGTCGCGGAAGTTCTGTCCGTTTTCCTGATACTCGCGGTCAATATCTACTTCGGGACCGCACAAGTAGCTGAACATGCCACGCACATCACCGAAGGAAAGAATGCCCAATTCGATGGCGTCTTCCACATCCAAAATGCTGTAGCAAATATCGTCGGCAGCTTCCATCAGGTAAACCAAGGGATGACGCACCCACTTGCCGGTTTCCAGTTCAGGAATACCCAAAGTGTAGGCGGTCATTCTGTAAAGGTCAGCTTCCGTAGAGAAGAGGCTGGTGGGCGTACCGAACTTGGCAAGCTGCGGATACTTGATCATGGCTCCGATGGTCGCGTAAGTCAAACGCATGCCACCATCAAGAAAATGATATTCCAACTTACTCAGGATTCGGTGCCCCTGGGCATTACCGTCAAAATTTTCGAAGTCAGCAATTTCTTCGGGACGCAAATCGCGTAATGCCGGAGAATTACGGTTCTTGCGGAACCATTCGCGAATGGCGGCTTCGCCAGCATGGCCAAAGGGCGGGTTACCAATATCGTGAGCCAAGCAAGCAGACTGAACGATGGTACCGAACTGGTATTCGTTCACATACTTGGGCAGGTGCTGCTTAATCAGATGATAAACCGTAATGGCGAGGCTTCGGCCAACACTACTGACTTCCAAGCTGTGAGTCAGGCGGCTATGAACATGGTCGTTCACAGAAAACGGATGAACCTGGGTCTTGCGGCCAAGGCGGCGGAAAGCGGTAGAAAAAACAATACGGTCGTAATCGCGATGAAAATCAGAGCGGTTCGGGTCCGGATCGGCCGGGTGTCCGTAACGCGTCGCAGAAAGCAAAGTGTCCCATTGTAACATGGGATACAATTTAGAAAATTCAGCGATTCAAAGATGGACAGAATTTGGCAATCAAGGCGATGATTGCGGAATCAAGGATAACAAAGCCACCGAGCCACATGACTGTGCCGGTCTGGAAGCCATAACTGTGCAAGCCAACGCCCAAAAGGTTCACGCCGAACCAGCAAAGGAACGTGATAATTACGTTAAAGCAATTCATCAAGGCAAAGGTTCGTTCATTCACCAGGCGGCCACCACGAAGGTGCAAGGTAAGCATTGCCCAAAGGCAAACAAAAAGTGCACCACATTCCTTCGGGTCAAAGCCCCAGAAACGGCCCCAGGCGTAATCCGCCCATACGCCACCAAGCAAGGTTCCCAAAATGGAGAAACCTGCGCCAAAAACCAAGGTGCCGAACAGCAATTTATTGCGAGCCTCTGTGGGGCGGAAAAGAGCCACGTGAGCCACCACGCCAGAAAGAATCATTCCCGCAAAGCCAAGGGCAATGGTGAAAACATGAAGCGTGAGGAACACACCGGAATTCAACACAGCGGGAATGGGCTGGAACAAATCACCCGGCTCCAAGATGAACTTGGCAAAGAACAGCAGAACCGCAGCCATCAAGGTTACAGGAATCATCAGAGAGAACGTGCGCTTGCGACAAAACAGGAAAGCGCCGAATTCAAAGGCTTCCAAAAGCAAGGCCACCAGCAGCACAATTTCGTACAAACTAGAAAGAGGCGGACGGGCCGCAATGTAGAAACGAAGGATAAAGGCAATAGTCAGTGTTGCCGCAGTCGCAGCCGCCATGGAATTCGCCGCAACGTCCAACGTTCGCTTTTTAAAAATGGAATTGATCGCAGCCAGAATGCAGCCCAAGAACGCCAGGATAAAGGCGATAAGGGCGAAATTGGCGTTATTGTAGAAGACTTCTGTACTAGCTTTGGTTTCGTAAAGTTCGTCAACCCGCATGGGGAAAGCATTCTGCTGAATCGTTTCATACAACTGGACATTTTTCAGCAAACGTTGCATTTCCAAAGTAGCAGGATGATCATCCTTTCGACTTGTATAAACCTCAAGTTCATTACGATATTTTTTTAGCTGGTTGTAACTGACGTAGCGATCGCTTTCTGGAATGTTCAGGGCATGTTGTACATCGGCTCGGAGCACCTTGAACAAACGACGATCATTCACATAGTTATAATTAAGCCTTATTTCGTCCACCACTTTCCAGGCAGGCATTTTTCCCTTACAAGCGTCTGCAGGTAGGCATTTATAAGTCACCCGACCAGAAAAATCATCCAGAACACCACGGGCAAAAGAATCATAAGGGCGATAGGTTTCTCCCACAAGAATCAGATCCTGGGAGGGCCTATTTCTTTCATATTCTATTTCCTCTTCGGTCAATTCATATGCGTAAACAGAAGGCGAGCAAAACAGTCCCGTTGTCACAAGCAATAAGGCCAACGGCGCTATCGGCAAACCTGATGTTTGCGTAGCCACACCGCGTGTTGATCGCACTCGAACCACATAGTGGAAAATCAAACTCAATAAGAACAGCACAGAAAACACATAGGGCACGAACTTGAAGGGATCGTAGGTAGCCGTATAAAGATCCACCTTCACGCCGAACATATCCACCTGACCCTTGTAGAACACGAAATAGGGATAGCCCTCCCCCACGTTCACGGCGGAAGTATTCAGACTGTCGTCCACGGTGTAATAAGTAACGGGCTTGAGAGGCACCGCACCTTGGGCTTGGGAAAGTTCGCTTGCGCCCGAAACCGCGCGAAAGCCGTTATACTCCTGGCGGAATTCAGAACCCACAAGGCTGCCCACCAGAAGAATAAGCAAAGCTATATGCATTCCGTAAAGGCCCAGGTTGCGCCATCCGCCCTTCACGCCGCAGACCTTGGGCATTCGGTACATCATGGAGGCAATCAAGTGCAGAGCCCCCACAACCGCCAACGACTTAAAGGCGGGCAGCGGCACCACCCCAAGAACCCACAGGAAATAGCTTCCGAAAAAACGGTCCGCAGCAAGAGCAGCACCCTCGTTGCCAGCAGCAGCCTGCCCCAGCGTTCCCCAGAACGTCAGCAATAGGAAGGCCACCAGCAAAACGCAGGTCACTTTTAAAGATGCAAATTTTTTGAGAAAATTCCTAAACACTAACGTCCGACCCAAACGAACTTAGACTCGTCCAGCTGTTGTTCCCCGTCGAAACGATAACAGGCCAACCGCCCGTTACCAAGGTGCCCCGCAATACTAAAGTCGAGGCAGCAAACGTTGTGACGAATCAGGCGGGGTTCTCCCGTCAGCCAATAATGTCCAAAGAATACGGGCCGTTCGTTTTCCCCATAGAAGGAACGTTCGCGAATCTCCGGCGAAACATCGCACCCCTCGGGCATGGTCACCCCAGGCTGGAAACTCAGCTCCTGCAGGCTTGCCTTGGCAGGGTCCACCCACCAGCGCAAACGGGTCCTAAAGCGCTTCACGTTCTCCCCGTCAAAGAAGAACTGATGGTTGGGCAATTCCATCTCGGGGCCTTTCAGCAACATATCGATGGGCCAGAACAGCGAATCCCCAAACTGGTTGTCTTCGTCATTGGCTCGCACAATCAGTTCGTCAAAGTTTCCGTCGGCAAAGCAAGTCACACCGGCGGCCTTCAACAGTTCCAGCGCACGGGGGTGGAAACTTGCATGCTGGGCCCGGAACAAATCCGTCTCCAAGTAGAAGGGCAGCGTCTTTGCAAACTCCTTCATTTCCTTGAATTCGTCCTTGCGACCAACAAAATCGCTCACCGTCTTGGAATGAACCGCCACCTTGTTGAAGGTATGCTCCCTCAGGTAGCCAGGTCCAATCTTTTCCAAGTAGCGGCCCCCAGTTCCGTTCTTCTGCCAGAAACTGAGCATATTAAATTCATGATTCCCCATCAGGGCGATGGCAGAGCCCGCATCACGCATAGCCCGCACCAGATTCAACGTGGTTCGCACATTGGGGCCGCGATCCACGTAATCGCCCAGGAAAACAACCATACGTTCATTGCCCGGATAGCGGAAAGCACCTGCCGATTCCTCGTACCCAAGCTTTTTCAGCAAGGATTTCAAGCATTCGCAGTGCCCGTGAATATCACCAATGAAGTCAATGGAAGTGTTCATATTTTGAAATATATAAAAAGATTCAGCAAATATCCGCACCCATGAAGGCACGGCCCAGTTACCATTCAACCTTTTATTGAATCAAGCCATAGTCCACCATAGCCTACTTACTAAATTTGCAAGCTTACAGTGGGATTACATTTTCATTTAACCGGCAATTACCTCATTTGTAACAGCAACATTTGATCAATCGTCTAGCGTGGGACCACCGATGGGCAACAATGATGTTGTTTGACTTCCCAAAAGATATCACAGTGTTAAAATAGTTCGCCGAAGTAGTTCATACCTCTCCAATCATAGGAACTTTTCGTTACGAACGGATTCCCGTTAACAAAATTTTTCCGCAAAAAGCGTTCCCAATTTTCAGTTTCCTGCGTGTTAATAAGAAGAACGCGCGAAATGCGCAAAACACGGAGGAATAATGCCAGAATACGAAATCAAGCCGTACGAACAACTCGACATCACCAGCAACTTTATGTTTGCGAAGGTGTTCAGTAACAAGGATGTGGCCAAGGACTTTCTGCAGGACATCCTAAAAATCACAATTGATAAGATTTCTGTAATCCCCGAGGCCACCACGCAGGAGGACCCGTTCCACAAGAGCGTACGTTTCGATGTGCTCGTACGCGAGGAACTCACAGACACGCCGGACTACCCCGAATCGAAAGCAAATTACCATACAGAACGATATTTCGACATCGAGATGCAAATGGTAGATACAGGCGAACTGCCCAAGCGCGCCCGCTATTACCAGAGCATGTGCGATTTGGATGCCATGGCCAAGGGTGCAAACTACGAAGAACTGCAAGAACAGTACATCCTCTTCATTTGCCCGGACGACATCTTCGGCAAGGGCCTATCGATTTACAGGTTCCAGAACCGCGAGGAAACCAGCCCGAACATTTTACTGGGCGACCTCTGCTACAAAAATTTCTATATATTTAACAAGTACGCTGATATCAAGGACAGCGCTACCCGCGAATACATGGAGTATTTCTCCACGCAGAAACACGAATCCGAGAAAATGAAACGTATCCACGAGCTCGTGGAAAAGTACCGATTGGACCCGATTGCAAAGAAGGCTTACATGACCCTGGAACAGGAACTCAACATTCGCGAAAAGAAAGCCCGAAAAGAAGCAAACAAGAAAGTTGCCAAAGCACTCCTTGCCGAAGGGGATTCGATAGAAAAAGTCGCACGTTGCACTGGCCTCACCCCCGAGGAAATCAAGGCTTTATAGTCGGCTTTCGACATCCCATATAAATACAAAAGGGTCGCACCAGTGAAGGCGCGGCCTTGTTTTTTTGTTAGTTATAAGAAATAACTATATTTGCATCATGTTTCATCCGGTCCGACATTTTATCACCATCAGTAAGCACAGGCACGAAGTGATTCGCCTCTGCTTCAAGGCTGGCATCGGTTTCCAGGGTCTTTTCCACGATTTATCCAAGTACAGCCTCACGGAGTTCATTCCCGGCGCCAAGTACTACACGGGCAAGGAATCCCCAAACAACGGTGAACGCAGGGACATTGGCTACAGCCTGGCCTGGATGCACCACAAGGGCAGAAACAAGCATCATTTTGAATTCTGGTATGACTACGAAATGGAAACGAAGAAGATCGTGCCCATGCCTATGCCAGACCGCTACATCAAGGAAATGTTCTGCGACCGCGTTGCAGCATCCAAGACTTACGGCGGCAAGGAGTACAACCAGTCAAGCCCTCTCTTATATCTGACCCAGAGTACCGCCTCCCAGAAAATGACGGAAGACACTTACCGCAAGCTTTTGTTTTTACTGAATATGCTGGCAAAGAAAGGCGAAAAGGAAACCCTGGCCTTCATGAGAAAGACGAAGGTGTTGCCCATTAGTGAACCGACGCAACCTCAAGGCTAAACAGCCTCGCGTCAAAAAAAAGAAGAAAACAATGAAAGAAAAAATCGCAAAAATCGCCTTCGTAGTCCTGATGATTGCAGCCTGCGTCCCCTGCGTTGATTCCTGGATGGCATTGATGGCAGGTATCGTCTACGCCTTCGCATTCGGCGGCCCCGCATTCCCCAAGTTCGCCAAGAAAACCCAGAAGTACTTGCTCCAGGGTTGCGTGGTAGGCCTGGGCTTCGGCATGAACTTGCAGGCAGCTCTCGCCAGCGGTAAGGATGGCATGCTCTTCACCATCGTCTCCGTGGTGAGCGTCATGGTGCTGGGCTTTTTGGTAGGCAAGATCCTCAAGGTGGACACCAAGACTTCTTACCTGGTCAGCAGCGGTACTGCAATTTGCGGTGGCTCCGCTATCGCAGCTGTAGCTCCCGTTGTGGACGCCGACGACAAGCAGATGAGCATGTCCCTGGGCACCATCTTCGTGCTGAACGCCCTTGCTCTCTTGATTTTCCCGCCTCTCGGTCATTTCTTCGGCCTGGACAACCAGCAGTTCGGTGAATGGGCCGCTATCGCCATCCACGACACCAGTTCCGTGGTGGGCGCTGCCGCAGCCTACAGCGACGAATCCCTCCAGGTGGCCGCCATGGTCAAATGCACCCGAGCTCTCTGGATTCTCCCCTTGGCTCTCATTACCATGGTGTTCTTCCGCAAGAACGCTGGCAAGGGCAAGCTGAATGTGGTTCCCTGGTTCATTTTCCTGTTCGCCATCGCCATGGTCATTAACACTTACCTGTTCCCGGCACTGGGCGTTCCCGAATCTGTGGGCAAGACCATCGTATTGATTGCTAAGCGTGGCTTCGCAGTTACTTTGTTCTTGATTGGTACGGGCCTTTCTAAGGCAGCACTCCAGAAGTGCGGTCCCAAGCCCTTTATCCAGGGCGTTGTGCTGTGGTTCGCCATCGGCATTTCCAGCCTGCTGGTGATCAAGGGTTTCTAATTCGGAACCGCCGAGCACCCCAAAAAAAGGCCGCTTCAAAGCGGTCTTTTTTATTTCACTGTCAGCGCCACAAGGTCACCTTTTTCGTAAC
>JAKSID010000056.1 GCA_024399035.1 Fibrobacter sp. | reverse complement strand
AATACGTGATAAAAACGGCGTTTTTTTACAAATTTTTCATCTGAATTTAAAATATGATACAAATGTGTTTCATAAAAAGTCCAACAGCAATAAACGTGATTTTGTGAGGTTCCTTCATGCCGCCGCCAAATTAGGTATATTTCTGAGAGTGGATCTTCGGAGGCTATTTTGATGAAAAGTCCTTTTGATAAAACCCTATTTCTGCTATGTATGGTTGCTGTTCTGGCGGCATGTTCGGCGGGATCTAGTAGTGCAGATGCAACGAGTGTCGAAGAAGGTGACGATTATGTGTTAAAGCATGTTCAAATGTATCGCATCCTTGGGCCACAGGGGGATACTTCTGTGTGGAACGCGTCTAATTGCCATGTCGGTGATTCGACTTTCTCGTGTACGCAAGTGACAAATGTGGATTGCTACATTTTTCATACGTCCTATATAGAGATTTGTTATGATTCTAATAAAGTTGAAATTCCTTGTTTGCAAAAAGATACTTTATATGATACGACTGTTGCGGATTTGAATTTTGGGCCGAATGCGCGAATGGACTACATACCCTATGCCAAAATTTCAGAATTCAATCGCGATTCCGTAAAGAGTCTTTTCTCGGAATTGTCAGGGGAAACTTGCAGGTTGCTGGTTAGTTATTCGTCGAATTATTTTCTTGAAGCGGTAGGGCTTCCCGACAGTTTAACCTTGTTGAAAACAGATGAGTACAGGCTTGGAACATACCGCTCGGATTACAGCCAAATTATTGGCTTGCTTGCATACCGAGACTCCACGGGAACCGAGAAATGCGGGATTTCAAAAGCTGAAACGCGTATTGCTTATGATCGGGGGGCCTGCTTCTATTATAGTTTGCCTAATGAACCCAAACAAATACAATATGTTCTATACAACAATACGTCAAAGTCTTTTCGCGATACGACTATTTCTTGGAAGTTGGTGTATCGCGATGAATATGGCCGTGGCGATACACTTGACATGACAACGAAATTTAAATGATTTGATAAAAAAGTCGTTTATGAAATGTCTGTCGCTTCCTGTTTCCGTAATCCTTTTGCTTGCAGGTCTAGCTTTTGCCCATGAAAGCAACCACCGGGGCAACCGCAGTATTTGCGGATTGTCTTCAGTCTGGTCCTATGACACCGATGAAGAAGCTCAGAAAAAGATGGCTCAATCCCAAAAGCGAGAAGACAGTTTTGTCAAGCCAAAACAATTTTTTCCTGGTTTCGCTAGATGAAATAGTAGCCGAGTGATACGCTAAATGACAATAGATGCACGCTGATGTCATCATATCGCTCGTTTATTTCGCTTGCATCCAAGACAGTTGTTAAACCGAATAACGTTTGCAAACCCAATTCGAAGCGGTTGCCGAGTATGATTCCTGTTCCTGCAGTGAGTTGTATGTCGCAAAAGGAAAGACCCGCGCCATCCCACTTTGTTCCGAAGCCATAGGCGCTGCCTTTGGTCCAATAATGAGCCTCCTTTGCGTCTATGATGAACGCGAAGGTTAATCCTGCATCAAAGTAAAATGGACTTTGAGTTTGGAAATGAGCAAGAACGGGGATTCCTAAACTGACCGTTTCGTATTTTACATAGGTATCGCGGTCAAGGCGTTCGTCTGTGAACCCAACATCGTTCTTGAGTAAGCGAACATTGTATGTTAGCCCTGTGCGAAGTGCCGGCAAATCCTGAAAATTAAAGATGGTGTTGACTGCGAGCAGAAAACCTGGTCCATTGAAATCCTTGGAATCCATCAGATTTCCCTCTTTACCGATCAAAAAATCGTAGGAAAGGCCAATGCTAGTACCGAGCCTGAAAAAACGATTAGATGCGTCGCTGGCATGACAAAAAGCGGCCAAGACTGTTATGATCAACGCTAATTTTATCGATATACAATTTTTCATTTCCGCTGAAAATATAATTTTTTCAAAAGAATCAATTTAAGCATGAAGATGTTTTGCGTTAGGGATAGTGACCCCTTGGGGACAAGACTCGCGGAGCGAGGCTTGGTTCTGGGAGGTGAGTGGCAAGCGCAGCCGCGGACGCCTATACGGAACTTGTCACTTTAGTGGCGTAGTTGAGTTATCTACTCTGTGGACGAGGCGTCAAAAGCTTGGCAACAAGTTCCGTCAGTGCGAACTCCAGAAGGTTCCGTACAAGATCATCGTTGGTGAAAAGGAAATGGTCGAAGACGACCGCAAGGTCGTTCGCTAAAAAAGGTGATCCCGGACCAAGCCCGGGATGACATTGCGACAAACATTAAAGAGGCAGACTCGAAAGAGCCTGCCTTTTTGCGTATAACATAACTTCACAAAAAAGCGACCCTCGTACCTCAAAAAAAAATCGACGCCATCCGAAGACAGCGTCGACTTTTCTCTCTCAGTTGTTTAATAAACTAACCGTAGATAAGCCCCAGGGCAATTGCGATTGCCATAAAGACCAGAGTTTGTTTTACGATAAGCATGTTACGCGATTTCATAGGAACCTGCCTTTTCTTGTTTTACGCAAGAGAAAATACAAAGAACGTCACAAACAAGTTCATTTTGTAAGAAGATAAACGCAAATAAGTGTTGTAATGTGAGGCTTATCAACTTTGGTGTTGTAATTTTCTCTGTTTTCTCAACAGAAAAATGCAACCCCGTTCAAAAAACGGTCTTTTTCATCATTTTTTTGCGAGGATGCAGCCCTTTTTCTATATATGGGCCATGGCAAATTTAGGCTATAGTTTCTTGCTCGTTTTAGCGGCTTTTATCTGGGGCACCACCTTCGTGGCCCAGGCAGAGGGCAACAGCGCAGGGCCATTCGTTTTCACCTGCGTCCGCAATTTCGTAGCCACATTTTTGCTTTTCGGCCTAGCTCGAATATTGGATTTTGCAGGCAAGAGCCCGCGTAAGCCGAAGACTCCTGCCGACACAAAGAAGTTATGGAAGGCCGGGATTCTTTGCGGTATCGCCCTGGCGTTCGGCACCAACTTCCAGCAAGCAGGACTTTTCCTGGGAACGTCCGCAGGCAAGTCCGGATTCTTGACCACCTGCTATATTGTGCTGGTCCCGATTCTAAGCGTTCTGATTGGAAAGAAGATCACTTCCAAGAACTGGATTTGCGTCGGTTTGACTCTTGTAGGCCTTTACTTGCTCTGCATCAAGGAAGGTTTTTCCATCCAGCTTTCCGACGGTGTACTGCTTCTTTGCGCTTTGTCCTTCGCCACCCAGATTCTAATTATCGACAAGTACGGAACCGAAGTGGACAACGTTCGACTTTCCGCCATCCAGTGCCTGGTGGCCTGCGTCATGAGTGCCTTCCCCATGGTCTTTATTGACATGAAGTTTTCAATTGCAGGGCTGACCAATGCTGTGGAAATTTACTCCCACGTTAATGCTTGGATTCCATTGCTGTACGCCGCCGTACTTTCCAGCGGTGTAGCATTTACCTTACAGATTGTGGCCCAAAATAAGATAAGGCCCACCGTAGCTTCGCTACTGATGAGCCTTGAATCTGTTTTCGCAGTTCTCGCCGGTTGGGCTGTTCTTGGAGAACGCCTCACCACTCAAGAAGCCTTAGGCTGCGTTATTATGGGCGTTGCCGTTGTGCTGGCCCAGATTAATTTTTCTTCAAAGGATTAAAATACACCTTCTTTTTCTTCATAATGAAAAGGCCGCCCACAATCAGGATAACACCCAGAGCCAAAGAAATCAAGGCGCTGCGGGTTACACCGGCCACAATGAAGGAAATAAAGCTGATTCCCGCCACACACAATGCGTAAGGCAACTGGGTATTCACGTGGTTCACATGATTACACTGGGCGCCAGCGCTTGCCATAATGGTTGTGTCGGAAATAGGTGAAATATGGTCACCGCAAACGGCGCCGGCCATGCATGCAGAAATTGAAATCACCATCAGTTCGTAATCTACACCACCAAAAGCTGCCACCACAATAGGAATCAAGATACCGAAAGTACCCCAAGAAGTACCCGTTGCAAAAGCCAGGAAAATGGCAATCAAGAAAATCAGTGCCGGCATAAAGTTCATAAAGCCTGCGGCACTATTGGAAACGATTCCTGCCACAAATTCCTTGGCGCCAAGAGCGTCGGTAGAGCCCTTCAAGCTCCAGGCCATCACGAGAATCAAGATGGCGGGCACCATGGCCTTGAAACCTTCGGGCAGGCATTCCAGGCACTTGTTAAAGCTAAGAACCTTACGGCAAATGTACCAAAGCACAGTAATCAGGAAGGCGGCAAAGCTACCCAGCACAAGACCTACAGAGGCGTTACAATCGGCGAAAGCCTGAACAAAGCCCACATGAGCGTCACCCGTAGCAAAGAAACCGCCAGTGTAAATCATGCCAATAACGCAGAAAACGATAAGACAGATAATGGGGAACACAAGGTCGATAACGCCGCCCCTTCCTTCGGGCTTGCGCACTTCCTTCATCTGGGCGTCCAGAACTTTTTCCGCATCCTCGTAACGACGCATGGGGCCAAATTCCACATTCAAGAGAATCAAGGCGAACATGGCGACCAAGGTAAACAGAGCATAGAAATTGAAGGGAATGGCCTTTACGAAAAGCCCAAGGCCGTCTTCGCCATCAACAAAGCCAGTGACCGCGGCAGCCCAGGAACTGATAGGTGCGATAATGCAAATAGGAGCCGCTGTAGAGTCAATCAAGTAAGCCAACTTTTCGTGACTGACCTTGAACTTGTCAGTAACCGGACGCATCACGCTACCTACGGTGAGGCAGTTAAAATAGTCATCTACGAAAATCAAAATGCCCAGGCACACTGTAGCAATCTGAGCGCCCACTTTTGTCTTAATATGTTTCTTGGCCCAGTTGCCGAACGCCGCAGAACCGCCAGCCTTGTTCATCAAGGCCACCATGGTCCCAAGAATCACAAGGAAGAACAGAATGCCAACGTTGCCCGCATCGGTCACCTGCTTGATCATGCCGTCCTTGAACACTGCATCCAAAAAGGCAGGGAAACTTCCCTGGCTAATGAATAAGCCTCCCATGACAACACCAAGGAAAAGAGAAGAATAAACTTCCTTGGTAATCAAGGCAAGAACAATAGCCACAATGGGTGGTACCAGTGCCCAGAAAGTACCATGGGCGAAAATCCAAGATTCAACAACAGTCTGTTCCATAAGAACCTCTATTAAGTTTCCTTAGCAAGAAATATAAAAACAAGTATTCATGACGAATACAATAAAAGGACACACTTGTAAACAAATCCACTTTTGTTTTCAAGTGAAAACACTTTCTACCCCGGGCACCATAGCTACCTTGAAATATTTGGTCTAGATTTAAAGAAAACAAAAAAAGGTGTGTATATGAAGTTCTCTAAAACCATCGCAAAAGCATTGACCCTTTCCGCCGTAGCAGCTCCCGCTCTCTTTGCGGCAACTGCATTCCAGAACCAAGTCGGCTTCTTGACCAATGGTCAGAAGCAAATGGCCGTTATCGATGCCGCCGGAAAGGACGTTGTGTTTAAGGATGCCGAAGGCAACACTGTCTTGACTGTCACAGCTCCTGAAACTATCCCTTGGGAACCGGCAGGCGATACCGCAGCTTCTTTGGTTGACTTTACCGAGCTGAAGACCGCCGGAACCTATCAGGCTTTCGTTGGCGACGACTCCATCGGTCATCCCATTAATATTGCTGACAATGCTTTGGAAGACGTGACCAAGGGCGCATTGAAGTTCTTCTATTTCCAACGTTCATCCACAGAACTTACCGAAGAATTTGCAGGCAAGTATGCTCGCGCAGCAGGCCACCCGGATACCGCAGTCAAGTATCATGCATCTACCGGCATTACCGACACTGCAGCAACCTTCAATGGTTCCAAAGGTTGGTATGACGCAGGTGACTATGGCAAGTACGTTGTCAACTCTGGTATCACTGTCTACACCCTTTTGCAGCTTTATCAGCAGAACAAGGAATACTTTAAGGATCTTAACTTGAATATTCCTGAAAGCGAAAACGAAATTCCCGATATTCTTGACGAAATCAAGTGGAACCTGGATTGGATGCTTACCATGCAGGACACCGACGGCGGTGTATTCCACAAGCTCACTACCTTGAAATTCGCAGGCACTGTAATGCCCGAAAAGGCTACCGCACAGCGCTACGCCATTGGCAAGGCCCAAGAAGCAACCTGGTACTTTGCAGCTGTTATGGCTTTGGCTTCCGAAATCTATCAGCCCTACGATGAAGAATTTTCTAAAAAGTGCATCGAAGCCGCAGAAGCAGCCTATCGTTGGGGCGTTGCTAACGAACTCACATACTACGAACAACCTAGCGGAGTTACTACAGGTTCTTACACCGGCGCCGCAGAATGGCCGGCACGCCTTTGGAGCCTTATCGAAATGTATCGCGTTTCCGGAGAAAAACATCTCCTGGAAGCTTCCAAGAAGTGGGCTATCACTTTGAAAATGAAGGGCGTTCAGAACTGGCAAAACACTTACATGCTCGGCTTGTACACCATCGCAACGAATCCCGATTTGTTCGAAAAGGACATGGTTGATTCAGCAAAGACTGTAATTTTCTCTATGGCAGACGATTACGTCAAGAGCATGGATAAGAGCGGCTACGGACTTCCGCTGATCAGAAGTGATTTCTACTGGGGTTCCAATGGTATTGCAGCCAACAAAGGCATGGTCTTGATTCACGCCTACATTTTGAGCCAAGAAGAAAAGTATCTCAACGCAGCCACAAGTATTCTAGACTACATTCTTGGTCGAAACCCTTTGGATGTATCTTACCTTACCGGATTCGGCGTAAACCCCACTATGAATCCTCATCACCGCCCGAGCCAGGCCGACACTGTTGTTGCTCCGGTTCCAGGCATGGTTGCTGGCGGCCCCAACGCAAGTGCAACCGATTGCGCTAAGAAATACACCAACGAGAATGCCGTTGCAAAATCCTACTACGACAACTCCTGCAGCTACGCCACCAACGAAGTGGCTATCAACTGGAACGCCCCCTTCGCTTACCTGGTGGGCAGCATTCAGGCAATCGCAGCTACCGGCAAAACCTACGACGTTACCGAAAAGCCCTTAGCTCGTTACGAAATCGCCTCCATTCCCTTCGCAAGCAGCAACCTGAGAAGAGCACAGTTCCAAGAAGGCCAGCGTCTCGTGGTTCGCGGCCAGGCAGTCCAGGTAGAACTGAAGGATCGTAACGGCGTCAAGAGATACTTCAACCTGAAGGGTAAACAGGTTCGCTAAGGCAGATTTGCTAAAGCAAAAAACCTTTATACTTCCAAGAACACCCAAAGTGCAGTGCCCTCGGGCACTGCATTTTTTAAATGTTGAGCGGAGTTTCGCCGTCGTTGGCGATGAAGCGTATGGGCTTGTCGGCAAGCAGGGTGCGCCAGGCGGCGGGATCGTCCTTTGCCCGCTGGAGAGCGATGCGGCGTTGAGCGTCTTCCGCTGAAAGGTGGCGTTGTTGAACCAGACGAGTCAAGCGGACTTGTTCCGGTGCGGTAACGACCCAGAACTCGTCCATCAGTTTCACTACCTCGGGAACGTTTTCGAAAAGGGCCGCCTCCACGTAATCCGGATTCTGCAAGACGATGTATTCCGTCAATGCAGGATAAACCAGATTCTCCAGGCGTTTGCGTGCGGATTCGTCCTTAAAGATTAGGTCTGCAAAGAACTTGCGGTTCACCCCGTCGGCACACAAAGCTTCCGCCCCGAATTCCGCAGCAACGGCCTTACGCAAATCAGCATTACTGCGGTACAGTTCATGCACCGCCGCGTCCGCATCAAGCACCTTAAAACCCCGATCCCTAAGGATCTGGCCCACAAAGGACTTGCCTGCGCCGATTTGACCTGTAATACCAATCATTCTAGAACCGAATTAACCTTTTCCCAGGGCGATAAGACAGAGGCCGGTAATAATTCCAAACAAAGCTGCCCACTTGAGGGCACTTTTCTTTTCCTTGAAAATCAAAAGGCCTGCAACAAAACCAATCAACACGCTGGAACGGCGGAAAACCGTAATCAAGGAAATCAAAGCATCAGGGTCGCTCACCGCCAAGAAATAGCAGCGGTCCGCCACCAGCAAAAGTACCGCCACCAGCACAAAACTCCAGCGGAACTGGAAAGGCGTTGTGGTCTTACGCTTAGGATACCAAGTCACAGCCGCAATAATAAACTGCAGCAACGCCATGTAGATACTGAACCACACCTGAACCGTCAAAGGTTCAAAATCCATGCGCTGCAAGATGAATTTGTCATAAACGCCGCTGCAAGCCGCCAAAACCGTACCCAGCAGCATGCAAATCACCCAACCATTACTAAAGAAATGCCCCATTTCCTTTCGGCCAGCCATGCTCAAAGCCACGTAGGAACAAATACAAATGGCCACACCGGTCCACTGCAAGGCAAAGGGACGTTCTCCCATAAATGTCACCGCAATGAAAATGGTAAAGACCGGGGCCAGGGCTCGAATGGTAGTGGCAATGGAAAGGGGCAGATGGGCCAACGCGTTGTATGTAAGGATCCAGCTTCCGCCCACAATCAGAGCCTTGCCGGCCAAGTACAAATGACTTTGTAAAGGTAAATTTTCACAATGTCCCGTCAGAAGGATCGGAAGCATCAAAAGTGCGTAAAAAGCGCTGCAAAGGAACAAAACCGGGCGTACGGCGTTATCCTGAACGGATTTTTTCTTCGCCAGATCATAACAACCCAGGAAAAAGGCAGAAGCAAGAGCAAGTATCAACCATGACATAGCGCACACAATTTAGAAATACCACTTGCAAACCCCAAGGTTTAATGTATTTTTAAGCCAAAACTCAACAAAAGGAGCCCAACATGGGTATCAAAGGAAAAGCAACAGGCCTTCTTGAAGAATTCAAGGCATTCGCATTCAAGGGCAATATCGTCGACATGGCAATCGGTGTTATCATCGGTGGTGCATTCGGTAAAATCGTAACCTCTTTCGTCAACGACATCGTGATGCCCTGCGTTACCGCTCTCATCGCCATGGGTGGCGCAAAGGACGCAGGCGAAGGTCTCAAGGCCCTCTCCTACACTACCGAAGCTGGCGTCGCTATTCCGTACGGTGCATTCATCGGCGGCATCGTTGACTTCCTCATCGTAGCTCTCGTCGTCTTCTTCGTTATGAAGAAGTTCCTGGGCGCTCTCCAGAACATGAAGAAGGCTGAAGAAAAGCCTGCTGAACCTCCTGCACCGCCGGCTCCTCCTGAACCGTCCGCAGAAGAAAAGCTCCTCACCGAAATCCGCGACCTTCTCAAAAAGTAATCTCCGGATAAAACCGAGCAAAGCTTAAAAATCCGTGGCCCACAAAGCCGCGGATTTTTTTATGGGGCAGGGGCCCCTACCCCTTTATTGCAATTTTACTTCTGCGTCGGCGGTAAAGGGCAGATCTTCTTTTTGAGGCGTAGCAATCACCACCTGGCACTGCTTTTCGCGAATGAGGGTCGCCACCGCGTTGCGGCGATTTACGTCCAGTTCCGCAAAGATATCGTCCAGCAGCAGAATAGGCTTGCTTAAGTAGCGGGAGGCCACGTCCACTGCGGCGAAGCGCATGGCGAGAGCCGCGGAACGGCACTGCCCCTGACTGCCTACGGAACGCATCTCGTACCCGCCAATACAAAGAGCCAAATCATCTCGGTGAGGGCCAGCCATGGTCATACCCTGAATGCGTTCCACATGCTCCAAGCCAGAGAGTTTGCGTGCAAAGGCATCACGAAGGGCCGCCTCGTCAACAACATCATCACTAACACCGCTTTCGCCTACAACGCCCGACGAGCCAGTGTTACCGTCTAATTCGTCCAGTTCATCATTCCCTAGGAAATCGGCACCATCCAAAGCGTCCAACTCCTTTAAAATGGAGCTCTTATAGGCGCAGGTAATTTCATCTACCCCGCCAGAAAGCATACGGTAATAACCCGTAATAATAGGCGAAACTTCATCAGCCAACTGCAAGCGGGCAGCCCACAGTTTTGCGCCCAAGTCAATAAGCTGTTCTGTTAAAATGCGAAACAACTCTTCGCCACCAACAGCAGCGTCTGCCATGCCACCGCTTTTCTTGTACTGCTTAAGCCACTGGTTACGCTGTTGCAGCACGCGCTTGTAGCGGCGTAAAATCGCAGTGTTTGTGGCAGAACGATAGCAAAGGATTTCATCAAGCCAATGTCGGCGAACTTCGGGGGCGCCACGTAAAAGTTCAATGTCCGAGGGCTGCATAATTACCGCAGGGCAACCGCCGAACAATCCCGCAGGCGACTTCAAGCTTTCGCCGTTTTCCTTCACCTCGCAGCCGCGACGATGTATTCGAATGGCACGCTTCCGGGCCCGTCCAGCCTGCAGGCCGTCCGTATCCTCGAAGTTCCCGCGGACAATCAACTCATCCGCCTTCCACGCGATCAGTTCCTTCAGGTCCTTCGCCCTAAAAGAAAATCCCTGTCCCAGCAAATGGATACATTCCAGCAGCGTCGTCTTGCCGCAACCATTCGGTCCGTACACCACAGTAATCCCGGGCCCGAACTTCTGTTCGAACCCGTTTAAACTGCGAACGCCATTTATGGAAATATCAAGAATCAAAGAATACTTCCGCGAATACTGATGCTTACAGGAGTCCAGAGGCCTGCATCGCTTTCGTAAATAATAGCGTAGTTCACATCCAGCGGGTACGTCTTTTTACCTATGCGTAAATGGAACTTGTAGCCCGCACCAAGGGTCCAGTCCAAGTCATCCATACCCAGGCGTAACGTTCCATCGGGAATGATTTCGCATTCAAAGCCCACGCGGCCCGTCCAAAGATGACGATCCGGGTCAAAGGCCAGCAAAGTATCAGCCACCTGGTAATCAATGGCTTCCATCCAGGCGTAAACAGGCTTGCCCATCACCTTGGAACGGTAACCCAGGCCCACCTGCAAAATCTTGGGGCGAACGCCTTCGGTACTTGCCACAGAATTGTTGGTGCTAGTATTCTTTGTCCAGCGAGCAGAAAGATTCTTGCTAAAGCTCAAGTTGCGGATCACTACAGAAGTAGACCACTTTTCGTTCCACTGACGAAGCCAACCCAGATTGACAGTCACGGGGCTGCGGTAGTCATCCACCAGTTTTTCTGTTTCAAAGTATTCAGAAACATCCAGATTGTCGTAACTCATGGAAAGAGAAACGCCGAATGCATCTCGACGAGTGGCGCGATAGGCAAAGCCCAGGTACATCATGGTAAAGTAAGGAGTGGCGGTGCCCAAAGTCTGGTCATCATCATCAATCACGTCAAAGGCCAAGTCGCCACGATAAAGCATGGCAAAGCCAACGCCCATGCGGTTACCCACCTTGTTTTCAATACCCAGGGAGCCACCCATTCGGTCCAACTGACGGCGTTCACCGCTAATGGAAAGATTCAGGTTTTCGCGGAAACCGAGAATAGCCGGGTTCCAATAGGCGGCAGGCATGGTAGCCGTATCCGCCGTACCTGTATTACCGCGGCCCAGTTCCCTAGAGCCCGCGCCCATACGTTCAACAAAACCGTCAAAACTGCTAAGGGTAGCCTTTTTCTGATCCCATGCAAATGACGGAATGGAGCACATTATCGCAATGAGGGCAACAATAATCTTTTTCATTACTTGCTACCTCCCACAGTCATGACCTTGCCCCAGCCCACGTGGCCGTGATTATCCTTGACGCGCACGTAGTAGATGCCCATAGTACAGGCTCTCTTATGCTTGTCGTAGCCGTCCCAGAAATCTACGCGGGCATCGGTACTGCGAGATGCATCGGCATCGCGAGGCGCATCTTTCACAATGGTCTTTACATGCTTCATATCGTAGCTGTAAACATCAATAGTAATCTTGGAAGCCTTGCTTACTTTATACGAAACAAGAGCCTGGCCACCTGCGACAATCACAGAGGGAACCATACGGACAGAGCCCAAGTCATTACCCAGCTTGGCGCGGTTCAAAATAGGGTTCCAAGTTCTACCGGAATCTGCGGAAACAGAAATTCCGTTACCCGCCGTAGCAATGGCAAGACCACGAATATTCTTGGTCAAGGGGAAAGAACAAATGGAGGTGATAATGGCATCGCGGTCGGTGGCTCCAGTTTCAAAACCGTAAAGCCAAATATTCTTGCCATTGTCATCCATATCCCTTGCGCGAACACCCTTAGAATTCAGCTTGAAGTAACCGCTGACATCGCCGCCCACAGCGGTCACGCCCACAAAAGCATTCTCGCCAATAAAGGCAACATTGCTTACGGTGTAGTCGCCGTCGTCATAGACGTTTTTCTTTTGGGTTTTGCCAGCGGTATCCAAGAAATTTACCTTGGAGAAATCGGAGTCGCTGACGAGCTTATGCCACAAGGCGCCCTTCGAAGAACCATCCTTGCTTTTTTCAAAAGTTTCAGCAACAATCTGCAACGGGTCGCCGCCAATCCACACGCCGGTCACGCGGGAATCGGTCCCAAGCACAGAGGAACCCTTCTTTACGTTGCCAGACATATCGCGAATCCACATGCCCTGGGATGTGGCCATCCAAAGTTCACTGGTCTTCGGATTCATTGCAACGCCATAGATTGCGGGATTGATTTTGGAATCCCACTTGAACGTAGACTTTGCCGTATCCAAAGTAGACTTATCTACATCCAGTGCAAAATTGACATTCTTGGGCGAGCTTTTGAAAGCCTCGTACAATCCAAGACCTGCGGCGCCACGGGCAATCCAAAGTTTATTGTAAGCGGAGTCATAGGCAATTCCGCTCACTGCATAAACCATAGCCGAAGTATCTGCATAGGCTTTCGGAGCCTCCAAAGGCCTTTCCACAAGATCATCTTCGCCATTAACCGAAACAATACCGCGGGGCACTTCGAAAGAACCATCGTCATCCATTTCGTACATGGGCAGCACATAGCCCATGGTGCCAGCATAAACAGAAGGGACCCTACGGCGCTCAGCAAGGTCAGACGTGCGGTAGTAGTAGCCATCGTGAACAGCAGTAATTTCATCGGACAAGGAACCGGACTTGGTCTCAGAAACAGTCACTTTTCCGGAGTCAGCCACGTCCAAAGTCAGCTTGGTAACACCGCTATAAAGTTGCCCGCGGGAAAAAGCCCACAAAGTTCCCACAGAGCCTGTTTCGTTAACGTTTCGAACGTCGTTACTGAACAAGGTTTCTGCGGCAAAGGAAGAAGCCAGCAAGGCGGAGCCCAGCAGCGCTTTCAAAGTGTTTTTTAAAGTCATATCAAAAATCATTAATACACCGTGACCCTAGAACTATCGCATGTCGATTTCATCGACGCCCGGAATGCTCTTGAACTTGAAATCCTTATCAGAAACATTCTTTACGACCTTCAGGTCAATAATGTTATACCAGGAACTGTTGCCAGCGGGGTCCACCGTATAAAGGCGTACCGGGGAGAAATCCTTTTGGCTGAGCCATACATCCATCTGGTCAAACTGGCCCGCATACTTGGAAGGATCCAGCTTAAGCACCCAAAGCTTTTGGTTATTGAATGTAGCAGAACCGATGGAGGTTGCCTTACAGTTCAGATACTTGAAAAGGAGTTCCGAAGGATGGAGCGAACTGGACAAATCTTCAACCGCCTTGATCAGCACCTGTTTCTGTTCCACATTGTACTGCCACAAGCTTTCGCCATCGCTATAGAACTGGATTCCGGCCAAGTCCAGCTTAAACTTGTCGCCCTCGGCAACCGTCAAGCTACCTTGCTGGGAGGTAATGTCCGGAGAGTCCGCATAAAAAACCTGAACCTTAAAGTTGAGGCTCCAGGCCTTGCTGGACTTGAACCAGGCCTTTGACTTTTCCATGGCCTCGTTAGCCGACACTGCAAAGGACAGGGTCACACCCAGGGCAAGCATAAAAATCAGGGATTTAAAAAAACGCATAATCCACCTTATAAGTATATGGCAAATTTACAAAACTAAAGGGTCAAGGGATTATTTCAGGCACAAAGTCGCAGGTTCATTGGGTTTTCAATTCTGATATTTCTATCTTTTTGCTGTAAATTTTAATTCTACTGGAATAATTGTATGCGCAAAATGATTTTGCCTCTGGCAATCCTGAGTGCTGCGGGCCTCGCCTCCGCCGCCGACATCGAAATCCACGGTGACGTCAACCTGGACTACGGCAGCTATTTCGACAAGGATTTCGATCCGAAGAATGCAGCAAACCAGGACATCGATCTTTCCGTCAAGGCTAACCTGGACGAAAACGTTTCTGTAGTTGTGAACGCCAACAGTCATAGCAACTACCGTTCTGGCGACGGCAACTTGGAAGACTCCGACATCCGTCACGGCTTTGCACATTCCGCAGCCATGGGCGATGGTGAACAGCGCTTTACCGGTTTTGACTTTGACGGTGCGCAGCTCCGTTGGGACGTAAGCCACGAAGTTAGCCTTATCTTCGGCGACATGACCTACAGCGCAGGTGCATTCAACCACTATTTCTGGCGTGACCCGGCTAAGTATGCCGTTATCGTTCGTGAACAGTCCCTCCGCGGTTTCGGTGCCGAATTCGGTAACGAAAAGTACGGTACCGGTAAGGCTTACTTGGGCGCTTCTGAAAACAACGACCACACTGTGGCCGCTTTCGCAACCTACTCCCTGCCCCTGATCAACCGTCCGAACGAACACTTGATCCTTACTCCTAGCGTTGACTGGGTGTTCGGTAAGAACATCAGCCGCCCCTACACCTACGTGCTGGGTACCGAAGTAGACTACTCCAAGAGCATTGACCTGATGAACTTCGGCGTGTACGCAGTCTGGGGTCTCCATCCGTACAAGAATAAGGGTACCCATTCCTTCTTGCTGGAACCCAGTTTCAACTACGATTTCTTTAACATGTCTGCAACATTCTTCTACGCTATCACCAATAGCAACTACGAAGCAGAACCGCAGCTCCTTACCGACGACCAGCTGATGATCGCAGTGGAACCCAGCTTCAACCTTCATAAGAAGTTCACTCTGGGCGTTTCCTACGAATTCCACAACCACGACGTTGATATCAACGAAGACAGCTATCACTTCCTCGGTGCTAACTTCTACCTCTACCCCACCCTCAAGACCGAAGCAGTCTTCTGGGCAGGCTACAACTTCAGCGATGCCGACAACGGTCCCTTCGCCGACAAGCGCCTGGCCATGGGTATGAGCGTCAAGGCTAGCTTCTAATTCTCAAGAACGTGAGAATCCGTGCTTTAGATTCAATCCGAGGTCTCTTGCTTTTGCAGATGACCTTGGATCATTTCGGAAGACCGATCTCTTATTACTTATATCAGTGCTTCGGCTTCTTTAGTGCGGCCGAAGGCTTTTTTTTCTTATCCGGATTCGTAGGGATGCTGGCAGCAACCAGCAAGCAGGCCAAGGACCCGAGCCAATCCTGGATGCGTAGTCGTGCCCTCCGCATTTGGAAATACCACTGCATTACGCTGATTTGCCTTTGCATTATTGCGGCGTGGTTCCTGCCCACACTGGCGGGCAACTTCAAGTGCATATTCCAGCATCCAGTGCAAAGCATCCTATGGTCAGCATTGCTAATCAATACGCCGGAGTGGTTGGACGTGTTGCCCCTTTATGTGGTGTTCCTGGTTCTCGGGTCCGTGCTGTTCCCGCTGTTCGTCAAGGCCAAGAACAAGACCCAGGTTTTTCTATTGTGGGTGCCGTCGCTAGCCGTATGGATAGGAGCACAGCTCGGGCTGCGCGATGCAGTGAACAGCATCTTCCCCAGCTGGATTGCACACGGGGACTTCGATCCCTTTGCATGGCAGTTCATCTACTTTACCGGGGCCGCGGTTGCCGCCTGGTGGAAGCGCGCCAAGGCTCAGTACGACGCAAACCCGCAGAGCTCCGAAGGCTGTGCAGTCCGCGTGGTCAAAAAGCTCACGCCCGCCGTTTTGGTCGTCCTCGCCTTCTGTTTCCTCTGGTCCCATCAGTTCATTCCGCTCCAGCTGCCCGGTGACTTCTGGACGAATAAGGTCCACGTGGGGCCGCTGCGTTTTGCGAACTTCTTCTGTTTTATGATGTGCATCGCATGGATTATCCGCACCTGGCCCGCCGCCCTGGATTTCAAGGTTACAAACCTCATTGGTAGGCACAGCCTAGACGTGTACACGGCCCACATTGTGCTCATCTACTTCTGGTTCGCAGCTCCCGGCAGTATCCGTTACCACGGGCCCTGGAACGTTATTGTCCCTGTCGCTGCCTGCGTATTGCTGTGGGCTTTGTCAAGAATCAGGGAGCCTCGGAAATAGACAGCTCCGGAACATTCAGTAGAGCTAGCTTCGATTGCCACGCCCTACGGGCTCGCAATGACAGAGAGCCTCGGAAATAGACAGCTCCGGAACATTCAGTAGAGCTAGCTTCGATTGCCACGCCCTACGGGCTCGCAATGACAGAGAGCCTCGGAAATAGACAGCTCCGGAACATTCAGTAGAGCTAGCTTCGATTGCCACGCCCTACGGGCTCGCAATGACAGAGAACCTCGGAAAACAAAAAGCCCCGGTCTTCACCGAGGCTTTTTAAATGTACCAGGTTCGCGCATTACCTGCGCTAACTATTACTGACCCAAGTACTTACGGCCGATACCGTATTCGTCCTTGTATTCGATGTA
>JAKSID010000055.1 GCA_024399035.1 Fibrobacter sp. | reverse complement strand
GGGCGCCAAGAGCGATAGCGTTAGGAGGAGTACCGATCGGGGTACCCATACCACCAATGTTTGCGCCGAGAGGAATAGCGAGAGCGAATGCAGCCTTACCGCGGTCGTTTTCGTCAAACAGCTTCAGAACCGGAGCCAAGATAGCGAGCATCATAGCAGCGGTAGCGGTGTTGCTCATGAACATGGAGAACACAGCGGTGATGAGCATGAGGCCAAGAAGCACAAACTTCGGGTTCTTGCCGAAGGGCTTCAGGAGCACGCGAGCCAGGTTCAAGTCCAGCTTGTACTTGGTAGCTGCAGCAGCCAGGAAGAAACCGCCCAGGAACAGCATGATGATGGGGTTAGCGAAGGTAGCCATCACAGACTTGTGGCTAATCATGGTAACGCCATCAACACGGAACACAGACAGGGAGGAATCAGACATGGTGATGATCATGAGAACGATCACCAGCATGGAGGTGGACCAGATCGGGAACGGTTGGAGAATCCAGAAAAGAGCAGCCATGACGAATACGCCAATGACGCGGATTTCCAGCGGGTTCAGGACGCCCATGGGACTTGCAGCATCGAAACCGAGGGATTCGTACGGCAAGAAGAGAGCAACGATTGCGAGAATCGATGCGATAACGAATTTGATGAATTTAGCCTTTGTCATAGTGCCGCCAAATTTAGAATAAATGGGTACCTATGGCAATGTTTTTATTTGCAATTGATAATTCACAATTAAGGAATGATAACAATTAACAATAAATAGCCCGAAATTATGTGAAATTCAACAATTCATCACTTTTGATTATTGATAGATAAGAATTAGTTATAAAAGAAAAAGGCCTCCCGAAGGAAGGCCCTTTTGCGATTTTCGTTCAAAAATAGCGTTTTTCGGCTTATTTTACCAGGATCTTGCCGGCGGCCTGCTGGCTAGCCACACGAACGCGGAGCATATAGAGGCCAGACTTCGGCGCATCCAGACTTACGGCATTGGAGCCGGAAGCGGCCCTAGCCGAGTAAGTCGACACCACCTTGCCATCCATATCCAGGATGTCCACCACCATACGGGCGCCGTCCAGGTTTTCGGTAGCGGTAAAGCCCACATTCAGCTTGTTACCCGCCTGAACCATACGGAGGCTCTCCACCGCAGTCCTGAAGTACAGTTTTTCCTTGGTGACGCGCACCTTCGCGGTGGTACTTGCGGCCTTAAGGGCCACGGCCAGGGTATCGCCGGCAGTCAGTTCCGAGGTGCGACCGTCCACAGTCACGTACAAGTGGTAACCGTAGGACTCGATTCCTTCCAAGCCTTCAAAGTAAAGTTTGCCCTTTCGGTCGGAGGAGGCGCTGAGCAGCACATCCCATTCCAGGGCGGCACTATCCGCAGAGGAAGCGGGAGCAGCCTTCACAGACTTTGCCAAGTACTTTTTGCCATCCTTCACTGCGAAAGATACGATGTCGCCCATACCGGCAGGCGGTTCAAAGCCCTCCTGGGCATCGCCCATACCCAAGATATTCCAGGAGTCCATCTTGCCCTTATTGTCCGCAAGAATTGCGCGGATCGTCCAATTTTCTGCATTCTTGGTCTTTACCAGGGCGCGTTTCTTGGCGGCAGCAGCATCGGCCAGAGAATCCGGCACAAAGTAAGGATCACCATTCACAGAGACCTTGCGATTCTTTTCTACACGGACCCATGCCGCCTCGAAAGGTTTAAGGTAGCCGCGATTGGGGGCGTAATCGCCTGTTGCAGGGTCCCACATAACAATTTCCAGGTCATCCGGCACCTTCACGTTCCAGTTATGGGGATTACCCACCATGTTCCAACCACTATAGCCGTTCACCAAGTTCCATTCAATGTCATAGACGCTGTCCTTGTAGGAATCACTAAACTTCAAAGGACGGCCTTCCAGAGAACTGTACCAGTAGCCACCGGCGCTTTCAACATCATCGCCAGGCAGGAATCGCAGATAATGCCAGAACTCGCCCACTTCGGCTTCATCATCCCAGCGGTAGAAAACCTGGTCGTCATCCTTACCCACAGCACTCATATCCACAGGATTCAAGGAGACCATCTGCCAAACATCCTTCGCAACAGGAATGTCGGCAGCCACGTTGGCTATAGCCGCAAAGGACGCCGTAGAATCCAGTGCGTCACTCATCAAGCCAAGAACAACATAACTACCCGGCTGTACAAAGTATGTTGTATCCAAGACATAAGGAGTTTCATGTACAAGTTTTCTAGTAGTATCGATTAAATTACCAAGATTATCCATGAAGGTAATCAGCAACTCCGCATCACGACCAGCAGCGAATTCTGTTGTAGATGCCTTGATGCGAACGATGGAGCCTACAACTTCTACAAGGGTATCCACAAAGGCCAAAGGTGTCGTATTCACCATGGTAAATTCGCCTTCCAGCACAGAGTAATACAAATTATTGGGAAGCGTGTCGCCATTGGCAAACTTCATAATTTTTTCAGTAAACGGGAATGTATTCACTGCCAGATTATTGGAGAAATCAACGTTTGTAGGCCTTCTTGACAAGTCATAGTAGAACGTCATAGAATCCGGTGCCTCGAAACCATCCTTGGCACTGAACTTCAGGATTCGATAATAATCGGGTCCATTATAGACGGTCGGAAGAAGAAGGGACTTACTGTATCCAACATTACGAATCGTAGAATCCTCACTCTCACCAGGATAGACAAGCTTATCTATAATCTGAATATCCGCGCCAACCGCATCAATGACAGTTCGGGTAAACGTACCTTCAACATGAGCTCCAGTCCATTTGGAGCTATCCTGCGAAGAAAGTTTTTCTTCAGCGCAGACTCCCGCAGGAGCCCAAATCGGATACAGCGTAGACTTTCCCGGTTTCAGAGCTATTTCAAACGAATCTGCATCAAACCTTTCATGCAGACCGAATTTCAAGATGGAATTATCCGCATCCTTGGGCATCCAGCCCACAACACACCCATCATTTCGATATACATCATGAATCATATCCCAAACACAAACCATGTCGTCTGCACAATAGACAACGCTATCTCCCCAAGAATACACATGATCATCTTCAAACATCCAGTTTGGATCAACAACACCGGTGGTATCATCCAGCATAAAGGATACGTTATACAAAATAAGAGACGCATGAGGCTTGGGTGCAAAAATAACTGCAGCGTCCGTCATATCCGCATCCTTATTCCTAAAGAAACCTATCATCAGACTATCTAAGGACACCATACCCGCAGAGTCCAGACTTACAGACCAACGCACAAGATCAGATTTGTCCATAGCTTGGCGGATTTCTTCGGGTTCGCCTACGTAAGAGGGAGCAGAATCTACTCTCAAGAAATCCGCTTGCAAGGAATCCGCGCAATGTTCAATAGCCTTGAAACCACCCATAGCATCGGCACACCTAAACAAATCGCTTTTCATCAAATCATACTTTACAGTATTCACGTACCATACATTCATCTCCATTGGCTTGGTTGCGCTATAACCAGGAGCAACGCTAAACTTGTACAAAGATCCCCATAGAACGGATTCATTGTACCTACCAAGCAAATCGTCTCTTCTTATTTCTCCGATTTCCTCTCCATCATGTCCATAGACAGAAACTCTTATATTAGCAGAATCGTCATTGCTTGCAACGTAGAATTGCTTTTCATTATAGCCAGCGACATCATATCCCCTATTGTAAAACATAGACAAGTCAATCGAAGAATCGCAGCTACCGAGTGCGTCAAACAGCATGCCAAAAACGTTCTGGAAGTTCCAAGCATACCATTTATGGTAGTCATACGTTTGAGGATTTTTTTCCGACCCCACACAGGAGGCCTGAATCTCCGTAAGAATGTACTCGTCGTACCCGTCTTTTTCTTTCTTGAAAATTCTTGGTATAATTGCGCCATCATCATAGAAGTTTATCTTTGACACCTTTGACGGAACGTAAAGCAGTTCAGAAATTCCATCAAAATCAATTGACTTGTTGCTATTACCATACTTATAAGAAACATTGACCGGAATGTTATGAACTACAGAATAGATGTATTCATCAGGATACCGTTCACCATTGTATGCAAAGCCATAAGTTTTCGGTTTACGAAGGACAGCACCGAGACCATCCAACATCAGGGCATAACCATTCTTAACAACATCACTTTCATAGGCATCAACATATTCAGCAGGAACACGTCCGTTTCTATCTGTTAGCACCACATACTGGGATGTTTTTTCATCGTTATTAAAGTAGGTTTTAAGGTTTGAGAACTTTGACAGCACGAGATCTTTATCCACAGAAACATTCTGTTCTCTAATTTCAGAAACATCCAAAGCAACCTTGTACACAGTACGTTCTTTCGTCATGTAAGGCAAGCCACCATTAGTGTCATCCGTTTCCCAAAACACGCGAGAATCTGTAGATTTTCCATATACGTTCATGATGTAAGCCAACATGCGGGACTTCATATTCTCGTCATCCAAAATCGGGTTTTTGATATCCGACTCAACAAAGGACAGTTTCAAATTTGATTCCAGGGAGCCAACGGCATTTCGATAGTTATCGGTCCAAGATATCGCCTCTGCCCTATTTTCCGAGTCCCCGAGAAATCCCACGGGCATACTGACATTGTCATCCTTAGTTCCATAATGGAAATTACCACTGAAACCAGCAGCGCCACGCACACAACCCGCCATGTATCCCGAGTAAAGCTTTTGGGCAGACTTCGACACACTAATGTTTCCAATGGAGCCATGTCCATGGATTTCAACCGTAGCATTTGATTCAACGTATCCCAAGATACCACCCACAGCATTCCAATGGACCGCAGTAGCATCATCAGTAAAAGACGTTGCTGCCACAGAGATTCCACCAGTAACTGAGTTGGCAAGCATCTTGGGGAAAGGCGTGTTACTAGCAACTTTCATACGGCCCACAAGGCCGCCCGCATTCACTTCCACCATTTTCCCTGCAGTCAACTTAATGACATCAAATAAGTCGGCATTTTCCCCAGTCACAGATGTACGGGGAGAAACCTTATTGTCCCTAATGTAATAGGCATAGTCGAAACCGTTTGCATCCACCATAGCCATACCAATAAGGCCACCCACACACAACTCCGACGTATACGGCATCTCAATCTGAACAGCAACCCTATTTCCAATCACAGATATTTGATTTTTATAAAAACTATTATAAGCAGCCAAGCCACCTACATAGACTATGCTACCAGAAGAAACATCCTTGTCAGTTCCCGTAAGAACAACATCCTCAAGCACATTCCCTTCGAAGCGAGCATTCTCCGCATGAGCCACAAGGCCGCCGACATAGTTAGAAATGAGAGCATCCGTTGCACTATTAAGCACAACCTTGGAATTCTTCACCTTAACATTTGTGAATTCACCTTCCGCGACGGAATCCACCACAACAGCGCCCATACTACGGGGGCCCAATTCGTTATCATTATTCAGAATGATATAGGCATTATCAAACTCTACATCACGAATAGAAGCGTTGTCGAAATATTTGAAGAAACCCGCGTAGTGACTCGCCTGCTGACAGAAGTTCTTGATGCGGTGGTTCTTTCCATAAAAGAAAAAGTTGACGCTTTTTTTTGAATAAGAGTCGTATTCGCTTTTACACTTTTCCTCGGACTCATCATAACCCAAAAATTCCAAGTCAGACAACAAGGTCCAATGAACAGATGTTGTTACAACGTAGCTTGAAATTTTATCAATGATTTCATTCCAATTCTCGCTACTAAAACTTTCAAGGAAGACTTTTTCTTCCGAATCGGAGTTGTCCATGCTAGCGTCATGCAACAGTTTTGTACCATAGTTTATGCTACAATAAAGATCCTGCACCCAGCCTTCAACAGGAGCGGTCCCACCCTTATAGCATTCCACCCAAAACTGTTTTTCATCAGCGGCAAAAACCGATGCCGTCAACAGCATCAAAAAACAGACAATACTAAAAATCTTCTTCATAACCATAATTGTAATAAAATTTTAAGATTCTCCCCAGCCAAAATGTTTATAAAAACACACAAAAAGACCCCGTTTTCACGGGGTCTTTCGCCTTACATCCAAATTTATTTGTTAGCCGTCTACTTCACCAGGACCTTGGAGGAACTCATCTGGGAGCCGACCTTCAGGTGCATGTAGTAGACACCGGCCTTCGGGGCGGAAACCGTCAGGGCGTTGCTGCCAGCGTTTGCGGTAAAGGAACCGGAGGTGATTCTCTTGCCGTTTACACCCACCAGGGCGTAGCGGGCAGTAGAGCCGGCCAGATCGTTGGAGGCATCGAACTGCATCTGGAGCATACCGGAGGATTGTCCCATGCGGAAGCCGCTAATGCGGTTCGTAACAGCAACAACCTTTGCAGAAGAGGCCACACGTACGCCCACATTCTTAGAGGTCTTTGTCAAAGCCACGCTTACGGTTTCGCCAGCCTTGACTTCGCTTGTAACACCATCGACGGTGACGTACAGGTGAAGGCCCAGGGCGTTCAGGTCTTCAACGCCATCAAAGGAGAGCTTGCCTTCGCGAGCGCTGGAAGCTGCCACAGAGAAGGTCCATTCGTATTCGTTAGCCACGGCCTTCACGGACTTGGCGAGAGCGTTCTTGCCATCCATCACGGAGAGGTTGACGCGGTCACCCATACCTGCAGGAGGTTCATCCATGGAGTATTCCTTGTCGCCTGCGCCGATGACATTCATAAAGTCGGTTCTGCCATTTTCGTCAGACAGGGTTGCAACCACAGACCAGCTCTTGGAAGAGGTCTTACGGAGAGCCTTGCGGAGAGCGGCAACCTTCTTACCGACGGAAGCGTCGTCCTTGTTTGCTTCATAGAACGGATCTGCAGGAATTGTCACCTTTGCAGAAGAACCCTTGGTCAGCTTTGCCCAAACGGCTTCGTAGGGGCCGATTTCGGTAGCGGGGCCATAGGTGCCTTCTGCGGGGAGCCACTTGTAGTAGGTGACGCCAGCGCCGTTGTCGTCAGCCTTGGTCAGGTCAATTGCCCAACCATAGGGATTTGCCACCATGTTCCAACCGCTGTAGATATTGTCCAATTCCCAAACAATGTCTTCAACATCCTGATTTGCGGCAGGGCGAATGGTCAGGGTATTACCCTTAGAAGCACCGAACCAGTAACCACGAGTGGGGGCAGCTTCTTCACCCTGGAAAGTACGATACTGCCAGTATTCACCAATGGGAGTAGATTCATCCCACCAGTAAAGGATACCGCCGTTGTTCCAGCCATCGGCTTCGGTTTCCAATGCAGACAGGGCGATCATCTGCCAGTTCTTTGCAGCCACAGTGTAGACAGAATCCACAGTGTAGCTCTGCTTGTAGGAGGAGTCAACCCAGTTGCCATTTTCGATAATCACCTGAACGGTGTAGTCACCGGGTTCAGCGAAGAGTTTCTGCCATTCAGTGCTGAAGCTATCCATTACGTCGTCAGCCAAGATAGAGTCAAGCACGACCTTATTACCCTTGCGAACAACCAGCGTTGCGGTAGTCATGGCAGTGGTATCGAGATCCTTAACACCGTACTTAACCTTGAAGGCGTTACCAGTAGACTGGAATGCGGTATCAGCGAGGGTTGCCTTGGAGGGCTTTGTAGGAGTCACAACAATTGCAGTATCCAGCGGAGTAGTTGCAATTTCATAGCGGGCAATTACAATTGCATCACCACTAACAGTTTCAGGAGCCGGATCCCACTTGGTAAACTTCAATCCAGAAATTTCGGGAGCGTCCGGATACTTGATAGAATCACCGAAATGCAGCGTATCCGTGTAAATCAGGTTTCCTTCCATGGTCTGGAAAGTGATGTAGTAATCAATCAGGGATTCCGTATATTGAGCCTGGTACACATTGCCCGGGTACTTGTCGGATTCCACAACGTACCAACCATCGAATGCATACTTGTACTTTTCGTTATCGTAAACGGTTTCCGGTGCAGCCTGTTCTTTGCGGCTATCGTTTCCGTAAACAGTATCCGCAGTAAAGAATTCACCATTCTTATCCAAGTAGGTATAGATGATTACATCCGGTTCATACATCGCTACAATTTCCAAGTTACGATTGATGTACTTGAAGGAAACGGTATCGTTCCAGCCTACAAAATGATATCCAACAGAATCAAGCATATAAGGCTTGACATTCGGCAAAGTTATGCTAGAACCATGCGTCTTCACATAGGGTCCAGCAACAATCGTCCCATCTACACCAGCAGATTTCTTAAAGTAAACAGTGTACGTATTCAAGGAATACTTAGCATAGAGCGTTGTATTCTTGGTGATAGGCGAGGTCGCATCAAAGTCCACCCGTTCGCCCTTGGCATCAAGAACTTGCCAGCCAGAACAATGAGTGCTGTCCAGAACGGGAACCTTGGCGGTATCCACCACCTGGATCAAGGCGCCCGAGGCCACGCACATGGGCGGAACAACCAGATCGTTATTTGCATTAACAAAGTTTACGGTCAACACGCCAACAGCACAACCCTGATTTTCACCTTCCACATAAGGCAAGTCGTTGTATCGACCAACAATCTTGTTCCAACCCGGATTCTTCTCGGTAGAGAACGGAGTCTTCAGGAATGCCAGGAATTCATCGTTCTGCATCTGGCTCAAGGTCTTTGTACCGTTAAACTGAATTGCATTCATGTTTTCCGTTTCAGCGTTTCTTACGACGTAGGAAACACTTACATCAGCCATCCAATCGTTAGAGCCTTCATTACCCCTATAGAGAAGGCTACCGAAAGGCTTTGTAACAGTCTTGTCGGAGGCGCCATAATGGTAAGCAGATTTAACATTGTAGTTTGTATTGAAGTTCGAAGAACCTACCAAGAAGCCTACCTTCGTCTGTTCAGGCATATCCGGCACAATAACGTCGCCGTCGACGAAAGCCTTTTGGATATGGGCATAAGGAACACCAGAAGCATAAGCCTTACCAATAAGGCCGCCAACCAACAGGGAATCTCCTGCAAAGTTTCCAGAGACCTCAATAGAGCCTCTCACATTGGAAAGTTCCAAAGTATAGAGTTCATCGCAAAGGCCGCAGATACCGCCAATGTTTGCAATCAGAGGAGATACGGAGGGTTTGCTCGGGGCATTCACCTTGTAATCGATCAGCTTGCCAGAAGCAGCTTCGGCCTTAACGCCGGAGAATTCCACGGCATGGCCATTACCACCCTGGGAGTTGTTCACACGCTGCATCATACTACCAACGATACCACCAACGTAAGAAACGCTCAAGCTGTCATCAACAGAAATTGATCCACCAAAAGTAGACTTGGAAATAGACAGAGCCGCAGGAATAGCAACGCCCGTGTTAAAGTAACCAGCCAAGCCACCTACAAAAAGGGAATCGTAAAGATATGCGCCATTGGACACGTACTTTTCATCTACGGAAGTTCTGGACTTTACGGAAATCTTCATAGAAGAGGAATTTTCCTTCAAGCCCGTACCAGAAGACAAACAAGCAGCACCCACAATGCCACCTACGAAACTCTGCATGTGCAAACTTTCGCCGGAAGTCTTAGGAGCAGCAGAAAGATCAATGGAACCAGAGGTCTTAGAATTCACAAAGGAGATAAAATCCGTCGGTTCCTGGGTGCCATTGCGGCAAGCGCCTGCACCACCGTACCCCACAAGGCCGCCGGCATAGTAATGATAATTACCAGCAGAGCGAACGCTGTCAACCAGCACGGCATTAGCAGAACTTCCAGAAATGGTAACGGACATGCCGGCCATCAAGGAATCGTAACCGATAAGGCCGCCCACGGCCATGATACCAACAGCCTGATCCGTAGAAGAAACTGAAGCTCCAGTAATGATGCCTTCAAAGGAGCTGTTCATCATGGTAAAGTTACCACGAACCGGGGAATTATTTTCATGATAAACAGTCATTACACCAAAAAGACCGCCCATGGAGCTACCACCGGAAATTACCGTTTCAACAGTATCGATAGGGGTAGAAGGAGCTGTATAACCCCAACCCCAACCGCCGGCACTCTGTTCGTACTTGATTTTACGGCTAACTTTTACACCCGTAATGGTTTCGCCAATGGTGCTGTACAAACCAGCAACACCACCTACAGCGGATTCCTGGTTCTTGGCCAGATTTTTAACATTAACGGTAACGTTTATGGCATCAAAGGAAGCATCGTCTCTTTCAGAACGAATAGCTGCGCCAACTACACCACCAATAAAAATCTTGTGATCGGTAATTTTTTCAATGGAGTTGGAGCCAGCGAAACCCGTTTCAATAGAGGTACTGTTGCTCACGAAAATATCGTCATTGAAAGTTGCCTTTTTCACAGTAGAAGATTTCAATAAACCGACCACAGAACCTGCGAAGGGAGCATCGATTTCAACATCTTCCATTACAGGGTTTTCAATGGTAGTCAAGGCAGCCTCGCCAGCCAAGCCGCCCACAGGATAATAGTCGGCACCATTGGTGCTGCCGCCTACAATGATTCGGACACCCTTCATGGAAAAGTCAGCCATATTGGCTTCGTTCAAGGAAGAGAACAAGCCAAAGGGAGCTGTCATAGGGCTTGTGCTGACGTAGCAGAGATTCTTGACCGTATAGCGGGTAGCGCTACCGTTGGAAGCATAAATCTTCACACCCTTAGGGGAAGGTAAAGCCACATGGTTCACATCGCACTTACCAGCAGGGGTGGATGCGGACATTTCGCCCAGGTCAATGTCGGAACGCAGGAACAAGTCGGCATTGTTGTAATCCTTCTTGTCAATCCAGTTTTTCTGCAAGAGATTTGCAAGTTCCTGGGGAGTATCCTTGACAGAAGCAACGCAGTTGCCTTCGCCATAGACCTGGCCTGCGGTACAGGCAGTCGCAGCCTGATAAAGGTACAGGGTTCTTGTAGTCTGAACGGCAGGACCCACGCCTGAAGTAGTACTCTTTACAGCCAGGTTATAGAATTGAGATCCGTTTACGGCAAAAGCCATGCTGCAGCTGGCCAGCACGGCTAATTTGGCAAAAAGGTGACCTGTCTTCATAATTTCCTCGGATTACTTTTTATTTACATATTAAAGATATTCTCTTTTTTTAGGTTTTTAACGTGATTTTGCTCAAAAAGCCCTTGTCTGTGACATTTTGCAACCCCCCAAAAAAACGTGAAAAACAGCACGTAAAACACCCCATTTCAGCCGTCAAGGGAACGAAAAGTCCCGCTCTTTGTGAAATTCATCACAACACGGAATCTCACCACATTGCATATTCCAATTTAGAGTACTATATTTTTGTATACAAATTCAATTTCTCAAGGAGTATAACAATGTTCAAGAAGATCCTTTTGGCAGCAGCCGTTCTCGTTTCTGCCGCTTCCGCAATCGAATTCGGCCCCCACGTTGGTGGCAACATGACCACCATGTACGGTGACGACGCAGAAAACGTCACTGCTGGCGTAGGTTTCAACGCTGGTGCCGCAGTAAAGGTAGCCTTCAAGGACTCCCCCATTTCCATCGTCCCGGAAGTCTTGATCGACATGCGCAATAGCGGTTCCGACAAGGACGACAACTACTCCATGACCGAATGGGCATTGGAAATCCCCGTTATGGTTCGTTGCGAACTCATGGGTCTCTTCTACTTCGAAGCTGGTCCGTCCTTCAACTTCAACCTGGCTACCAGCACCGAAACCAAGGTTCTCGGCAAGGAAGTTTCTGACGATATTGACAGCGATCTCCTCAACACCTTCGAATTCGGTCTCTCCTTCGGTGTTGGCACCAACATCATCTCCATGCTGGACATTGATTTCCGCGTGAACCTGGGTATCACTGACTTCTACGCAGAACAGAAGGTTCTCGGCAAGACTGTCCAGGCTGACGCAGCAAACCTCCAGTTCGCTCTCGGCGTTTCCATTTGGCTGCTCTAATAGCTTAGTCTAGCTAAAAATTTTAAAAAGTCGTCGCTAATAGCGACGGCTTTTTTGTTATGAACAAACCGCGGCAAAATCAGGCCCGTTTTTGTAAAGATAAAATGAATTGAAAAAACGTCCCGGATTATTAAATTAAGGACAAAACAAACATTCTCAAGGAGTTTTGGATGTTCAAGAAAATCGCCTTGTTGCTGGCATTTTTCGTCACAGCAAGCTTCGCAACCTGGGATTATTACCCCATCCCCAGGGAAGGCATCGGATCTGTAGAAGCCGGTTTCTACTATGACAAGGACCATGACTGGTCACAAATGGGTCTGGAAATGGGCGTCCGAGTCTTCTTTATGAAGAAATTTGAACTTTCCTTACAAGGCTGGGGCTATCAGTTCTGGAACGAACGTGACTGCTACAAGTGCATCAACGGTGGTGATGGCGTCCGCGACCTTACCATTGGTGGCCGATTTGAAGTGGCCCCCATGATTACCGCCTTCCTGGACTTGAACCTCCCCACCGGTAGAACCGAATGGGACGACCACGGCGATGTAACACACCCCCCTTCCAGAAATGAATTTTCCTTCTACCTGGGTGCTCAATTCTCTGCCGACACCAAGGTTCCGGGATTCAAGATTGGCTCCGAAGCAGGTTTGCTTTGGGCATTTGAACATGACCACTTTGATCGCGGTCTGGAAGCCCATATGGGTTTCGAAGCTGGCTATACCATTCCGGGAATCGGGCTCACCCCCTACGCCGGTTTCCAGTTCAAGCTCCGTATATTTGAAAGTGAATGGGACGACTACCATGGCCACGATTATGGCTATGATGACAATGGTTCCACCCAATTCAACTTGTGGTTCGGCGGCTCCTTCGACATCACCAAGAACATCTCCGCCAAGATGCAGCTCACCTATCGTCACGAACGTTACAGAGGCCACGACCATTACAACGATTACTACGATTATTGGTATCTCATGATGGACGGTAACGCCTGGGGCATCTACCTGGGCGCAGCTCTCAATTTCTAAAAAAAACGCCACTGAACGGCATTTTTAAGGCGCAACTAAAAAAAGTTGCGTCTTTTTTTGTTTTTAGAAATACACTTTTGTACTTTGGGACAAACCAGTTAGGAGGATTATTATGATTAAGAAGGTTTTTGCAACCTTAGTTTTTGTCGCTTCTGCAAGTTTCGCCCAATGGGACATTTACCCTGTCCCAGAGGATACGAAGGGAGGAGTGAGGCTCAATTCCGAAGCATCCATTTCTTATTCGATCCACGGAAAACACATTTCAACAACGGAACACACAACAAGCTACTCCGCCGATTTCCGATATATCTTCTTGAATTCATTGGAACTATCCATCATGAATCTTGGCATAAATTCCTCGGAGTACAAAGAATTTTATGGACCGGACGTAGAATTCTATATCAACGATCCCAGTTTAGGAATCCGCTATCAATTCACGCCGACTATGTCTGTATTTGCAAACACCAACCTGCCCATTTCTCCCATATCTTCATTTGAGCATAATTGGGAAGCCAACCTAGGCGTGCAATTCGGTAAAGTCTACGAGCATCCAAGCACAATCTCGAAATTTGGTACAGAAGCAGCACTTTCCTTTGGATACGATCATTTCGGCATTGACCTTTCTGGCGAAGTCGCTTTCAACATCATTAACAAGGGACTTGACTTGCTATTGGGCGCCCACCTAGGTGCAGCTTATTTCGATAGGGGTTGGGTCAACAAACACGAATTATACACAGATATTGATGTTGGTTTCGAGACCAAGTTCAGCAAGAACGTCGGATTCACAGGCAAGATTTCCGCAAACCTGAAGAACCTGGACGTTGACCGTGGACTGAAAACAAAGGCAAGTCTTTCCGCATTTTTCAACTTCTAACGGAGATCCCTGCCCTTCGGCCGGGATGACAGGTTAGGAAAAAAGGCGCCACCTCAAAAGTGACGCCTTTTTCTTTAAGTTCGCTCGCTTTATCCTTTAACCTTTATCCTTTCCGCTATTTAACATCGTAAGCGGGCACAGGCATGGATTCGCCTGCCTTCATTGCCTTATCGAGAGCAGCGGACTTGACCGGATCCACCCACCAGTAAACGGGGATGGCGTCTTCACGGTTGAAGTTGTCCAGCACCTTCTCGGGCATGCCGTAACGGTTCCAGTAGAGAATGCGATGATGGTCGCACTGCCACATGAGAACGTAAGGAACAATTTCAGAAAGTCGGTTATCCAGGGCCTTCAGGATTTCGTTACGCTTTGCCAAGTCGAATTCTGTCTTCTGCAAATTGATAAGGCTATCCACTACGGCATCCTGGAGACCGCTCAAGTTGTTGGTCCCCTTCTGCATTGCAGTGGAAGAATGCCAGCTAGCTTCGGGATCACGGAGTCGGCCCGCGCCCCAGTTCACCCAGTAAAGGTCAAAGTCCGCATCGTCCAAACGCTTACGCAAAGTACTCTGGCTCATCTGTTCGATGGTTGCCACCACACCAATCTTCTTCAGGTCTTCCTGGAAAAGAGTCAGGTGACGCAGGTCTTCGCTGCTGGTAATGAAATTGATAGCGAACTGTTTTCCATCCTTTTCAAGAACGCCCTGACCATTCACCTTGTAACCCGCTTCTGCAAAGAGGGCGCGGGCGCTGTCCGGGTTGAACTTGTACATGGTTGCCGTGGGGTTGGTATTGTTGGGCCACAGGTCCGGATAGTAGCTGTTCTGCAGGAAGTACTGACCGTACATGTACTTCTCGTTCATAGCCTCACGATTCAGCATAAAGTTCAGGGCGCGACGGACGCGAACATCCTGATACTCGGGCTTACGCAAGTTGATTGCCATGCCCTGGAAACCGATAGGTTCCTTATTGAAGATGCGCTGCTTTACAGCCCAGCCCTTCTGCACGGCGTCGAAGTCGGTCTGCTTCATCCAGATGCTGCTGGTATAGATAGCGTAGGCATTGAAGTCCTGCTTCTTGAAAGCTTCCAGAGCCTTGGTCTGGTCGTTCATGAAACGGTAGCGGATCTTCTGGAAGTTGTACTTGCCGCGGTTCCAGTTTTTCTTGAAGCCCCACCAGTCGGCACGGCGGGCCAGTTCCACATAGCGGTCTTCGCGGAAGGTCTTGATAATGTACGGACCAGAAACCACCGGGAAATCGTAACGGATCTGGTTGAAGTCCTTGCCCAGCCAGGCATGCTTGGGGAATGCCAGCATGCCGGCGGCTTCCCAGAAGTTACCCCAGTGGATTTCCTTGGCGGTCATCTTGATGGTGAGACTGTCAATAATTTCCGGGCGGTCGAAACGGCTGAGGCCCACCTTGAAAATGGGAGTCAGGTTCTTCTCGTCCATGATCACGTCGTAGTAGTACTGCACATCTTCGGCGGTAATGGACTTGCCGTCGCTCCACTTGGCGCGAGGGTCCACGTGGAAAGTAAAAGTCTTGCCGTCTTCGCCCACGCTCCAGCTGTCTGCCAGAATTCCAACTTCCTTGTCTTCGGTGGAGTGGAGGGAAACCAGCGGTTCGAACATCATGCCCATCAACTCTGCGGAGAAGCTGTTGTAGTCTTCCCACATGTTGAAGGACTTGGGCATGGCGGAACCCCACAAGGTAATGGCACCGCAGGGGCGAGCCTCCTTGGAAGCCACCGGGTCAAACTCGCCAGTAGCTTCGGGATCCATAGGCAGAATCGGGCAATCCGCTTCAGAAACGGCAGCCTTTGATGCAGAGCCCTTACCCGAATTGGAACCAGACTCATTGCAGGCGATCAAAACTGCGGACACCGCCAGAGGCATCATTAAACAAAAAGCAACTTTCTTAAAATTCATCTTTCGTCTCAACTAGGGCAAGCCAACGTGGCGTGCGGATTGTTTCTTGGGTTTGGAATTTGCGTCGGCGGACTTGTCTGCATCATCAGCGGAGTTGGCGGCGTCTTCAGCCAAGAGCATTTCAAGGCTGACGCGGGCCGCTTCCTGTTCGGCCTTCTTCTTGTTGGGGCCAGAACCACGACCATAGGTTTTATCGTTGATGTGGACTTCGGTGGTGAACACCTTCTGATGTTCCGGGCCGTCTTCGCCAATCAAGACGTAAACCGGCGACGTACGACGCTTCCCCTGCAGGTATTCCAGCAAGGCGCTCTTGTGGTTTACGAAATCGTCGGCCACAATGATTTCCTTGATGCGAGGGAAATGGAACTTGTTGAGAATGGCACGGACTTCTTCCAGACCGCCATCCAGGTATACAGCACCAAGTACGGCTTCGTAGGCGTCAGCCACAATAGTTTCCTTGCCGCGGCCCCCCATCTTCATCTCGGACTTTCCAATCTTGATATATTCGCTCAAGCCCCATTCCTTGCTGGACTGGGCGCAGGCGTGACCCGACACGATGGCACTCTTGCGCTTGGAAAGATCACCTTCCGGATCGTTGGGATAGTTGCGGTACAGATACTCGGTGGTAAGCATGTTGAGCACGGAATCGCCCAGAAATTCCAGACGTTCGTTGTTGCTCTCGTAGGGCATATCCTTTCCTGTCAGGAAGGAACGATGCACCAGGGCATGAGCCAGCAGTTCCGGATCTCTGAATCTGTACCCAAGCTTTGCCTCAAGCCCGTCCTCGGACTTCTGGCGAAACCAGAGCTTTAATACTTTGTGCAATAAATTTTCGTTTTCCAAATTTATCTCCTATGGGGAAACGCGGGTTGGATCCGCATACTGAATATAATACGTAAAGATAAAAAGACCGCCCAACCGCACAAAAATAAAACGGCCCCGGGAAGTTCCAGGGACCGCTTTAAATTCGATTGCTTAATTCCAACAAATCAAGAAATTACTTCTTGGATTCGATGAAGGCGACAACGTCGGAAACCTTCTGGAACTTTTCTGCATCGCTGTCGAGGATTTCGACTTCGAATTCGTCTTCGAGAGCCATAACCAGTTCGACGCGGTCGAGGGAGTCAGCACCGAGGTCGTTACCGAATTCGGATTCCGGCTTCACATCTTCAGCCTTAACTTCGAGCTTGG
>JAKSID010000054.1 GCA_024399035.1 Fibrobacter sp. | reverse complement strand
GCGTAGCCTTCGTGATATTAAAGGATTTTGAAACAGAACCGAACTCCGCATAATCACCCTTGAATGTAACCGTTACAGTTGCAGAAGAGCCAACATTTACATTGTTGGTATATGAATACTCATAGTCAGTACCTTCCGAAATATCAAGCGTTCCAAGAATCACAGCTGGCTTTGGTGTAATTGCTTTTTCTGTATAAATTAGGTCGGCAACACTTTCAATTTCAGCCTTAGTTTCTGTAAAGGAAACATACCAGGTTCCGTTGCCTCGATCTTCAAGATAAATGTCATAGTAGCCCGAAGCTTCTACTTTAAACCCAATTTTATCAGCACCAAACGATCCCTCTCCTAAGTAAGGCACTTTCAAATCAGATCCAAAGTTTCCCCAACTATCAGTGGTTTCGTCATAGATATAGAAGTCATTGGATTCATCAACGCTAAGCCTTAAAGTATTGTTACCTTCCGCAACTATAGCGGACTCACTAAACGCTTGAGAACCATTAACCAAATAAAACTGTTTTTCACTTGCATTTGCGGATACCGCACACGCCAAAGTTATGACCAGCGTGGTCAAACAAGAGTTAATGCTATTTCGCATCATGATTTATTTCCTCCTCAAAATCAAAAAGGGCGCGGAATCCGGCCCTCTACAAGCATTAATGATTCAAAACAAATATAGTTGCCCGTAAGATTTTTGTAAAGATTGAGCACCCTTCAAGAAAGCCAAAGATTCCGCAATACTCAAATTCAGACCGCCATTCGCGTAAATAGCGGCATGCAGGAATTCTACTGGAGCCGTACCGTTTTAGTCCATCAAATGGAAACAGGTTTATATCAAAGCCTTGGAAAGTCCGTTAATAACTTTGATTTGACCATCCCTGAAACACAGCGATCGCCACACCCAAACCACAAAATTTTCCCCTTGTCCTCCCCTCTCTCCGTTTGATATACTGCAGGTATAACCATCAGCGTTCGCCATGCGGACAAGGAGAAATCATGAGAAGCTACACAACGTTCAGCCTGCAGTACGCCCACCGTTTCTACGGTTTCAAGGGAGAGGCCCAGTACCTTCACGGGCACACAGGCATCCTGACCATTGAGGTGGAGGATTCCATCAACGCGGGGGTGAATATGGTGTTCCCCTGCAACGAAATCCAGAAGACGGCCTGGAACATTCTGCGGAATTTCGACCACGCCCTCATTCTGCGTGAATACGACCCGCTGCTCCCTGCGATTCTGGACGTCTATGAAAAACAGGGCATCAGGAATGGCCATCCGCAAAACAAGATGAAGGGTCCGGCATTCAAGACGGAGCTGGCCACCGCCTACCCGGATTGCCGCCTGGTGGTGACGAAAGAGACCATGACGGTGGAAGGCATGATCAAGATTGTCTACGACCTTCTGAAAATGAAGCTGAACATCGCAAAGATTACTTTCACCAGCGGAGTGAACGCCGCCTGCCAGGAATTCCCTGTTGCAGGCACGGTCAAGCGCTGCCCTCTCTGCGGAATCGCCCTGGACGAAAACGGCGTTTGCCCCAAGTGCGGATATAAGGAAAAAGCGTAATTCGCGATTCGCCCACTCGGTGCAAAACAATCTTAGAGGTCGCCCATCGATTTTGGGGCGGCCTTTTTTATGACGAGATTTTTTCTACATTCCAGTCATGTTCGCTTACATTTGGCCCATGGCCTTAATCATTTCCTGTAACGTCATCTATCAGATTTGCGCCAAGTCCGTTTCCAAGGGAATGAACCCCTTTGCAGCTCTCGCCATCACCTACACCGTCGGCGCAGTGGCATCCCTCATTCTCTATTTTATTTTGGGAAAATCCGGCAGCCTGCTTGCGGAATTCAAACAACTGAACTGGGCCCCCATCGTCCTAGGCCTTATCGTAGTTGGTCTTGAAGTGGGCTTCATCTACGCCTATAAAGCCGGCTGGCCCGTAAGCATCGCGCAAATCGTGCAGGCCACCATTCTCGCTATCATTCTGATTTTCGTGGGTTACGGACTTTATGACGAAGCCATCACCTGGAACAAAGTGGTAGGCATTCTAGTTTGCCTGGCAGGCTTTGGTCTGATTAACTTGAAGTAAAAACAGTTAAAACACTTCTTGTTTCTAGAATTCCTAAAATTTTAGTCATTCCAATTACAAAGTCATAATTTATTGCCAGAGGATTTTATTATGAAGCATCATTTTCTTAAAACTTTAATTACAGCGGCTGTATGCCTCATCGTTGCTGGTTGCAGTTCCACCAAGCCTGTCCCTTCTTCCGAAAACTTTGGCAATTTGTTCATTGGTGCATGGGTGGGCGGCCCTGAGGAAATTCCACAACCAACAGTAGCCAACGTGGAAGCATTCGAGAAACTGCAGAACCGTCATCTGGACGTGATCAACCACTTTGTCCTCTGGCAGTACAATGACTGGGCATGGGCCAAGCCCTACGCCGAAATGGCAAGGGGCCGCGGTTCCATCATGATGATCACCTGGATGCCTCAGCCCTACACTGCCCAGGATATTCTGGACGGCAAGACCGACGCCTACCTGGATGACTTCGCCAAGGGCGTCAAGGAATTCGGCGCAGAAATCTGGTTGCGCCCGCTCCACGAATCCAATGGCGACTGGTACACCTGGGGAACCGGCAAGGATCCCGCAAACAACGCCGAAGAAAAGGTGGCCGCCGCATTCCGCCATATCGTAGACCGATTCCGCGCCCAGAATGTCACCAACGTCAAATGGATCTGGACCACAAACGTAGGCAGCAGCGGCAATGCAACCCTCACCGGTTCCTACCCTGGCGACGACTACGTAGATTACACATCTATCGATGGCTACAACTGGGGTTCTGCACGATCCTGGTCCCATTGGCAATCCTTCTCCGAAGTTTTCAAGCCCGCCTACGACGCCCTTTCCGCTTACGACAAGCCCATGTTCCTGGCAGAATTTTCCTGCACCGAACACGGCGGCAGCAAGGGCGAATGGTTCAAGAATATGTTCGAGGTTCTGCCCACGGAATTCCCGAAAATCAAGGGTCTCGTCATCTTTAGCCAGAGCAAAAGCTACGAAGCAGACTGGGGCGTAGACACTTCTGAAGAAGCGTTAAATGCCTGGAAGAACGGCATTGCCGCCTACCCCGCCGCTAGCGCGAAATAGTCCAAAAACAGTTACAACATTTTTTCTTTCAAGAGTCGTTAAAAAGAGTGTTTTCTTGCCGAGAATTTCTTATTTTTGGAGAATTGGAGGATAACAAGTGAAACATTCTTTTTTTAAATCTCTGGTCGCAGCCTGTGTTTGCGGCCTCGTTATCGGTTGCGGTTCAGACAAGCCTTCTGCTCCCAGCGACAGCCCTATTCCAGGAGAATCCAGTTCTTCTTTCGAATTGCCCGGCAGTTCAGCCATTGCAGGCCTTAGCAGTTCCACAACCGAAACACCCCTTAGCTCCATGGCACAGGACCTCACAAGCTCATCTTCGCAATTAATCAACCCAGCAAGTTCTTCGTCGCAATTAATCAATCCGGTTAGTTCATCCTCAGAACAGCAAAATCCGATTTCTCAGAATTCCGAGACTTTCGATTCCATGTTCTTTGGCGCATGGGTGGGCGGTCCTGAAGAAGTTCCCCAGCCAACGGTCGCCAACGTAGAGGCCTTTGAAAAATTACAAGGCCGCCACCTGGATATCATCCATCATTTTGTCCTGTGGCAGTACAATGACTGGGCATGGACCCAACCCTACGCCGAAATGGCAAGGAGCCGTGGCTCCATCATGATGATCACCTGGATGCCCCAGCCCTACACAGCACAGGACATTCTCGATGGCATCACCGATGATTACCTTGACGATTTCGCCGACGGTGTCAAGAATTTCCAAGACGAAATCTGGCTGCGACCGCTCCACGAATCCAACGGAGATTGGTACACCTGGAGCACCGGCAAGGACCCCGTCAACAACGCAGAAGACAAGGTGGCCGCAGCGTTCCGCTATATTGTTAAACGCTTCCGAGCCAAGAACGTCACCAATGTAAAGTGGGTCTGGACGACCAACGCTAGCAACAGCGGAGCAAAGTCCACATTGAAGGGTTCCTACCCTGGCAACGACTATGTAGACTACACATCTATCGACGGCTACAACTGGGGTACCGCACAAAGCTGGTCTAGCTGGCAAAGCTTCTCCCAAGTGTTCAAGGCTGCATACAGAGCCATCGAAGGTTTCAACAAGCCCATGTTCATCGCAGAATTTTCCTGCACCGAGCACGGTGGCAGCAAGGCCGAATGGTTCAAGAACATGTTCGAGGTTCTGCCTACAGAATTCCCGAAAATCAAGGGTCTGGTGATCTTTAGTCAAAGCAAGAACACCGAAGAAGCCGACTGGGGTCTGGACACATCCAACGAATCAATCAACGCGTGGAAAGAAGGCATCGCCGCCTTCCCCGCAGCCAAGCGCAACTAACCAAAATCAAAGAACCCCGGGTTCAACGAATCACACAAGGGCATGAGACCAAATCTCACGCCCTTTTTTGCATTTGTATCATATACAGAATTCTTGTTTTATTTACACATTCAAGACGCAAATCAATCGGCAAAAAAACGTCTATTTTTATAAAATTCCGTCATTTTTGTATCATTCACAAGTTATTTTAATAAAAAACAAGGGATAGCAAAATGAAACCAATTTTTGAATATCAAGACTACCGTGCCTACATGGGCGACTATTATGACGATCGAAAGAAAAAATCCGCCTTTACCTGGCGCGACTTTTCCAAAGCCGCAGGTTTCGCCTCGCCTTCTTACTTGAAGTTGGTTTGCGACGGAAAGAGTTCCTTGAGCCGCGTGGGTATTCCTAAGGTGGCCGCAGCCATGGGCTATACCGGAGCGGAGTACGATTACTTTGTGAACATGGTGGAATTTGGCAACGCCAAGGACGACAACAAGAAAAAGCATTTTCTCGACGAGATGACTCGTATCGCCACAGAGCAGCAAGTCCGCGTTCTGTACGCAGATATGTTCGCCTACTACGACTCCGCCGTAAATTCCATCGTTCGCGAATTAGCCCCTTTGATGCCTGGCGCTCTGCCTAGTGAATTGGCCAAGAAAATCAAGCATACTTTTTCCGCCCAGCATGTGCGAGAATCCCTGGCGTTCTTGGTCAAGGCGGGGCTCTTACGCGAAACGGACGACAACACCTACGAACAGACCGACAAGGCCATTACAGGCTCCAAAGAGGCTATTCCTCTGGCAATCCGTTCCATGAACAGGCAGATGATCGACCTGGCCAGGGAATCCTTGGACAAGGTGGACACCAGCGAAAGAAACATTTCTGGTGTGACCATGGGCGTAGATGCAGAAACTTACGCACTAATCGCTCAGGAATTAGAAGCCTGCCGCAAGAAAATCATCGCTATTGCGAACAAATGTCAAGACATAGACCGTGTTTATCGATTAAATTTACAACTGTTCCCGCTAACAGAAAAGGTTTAGGAGATTTGCGAAATGTTCCCGAGAAAACCAAAACGTATTTCTACGGCCATCCCGGCAGTGCTCAGCCTTTGCCTAGTCTCCATGTTTCCCGCCTGTTCCGACAAACAGATCTCGGGTACAGACGAACAGGAAAACACCGTCGCCGTTGGAGGTGATGACAACGAATCGAGTTCCAGCCGGGCTCCACACTCAAGTTCTTCGAAGGACGTTCAGACAACCCCCGACATACCGAGCTCCGGCAACGAAGATATTATTCCGTTGTCCAGCAGCAGCCTTTCAATTAGTCCCAGCAGCGGAACTTCCACGGTATCAAGCAGTTCTGTTGCTGATGACGGTCCTGCTCACGACCCCTCCACCAGCACATTGGTATGGGAAGACTTCGTCGACATGGCTACAACTGGGAACCAGTTAAACGGTAACCTAACCGATGTAGAAGGGCCCACAGGAAGCCCCATCACGCCGGTGGACACAACCATCAGCTTCAAAACGGATAAGGGAGAAATCACTTATACGCTTGAAGAATCAAAGGAAAGCGTTTCCTGCGAAAACAATGTCAACGAAACCACAAGCTATAAGGTCACTGTAAGCGGAACCTTCGTCAACAAGGTCTTGAATTCCGGTGACATGGTAACCATAGACACGTTTGAACAAAGCTGCTACTCTGAATCCGGTAGATTCATCACCACGGATTCTGGATCGCGCATCTGTAGCTTGGAACTTTCCCGCACGGAACAACCCGACGGGAACAGTTCCTACACAGACCCCAGCTGGTCAAGTTTAAGCCAATTCATTATCGACGACTGTCAATAAAAAAAAGAACCCCGCCCCATTCGAGGCGAGGTTCTGGTTTTTATTATGGCTTTAAAGATTAGGTGTTGCTAAAGATCTGGAAGCCACCGTAGGATTCTTGTCCGTGTTCGCTCAGGTCGAGACCCTTCAGTTCTTCCTTAGCGCTAACGCGGAGACCCATAGTCTTCTTGATGACGAGGAAGATCAAGCATGCAGACAGGAAGCAGGGGATTGCGTAAGCAACGACGCCGAGAGCCTGAGTTGCAACGTTGAAGCGACCGGTGTAGTCAAAGATACCTACTGCGAGAGTACCCCAGATACCGTTTACAAGGTGAACGGAGAGAGCACCAACCGGGTCGTCCAAGCGCAGCTTTTCGAACATATACACAGCCAGCACAACGATTACACCACCGATTGCACCAATGATCCAGGCGCTCATGGGGCTAACAGTATCAGCCGGAGCAGTGATAGCTACGAGGCCAGCCAAGCAACCGTTGAGAGCCATGGTGGCATCGGGCTTCTTTGCAATGATCCAGGAGGTAGCAGTTGCAGTGATGATACCGGCGACAGCAGCGAGGTTAGTAGTAACGAGGATCAGAGAAGTATCGAACGGGTTGCCAGAGAGAGCAGAACCGCCGTTGAATCCCCACCAACCGAACCAGAGGATGAACACACCGATGGTTGCCAGAGGAACGTTGTGAGCGGGAATAGCGAAAGCCTTCTTGCCAACGTACTTGCCGATACGGGGTCCGAGGATGATTACGCCAGCGAGAGCGCCCCAGCCACCCACGGAGTGAACCAGTTCAGAACCAGCCAGGTCGTGGAAGCCTTCTGCACCGAAAGCGGAGAAGTTGGAGAGCCAGCCACCGCCCCATACCCAGGAGCCAACGATCGGGTAGACGAATGCTACGTAGAAGAAGGTGAACACCAGGAAGGAGGAGAGCTTGACACGTTCAGCAACGGCACCAGAGACGATGGTTGCTGCGGTGGCAGCGAACATTGCCTGGAACAGCCAGTCGGTGAACAGAGAGAAGTGTCCGTTGTAAGCGGCAGTGAACTTAGTGGGGTCCAGCCAGTCGCCAATGCCGAAGCCGGCGAAACCGAGCCAACCGTTGAATTCACCCGGGTACATCAGGCCGAAGCCCAGAAGTGCGTACACGGAAATACCGATTGCAGGAACAGCGACGTTCTTAAAGCAGATGTTGGATGCGTTCTTTGCGCGGCAAAGACCAGATTCAACGCAAGCAAAGCCAAGGCCCATAATGAACACCAGCATTGCGGAAATCATGATCCAGATGTTTTCGGTCATGAAGATTGCGTCACCGACGGTGGGAGCAGCTTCGGCAGCGGGTGCTGCGGCGGCTTCGACGGCAGCTGCAACAGGAGCAGCGGCTTCGGTAACGGTTTCAACAACAGCAGCGGCGGCGCTAGAGACGGTGTCTGCTACGGCAGCGGCGGTATCGACGATAGTAGAAAGTGTATCAGCCATTTTTTTACCTCCTTATTAGCCAATAGCATCCGGGCCAGTTTCGCCGGTGCGGATACGGATACATTGTTCAAGTTCAGTTACAAAGATCTTGCCATCACCGATGTTTCCAGTGCGAGCGCCAGAGATGATTGCATCGATGCAGGGCTTGACGAATTCATCGTTCACAGCGATGCGGATGCAAATCTTCTTGAGCAGGTTCACTTCGGTTTCAACACCACGATAAACCTGAGTGTGACCCTTTTGCTGTCCGCAGCCAAGAACGTTGGTCACAGACATTTTGAAGATTTCGGCTTCGTACAGCGACTGCTTTACGCTGTTAAGCCTTTCGGGTTGGATGTAAGCTGTAATGAGCTTCATGATTTTATCCCTTGTTGAGGTTTTACTTTTGTTTTCGTTCTCCATTCGCAAAGACCGTGCCAATCCTAATTTCGGCACACAAAACAAGCTCGGCAAACAAGAAAATTTGCCGTTTTTAGTCAAATTTCAATGAATTTTGTTTTTTTAAGGAGTTCTAGTTTTACGAGACTCAAAAGCAATTTTCAATTACAATTTCTGAACACAGACTTTATCTGTATTTACATTTTGTGAAAATTATTCAATATTTTTCTTATTACAACTTGGAATATATGGGTTTCGTCCGTCGCAGCCACCCATATCGCATTTTTGTAAGTTTCAAAAATTGTAAAACAAGTGATTCCCGCGACGCAATAAAAAAAAGCCCCCTTTTCGGGAGCTCTTCATTCGCAGGTTGTTTCGCGCAGAACTACTTCTTCGTAGACTTCTTGGATACAGTCTTCTTCTTCTTTTCCTTCATTTCTACACGGCGAGATCCAGAACGGAGACGTTCCCAGGGAGAGAACGCCATGGACGGATAAAGGAGAACGAAGAACCATATATTATATACGAAGAAGTAGAGAACGCCACCCCAGATATTGCTCTTGAGGACTTCGGTAGATTCGTTGCCGGCCATATCGAACACCAGGGAACCCAACGCCACGAAGGACGACAGGATCACGGGAGCAAGCATCTGCTTTCCAGCCTTTACCAGGGAGCCCGCCTGAGGCACGCCCTGCCCCAACTGCTTACCCGCCGTAACGGACAAAGCCATGGCGCTAGCAAAGCCAAGAGTAGAAAGCACAGTCCAAACCATCCAGGAGGGTTGCAAAGCCTCGGGCAAGGCAACCATAAGGCCCGTAAAGAAGCACCAGCCCAGAACAAAGGGGAACAAGCCGCAGGCAACGCTAAGCTTAACAGCGATCAAGGCTATCACAGCCACAAGTGCCAACACGCCAAAGAAAATCAACGGGTATCTTTCGTTACCGCCCAGCAGGAACAAAGCTCCCAGGGAGGCCGCAATCGAAACCAGGGAGGCAAAGCCCGCACGTACGCCGCCAAAAACAAAGAACAGCACCACGGCAGCAATTCCAGAAACAGCCAGGAACTGGCCAGACTGCCAAGCAGTCATTACATCTTCGAATTCGGCAATCCACACACAGAGCGCTTCGGACGCGCCCAAGGTCAAAGAAACCATCTCCTGCCACTTTGTCGCAGCAAAAGCAGCAATAGCAATCACCATGGCAACCACAGAAATCAAACGGATCCTCAAAAGGAATTCCATCACAGTCTGCACTTTACCCGGTTTTTCTCTCAAATCCATGTTTACCTCGAAATCAGCAACTTTTGTTTTTTAGTCCAAGTCTTCTTGCTGCTGCCATTGGATGCAGGAACATCACTCTTAACCACATAGTGGTAAAGGCCATTAGCAAGCAATCGACCATGCATATCGCGACCATTCCAATGGGTCACGCCAGAAATAGCATCCTTGAGCACCTGCACCAATTTGCCGTTCTGGTTGTAGATATAAATATTCACCTTAGATTCGCGATTAACGGCAAGGTTCTTGAAGTAGAATGTGGTGCCTTTCTTGCCCATAGGATTGGGGGCATTGTACACATCCTCAAGACCAGCCTTCATGTCGTCTGTAATAACCACATACGCCGTTTTAACACTAGAATTTCCAAGAACGTCCTGAGCGCGAACCTTAAAGAGGTATCTTCCCGCCGGATACTGTTCCGAGGTAAAGTTCATGCGAAGCTTGGCACGCTTGGATGACTGTTCCAGGTACGGCCACGGATGATACGGGTCCAAAACTCCATCCACTTCAAAGGTAATGCCTTCATCAGCCTGTTCACGGAAGTCCAATGCAGTAGAATCAGAAACAATGACCTGCAGACAAGCAGGGCTCTGGAGTTTAATTTCCTGAGCAATCGCCAGTTCCGTAGCAACCCCACCATTATAGCACGTTTGGATCTGAATCGTGGGCGGCACAGTATCTTGCAAGGAGTCCGCATAGGAGGAAACGCCAGAAACGACCAGTTTCGGCATCCATTTACGACCTACATTCGGATTTTTCGAAGAATAAGCCCAGGCCCTGAATTCGGCTGCGGTATCACCAATGGATATCTTGCGGGGAGTAATAAATTCCGTTTCAAAGCGACCATTCTTTACAGGAACTTCTTCAGAATAAATCAAAGTTCCGTCGTAAGAAACGTCTTCAAATTTATCGTCAACCTGAAGATCCATATGTTTCAAGGTTCGGCCTTCAGAAAGCACCAGGTCAATGAAACCATCCTGCAAACCAGATACAGAACCAGACAATTTCACTTTGTCCAAAGCCTTAAGCGTATCCAATTTTTGATCCAGCTTAACAGACAAACCCGCCTCGGGCATTTTTATAACAGGCTCACCAATCAGCACATACTTTTCGTTATTGTATCGATCTTGATTATACGTTGAGGTTACGGTACCCTTGGCATCAAACAAAGCTTTGCCCAGGGTATTTCCATTGCTCGTTAACGCTTCCACCATAAATGTTCTTGCAAGCTTTTCGTTGTTCGAGGCAAACGTTTCTCGTGTAGCGCCGATAGAAGCAATGGAACCAGACTTAGATGCAAACAAGAATTCTTCGGACAAAGAACGAGAAGTACCTTCATCAAATCGGCCCACTGTGCAAGAGAATGAACCAAGTATGGTATAGCGACCTTCGTTGGTAAGTCTACTGATATACCGCGGTTTTAATAGACCTTCGGAAGCCCAGTCCGTTTTGGAACCATGTCCAAAATAGGTAGTAAACAGAGTTCCTTGATTCATAATGTTCAACAAATCATCCGTGGCCTCTTTCTTTTGGCCAGCAGCATCTTCTGGATAGTCCAGGAGATAAACTTTCTTCATATTCCATCGCTGTTGCTTTTTTGCGGCAAGACTATCCACAAGGCGAGCCACACCTTCCTGAAGCTTGACATGCATTGTATTGTCTAACTTTCCAGAATTGTAGGCATCATCTGCAGCCAACAGCAATGTAGATCTCCAGTCAGAATAATCCATTGAGCCGAGTTTTTCATACGACTTGGCTTTTTCAACATAGTTTTCGAACTCTTCAACAGTCAAGAACGGCAATCGGCCTACAGCAATATCCAAGTCATAGGTTCCGTAGCCAACAGACTCACCAGAATCTAGCGCAGCAAAGAAGTCTTCTATAACAGCATTTTCTTTTTCAAAGGGCGGAATAAAGTTAGCAGTCAGTTTGTCATTTGTTCCGCGATAATCAAAGTTGCCCGCGCCGGCAAAAAGAACGTACCTGAAATTCGGACAAACTGAATAGACATAGGAAAGGAAGTTTCTAATGGCAATGGGAGACAAACTGCCAGCTGTGTAATGGCGATAGATATCTTCCACAGCCACAACAGAAGTGGGAATTGCAGAGACCGCAGAACCGTTAGAACGGAATTCAGCCAAGACTTCAGCCTCTTCCAAGAACATTTCCGGAGCGATAATCAGGTATTCCATTTTTGAGTTAGGCTTCGTCAAATCCGTCAGCACATTTTCTCTAGGCTTTGATACGCCAACAACTTTTGCGGCAGAACGGTACTTGTTCTCGCGATAGGCCAAGTAACGCACATCATCAGAACTAGAAACACTGTCCTTGGCATAGCCGTCGGAAACAGTCAACAAGCCCACTGGCTGAAGATTTTTGAACTTCATCACTTGAACGTTGGACTCGACAGGAATGCGGATGACGCCAGAAACAGCCCCCGGAAGAAGCCATTCCGCATTTTCTACCGTAGGTTTCCACTGATATGCAACGGTATATCCATCAAATCGATCGTACTGAACGGTGTTCGGCAACATTGTCAGGGAGTACTCGTTGCCAGAAGACTTGAGTCCAGGATTATCAATTCTAAAGTTTCCGCCAGGAATCAAGGTTGTCGCGTCCCAGGATGTATTGTTGCCATTCACATCCATGGAAAAACGAATCTTGCTCATGCGTTCGCTGTAGCTTTTGGATGAGAGTTCTGCATTGGACGACTGGTCACCTTGTTCCTGCGCATTTCCAGACCAAGTGGATCGATAAGGGAAATAAGTTACAGAAACATACTGACGACCACCGCTTACAAGGCCGGTCAGTTTTTCGGTTTCAGGGAAACTCAAAACAGAGTGAGAAATCTTTGAGGTATCCTTTCGAGCATGCCACAGCCAGAACCATTCCTTACCAGTCGAGGATTCCCAATCCAAGGCCTTTCCGTAATAGGTATCGCGAAGGATTGCATCCTTTTCGGCACGGACATAACGGATCCAGTCCACATCCTTTGCAGAACCCGAAGGAGCCTTGATCTTATCCTTTAAACGCAGGCCCTGACCGATAGTCTTTCTACCGAACAAGAAACTCTGATAGAAAGAGTAAGGAGAATAGGAATGGAAGTAATCCATTTTACCGTTAACGAAGGAAGGGTCTTCCCTATCGCAGCGTTTCCAGAATCCGTTACCGTAGCCCACAAAAATCAAAGAGTCGCCTTCGCCGAAAATTCCATCCGGAGAAGAACTGCCTGGAGAATGGTCGCGAATTTCAATAGGAATTTCAAAAAGCTGATTGGGATTGCGGGCAGCCTCACCTGGGCCTATGTCGGCAAGTGTATCCTGGGATGCGCCATAAAGGGCCAGTTTTTCAATTTCGATGCCGCTCAACTCATCTTGACGTTGAAGCGACAACAGTGAAGTGCGGATTGTCTTGTAGTCAATCGCATAGATGCCATCTTCAGAGAACGTTGCAACGCTGTCGTCACCCACCTGAATCTGGGCCAGGAAAGTTACGTCAGAAACAAGACTGGGAACAGACTTGCGCAGGCTCTTGCGAAGCGCTACCTGTGACACGCCAAAGCGAGAGGCGCCCGCAGGATTAGCCACCCTGAAGATTGCACGTTTGCCGGGGTTCACGCCGCTGGCAGTACCATTAAACAAAACCTGAAGCTTAAAGCTTTTGCGCAACACCGCAGAAGATCCACGTTTTTCGTAAAGAGGAACGCGAACATCCGTAAGCCAGAGACCATCCTTAAAGACAGGTTCAGAGGCAGAAAGGCTCTGGATTTGCACAGAGTCGCTCTTGCAGGCTGTATTCTCTAAGCCTTCGGTCTGAACGTCCCGAATAGAGATGGACGGCAGTTCCCTTGTAGGCAGGGCCACACGATAATACCTAGCCGCACTTTCGCAGCCTTGGGTACTCGGTTCTAGAACCCAGTCTTCTAAAACGAATTTTGACTTGGAATCCTCGATAATCTTAGACGCAAAAGCGGGCACTGCAAGCAGCGCCATCATTACGGCAAATCTGATATTTCGACTAATTTTTTTCACTTTTCCAAAATACAAAATTCAACTAAGGGCGAGTAACAATCAGTTCGGAAAAACCATTTCCATTGGTCTTAAACGAAATGCTTTCACCCTGCTTGGTTTTTGCCTTGAACAAGGTGAAGGATTCCGGCGCAATTCCACGTGCGAGAACAGCCTCCAGTTCAGCTCTGGGCATCATAAACTTTCCGTTCCATTCCTTAAGATACCAATGCCACGGCTGCCAGTTGAAAACCGCGCGGGTAGACTGGATAAAGGCCCTAAGCATCAGGGAGTATTCGTACTTGAAGTAGTCCTCAAAATCACGCAACACCGAATTCTTTTCCACGAAGGTCATGGAAGAAAAATCCTTAGGCATCTTCAGGGGTTCCTCACCCTTCATAGTATAGGTGAAATGGATGGTCTTCGAAGTAACCACAACCTTCAAGTTGCTCTTGTCACGATGGACAAATTCCGTTTCGGAAATCTGTTCGTAGTCGCGAAACACTACATCCGGATTAAGGACTTTGTTTATCTCAAGCGCAATGGGGTTGGCATCCAGGCTCTTCAGTTCGTAAAAGACGATGACTTCGCCGCGGCCTTTCTGCAAAAGGACTGCAACCAGAGGCTTTTCACGTTCAACAATCACCCAAACCATTTCAGGCTTGTTATCGCTTTTGAGCATAGGGTCAAGGACTTCCATCAAGGAAGGATCTTGAACGCCGTTCACATCCCATTCCATCCAGGTGCCAGTTCCGCCAACGGAATCAAGAACTGCAAAAAGACGGTCACCGCTAAAAGGAGTCTTGGAGTCAACGGCACCAAGAATCTTTGCGGAGCCCGAAGTGTAAGCCGTATTCTTCGCAACATTCGTAGGCGCAACCTTCGCAGGTTTCGCAGACGACTGCTTTGCAGGTGCGGCAAAACACATCACTGCGGCAAGTAAAACAAGAAGTAATCCACGCATTAGAAACCGATGGGTTCGCAAAGGGATTCGTCAAGACGGCTGTAGGTCATATGGTATTCGCTATCGATCCAGTAGAGAGCCAACTTTTTGCCAGTCCAATTCTTCTTGACGGCGGTAGCCTCCATGCCCTTGGTAATCAGCGGAATGGTTTCAGCCAGGTTCAACTTCCAGGCGGTATCGTCCCATTCAAAAAGCATAATAGGGACTTCCGGGCTACTGGCAAGGCCAATGCTGCCGCGGTCGTTCTTGATTTTCATGGGACCAAGTTTCAAATTGGCAAATTTCTGGAAAAGGCCCTTCTTGGACATGAGCAACCACAGCATGCGATCTTCAGAAACTTCGAACAGGTGTTCGCGTTCAAACAAGCGGTACATCAGGATAGCGTATGCCTCGTAGAACTGGGAACCTTCCAATTCTTCGGCAGTATAAACCTTGGCTCGATTTTCCAGAGTGTCCAGCCAGTATTCCGAGGTATCGGTCATCATTGCCAAAAGTTCATCGGTAGGAGTATCGTTACGGGTAGCTTCAAGGAGCTGCTGGAACATGTTTTCAAGCATAGCCTGCTTGTCCTGCTCCTGGACCTGAACCTTGGCATCCTTCACTGTGGGATTGTTGTCGGTGGAACCATTAGAAGAACCAGCACAACCGGCAAAAAATGCCAGGGAGCCAATGACAACGGCTGCAACAATTTTATTTTTCAGTACATGCATCGCGATACCTATCTTAAAATGACTCCCGACGAACTTTTGCGAGCCTGCACCCTCAAAGGGTTCCAGGGCAGCGGTCCCGGTGGCCAGCACCGAAACAAGACCAATACGGGAGTCTTGCTTACACTTCGTGAATTCAATTTAGAAATCAAATCCTGCGAAGGGCGAAGCGCTTTGGAAAATAAGACCCATGCACTGCGCAGAATGCAGATGGCGTTGGCTTTACAGGTCCGCGAGGAGCCCGCAAACCCCGAAATGCGCTTTCCGGGGAGCAACGGACACATTCAGCCTTCCAACGCACAGTTCCCCCTGTTCGTGGCCCACGTCTTTGACATCATGTGCGCCAAGGGCGGCGACACAAAGACTGCCGCAGCCGCATTCGGACTTACACCGAGCGCCCTGGTAAAGATCTTACGCCAGGACAAGGCTTGTGCCACAAAGCTGCAGGGCAACCGTCAAGAAAACGGGCAAAAGAAGCCCCACTTGTAAATTTTTAAAAATATTGGGTTCATTTTTCTTTTTGCTGCGTGTTATATGTAGCCCATTTTAACACATGGAGGAAAAATGAGCAAAACAAAACACACAAAGTCCCTCGTCAAGGGGGCTGTCGCAGCGCTTGTTTGCGCCACTGCATTCTGGAACTGCGGCAACGATTCCGCACAAAGTAACAACAACATCGTGGACGGCAACACCGCCAGTGTTGCCCTGAAACTGGAGTACGCCAACGCCCCGCTGCTGGACAGTCTGGTGCTTGACTGCTACGGCGCAGACACCTTGCACTTGGTACATGGGGCGGATGACGCGAACTTCGGTTTGGAGTTGTTCCCCAACGACCACTGGAATTTCAAGGCCAAAATTTACGCCAACGGAAATTTGATGCAGGTGGGCGAACTTGAGACCAAGCTGGAGGCTGGCACTGCAGTGAATCTGAGCATCCAGATGCACGCCATCGTGGGATTCGTCTACATCGACATCCCGCTGGGCCTGCATAACGAAGCGGGCATCAAGAGCGGCGTCATGAAGTTGACCACCGACGGCGAGGAATACACCATTCCCATGGAGTTCACCGCCAACAGCGGCGTCTTCAAGAGCGGCAGCCTTAAGTTGGGTAAGACCTACGACATTTCCATCGCATTGATGGACAGCGAAGGCCAAAAGATCTACGAGCTTTCGGACAGTTTCGACCTGACCGAAGATAGCCCCATCCCCAACCTTAAGCTGAAATCCCTGCGTTCCCAAGTGGCATTGGCCATTCAGGCAGCGGCAGAAAAGAACCTGGAATTGAGCCTCCCCCTTCCGGCGGGCTATCGCAAGCCCAAGGCCGAGGAAATTCTCATTACGGAATACTTCTCCGCACCCAGCACCAACGACACCACCCAGTACGAGTTCGTTGAAATCTACAACGGCAGCCTGGACACCTTGATTCTGGACGATTGCAGCCTGGGCATTACCAGTTCCACGTCCACCAAGCATTTCCCGCTGACTGTTAGCGAAATCGCACCGAGCCAGGTCCTGGTGCTGGGCAATCCCAACAGCAAGAACACCCCTCCCCTGTACGTCAATACCGACGGTTGGCAGGACATGGGCAACAGCAAGGGCCAGGTCATCCTGAAGTGCGACGGCGTAACCTTGGATTCCCTCTACTACTCCAGCGCCCCGGACAGCCTGCATCCCAACGTGGTGCCCGCCGTAGGTTCCAGCAAGTACGGCAGTTCCGCCCAGCTGGACATGAGCCAGTGGCAAAACCGAAAGGATTCCAGCGCCTGGACTCTGAACATCCCTACCCCCGGATCAATCTAACCCAAGGAGAAAACTAACCTAAGGAACTTTCACTCAACCTCAAAAAAAAAAGGAACCCACCGGCGAAGCCGGTGGTTCTTCATATACGGGCGTAGCCC
>JAKSID010000053.1 GCA_024399035.1 Fibrobacter sp. | reverse complement strand
CCTAGAATCTGATGTTGGAACAAACTATTTTTGCGAAAAACCCTTGACACTACCCAAGAATTCGATCCACGATTAAAAAAAAAGCGAGGTTCAAGCCTCGCCTTTTTTGTGTTTAAAATTTGCAACGCGGTTCTGCCGCAATGTCGCGCAGTTCAGCCGCGGCGCATTACTGTATCTACGACTTACTGTTTCTGTATCGCAGCTCCCGGAGCCACAGGAGCTTCCGCAGGCTGTTCAGCAGCAGTAGAATCGGCAGGTGCTTCGGCAGGCTTCAGAGCATCTTCGGCAGCCACGGCCTTCTTCTCGGCTTCTTCAGCGGCCAACTCTACGCGCTTAAGTTCTTCCTTAGCTTGGTCAACAGCCTTTTCAGCCTCGGCAACGGCGTCCTTAGCCTTTTGCACGTTCAGCTTTGCGAATTCTGCATTGGCGCGAGCCTTCTTTGCAATTTCGTGCGGGTCAGCATTGATAGAATCCTGCACAGGGTCAGAACAGATCAAGTTTACGTCGCCCTTCTTGCCATCATGGCATTCCATCTTGCCCTTGAACTTACCCATCTTGTAGGCGCCCCACTGCCTTTTCTTGAGACGTTCCGTGTAGCAAACTGCGGAACCGGGCAACCATTCATAGCAGGTATCCTTGACAGACCAGAAGGTAATCATGCCGTTAGGCAAACCCTGATGGAACACGCCACCAAAGTCACCAAAGTCCACAAAGCCTTCCAAGTTACCAGCGTTGAAAGTCAGGTTCACCTTCTTTTTCTTGAAGGGGTTGTTAATGACGGTTCGACCCATCAGTTCACCGCGCTTAACAGCCATGTCAGCCATAACGAATCCGTCTGCGCTAAACATACGTGCGGTACCGTTGGCCATGCCCTGCTGGTAAGGAACTTCAAGGTGCTTAAAGTAGTACTGCGGCTTGTCTGCAGGAACGCGGTCATCAACGCTGGACTTGAAGAAATAAGCCTTGCCTTCGCGAACGCCATTCTTGTAGTTTGCAGTCCAACGAACCTTACCCCAGTTCTCTGCCTGGCGGGCAGGATAAGTAAGGTCGTTCATGTAGCCAATTTCTTCGCCCTGCATCAGACCATTCTCATCCACATGGCGGACGTTTTCAACGTAGCCGTTAAAGGAGAAGCCTGTGAGCACGCCATTGTCCAAGCAACGAACGTCACTGTAGTCAGTAAAACGAAGTTCAGCCTCGGGCAAAAGCTTCTTGGGCAGGCCAGAGATGCGGAAAACAGAGGCGTCCTTCTTTTTAGCAGCCCAGGGGCGATCATGTACGTTCAAGAAACAGGTAATGTCCTTGGCGCGGTCAGCACGCTGGTTAAAATATTCACCGAAAGGTGTCATTTCCCAGCCTTCGTCAAAGCCCAGGGGAACCGCACCAGCCATAGAGTGGCCATCTACAAAGTCGGACAAGGCCATGGTAGCCTGGCGGATATTATCAATGCACTGTTCAATGGAGCTACCCTGCATGCAAGAACCATTGGGGCACGGCATAATGTGGGGCTTAGGAACGCCAAAAACCTGGGTTATGGGGCCGTTATCAACCGCCTTGAAGCAGCCGCAAAGAGCGGACTCATCGTCTTTTGCACCCAAGCGAACCTTTTCGGCGGGGGACAGGCGAGAAACCTTTTCAACCCAGCAATCAAAATATTCTTGGCCGGCGGCAAAAGTGGAGGTGGAAAGCAAGGAAACCAGAACTGCGCCAAAAGCTACGGAAACAGAACGGGTAGGGACAAACTTTTCGAAAATAGATCTCATAGACTTGAATTTAGATTTATCCAAAGCCTATGTCTTGTAAATTATCGTTAAAGCGACACGAATCGGCCAAAAGAGGCTCAAAGAACCTTGGTCAACATGGGCACAACGTCCAATTTTCGGCTTAAACGGCGTTCGCAGTAGATTACCCCGGGGCGAACAGACGGTCCAAAGGCAGACTCAGCCACATTTTTGCCGAAATCCGGGCTAGCTCCCTGAGGTGCGCCGCAATAAAGGATATAGGAATGCTCCAAATAGCCCACACGGCAGAACATCAGGCCTCGCCCATCCATGACCTTCAACATTCTGTCCAAGAAACTTTCGATGGACTCGGGATGGTCCCAGTCCATGCTGCCTAGGCAGAAATGGACTCCACTGATATCGTAATCCTTGGCGTCGCAATTGAAGATTTCTTCGTCGGTCATGCCGTCAAAGTTCTTGGCAGCCTCGGACATCCCCTTGTAAATCTTCTGGATTTTATTGAATTCATCGTCGTAGGAAAGCTTGTCGGCAGCAGCAAGGATGGTCACCAACTCGCGATAAATAGCGCGATCCACATCGGTGCAGGTCACCTTGACCAAGTTCAAAGTGTCCGTAAGAATTCCAGCCAAAAGGATCTTGGCTACCGCAGGCGTAATTTCAACATCCAACTCCTTGTAGCTGGTGTAGACGATGCTACAGCAGGAGCCCACAGGCATGTACTTTGCGTAAAGCAATTTGGACTCGGAAATATCGCCAACTCCATGATGGTCAATGAGTTGCAGAATTCGAGCATCACGGGCGCCGTCTACCGCCTGGGCATAATCGCTATGGTCCATAAGGATCAGGCTGTCAGCAGCAGAAACCGCCGGCTGCACGCCGGGCAAATCAAAGCCAAAAGCCTTGGCGGCAAAGACAGTTTCCTTGTTGGCAGGGCCCGCCGTTTTCGCAACCACATTAAAGCCCAGCTCACGCATCAAGTGGGCATAGGCCATGGCTGACATGACGGAGTCACCGTCCGGATTCTTATGGCCAATGGCAATCACCGCGCACGCCTCGGACCCGCGTTCCGACGACGCCTCGGTCCACGTCAAGGCCTCCAAGGCTTTTCTGTACAAATTTCCGTTGTTCATTTTGGCAAAAAATAACAACACTTTATCGCCCTGCGCAGTATACAGCTCATTAAAAAATGTGTATTTTGTCACACATGAGGAAGAGGACATGTCGAGTAACCATATTCGGGGCTTTATCAGCCCTCGTTTTCGCGGCATGTTCAGAATCATCCAACATTAACGCCCCCTACCAACAGGATGACCTTCAAGGGATTCTTAGTGAGTTAAACCCAGATCCCACAACCCACAGCAGTTCAAGCAAGAACCAAGGCTACAGTTCCGCTAAACAGAACAACAAGAGTTCCTCCAGTTCAAGAGAGGAACAATCCTCAAGTTCTCAAAATCCGCAGTCTTCCAGCTCCCCAAAATCGCTGTATTCCAGCTCTAGCAGCAAGCAGTCCAACAACCCGTGGAATCAATGGCAATACCCCTGGGGACAGGGCAACCAAAACAGTTCTTCCTCAAGTAACAGCCAGTCCTCCAGTTCAAGCAACTGGGGCAACACAAACTCCTCGGCAATCGTTACTACGAACTTGCAATGCAGCGACATTCGAAAAACAACCGACAAATTTTCAAAACTCAATGACATTCTCGCCTGCGTCGAGCCCGGCGAAAAAGTGGCATTCGTTATCAGGCACGCAGCCCGCAACAAGAGCGCCTCTGGCGACAACGGCACACTTAACGACGAAGGGCGTGCCCAGTCCGTTGCATTCGGCAAGGAACTGGCAAACGTCGGCGACATCTACTTTATGAACACCAAGGTCTATCGCACCATGGAAACCGTTCTGAAAATCGTCGAAGGAAAGGGCCAAAACTTCTCCGAAAAGAATTACCCGTTTTCGTCTAAAGTCGGAAACGACCACGAAGAAAGTGAAGATCTTGAAGATAAGTTCCTTGTGAAAAACGAGAACACCCTGAACAACAGCTGCCGCCCCGCCCTACAGAGCAAATTCAACTGGAGCTGGGGCTGGTCCCCCTATTCCTACGTCGCATACGAAGAAAATGTGATCCAGGAATGCAAGGACGCATTCTATGACGTAGACGACAAGCTGGCAGAATTGGTACAAAACCACTTTACCTACGACAAGATGCACGACATTACCCTGGCGATTTCCCATGACAAACTCTTGGTGCCCTTGGTCATTGCCGCCAGCAACCGAAAGATCGACCTGCGATTCCACCAACACGAAAACGATTTCAACTACTGGATAAACTACCTGACCGGTATCGCTATTATCGTTGACAAATCAAACAACACCACGATTTTGCCCACCACGGCACTGAACGACCCGTTCCTCAGAACCTTCCCCGACAACTAAAAAAAGCCCCATTTTTTGGAATTGTGGTCTAAAACGCATTTTGATTTTTTGGACATTTAGCTTATTTTAAGTGTATGGCAAAGATTTTTAAACTCATCGCGATTTCTACTGTATTTTTTATGTACGCCTGCGGCGACGACAATTCAAATTCTGTCAAGCCCAACGTTGACGACACTCCCAGTTGTTCCAGCTCAAAGATAGATTCCAGTGACGATTCCGCCATTACTGCAACCGCAGATTCTACCGCAGCGGATTCCGTCGCAGCAGATTCCGTCGCCGAATCCAGTTCCAGCAAAAAAGAAAAATCCAGCAGTTCCGCAGAGAAAGTCGAATATTCTAGTTCCGACACGGACGAGCCCGATGCCGAATCTAGTTCAGACGCCGCAGAGCCTACCGCCGAGTCCAGCTCCAGCGAAGAAATTGAATCCTCAAGCTCCGAAGAAGTTGTGGCAACCCTAAGCGCAGAATGTTTAGAGATGCGCAGCACCCAAGACAAGTTCATCCCGTTGGAAGATGTTTTCGACTGCATTCTACCCAAGGAAAAAGTGGCTTTCGTTATCCGCCACGGCGAACGCAACAAAGAGGATTCGGGAACAACAGGCGATTTGAACGCACAAGGTAAGGATCAGTCCTCCTATCTTGGCAAAAAAATGGGTGCCAAAAGTTCTGAAGAATTCTATTACATCAGTACAAAGTCTTACCGAACCCTCAATACCGATGTTTACATCTCTAAGGGCAAGGGCGAGACCTTCTTAGATAGCGCCACTGTTTTCAGTAAAGACAGTAGCTATCACTTTGTGAAAAGTGAAGACTACACAGAAAAATGGTTCGTGAAGAACAGCACTCCTGGAGAATGCAAAGGTGTAACGAGCTGGGCTATCTTTTCCATATTCGCCTACGACACCACTGCCTGCTCCAACGATTTCTACAATGTTGATGAAAGGTCAAAGGAATTCATAGATAAGCACTTCATGTATGACGACATCCAAAATGTCACCGTAGTCGCAACTCACGATAAATTTATTACGCCATTCCTCATTTCCTTGACCGACCGCAAAATCGGATTCGAAGCCCACGAATACGTCAAAAAGAATGGTTACGACAATGACTGGAACCAGGGCGTGTTCAGACATTGGCCTAACTACCTTGCAGGTGTCGCTATCATCGTCAATGAAAACAATGAAAGATCCTTCGTCCCTGTCAAAGGCTTAAAGACAGGCTATCTCGGCTACCACTGCGACGGAACCGAAGAGGGCTACACCTGCTCCAAGTGGGAACCCGACGCTCCGTTAGTTCGTTAATTTTATAGAACCGCAAGAAAAAGACCTGGGCAAACCCAGGTCTTTTTTGCTTGAACATTCTTTCAAGTACGCTCTGTACTCTAAAACACAGCGAGGGTGAACGCAGGTTTTATACGCCCGACGAACAGCCCGAGTGGTCTCTTAGAGCAAGTGTGCGCGGAGTTCTTCGCCGCTCTGTTCGCTCAAGTATGCAGGAGGAACATCGAGAACAGTGAAGCAACCGGTCTTGCCTTCAGCCTTCATGCGGAGAGCTGCGCGGGCAAATGCGATCACAGCAGCGGTAGTGAATTCCGGATTGGAGTCCAGCTTCAGGCTGTATTCGATCACGTGGGTGTGTTCGTTGTTCATGCCGGTCTTGCCGGTACGGATCACGAAACCACCGTGAGCGAGACCGCTGTGGTTTGCATTGAATTCTTCTTCGCTGATGAAGTTGACGGTGGTGTCGTATTCATCGAAGTAGTTCTTCATAGTCTTGATTTCGTTTTCGACGTATGCTGCATCAGCGCCTTCTTCGAGAACCACGTAGCAAAGGCGGGTGTGCTTCTGACGGGTGGTCAGTTCAGGCATAGAACCGCTACGGACTGCGTCCAGAGCTTCCGGAACCGGGCAGGTGTACTGCTTAGCGTTCTTCACACCCTTGATGCGGCGGACAGCGTCGGAGTGACCCTGAGAAACGCCCTTGCCCCAGAAGGTGTAGTCCTTGCCATCCGGGAGGATTGCGTTTGCATAGACGCGGTTCAGGGAGAACATACCCGGATCCCAACCCACGGAGATCATAGCGATCTTGCCAGCAGCCTTAGCAGCGGCGTCAACGTTGGCGAAGTGAGTGGGGATGTTTGCATGGGTGTCGAAAGTATCGATCACGTTGAACTTTGCAGCCATTTCCGGAGTCATCTTGGGAAGGTCGGTAGCGCTACCGCCACAGATCACCAGCATGTCGATCTTGTCGGCCCACTTTTCGATTTCAGAAACGTTGAGAACGGGAATGTTCGGGGTCTGAATCTTGACAGTAGCCGGATCACGACGAGTGAACACTGCAACAAGTTCCATGTCCTTGGTCTTCTTGACTGCGCATTCAATGCCGCGGCCCAAGTTACCATAACCGAGAATAGCGATTTTTGCCATAATAAAGGTCCTTATAAGGGGCTTTTTAGTGATTTTTCAATTTTTTGCGCTTGAAAAATAACAAAGAGTGAAAAACAAAGCTACAAGTTTTTTGTCAATTTTTAGACAAAAACAGCCGTCCCTAGCCAATTTCTTTACATTTTATGTAAAAATTAGCATTTTTACACTTTTTGTTTTACATTTTTCGTAAAAGTCATTTTTTGACATTTTTTAGAGATTTGCATCAATCCATGCCAAACGTTCCTTAATCCAAACTTTCAAATCATCAACGGCGTCTCTGTAAGAATGATAGGATTTAGGATGAAACTTATTTTCAGTGCTTTCTAAAACATTCCAACGCCTAAAATTATTGTCTGCAGATTCTTTCAGCATATCGTACACAACATCAACAGAATCCACAATTGATTCAAAATAAAGTTTATTTTCATCCCAGAACCGCTTTCTCTGATTTACAAATTCGCAATCCTTTAACATGTACTCATACCAATATCCGGCGCTCCTCCAATCAAAAGGCAAACTAGCGCTTTCATTATAGTGCCCCCCAAAAGCAAGGTCAAAATCCCATACAGGTCCCATTTTTATCACATCATTTTTTTCCCAACAAAAGAAAACACTGGTATAAAAATTTGCATCTGGATTTTTAGTGAATTCTTGAATCCACATATATTTAATCATATCGTCAACATCAATCCAATCTCCTAATTGATTATCAGCATTCGCTTCTATACCGATTAGATAGGTTTCAAATTCTCGAATATGGTTAGACAACTGGGTAATCAACAAATCACTAGCATTATGAGGCTCATGAATTTTAAATACTTTGCCTTCATCATTAAGAACATCAGATACAAAGTATTGTTCACCCTGCCTCAACTTTGCATCAACTTCAACAATATAGGCATCTGTTGATTTGGAAAAATCAACCCTATTTTTCCCAGATTTTATCGTTTCAACTAAAAGATATGTTCCTAGAAAATCGCGATTAAGATACAATTCCACAAATTCGCATCTTGGAGAATAGAAAGAATTTAATTCTCTAGCAGCATTATACATTAGATAATTTTTCATTAAAGTCTTATCAGCATAATTGGCAATAAGAGCCCAGTCTTTATTTTGAGGCATACCCAAAAGTTTTTTTTTCGCAGCAAATTCAATCTTGTAGCTTTTTTTCGGCATTGCGGTCCATGAAGAATTTCCTCTACCTCGAATACTCATTTCAAGGATTTCACTTTCTTCATCTTTTTCACCGAAAATTTGGAATTTTGCAGGAATCTCATTTTCACGATCAACTACATCCACCATATCAACCGTTTCTATGACAATTCTTGGAATCCCTGCATAAGGAAACATTTCATCATCAAAAGACAAAGATTCTTTTGATGATGAAGACAATTCCGACGTAGAACTATTTGCGGAAGACGACGATTGTTCAAAAGATGAACTTTTTACATCATGGTCATATGACAAAGATTCATTTGACGATGACAACAAATCCGATGCAAAACTTTTAGCAGAGGATGATAATTGTTCCAAAGATGAACTTTTTTCAGAGTCATCATCATTACCAAGCAACGTCGAAGAACGATCCCCGTCACAAGCCAACAGACTTGCGATGTAAAGAAAAAATAGGACCTTGATACAAAATTTCACAAATAGCCAGCAATAGAGAAAAAGCTATTTCACCCCGGTGCTGCCGAAGCCACCGCGGTCCTTGTCGGAGAGTTCGCCTTCCTCAAATTCCAGAGTAGGCTGAATTTCCATGATGCGGAACTGTGCGATACGGGAACCTTTTTCGATGGTCGTATCTTCGGTGGCGTAGACCGGCATTTTCCACCAGTCGCCCTTGCCGCAGTAGCTGGAATCAACGACGCCAACGGAATTGGTCTGCAAGATCTTAAAGTTCTTGAAAGTGGAGCTGCGAGGAGCCAGGTGCGCTTCGTAGCCTTCCGGCAACTTCATGGCAACACCCAGGTGAATCAAACGAAACTCCCCTTTCTTCAGGGTAACAGTTTCTGCAGCGCTAAGGTCAATCCAGTCGGACTTTCCGCCCACATACGTAAGGCGCGGGATGGTGTCGTCCAGATATTGGATGGTGATTTTCATTGCCATAAGAAGCCTTTTTGCATTTTTAGGGTACCAACACGCTTTTTATTTGCAATTTAGTACCCCAATTTTTACTTTATTCTAAAAAAATCTTGTTTATTGAACCTAATCTACATTCCACTAGGGTACCAACCCTGCTAATTTTCACGATTCGGTACCCGGAATCACCGACAAGCCTTCAAAAAACGATTACTTTGTTCACAAATCAAGGTACTAAAAAACAGTTTCTCACAACTCTAGTACCCCATTCCGCCATATTTCATCGTTTCTTGAACTGATTTTCTATTTTTTCTCTTCGGAGGCGTTGTTCGCTGCATCAGCAGAATCAGCAGCCTCTGCGGCCTTTGCGGCAGCAGCCTTGGCAGCGCGGTCTTCGGCCTGTTCCAAGCGAGCGGGCTTACCAGCCACATTGCGGAGCAAACCGAACAAAGCAGAAAGTTCGTTACGGGTGGGATGCAGTCTCTGGAGCAAAGTATTCAGGAAGTTGTCACGCCATGCCTGGTCGTGATACTGTCCGGTCAAATAGCGGTCTAGGAACTTCTTGAAACCGTTAATCTGGTCGATGGTAGCGGGCTGAGTTTCGCAGGCTCCCTTGGAACCGCGCTTAGCGCGGCCTTCCCCATTTGCCAAAGCGCCAGAACGGCACAGCTCGTAAAGGGAAATGGAAACTGCCTGACCCAGGTTCAAGCTCATGAGGCCCGGCACCGGAATTTCACACTGGTAAGTGCAAGCGTTCACTTCTTCAAGAGCGAGACCGCAGGATTCACGACCGAACACCAAAGCGATGGTACCATCTTCCGGCAACATCTCGGAAAGATCCTGCACCATGCAATGCTTGATGGCGCTACCGAAAATACGACGGCTGAAAGCCACTGCACAAGAGCAATCACCAATGGCTTCCTGGAAGGTATGAACCACTGTAGCCTTGTCCAGAATGTCATGGCTGTTGGCTGCAGTGTGGTAAGAGTTTTCAATAACCTTATTGCGCTTGGGGTAAACGATGTAAAGCTCGTCCAAGGCATAGCAATGCATGGCGCGGGCAACAAAGCCAACGTTGTGAGGATGTTCCGGTTCAACCAATACTACACGAAATTTTCTCATTTTTTTGACCTTCACTCTTAAATCTTCCAGACGAAGCTGGGGCCGCGGATTTCATTTTCCACCACATCGCCCTCGCCTACTTCAGCGCCCGCGAACACAACGGAACGCTTGGCTGCATCAACGACAACAGAATCACCACTCCAACGGTCCACCCCAAGTTCGCTGAGGCGGGCTGCGGTCGCATCCCACAGGCCTTCGGGACTTCCCATGTCAATCCAAGTGGCGTTCATCTGGCTCATGTCCACAAAAGGCGGGCGTCCAGCGGTAATTTCCTGCTTCCAGAATTCACGGATATCAAATTCACCATCTGCAATGCGGGCAAGAGCCTCATCGCTGTAATAGGAAACACCAGAGAATGTTGCGGCGGCACCTTCTTCGGAACCAAAGCGACCAGCCACACCCACCAAACGACCTTCCTCATTGACGCGGAACGTATTTACCTTAGGAAAATCCACGGCAAGCAAAGCCACTCCAGGCGCAGAACCTTCCGATGCAGCGGCAAAAGCGCGTTTAGCATTTTCCACAAACGCCTTCAGGTCAAAACTACAGTAGGCATCACCGTTCATAATCAGCAAACCACCGCGGTAACCTTCGTTATAAATTCGCTTCAAGGGGCCTGCGGTGCCCAAGATCTCGGGTTCTACCCACACCTTTTCAAAACCAAGACGTTCACCTTCAGTAACAATCTGATCGGCAAGATAATGGGCGTTGGCATGCAAGCGCACGTTGCCAATGGCACGGGCCTTAATAGCCTGCTGTTCCAAAATACTCTTGTCCACCACGGGGACCAAGGGCTTGGGAACATCACTAGTCAAAGGGCGAAGTCTCGTACCCAAGCCGGCAGCAAGAATCAAAACATTTAATTGTTCCATCGGCATCAAAAATAGAAAACTAGAAGTTGTGTTCCCAGCTCAAAGCGATTCTGTAGAAGGACCATTCACGACCAGTCCTGACCAAGAAAGGTTCCTCATCAGAGGATTCATGAGGAGTGGCAAAACTGCGGTCACCTTCAAAGGTAAACAAGGCCTTCAAATTATCCTTCTTGCTCAACGTGAATTCCATAAGGAAGCTCAAGTCAATCCACATGAATTCACCGTCAAAGCCCTTATATCTCTTGGCAAAGTCTGCACGATCAAAGTGACCGTAGAATTCAGCCATGAAACCGATCATAGAAAGAGTCAAAGGCATCTTGTAGCCAAGAACTCCGGTCACATAATACTGCCAACCGTTGGCTTCACCAGGAATCACCTGCCATTCCCAAATTTCACCATCATCCACGCCGGTAATAGCCTTGTAGATCCACTGGTAAGAAGCAAGCATCACCAGATGATTCCAATCGCCTTCAATCACAGCGCCCAGGTCAAACTGGAAAGTTGCAGTTGCCCACAGGTCGTAGTAATAATGCTTAAAGGGAGTAAGAGCTTCGTATTCAGCCTTTGCTGGGTTGTAAATGCTCATACCGTTGAAACCCAGAGGATTCCAGCCCGTACCTACAGAGCCACCTGCATCGAACACCAGGAAAGGTACCGGAGTAAATTCAGCCTTCAATGCCGGGCGAATGGACAAGGGAGAAATTTCAAAGGAACCCGAAATTTTAACATCGGCATCCTTCAACAGCCAATGCTGTCCAAGAGGAGTGGGAATCGCATATGTTGCCGTGGGGACAGTTGCTGCCTTGACTCCATTGAACGGACCAGCTACACTAGCAAAGTGATCTTCACCGGGTTCAATGTCACGTTTGAGATAATCTGCAGCGGCAGTGGTAATCGAGTAACTCAATTCGCCGGCAAAAGCAACAACAGGAACAAGCAGCGACAACAAAGCGTAACGTAGGTTCACAAATCCTCCATATATTGTATCTAAAATATAACAAACGTTTGTATTCAATGTTGCTATAATTAAAAACATGAAGAAGCGTTACATTGTACTGATTGTTCTCGCTGCGCTTATCGTTCTCTTTATCGCAGCATTGAAAATTGCACCTCCCATTGCCAAGAACTATGTGGTCAACCATTCCGAAGAATTGATTGGCCGCAAGATGCAGATTGCCAGCGTAGATTTCAATCCGGCAACATTTACAGTCACAGTGGACACCTTCGCCATTTTTGAACCGGATGGAACCACGCCTTTCGTCGCCTTCGAAAAGTTCCGCATCAATGTGAACCCCTCACGACTCTTGGCAAAGGAAATCAGCGTTAGCGAAATCTACCTGAAGGGTTTATATACAAGAGTCATCCAAAACGGCGAACGCTTTAACTTCAGCGACATTCTGGACAAGCTGGCCGCTTCCGACTCCACGTTAGATTCCGCCGCTGTTGCAGAAGCCGCAGCCAAGGCCGCAGAAGAAGCTGCCAAGGCAACAGAACAGGCAGTAGTAGACTCCTCCGCCGACTCCGTTAAGACTTTGAATTTAAATCCCACGGAACTTACAGGCGGTTTCAACATCGCCGTAGAGAACATCGTTCTTGAAAAGGGCAACATCATCTACCAGGACCAGAAGGTGGGCTCCAAGTTCCACATCCAGGACTTCTCCATCAACATTCCTGCAGTCTACTTCAACAACCAGGACACCGACATCGGCGTCACCTTGCGATTCGCTGACGGTGGCGACCTGAACGTGAAAGTACTCTTCAACATGGAAACCCAAGGCTTCAACGTATCTGTCGGCCTGAACCAGTTTGCATTGGCTTGCATCAAGCCCTATCTGAAGGACTTCATCAACTACAAGGACTTTAGCGGCACCCTCAATGTGCACATTAACGTCGAAGGCAACGTAAACGAAGTTCTTGCCTCCAACGTTAGCGGAAACATTAATTTGTCAGACATCGTGCTGACTGAAACCTCGGGCAAAACCATCGGCGTCAATGGCGTGGATGTAGGCATCGCCAAGGCCAACCTGAACGAAATGGATTTCAAGGTGGATTCCGTCATCGTAGACGGAGCCTTCGCCCATCTCGATTTGCTGAAAGGCGGCAAGACCAACATCGACATTTTGCTGAATCCCAAGGGTAACAACGCAGCCGACAGCACCGACTCTACCGCAACCGTTCTGGACACCACCGCTGTGATTGTCCCCGACGCACCAGTTGATTCCAGCGCGCAGGCAGCAAACACCAAGGCCGTCGAAAAGAAACCCGCAGAAAAAGAAAAGCCCCTGAAGTTTGTGGTAAACAAGCTCCAGGTCAAGAACACCAAGGTTTCCGCCAACGACCAAACCTTGAGCAAGCCTTTCTCCTACACGGTCAGCAACATTTCCGTGAACGGAAGCAACATCAACTTCAACACACCCTGCGCCATCAGCGTTGGTGCAAGTTTCCCCGAAGGCGGCACACTCTCTCTCAAGTATAAGGGAGCCCTTTCTGACATCAGCACCACGGACGTCTATATTAGCGTCAAGAATCTGGCCCTCAAACATTTCACTCCCTACAGCCATCACTTTACCGGCTACCCCATTAGCTCCGGCACCTTGGCATTCGCCAGCGAAAACAAGTTGAAGAACTGGGACATCGACAGCAAGAACACCATCGACATTTACAACATCAGTGTCGGCGACAAGGATCCCAACTCCGAACCGGAATTCAACGTTCCCATGAAGCTTGGCCTGTACATCCTTAAGGACAAGGACGAAAAGATTCAGTTCGATGTTCCCGTGACAGGCAACGTGAAGGACCCGGAATTCTCCTACGGCAAGATTATCTGGAAGACCGTTATGAACCTGCTGGTGAAGGTGGCCCTGTCCCCCCTGAAGCTGGTGAGCGGCCTAGCTTCCTCTGGAAGTAACGACGAAGTCATTATTGATCCGCTGAGCAACAACCTAGAAAGCGAACAGTACGCCAAGGCTATCAAGATGGTCGAGGCCCTGGCCAAGGATCCCAAGCTGAAGATGAACTTCGTTCAGAACTTCCCCATGAAGAAGACCGTGGATGCTTATAAGATTCGTAAGCTGAAAACCCAGTACTATATGGAAACCAGCGGCAAGAAGACCTTGAACGAACTGGACGAAAAGAGCATTATCGCCATCGAAGACAAGGACAGCCTCTTCGTCGCATACACACAGACTCATACCGAAGGCCTGGACCGCAAGACACTGGAAAAGGAACTGCTTGAACTTTCCAACAAGCGAAACCAGGAATTGCTGAAGACTCTGCAGCAGCAGAAGGGCGTGACCAAGAAGAACGTTACAATCACTACAGCACCTAGAGGCGAGCTGGCCAAGTACAAAGGCAAACCGGCCTACAAGGTCCAGCTTGACGTTCAATAAAAAGGTGGTCAAATCCACAAAAAAAAAGAGCCCCTCAGGGCTCTTTTTCATTTTCTGTTAAAGGGGCGCGCGTTAAATGTCGCAACAAACTGCGCAGTCCAAAAAATACTCGTGAATGATTAGGTCGCTACTCGTGAACGATTACATCGCTAAGGTTCTTGTCTACAACCTTAACACCGTCCCAGACAACTACATCCTTAAGAGTGCTGTTTTCTACAACGGCGTTGTCACCGATGGCAACGTTGGGACCGATAGTGCTATTGACAAGCTTGACATTCTTGCCAATGTGGCAAGGAGCAACGATCTTGCAGCCTTCGGCGGAGATGTTGGAGGAATTATCGTTGCGGGTCAACACATAGGCGTTGGTTTCCAGCAAGGTCTCGGCGAGGCCACAGTCCAACCACTTAGTTACAGGGGCGGTACGGAACTTGCAGCCCTTCTGGATCATCATTTCCAGGGCGTCGGTCAACTGGAATTCGTTCTTAGTGCGGATATCGTTTTCCATCAAGAAGCGAAGACATTCCTTGAGAACCTTGACATCCTTGATGTAGTAGATACCCACAATAGCTTCGTCAGAAACGAATTCCTGGGGTTTTTCCACCAAGCGCTGGATACGACCAGCGGTGTCGGTCACGGCTACGCCAAATCGCTTGGGGTCGGCCACCTTGAAGGTGTAAAGCACGTTATCCTGTTCGTTCTGCAAAATGGAAAGGTCTGCCTCGAACATGGTGTCGCCAAGGATGATCAGGAGAGGTTCGTCATCGCTAACAAAAGGCAAAGAAAGGCTGATAGCTTCGCCCAGGCCCTGAGGATTGCTCTGCACCACAGTGCGGGTCTTGCCCCAATCCGGACGCTTGGTCAGGAACTGGTCCACGACTTCGGCCTTGTAACCAGTAATGAAGATGGTCTCAGCAGGCTTCAGGAAAAGGGTGTCTTCGACAATCCAATCCAGAATGGTCTTACCGGCTACCGGAAGTAAGCATTTCGGCACATTTTCGGTATAAGGGCGTAGACGCAATCCGTTTCCAGCTACAGGCAGTACAATCTTCATTTATAAACCAACAGTCTCGATTAGCAAAAAGTCCGCGTAAAGATAGCTCTTTACAACCCACATACGAACTCTTTTAGAACAATATATAAAAAAACTCCCTCGAGTCCGAGAGAGTTTTCGTGGATGATGCAGGGGTCGAACCTGCGACCCGCTGATTAAGAGTCAGCTGCTCTACCAACTGAGCTAATCATCCATAAAAGATCGCAAAAATCAAAAGTCGAAGTTTCAAAGATCGTAGGCCAGTCCGCTTTCGCTTTCCGAAGAACGCTTAGCTTTGTCTGTCGCTTTTGTATGTTCAACAACTCTTGCGAGTTATTGTTTCCTCTTTCGAGGTTAGTGGATGATGCAGGGGTCGAACCTGCGACCCGCTGATTAAGAGTCAGCTGCTCTACCAACTGAGCTAATCATCCATAGTCGCTTAGGACGGGCTCAATATTAGAATTATTCAGAACACTTGGCAAGGGGATTTGGATAAAATTTTGAAAATTTTCTAAAAACACTGAGACAACATTGCTATTTTGGATTCCATGAGCTTGAATTCCAACCGTCTTGACGCCTACATGGCCTTCCTGGGAGTAGAAAGGAACCTCTCCCCCATGACCATCCAGAGCTACCAAGAAGACCTGCGACACTTCGTAGGGTGGTTGGACGAACAGAATTTGGATCTGAAAGACCTGACTCCGGAAAAGTTGGACGAATTCCTAACGGTTGCCGCCAGCAAGGTCAATTCTGCAGGGAATCGCGATGACGGAGCGGAATACGCAGCCACAAGCATCGCAAGGCATTTTTCCAGCCTCCGCGGGTTCCTGAAGTACATGCAGAATCAGGGCGAGTACGACTTCAGCACCGAAAGCATGCTGGCCACGCCGCGCCTGGGCCACTATCTTCCCCAATACCTAACCCGCGAAGAAGTGGACAGCGTTTTCGAGAGCGCCGCCAACGGAAAGAACCCATTGCGAGACACCGCGCTGTTCGAATTGATGTACAGTGCGGGCCTCCGAATCTCCGAAACCTTGGGAATTAAGCTCGCCCATCTGGATTTGGACAACGAATGGCTGACGCCAATCGGCAAAGGCAACAAACAGCGTTTGATCCCTCTGGGCAGCAAGGCCAAGGAAAACCTTAAGGAATGGATTGAACGTGGTCGCCCCCTCACCCACCCGAGCACAGACAACGTAATTCTAAATTCTCGCGGCAAGCCCATGAGTCGTATGGGAGCCTGGAAAATCGTGCAGCAACATACAATGCACCTGACAAAGCAGGTTTCGCCCCACACCTTCCGCCATAGTTTCGCCACCCACTGCCTAGAAGCAGGCATGGACCTTCGCGTGCTGCAGGAACTGCTGGGCCACGCCGACATCAGCACCACCCAGATCTACACCCACGTGGACAAGGAATTCATCAAGCAGGAACATAAGAGTTTCCACCCCCGAGAAGTGGCACAACGGGAATCACCAAAAAAATAAAAATCTACTCCCTTTTTCTTGCAAAATCTCTCGTCTTTCGTCTCTCGTCTCTCGTCTTTTTTCTAAATTTACGCCGTTCAAATTTAAACAAAGGACTCAATAATGAGCAAGAATTACAAGATTGCAGTTCTCCCGGGCGACGGTATCGGTCCGGAAGTGATGAAGGAAGCTGTCCGCGTTCTGGACGTTGTTTCCAAGAAGTTCGGCTTCGACGTGAACGCTGAATGGGCAAACGTCGGTGGCGCTGCTTACGATGAAAGCGGTTCTCCCCTGCCGGAATCCACCCTCAAGCTGGGTGAAGCTTCTGACTGTATTCTTTTCGGTTCTGTGGGTGGCCCCAAGTGGGAACACCTTCCTCCTAACCTGCAGCCGGAACGCGGCGCTCTCCTCCCGCTCCGTAAGCACTTCAAGCTTTTCTGCAACCTCCGCCCCGCTC
>JAKSID010000052.1 GCA_024399035.1 Fibrobacter sp. | reverse complement strand
TGACCATCCACACCACTCTCATTGCCCCGATCGCAATGGAAAAGCAGCTCCGCTTTGCTATCCGCGAAGGTGGCCGTACCGTTGGTGCTGGCTCCGTAACCGAAATCATCAAGTAATCGGGATATACAATGCCTAGAGAACTCATCACGCTCGAATGCACCGAATGCAATCAGCGCAATTATGACTGCGACAAGAATAAGCGTCTTCATCCTTCTCGCGTAGAATACAAGAAGTACTGCCCGTTCTGCCGCAAGCATACCGTTCACAAGGAAACCAAGTAAGGAAGTCCGAATAGGTCGGTAGCTCAATTGGTAGAGTCACGGTCTCCAAAACCGTTGGTTGGGGGTTCGAGTCCCTCCCGACCTGCTCACTTCCTGGAGTCATTATGCGTAAGATTCAGCAATATATCAAAGAATCCATCCAAGAATTGAAGCAAGTTACTTGGCCCACTTGGGAAGAACTTAAAGGTTCTACCATGGTGGTGATGCTTTTCAGCGTCGTTATGGGTGTATATATTGCTGGGTTAGACGTAGGTCTCTCTTGGATCGTTGACAAGATTATGGGAAGAGGTTAATTATGATGCGTTGGTATGCCATTCACACCTTTTCCGGTCAAGAAAACAACATTAAGAAACGTATCGAGCAGATGATTGAACGCGAAGGCGTTCAAGAAAAGTTCGGTCAGATTATCGTACCGACTCGCGAAGTGGCTTCTACAGTTCGCGGTCGTCGTCACGTTTCTGTCCAGAACATGATGCCGACTTACGTTATTATTGAAATGGTGCTGGACGAGCTCACCCAGCATTTGGTGATGAACATTAATGGCGTCACCCATTTCTTGGGAATGACCCCGACTAAGCGCGTGGCCATTCCTTTAGCACAGAGCGAGGTCGATCGTCTTCTGGGAGTTGATCCTAGTGATTCCGGAGACGTGATCCAAATTCCGTATAAGATTGGCGAAAATGTCCGCATCAAGGAAGGTCCCTTCAAGGACTTTGTGGGCGTCGTAGACGAAATCATGGATGCCAAGATCAAGGTCATGGTAACTGTGTTCGGTCGTTCTACACCTGTTGAACTCGCCTTTAACCAGGTTGAATCCGACAACGCATAACGTACGGTTTTTGAAACGGAGATAATACAGTGGCAAAGAAAATCACAGGTTATATTAAGCTCCAGATTCCCGGTGGTGCAGCTAATCCGGCTCCTCCGGTAGGTCCCGCCCTTGGTCAGAAGGGTGTGAACATTATGGAGTTCTGTAAGCAGTTCAACGCTAAGACTCAGGATGCCAAGGGAATGATTATTCCCGTGGTTATTACCGTCTACGCTGATAAGAGCTTTACCTTCATCACGAAGGTTTCGCCGGTTCCGGCCCTCATCAAGAAGGCTGTCGGCATTGAAAGTGGCTCTGGCGAACCCAACCGTAAGAAGGTTGCAAAGATCACTAAGGCCCAGATCCAGGAAATCGCCCAAAAGAAGATGCCGGATCTAAACACAATCGACCTCGAAGCCGCTATGCGCATGGTTGCTGGTACTGCCCGCTCCATGGGTGTTGAAGTGGTTGACTGAGGCAGGTAATTCACCGTTACGTATCTGACAGGAAAATTTCATGTTCAGAGGAAAAAAATACAAAAAGATTGCTGAATCCATCGAACGTAACAAAGCTTACGGTCTGAATGAAGCAATCGAAATCCTTAAAAAGTCCGAATTGAAGTTCGACCAGACTGTCGAAATCCACTTCAATCTCGGTGTGGACCCAAAACATTCCGACCAAGTGGTTCGTGGCACTGTCGTGCTGCCGCATGGTACCGGTCGTCAGGTTCGCGTTTTGGTATTCTGCAAGGACAATAACATTGAAGTTGCCAAGGCTGCAGGCGCTGACTTCGCTGGTGGTGCTGACTTGGTTCAGAAGATTCAGGAAGGCTGGCTGGACTTTGACGCCGTCGTTGCTACTCCCGACATGATGCCGGTGATTAGTAAGGTGGCTCGCGTTCTTGGCCCCCGTGGTATGATGCCGTCCCCCAAGGCTGGTACTGTGACCGTTAACGTTGCACAGACCGTCAAGGAACTGAAGGCCGGTAAGATTGTATACCGCGTCGACAAGGGTGCAAACGTTCACGCCCCCGTTGGCAAGCTCTCCTTCAGCCTCGATCAGCTGGTTGAAAATACCAAGGCTGTTATCGACTCTGTTGTCAAGGCTAAGCCGCAATCTTCTAAGGGCACCTATATTAAGAGCCTTACGTTGTCCGCAACTATGGCTCCGGGCATTAAACTTGATATGGCACTGACACGCTAGGAGATACCATGAAAGCTGTAGTTAAAAAACAACAGACTGTGGACGCTCTCGTAGAATCCTTCAAGGGTGCTACCGCTGTCTACCTGCTCAACTATCAAGGCTTGACCGTTGAAAAGGACAATGCCCTTCGCAAGTCCCTCAGCGCTAAGGGCGTGCAGTACAAGGCTGTGAAGAATACTCTTCTCAAGCGCGTGCTCGCTGCTCTCGGTGTAGAAGGTCTCGAAGACCAGCTGACTGGCGCAACTTCCGTCATGGTTGGTTTCGAAGAAGATCCTCTTCTGCCGGCTCGCGAAATTGAAGCATTCCACAAAGCTAACCCCGATTTCTTGATCGCCAAGAGCATTTACCTCGATGGTAAGCCGATGCCTGGCACCGAAGTCGTGAACCTCGCTAAGATTCCGGATCGCAAGGGTATGATCGCAATGATCGTCTCCATCGCTCTCGGACCTGGTTCCACTATCGCTGGTCAGATCAAGACCCTCCAGGAAAAGCTGGAAGAAGCATCGGGCTCCGAAGCACCTGCTGCAGAAGCAGCTCCGGAAGCTTAACAACAAACCACAAACCAAAAATTTTAAACGGAATAATCGGAGAAACACATCATGGCAACTGATATCAAGGCATTGGGCGATCAAATCGTTGGTCTTACCCTTCTCGAAGCCAAGGCTTTGGCTGACTACCTCAAGGAAACCCACGGCATTGAAGCCGCTGCTGGTGGCGCCGTAGTTATGGCAGCTGCAGCTGCTCCTGCTGAAGAAGCAAAGACTGAATTCGACGTCATCCTCGTCGAATGCGGTGCTAAGAAGATGGACGTCCTCAAGGCTGTCCGCGCTATCACCGGTCTCGGCCTTAAGGAAGCTAAGGACCTCGTCGAAAAGGCCAACAGCGTCGTTAAGGAAGCTATGCCGAAGGCTGACGCTGAAAAGCTCAAGAAGGAACTGGAAGATCTCGGAGCAAAGGTCGCTCTGAAGTAATGCTTTCACTTCACTGAATCTTTTATACGCCAATCGCCTGCACTTTCGTGCGGGCTTTTGGTGTATTAAGATTTTCTGCTTTTTCTACCGAAAAAAGCCCATGGCAACAAGGTCAAGAAGATAGTCATTCTTAATATTTTTCTACCTTTGGTGCCAACATTTAGCTCTTTACCGGATGAGGTATTTCAAATGACCACGGAGAGAAAGTCATACTCCTCCAACAAATTCCAGTTGGAACTCCCGTACCTGATTGAAGTCCAGAAGGCTTCGTACGAGCAATTCCTCCAGAAGGATATTCCGCAAGAAAAACGTCTCAAGGTTGGCTTGGAACGCGTGTTCCAGGACATTTTCCCAATTACTGACGTCAAGGGTCTCTATTCCCTTAATTACGAAGGTTACTATTTCGGTATCCCGAAATACAGCATCCCCGAGTGCCGCGAACGTGGACTTACCTATTCCATGGAAATGTTCGCCACTCTGTCTTTGCAGATTTTTGAAGAAGACGGCGAAGACCGCAAGCTCAAGGAAGAAGTCAAGAATGACGTTCTGGTTTGCGACCTCCCGATCATGACCGCAAACGGTACGTTCATCGTCAATGGCGCTGAACGCGTAGTCGTTTCTCAGTTGCATCGTTCCTACGGTGTCAGCTTCGACAAGGAAATGCAGATTTCCGGTCGTGACGACTACAAGAGCCGTATTATCCCGCACCGCGGCGCCTGGGTTGAATTCAACACCGAAGGCGACATCCTTTACCTCATTATCGACCGCAAGAAGAAGTTGGCTGCAACCGCCATGCTTCGTTGCATCGGTTTCGAAACCACGCAGGACATCCTGAAGCTCTTCTACAAGAAGACCGACGAAGTCGTTGTTGCAGAAATGGCTGAACAGTACGACGAAAACGGTGTCTGCGCTCTCATCGACCGCATTGTATTTGAAGACGTCATCGACGAAGCTACCGGCGAAATCATCCTCGAAGCAAACACTGTTATCGACGACAAGAAGCTGAGCCGCCTCATCGAAAACCGCGTCGAGAAGATCGTCCTCCTCTCCAAGGAAGAAGACAACCTCCTCATCCACTACACCCTGGCTGCAGACAAGACCAAGTCTCGCGAAGATGCTCTCAAGGCTATCTACTCCGTGACCCACCAGCAGCAGGATGAAGCTCCGGATATGCGCACTGCCGAAATCTACTTCGACAGCCAGTTCATTTCCGATCCTCATAAGTATGACCTTGGTGAAGTCGGTCGTTACCGCCTGAACTCCAAGATTTACAGCAAGGCTGAAATTCGCAGCGTGCTCGCAGAACAGGGCCCGGAATTCAAGATCCCGTCCCTCACCACCATGACCATGAGCAAGGCAGACTTCCTCGCCATCATCGTCTACATGGTTGGTCTCTACAACGGCACCGAAGGTTACGCTCTCGACGATATCGACCACTTGGGCAACCGTCGTACCCGTTCCGTTGGCGAACTTCTTGCTAACCAGATTTCTGTGGGCCTGTCCCGCATGTCCCGTGTGATCCGTGAAAACCTCACTCTCCACGGCGAAGACGAACAGACCACTCCTCGCGAACTGGTGAACACCCGCATGGTGTCTACTGTTGTGCAGGCCTTCTTCGGCTCCAGCCAGCTGTCCCAGTTCATGGACCAGATGAACCCGCTTTCTGAACTGACTCACAAGCGTCGTCTCTCCGCTCTTGGTCCTGGTGGTCTTTCCCGCGAACGCGCAGGCTTCGAAGTCCGTGACGTGCACTACACTCACTACGGCCGTCTCTGCCCGATCGAAACTCCGGAAGGTCCGAACATCGGTCTTATCAACTCTCTCGCATCCTTCGCCGTGGTTAACCACTTCGGCTTCATCGAAACCCCGTACCGTATCGTGGGCCTCGTTGACTTCAAGGATGCCAAGGGCAACATTGTAAAGGTTCCGGAAGCCAAGTGGCACTTCGGTATCTTCAAGGCTTTCGTACACGATCCGCACCTGTTCCTGGAACTCGAACTTTCCAAGAAACAGGCAGACTTTGTTCGTATGAACCTGGACAACACCCAGCGTGACCTGTTCGATGGTTTTGTGAACAAGGTATTCGCATTCAAGGACACCGAAGGTCAGGTTACTTACTACCGCAACGGTTTCACCGTTGAAAACTTCGAAGGCACTCCCGACTACGAACAGGCTGGCGACGTTGTCGAACAGATCGTTTCTAGCTACATCACCTGCCTCACTGCAGATGAAGAAGACGCCTTCAAGGTTGCTCCGGCTTCTACCGAACTTGACGAAGACAACCGCTTCAAGGGCGACATGGACGGCTACGTCATCGTCCGCGACAAGAGCGAATATGTCCACGTTATGCGTCAGGATTCCTTCGAACCCGAAGACAACGAAACCGAACGTATCGACCTCATGGACGTGGCCCCGATGCAGATCGTGTCTGTGGCTGCAGGTCTTATTCCGTTCCTCGAACATGACGATGCTAACCGTGCCTTGATGGGCTCTAACATGCAGCGTCAGGCTGTGCCTCTGCTCCGTGCAGAAGCTCCCGTTGTGGGCACCGGCCTGGAACGTCGCGCCGCTCTCGACTCGGGTACCGTTGTCCGTGCAAAGCACGACGGTATGGTTACCTTCGTTGACGCACGCAACGTCACTGTTCAGCGCGGTAACATGGTTGACGGTTCCTTCGTTCCGCTGACCGGTCTCGGCGAAGACTATGAATTCCTCGGCAAGGATCCTATCGACGAATACGTTCTCCGTAAGTTCGAACGTTCCAACCAGGATTCCTGCATTAACCAGAAGCCCATCGTCAACGTTGGTGACTTCGTCAAGGCTGGCGACGTGCTGGCTGACGGCGTGTCCACCGACCACGGTGAACTGGCTCTCGGTAAGAACATTCTCATCGGCTTCTTGCCGTGGAATGGTTATAACTACGAAGACGCAGTTATCATTTCCGAAGAATTGGCTATTAAGGACACCTTCACTTCTATCCATATCGAAGAATACGAAATGGAAGTTCGTGAAACCAAGCGTGGTCCTGAAGAACTGACCCGTGAAATTCCTAACGTCGGTGAAGAAGCTCTCCGCAACCTGGACGAAAACGGTGTTGTCCGTGTCGGTGCTGAAGTCACCGCAGACGACATCCTCGTCGGTAAGGTTACCCCGAAGGGCGAAACCGAACTCTCTCCGGAAGAACGTCTCCTCCGCGCCATCTTCGGTGAAAAGGCTGGCGACGTCCGCGATTCTTCTCTGAAGGCTCCTCCGGGAATGAAGGGTATCGTTCTTGAAACCCGCGTCTTCAGCAAGAAGGACAAGGCTGACAAGAACAGCAAGGAAAAGGATCAGGAAACCATTAACGAAATCCGTAGCAACTTCCAGACTCAGATCGACAAGATCAAGGTTGCTTGCTCCGAACACTTGTTCGAACTTCTCGGCGGTAAGGCTGCCGGCAAGGTGATGGACAATGAAACCCATGAACTCCTGATTCGCGAAGGTCAGACCTATACCGAACAGAACCTGGCCGCTATCGACGTGACCAAGGTTTCTCCGGCCTCTACCTTCGTGGTGGGCGATGACGAACTCCAGGAACAGGTCCTGACTCTCGTCCTCGTTGCACGCGACAATCTGGATACCCTTACCCGCACCATGGAAAAGGAAATTGACAAGGTGACTAAGGGCGACGAACTGAAGCCGGGCGTTCTCAAGTCCGTCAAGGTTTACATCGCCAAGAAGCGTTGCCTCTCCATCGGTGACAAGATGGCAGGTCGCCATGGTAACAAGGGTGTTGTGTCCAAGATCGTTCCGGTCGAAGACATGCCGTTCACCGAAGACGGTCGTCCGCTTCAGATCCTTCTGAACCCGCTGGGCGTGCCTTCTCGTATGAACATCGGTCAGGTGCTTGAAGTGCACTTGGGCTGGGCAGCAAAGACTCTCGGCTTCAAGGTGACCACCCCCGTGTTCGACGGTGCCAAGTTCGAAGACATTTGTGAAGAACTGAAGAAGGCCTACGAAAAGAACCCCATCGTTAACTACGAAATGGATCCGGACAACGGCAAGATTATCGGTAAGGCAAAGCTTTACGACGGTAAGACTGGCGAAGCCTTCCTGAACCCCGTGACTATCGGTTACATGTACTACCTGAAGCTGGGCCACTTGGTAGACGACAAGATTCATGCTCGTTCTATCGGTTCCTATGCACTGGTTACTCAGCAGCCTCTTGGCGGTAAGAGCCAGTTCGGTGGTCAGCGCTTCGGTGAAATGGAAGTGTGGGCAATGGAAGCTTACGGTGCAGCATACACCTTGCAGGAACTCCTCACCGTCAAGTCTGACGATGTCCAGGGCCGTTCCAAGGTCTATGATGCCATCGTTCATGGCCAGAACACTCCGAAGCCGGGTGTACCTGAATCCTTTAACGTTATGATCCGCGAAGTTCGTTCTTTGGGTCTCAATATTCAGACCAATGGAGATAAGTAAAATGGTCGAAGAAATTGAACGCGACAATTCTGGCGATATTTCGATTCACCTCGCCGCTCCGGAAATGATCCGCAGCTGGTCCCATGGTGAAGTGACCAAGCCGGAAACCATCAACTACCGCTCTTTCAAGCCCGAAAAGGATGGTCTTTTCTGCGAAAAGATCTTCGGACCTGTTAAGAACTGGGAATGTAACTGCGGTAAGTTCAAGCGCATCCGTTATAAGGGTGTGGTTTGCGACCGTTGCGGTGTTGAAGTGACTCACTCCAACGTACGCCGTAAGTACATGGGCCATATCGAATTGGCCATTCCTCTGACTCACACCTGGTTCGTCCGTAACCAGCCCTGTGTTATCGGTGCTCTCCTGAACCTTTCCACCAAGGATCTGGACAACATCATCTACTACGAAAAGTATGTAGTGATCGATCCGGGTACCACCGATCTGGAACCCAACACTCTCATTGACGAAGCTCAGTATCAGGACCTTTCCAACGAAGGTCGTCAGTTCGACGCCAAGATGGGTGCTTCCGCTATTAAGCAGCTCCTCGACCGCGTTGATCTGGCTGCACTTTCTGCTGACCTCCGCGTGCAGGCTCAGTCCAAGTCCAAGACCAAGCAGGATGACGCACTCAAGCGCCTCAAGGTTGTGGACGCCTTCCTGAAGTCTCAGCGCGAAAGCTTCCGCGACTACTACGAAAATCCGGAAAAGGCAATGAAGCAGGACGCTCAGCAGCCCTGGCTCCGTGGCCTCGCCGAAGCCGTTGCAGAATTCAAGGCTTCCTACGAAGCTTCCCACGAAAACTTCATCGTGGCAGACGCTTACGAAGAATTCCGTGTCAAGTATCCTAACGAAGCTCGTTTGCTCGCAAACCAGCCGTCCTGGATGATTCTTGACGTACTTCCGGTTATTCCGCCCGATCTGCGTCCTCTCGTTCCCCTGGAAGGTGGCCGTTTCGCAACTTCCGACTTGAACGAACTCTATCGTCGCGTGATCAACCGTAACAATCGCTTGAAGAAGCTGATTGATATCCGTGCCCCGAACGTCATTCTCTGCAACGAAAAGCGTATGTTGCAGGAAGCTGTTGACCAGCTGTTCGACAGTGGCCGTCGCACGGCCCGTGCCGGTTCCGCACGTCCCATGAAGAGCCTCGCTGAACTCCTGAAGGGTAAGCAGGGTCGCTTCCGTATGAACCTCCTCGGTAAGCGTGTTGACTACTCCGGCCGTTCCGTTATTGTGGTTGGCCCGGAACTTCGCATGCACCAGTGCGGTCTCCCGAAGCGTATGGCTCTGGAACTCTACAAGCCGTTCATCATCCAGCGTTTGGAAGAAGAAGGTATCGTATATACCCTCAAGTCCGCTAAGAAGTACGTGGATGCAGAACGTCCTGAAGTTTGGGACATCCTCGAAGAAATTATCGAAGACCATCCGGTGATGCTGAACCGTGCACCTACTCTGCACCGCCTCGGTATCCAGGCCTTCTACCCGAAGCTGATCGAAGGTAACGCAATCCGCCTCCACCCCCTCGTATGTACTGCATTTAACGCAGACTTCGACGGTGACCAGATGGCTTGCCACCTTCCGCTGTCTTTCGAAACCCAGTTGGAATGCCGCGTCATCATGCTGTCTTCCAACAACATTCTTCACCCCGCTTCCGGTCAGCCGATTGCTGTGCCGGGCCAGGACATCGTGCTCGGTCTGTACTACCTGACCAAGCCCCGTCCGGGTCGCAAGGGCGAAGGCATGCACTTCTTTGATCCTGCCGAAGCTGTCCGTGCTTACGAAAACGGCGTCGTCGATCTGAACGCTTATGTCTACCTCAAGCTCCCCGCAGGCCGCAAGGTCTACATCGGCGCTGTGGAAAAGGACTGCGTCATGACCCGCGAAGCTGCTGACGATAACGGCAACTGGGACGTAAATGTCAAGGCTGGCGACAAGATCAAGTTCCTTACCCTTAAGGAAGAAAACATTATCAAGACCACCGTCGGTCGAATCATCTTCAACGAATTCGTTCCGGCTGAACTGGGCTACGCCAACGAAACCTTCGGCAAGAAGGTTATCGCAAAGTCCATTGACGACCTTTACCGTCGTACCGGCAACCGCGTAACGGTTGACTACCTCGACAACCTGAAGGCCAATGGTTACAAGTGGGCTACCCGTGCTGGTTCTTCCGTGGCTATCGCCGAAATGGTGATCCCCAAGGAAAAGCAGGCTATGTTGGACAAGGCTGCAGAAGCTGTGTCCCGCATCCGCGGCCTGTACGAAGACGGTGTGATTACCGATGGCGAACGTTACAACCAGGTTGTTGACGTTTGGTCCAAGACCACCGCAGAAGTCGCTTCCAAGCAGTGGGAACTGCTCTCCGGCGACCGTGACGGCTTCAACCCCGTTTACATGATGGCTGATTCCGGCGCTCGTGGTAGCCGTGAACAGATTAAGCAGCTGTCCGGTATGCGTGGTCTTATGCAGAAGCCGACCAAGTCTCTGGATGGTCGTGAAGTTATTGAAAACCCGATTAAGTCCTGCTTCCGTGAAGGCCTGAACGTGATGGAATACTTCATTTCCTCTCACGGTGCTCGTAAGGGTTTGGCTGATACCGCTATGAAGACCGCTGACGCTGGTTACTTGACCCGCCGTCTGGTTGACGTAGGACAGGACCTGGTGGTTACCGAAGAAGATTGCGGTACTACCAACGGTATCGAAGTTTCTGCATTCAAGGACGGTGACGATACTATCATCGCTCTTGAAGAACGTCTCCTGGGTCGTGCACCCGTGGATGACATCAAGCATCCGGTGACTGGCGAAGTCATCGTCAAGGCTGGCGAACTGGTCACCGAACGTGACCTGGCTAAGATTACCGCTACCGGTCTGGAACACATCAAGATGCGTTCCGTGCTGACCTGCGATTCTCGCACCGGTATCTGCTCCAAGTGCTATGGCCGTATGCTTGCTTCTGGTCGCCCTGTTGACCTGGGCGAAGCCGTGGGTGTGCTCGCAGCACAGTCCATCGGTGAACCGGGTACTCAGCTTACCCTCCGTACCTTCCACGTGGGTGGTGCAGCCTCCCGTCTGACTGTCGAAAGCGACAAGAAGGCTCTGGTTGACGGTCACGTCGAACTGGATATGGTGGAAACCGTTGAAAACGAAGGCCAGAAGATCGTTACCAGCCGTATGGCTGAACTCGTTATCTTTGATAAGACCGGTATTAATAAGGGTCGTTACCAGATTCCTTACGGTTCTATCCTGAAGGTCGAAAATGGCGCTACCGTTACTAAGGGTCAGTCCATGTTCGAATGGGATCCGTATAACAGCCCCATTATCAGTAATGTTGCTGGTAAGGTTGTTCTCACGGATATGGTAGAAAACCGTACATACCGTGCCGAAACCGACGAAGTTACCGGTGTTGAAACCTGGACCGTGATTAGCGATAAGCAGCACGGTAAGAAGGACCTCCACCCGGCAGTTACCATTGTTGATTCTTCCAACACTAAGATTGGTAACTACATGCTCCCTGACGGCGCTATTCTTACCGTCCGTGCAGGTGACAAGGTTAGCGTCGGTCAGACTGTTGCTAAGCTTCCCCGTGCCGCAGGTAAGACCCGCGACATTACCGGTGGTCTTCCCCGCGTGGCAGAACTCTTCGAAGCCCGCGTGCCGAAGTCCAAGGCATTCATCGCTCCGATTGACGGTCTGGTGAGCTACGGTGAAGAAGTCCGCAACAATCAGGTTGTGATTATTAAGATGGATGACCAGGAAGTGAAGGTGCTGGTTCCTCGTGGTGTCCATCTGGCGGTTAATGAAGGTGACCGTGTCCGTGCTGGTCAGAAGATCAGCGATGGTAGCGTAGATCCCCATGATATTCTTGATGTCCTTGGACCTGAAGAAGTCCAGCGTCACTTGGTGAACGAAATCCAGGCGGTTTACCGTCTGCAGGGTGTGGCTATCGCAGATAAGCACATCGAATGTATCGTTCGTCAGATGATGCGTAAGGTCAAGATCAAGGATTCTGGAGACTCCGAGTTGCTCCCGGGCGAAGAAATTTCCAAGGCCCGTCTGCGTTCCATCAACGACCAGTTGGTCGCTGTTGGTAAGACTGAGGCGACCTACACGCCGATGCTCCTTGGTATCACGAAGGCATCCTTGGCAACAGACAGCTTCATTTCTGCCTGTTCCTTCCAGGAAACCACTAAGATCCTTACCCGCGCTTCTATCGAAGGTTGCGTGGACCCGCTCATGGGTCTTAAGGAAAACGTGATTATGGGTCGTCTGATTCCGTGCGGTACCGGCGCACGCCACCTCAGGAACGTCGAGGTGCATGATGCCGATGCTCAGCTGGATGTTGCGGCTCGGCCTATGAGTACTCAGATTGATTTTGAGGACGAAACTGACAACGGAATCCAGATGCTGGATAACGAAATCGGTTCTTCCGACGAAGAAGATTCGGAGAATTAATCCTAAGTACTTGAAATAATTGGAAATAAGAACTATATTTGCACTCCAAAATCTAGGAGATTAATAAAGTGCCTACTATTCAACAGCTCGTCCGCAACGGACGTGAACAGATCAGCAACAAGACCGCTTCCGTGGCCTTGAAGTCCTGCCCCCAGAAGCGCGGCGTTTGCACCCGTGTTTATACCAGCACCCCGAAGAAGCCGAACTCCGCTCTTCGTAAGATCGCTCGTGTACGCCTTTCCAACAAGATGGAAGTTACCGCTTACATCCCCGGTGAAGGCCACAACCTCCAGGAACACTCCATCGTGCTCATCCGCGGTGGTCGTGTGAAAGACGTTCCGGGTGTTCGTTACCACATCATCCGCGGCACCCTGGATACCCAGGCTGTCAACGGCCGTCAGAACGGTCGCTCCAAGTATGGTGTTAAGAAGAAAGGCGCCGCTCCGGCCAAGAAGTAAGAGGTAAACTATGTCTAGAAGAAGAAAGGCTCTCCATCGCTCCATCCTCCCGGATCCGCGTTATAAGTCCACTCTCGTTACCGAACTCGTTGGTGTTGTTCTCAAGCAGGGCAAGAAGACCATCGCTGAACAGATCGTTTACACCACCCTCGAAACTCTCGACAAGAAGATCGAAGGTACTGAAACCGCTCTCGAAAAGTTCGAAATGTGCCTCGACAACATCAAGCCGAAGCTGGAAGTTAAGTCCCGCCGTATCGGTGGTGCAAACTACCAGGTTCCGATGGAAGTCGCACCGGACCGTGCCAAGGCTCTCGCTCTCCGCTGGTTGCTCGACGCAGCTCGCAAGCGCACCGAACCGAACATGGCTCAGCGTCTCTCTGCAGAACTCGTTGCTGCAAAGAACGGTGAAGGTAACGCTGTTCGTAAGAAGAACGATACTCACAAGATGGCTGAAGCTAACAAGGCTTTCGCTCACTTCCGTTTCTAATTCTTGCGAAAGTAAAGAATATCCTAGAGAAAAGTCCTGCCGACGAAAGTCGCAGGACTTTTTCTTTTTCCCCGTTTACGCTTGGTCTCCCTTTTTAACCTATATTAAGTGTGGGGATTGAATTGAGTGCAAGGTAAAAGGAGGAACCATGCGTTCGGTTAAAGTTTTCATGTTGTTGTGTGTCCTGGTTTCAGGACTCGCTTTTGCTCAGGAACCTGTCAAGCGTCAGTCGCGACTGTTCATGGATGTGGAACTGGGGCTATCCCATTCTCATTACGGCTATCCGTCTAAGGAATTCGATGGTCTAGGCCCTGTGGTTGACCTCAAGTTTGGCGGGGCTCACAGCAGCCAGTCTTTCGTCTTTTTCGCGGCGGTCAAGTATTCCCAGGTGTTCGGTTCCATCGGTAGTATGGATGCTTCCGGCTATCGCTTCTTCTTGGGTGGCGGCACCGCGTGGTATCCCTTTGACGGAGGCGATTCTCCCATGCATGGCGCCTTTGTCGGTGTATCGGCAGGTATCATGATGATTGCCGCTGACTGGAGAGGGCAGAGCATGATGGACACTTTCGCAATGGGTTCTACTTGCGAAATAGAGGAGCAGGGCTTTAGCCTTGCATTTGAGCTTGGCAAGACCTGGCCTATTACTGAAAAGTGGAGATTGGGCTTCGTTGTAACCTCGGCCGTGGATTTACCAGTCCGCTATGGGGAGGGTAAATACGAAAATGACCTATATTCTATTGGCGCGAGCGTTAGGTTTGCAAGGAAATAAGGTTAAGAAAGGAGAGTTTGTATGAAAGTTATCAAGGCTGCCTTGCTGATGGTTTCTGCCCTTGCCGCCAGTGCCTTTGCGGGCTTTTATGCGGACCTTGGAACCGGCCTGACCTACTCCTATTTCCAGGTGGAGGACAAGCCCTACTACGTTTCCAAGACGGATGCGGGCAAGACCTATAGCGATAGTTCCGCCAACACAGTCAAGGTGGATTCCGACCGTCAGAAGTTTACTGGCATTGGCCCTGGCTTTGATCTTAAGGTGGGCTATGCCTGGGAGTATGGCGCCTTGTTTGGGGACTTCGGCCTGAGCATGGGTTATGGCTCCCATGAGGGCGAAGACTACTTTGTTGTCGAGGATTGCGCATACGCGAAAACCAACGCGGAGAAGTGTATCGGCCATGAGAAGTATGAATTGCAGCAGTCCAGTTCCACCCGTTTCACTGCCGCGGCAGGCTTTATGCTTACGCCTTTCGGAGGCACGGAGGCGATGTCCCGCATGTCCGGATTCTACTTTGGCGCCTCCTGCGGTTTCTCCCTTGTAGAAACATCTACGGACGATTCCGAATATGCGAACCACCGTTCCACCCTTAGCGACTTGGGCCTGGGCCTCCAGGTTGAAATCGGTCAGAAGTGGCTTATCGCCGGCCGCTGGGATACGGGCTTCTCCATCATTGGTTCCTGGGATTTCCCGGCCAGGTATTCCGACGGAATCGCACCAGAGAGCTATTACACCATCGGTGCGCAGATTCACGTGTCTAGACATTAGTTTGTTCTTAATTTGCTAGAGCCGATTAATTCATGAAGTATCAAAAGCTCATTGTGCTGTTGCTAGCCTGCTTGTGCGGGCTTGGCAGTTTGTGTTTTGCTAGGCTGCCTGAAGGGCGCTATGATAATGACAATGGCGCGTCAAAGAAAGCCTACTACGATAAGATGAAGTCGACTGAGGCTAGCCTGAAGAAAGATTCTGATTTCGTGAAACTGGTTCAGGCTTATGACATTTTTAAGAAGTATGCCGTAGAGATTCGTACGACCCGTTTTGACATGGAAGCGTTTCGACAGTTGAATTGGGATGAGGAGTCTATTGAAATTCCAAAAGATGGCGATCCTGTAGATTATGCGTTGGGGGGTCGTGTGTGGGTTGTTAGAATGGGCGATTCTATAAAGCAGGCGAAAGTTGTTGATTCTGTCAATACGTTGAATCATCCGTTCTTTGAAAGAATCCACCAGCGTTCCGAAAAAGTCTGTAAGAATCGCGTTTTGAATAACGATACCTTAAAAGAATTGAGTGACGTACTTTTGGCATGGTATCTGAAAAACGGCAAGAAAGATTACTTTGTTGAAAAGACAGAAATCTATTATACGACGAAACCATGTGTTATGGAAGACGTAGATGATTACGTTGATTTAATCGGTCGTACTGTTCAGGAATGCCGAAACAAATTTGAGGATTATCAAAAAATTGATACGCTTTGCGTGGACACCAAAGGCCTTGATTTTAAGAGAATGTTTTTGACGAATGAAGATGAGGAAGCGTTAGACGTCTTTTCGGGCTGTGATCGTTGGACAGGAAGTATGAAGGTAGAAGACGATCGATACAACAAGAACGGATTCCTGCCTTTTGAGATTGGCTACAACAGTGTTGACATGTGTTTTGACTATGGCCCGTACATAGGGAGAATTAATCTGGATTTAGAAAATGGCAAGGCGACCGTCGAAAGCGGGCTTGCCGCATATAATTTCAAAAAAATTGATGGCGTATGGAAATATGTGGATTTTTCGGTGGACGGATTTATTAACTAGGATTTCAGATGGCTTTTGGTAAACGGTTTCTTTATGTGTTTGCCTTGATTCTCCTTTATATGGGGAATGTTTCTTGTTTTGCTATCCAGCCTGAAGGGGGGAAGGAAGAAGCCATAAGATGGTGGATGTTGGATTATCCTGCTCGAGAAAAAGCCTATTATAAAATGGTGGATACGACGGAGGCTCGTCTAGAAAATGATACTGCATTCATTCAACTGAAACGCGCTTATGAAATTTTTCAGCAGTATGCTGTAAAGACAAAGGTGCCGAGTTTGCTATATCCTGAGGACTCGGGACGCACTGATGAAATATTGACTGTGAAGCGGACCAAAATCGCCGACTCCATCAAGGCTTTAAGTTATCCCTACTTCGAAAGATTGCACCAACGATCAGAACTTGTCTGTAAAGACAGGGTGTTGCAAAATGACACATTAAAAGAATTAAGCAAGATTCTTTTGGCGTGGTACACGAAAACTGGCAGGAATGAATATTTCGTTGAAAGAATGAATGTTGCCTATACCACACAGCCTTGTGTTCAGAAACCTCGAAGACCGCAAGCCCCGGGTACTATGAGACTAGTCCTTGATTCAATAGGGGATTACGAAAGTAACTGTGAAGCTCGGGATTACATATATGCAGATACCTTGTGCGTTGATACGAGAGGAACGAAGTACAAGAGAATATTCTTGACGTATGATGATGAGGAAGAACTGGATATTTTTTCAGGGTGTAATCGCCTCAAGGGGGTAATGGAGTTCGAGTATGATCGTTATGACATGAACGGATTTATGCCCATTGAAACCAGTTTGAATCAATACGATATGTGTTTTGATTACGGCGCGAGTTCCTTTGATCATGTGAATCTGTATTTGGACAAGGGAGAGGCTTACCTACCTAGCGGCTGTGATATTTTCAAATTCAAGAAGGTTGATGGTGTTTGGAAATATATGGGGATGTTCGTGGGGCTTTGCTTCCATTGATTACTTGTTCTTTTTCGCCCCCATTTCTTTCACCCTTTACTACAAACATTTTCACAATTGTTCTATATTTTGTGTAGTTGAAATTTTTTCACTCTAACCAAAGGTCAAATAATGGCTTCTAAAATCAAATCCGTTGTTGCTCGCCAGATCCTCGACTCTCGCGGCAATCCTTCTCTCGAAGTTGATGTTACTCTTGAAAACGGCGTGACCGGTCACGCAGCTGTCCCGAGTGGTGCTTCCACCGGTGAACGCGAAGCTTGCGAACTCCGCGACGGCGACAAGAAGACCTACCTCGGTAAGGGCACCCTCACCGCTGTTAAGAACGTCAACACCAAGATTGCTAAGAAGATCATCGGTATGGATCCTTCCAAGCAGGTTGAAG
>JAKSID010000051.1 GCA_024399035.1 Fibrobacter sp. | reverse complement strand
CGCAGCATGTACGGCCAATCGGGCCACGGAGTAGACGGGGAACGTTCTTCAGGAGGCTTGGGCATAAATTCCACCTGAAGCACGCTCTTGCAGCCTTCACGGAGAGACTTACCCACGCAGTCGTTACCGGTGTCACCACCGCCGATGATCAACACCTTCTTGCCCTTGGCATTGTACTTGTCGGGATTTTGCGGGTCGGAACCGTGCAAAAAGTCCAGAGCCAGGTAAATACCTTCGGCATCGCGTCCAGGAATGTTCAAGTCGCGGGCGTTGGGAGTACCGATGGCCAGGAACAGGTAGTCAAAATTCTTGCGGATGTATTCGGCGGAAATGTCCTTGCCGATTTCGCAATTGCAGACAAACTTGATGCCGGCGGCTTCAAGAAGAGCCACGCGACGGTCAATGATTTCCTTTTCCAGCTTCCAGTTGGGAATGCCGTAACGGAGGAGGCCACCAACCTTGGGCTTCTTTTCGTAAACGGTTACAGCGTAACCCTTGCGGCGCAATGCTTCTGCAGCAAAGAGGCCAGCGGGGCCACCACCAATCACGGCAACGGTCTTGCCGTTAGGAGTTGCAGCGGGCTGTTCCACCCAGCCTTCCTTGAAGGCAGTTTCGATCATGTATTTTTCCACCTGACGAACCATGACAGCGTCATCATTCAGCTGGCGGGTGCAGCTTGCTTCGCAGAGGGCGGGGCAAACGCGACCGGTAAATTCCGGGAAGAAGGCGGTCTTGCTAATGATATCGTAACCCTTGCGAAGATCGCCTGCAGCAACTGCAGTGTTAAATTCGGGAATGAGGTTACCCAGAGGGCAGCCTGCTCCATGGCAGAAGGGAATGCCACAGTCTGCGCAGCGGCCAGCCTGAGCCTTAATTTCTTCTTCTGTGAAGAGGCGTTCAACTTCCTTCAAGTCCTTAACGCGTTCTTCTACGGGGCGGTACACGTCCTGAATTCTTTGTACTAATGCCATAATATGATCCTTTTAAAGTGCGTTAAAAAAGACAAACTATCGCGCCTTCCATTCAACAGACGCGATAGTTTGAAGTTGATTTATTTTGCAGCGGCCTGCTTGGCGAGAGCGTTGCGGTATTCCACCGGGAAGACCTTCACGAACTTGGGACGAGAGTTGTTCCAGTCTTCGAGAATGCGGCGGCCCTTTTCGGAACCGGTTGCTTCCACATGCTGCTTGATGATGTCAAGCAATTCAGTTTCGCTTTCGGTACCCGGGAGAACACTTTCCAGGTCAACGGAATCCACGTTGCAGCTCAAGTCGAAGTGACCAGTTTCATCGTAGATGTAAGCAAAGCCACCAGTCATACCTGCAGCGAAGTTCACGCCCACGCGACCCAGCACAACCACGCGGCCACCAGTCATGTATTCGCAGCCATGGTCGCCCACGCCTTCGGTAACCAGCAGCATACCAGAGTTACGGATACCGAAGCGTTCGCCAGCGAGACCGTTGATGAACACCTTACCGCTAGTACCACCGTAGCCGATCACGTTACCAGCGATAACGTTGTCTTCAGCCTTGAAGGATGCGTTCTTGGACGGGCGAACAATGATCTTACCACCGCTGAGGCCCTTGCCCATGAAGTCGTTGACTTCACCTTCGATATCGAGAGTGATACCCGGAGCGAGGAAGGCGCCAAAGCTCTGGCCAGCCACACCCTGCAGGTGAACCTTGATGGTATCTTCCGGCAGGCCCTTTGCACCAAAGTGTTCAGCCACTTCACCAGAAAGTTCAGTACCCACGGTACGGTCCACGTTGTGTATCATGGCGGAAATTTCTACCGGTTTGCCGGTCTTCAGGGTATCCTGTACGAAAGGCAGGAGTTCGCGACGGTCGAAGTTCACCAGTTCTTCAGGAACGAAGTTCGGGTCGTGCTTCTTGATCTGTTCCTTACCGTTACCGGCGTCAACAGAGGCGAAGATCTTGCTGAAGTCCAGCTTCTTTGCCTTGTAGAATTCGATTGCAGAATTCATGTCAAGGAGGTCGCTACGGCCGCAGGCTTCGTCGAGGCTCTTGAGACCAAGGCTTGCGAGGATCTCGCGGATTTCGTCAGCGATGAAGTACAGGAAGTTTTCAACGTATTCCGGCTTGCCCTTGAAGTGCTTGCGGAGTTCCGGATCCTGAGTGGCGAGACCCATGGGGCACTGGTTGGTATGGCACTTACGGTCCATAATACAGCCAAGGCTTGCCAACAGGTTGGTAGCGAAACCGAATTCTTCTGCACCGAGGAGGGCTGCGATCACAACGTCACGACCAGTCTTCAACTGACCATCCACCTGGAGCTTCACGCGGCCGCGGAGGTCGTTAAGAACGAGAGTCTGTTCTGCTTCGGCAATACCCAATTCCCAAGGAAGACCGGCATGCTTGATAGAAGTCAGCGGAGATGCACCGGTACCGCCATCGTGGCCGGAGATAAGGACCACGTCAGCATGAGCCTTGGCAACACCTGCAGCAACCGTACCCACACCCACTTCAGAAACCAACTTCACGGAAACGCGAGCCTTGGGGTTGGAGTTACGGAGGTCATAGATCAACTGAGCCAAGTCTTCGATAGAGTAAATATCGTGATGCGGCGGAGGAGAAATGAGGGACACATTCGGGATAGAATGACGGATGCGAGCCACAAATTCGTTCACCTTGTGGGCAGGCAGCTGGCCACCTTCACCGGGCTTTGCACCCTGAGCCATCTTGATCTGCAAATCCTTTGCCTTGCGCAGGTAGTCGATGGTCACGCCAAAACGACCGGAAGCGATCTGACGGATGGCGCTGCTACGAACGTCGCCGTTTGCTGCCGGAGTATCGCGATCCGGATCTTCACCACCTTCACCGCAGTTGCTCATGGCGCCGTTACGGTTCATGGCGATAGCGATTGCTTCGTGAGCTTCCGGGCTCAGAGAGCCAAGGCTCATTGCACCAGCAACGAAGTGCTTGATAATATCCTGACGGGATTCCACTTCGGAAATATCAATGGGAGTGGTTTCCTTGAACTTGAAGAGACCGCGAAGCGTTGCCAAGCGCTGGGACTGATCGTCGATAAGCTTGGAGTAGGTCTTGAACTTTGCGTAGTCGCCCAACTGTACTGCCTGACGGAAGGCGCCCAGGGACTGCGGAGTCCACAAGTGCATTTCGCCATCCTTACGGAACTTGTACTGGCCACCTTCCTTAAGAATGGGGCTTGCGTCCTTCAGGGAAATGTTGTTGCGCTGTTCCACTTCCTGGGCGATTTCAGCAAGACCGATACCTTCGATGCGGCTTGCAGTACCCGGCAGGAACTTTTCAATAATTTCGTGGTTCAAGCCAACAGCTTCAAAGATTTGGGCACTGCGATAGCTACGCAGCGTAGAAATACCCATCTTGGACATGATCTTCAGAAGACCCTTGTCCACAGCCTTCACGTAGTTTGCAGCGGCAGTGACAGGACCCACGTCCAGTTCGCCGGTGTGGCACATGTTGGTGATGCTCTGGAATGCAAGATACGGGTTGATAACAGTTGCACCGTAGCCCAGGAGCAAGGCGAAATGCATGACTTCGCGAACTTCACCGGACTGAACGATCAAGCCGATTTCCGGACGGACGCCAGCTTCAACCAAGGTACGGTTTACAGCGGCAGTTGCGAGCAGTGACGGCATGGGGACATAACCCCAGTCCACGTTCTTATCGGAAAGAACGATAATGTTGAAACCTTCCTGAACGGCGCGGACGGCGTCGCCAGCGAGATTCTGCAAGGCTGCTTCAAGAACTTCGCCGTTACCGCCCATGGGGAACTGCATCTTGAGCACCTTGGCCTTGAAGCTCTTATCGCCAATGTTTTCGAAATGCTTGATTTCGTCTTCGGTAACAATGGGGCGAGGAATCTTGATGAGGTGAGCCTGTTCCGGAGTTTCTTCCAGGATGTTGCCGTGGTTACCGATGTAAGTGGTAAGACTCATGACCAGTTCTTCACGGATCGGGTCGATAGGCGGATTGGTGACCTGAGCGAAGAGCTGCTTGAAGTAGTTGAACAGGGGCTGGGGCTTATCGGAAAGGACAGCCAGAGCAGCGTCGTTACCCATAGAGCCGATAGGTTCCTGACCATTCTTGGCCATGGGCTGCAAAATGACACTCAGATCTTCGGCAGAGTAGCCGAAACGCTTCTGCTGGATCAGCAAATCATCAGGTACGTCAGACGGGTTGATTTCGCTGAAGAGGCCGCGGACGCTCATCTTGTTTTCGGCAACCCAACGACGGTAGGGCTTGCTACGAGCAACGAAGGCCTTCATTTCGGCGTTCTTCAGGATACGATGGTTTTCGATATCCAGGTAAATGATTTCACCGGGTTTGAGACGGCCCTTTTCTTCTACGTCGGCATCGTTGATGTCCAAGACACCAGTTTCAGAAGCCATAACGAAGAGGCCATCCTTGCAAAGGGTGTAACGTGCCGGACGAAGACCGTTACGGTCAAGGATTGCACCGGCATTGATACCGTCGGAGAAAGCCACGGCAGCGGGGCCATCCCACGGTTCCATAAGCATGGATTCATATTCAAAGAAGCCACGGACGTCGCGGCCCATATAGTGCTTTGCACCCCAAGCCTGCGGCATCATCATGAGGATGGCGTGCGGGAGGCTACGGCCTGCAGCTACCAAAAGTTCGAACATGTTGTCGAGGCTAGCGGAGTCGCTCTGGCCTGCAGAAATCAAGGGCAGAAGCTTCTGGAGATCTTCGCCGAAACGTTCGCTCTTCAGGTGAGGTTCACGAGCCTTCAGGCTGTTCAAGTTACCGCGGAGGGTATTGATTTCACCGTTGTGAGCCAGGTAGCGGAACGGATGAGCCAAAGGCCAGGTGGGGAAAGTATTGGTAGAATAGCGCTGGTGAACGAGAGCGATGGGGCTTTCGAAATCAACGTCATTCAGGTCCTTATAGAAGGCTTCGATCTGGATAGCAAGGAGAAGACCCTTATAAACAATAGTTCTGCTGGAGCAAGAGCAGATATAGACGCTTTCGCAAGCCTTTTCAATCTGGCGGCGCAGCACATAAAGCTTCAATTCAAAGGGATTGTAACCTTCCCCATCCTTATCCAGGGCAGATGCTGCAATGGAAGAACCGTCGAAGAAGTACTGACGGATGTGCGGAAGAGTTTCGCGAGCGGTACGACCAATAGCCTTGGGGTCTACCGGAACTTCGCGGATCTTCAGGACCGGGCAACCTTCGGCAGCGGCAAGTTCCTTGATCTTTGCGTCATAGGAATCAGCAGCAACAGAGTTGTCCACGAAAACCATGGCCACGCCGTATTTTTCCGGAAGGTCGCTATAGAGCTTGCGGAAGAACTTATGGGGCATAGAAAGCAAAAGGCCGGCGCCATCACCCGTTTCCGGGTCGCCACCAGCCGCACCACGATGCATGAGACGCTTCAGGACGGTAATGCCCTGAAGCACAATCTGGTGGGATGCTACATTATTAATATTGGCTACCAAGCCGACACCGCAGGCGTCATGTTCGTTAGCCGGATTGTAAAGAGCTTGAGCTTTCATTGTTTTATTCCTTGTGTTTTTAATTTTTCCGCGGCTTAATTGCAAAATGCGTGCCAAAATTTCACAAACAGCATAAGAAACGAACAAAAATTGGAAACCTTTACATTTTGAGTAAAAATCAGCCCTAAAATGAAGAAAGCCGGCAGACCATCCAATCCGCCGACTTTTGTATTACCGAAAACTTTTACAACTTTTGTAAACCACTACCGGAATTTTTCAAAATTTGTAAAAACCGTTCTTTTACCTTGCCTAGTACGTCACGGTAAACCGCCAACTGACGCATACTTGACGTAGCTTTCTGAAATTCCCGCACACACTCAGATTCCGAAAGCCAAGATTCCTTTCGCAAAGTTTCATTGCAAAGTCGCTCAAAGGACCTGTCGGGGCCCCGCCGTTCCCTATCAATGTGTTCGATAATCTGTGGAAGATCATTTTTCAGAAAACTTTCATCTACAACCAAGCCTTTCAAGTACCTTTCCAAAGGAGCGTAAAACAGGTCATAGTACTTCGGCAGTTTATTCGGGAAAATATCCGCAAAAGCGGCAAACATTTCATTAGTCATCGTTACCTCAATTACCAGGCGAAGCCCAGCAGTTCATGTTTTCGTTAACAACATTCGTTGTCTTGTTCTAGTACCTTTCGGCACACCAATAATCTACAAACATTCCCACGTCAAAAAGTGACATTTCATCCTACAAAGAGTGAATTACAAAATTTGTAAAACAAAAATATTCCGTCAAACAGGCGATTTTTCGTCATTTTCAAGGAAAATCCTCGGGCACGAAATTTTTCTTCGTTTCGAACGTCCCCTCAATTCCATTTTTTGTAACCAGCCATCGCTTTATTTCATTTTATGTAAAATATTTAAGCCATCCCGAAATGAATTCCGTTTTCGTAAAAGCACAAAATCTGTAAAAAACAAGAGCCTAGCCCCCTCTTTTTCCAAATCCGTAAAAGTTGGCACGGCTTTTGCAATACCTAGGCTGAAAACAAAAAGGTGTAAAACCTTCAAGAGTTTTAAAAACATAAATAGGAGTTCATTATGAGCAACCAGAACAGAATGGCATCGATCCAAGAAATCGCAGCCGCCCCCGCTGAAGGCCTTATGGCAGCAGCACCCGCTTCCATCGACATTTACGGAGAAGACGTATTCAACTCCGAAGCCATGAAGGCTTACCTCCCCAAGGACGTTTGCAAGAAGCTTTTCGCCACCATCGAAGGCGGCGTTGCTCTTGACCCCAGCATCGCAGGCGAAGTCGCTCACGCCATGAAGAAGTGGGCAATGGACCGCGGCGCAACTCATTTCACCCACTGGTTCCAGCCGCTCACCGGTTCTACCGCTGAAAAGCACGACTCCTTCCTTGAACCGGAAGGTGACAAGGCAATCATGGCATTCTCCGGCAAGAACCTGATCGTGGGCGAACCGGATGCATCCTCCTTCCCCTCCGGCGGTATCCGCTCTACTTTCGAAGCCCGCGGCTACACCGCTTGGGATCCGACCTCTCCCGCTTTCATCAAGCGTCACGGTAACGGTGCAACTCTTTGCATTCCTACCGCATTCTGCTCTTACACTGGCGAAGCTCTCGATAAGAAGACTCCGCTTCTCCGCTCTATCCAGGCCCTCCAGAAATCTGCCGACCGTCTCATGGGTCTCTTCGGCGTTGAAAAGCAGAAGGTCACCGTTACTCTCGGCGCAGAACAGGAATACTTCCTGGTAGACAAGAAGTTCTACCTCCAGCGCCCGGACCTTTACCAGGCTGGCCGCACTCTGTTTGGCGCACCTTCCGCTAAGCACCAGCAGATGGAAGACCACTACTTCGGTTCTATCCCGGCTCGCATTTTGAACTTCATGAACGAAGTTGAAGACGAACTGTGGAAGCTTGGCATTCCGGCTAAGACCCGTCATAACGAAGTGGCTCCCGCCCAGTTCGAACTTGCTCCCATGTTCGAAGAAGTGAACCTGGCTTGCGACCACAACATGCAGATTATGGAAGTGCTCCGTAACGTTGCAGACCGCAACGGTCTCGTTTGCCTCCTCCACGAAAAGCCGTTTGCAGGCATCAACGGTTCCGGTAAGCATAACAACTGGTCCGTGAACTACGGTAAGACCAACCTCTTGAACCCGGGTAAGGATCCTCACCAGAACGCAATCTTCCTCACCACTCTCTGCGCTGTTGTCTATGCAGTAGACACCCACGCCGACTTGCTGAGAATGTCCGTTTCTGGCGCTGGCAACGACCATCGTCTCGGTGCTAACGAAGCTCCTCCGGCAATCATCTCCATGTACCTCGGCGACCAGCTTGCTGACGTCGTCGAACAGCTGGAAAAGGGTGAACCCAAGTCCAGCAAGCAGGGCGGTGCCATGAAGCTCGGTTCCGACATCCTGCCGCCGCTCCCCCGCGACGCTACCGACCGTAACCGTACTTCCCCGTTCGCATTCACTGGCAACAAGTTCGAATTCCGTGCACCGGGTTCCAGCCAGTCCTGCTCTGAACCGAACGTTATCCTGAACACCATCGTTGCCGAAGCATTCGACATGATCGCCGACAAGATGGAAAAGGTCTCCAAGGCCAACTTCCACAAGGAACTCCAGAAGCTCCTGCAGTCCATCATCAAGGAACACAAGCGCGTTATCTTCAACGGTAACGGCTACACCGACGAATGGGTTGCTGAAGCCGAAAAGCGCGGCCTCCCCAACATCCGTACCACCATGGAAGCTCTCGGTGCCCTCACCAAGAAGGAAAACGTGGCCCTCTTCAAGAAGTACGGCGTGTTCAACAAGGTGGAACTTGAATCCCGCTACGAAGTCAACCTGGAAGACTACCACAAGCGCGTCGACATCGAAGCCAAGGTCGCTTACGACATGGCCAAGAGCATCGTCCTCCCGCAGGTCGTAAAGGCTTACTCCGAAGCCCTCAAGGTCAACGAAATGGCAGTGAACCAGGGTCTGGTTTCCGTCGACGGTTACGCCAAGGAACTTGGTGAAGGCTACAAGGCCCTCGTCGAAGAAATCGCAGTCATGGAAAAGGCTATCGCTGGCAAGCATCAGCTGAAGCTGGAAGCTATGGTCTCCCTCCGCAAGGTCGTGGACAAGCTGGAAGGCATCATCAGCGACGAACAGTGGCCGCTGCCCAAGTATCGCGAGATGTTGTTCATCTACTAATCGCGATTGTCATCCCGGGCCCCGACCCGGGATCTCCTTTGAACCTCATGATGAAAAACGTCACGCGAATGCGTGGCGTTTTTCTTCTTATAGTCCGATGTCCTTCTTAAACTTTTCAGTAAGTATTTCCTGGATTGTATTGTAGGGAACAATCACAGGAATTTGTCCGTCAGCATGGCTCGTTAACGGCAGCGCCCAGGTGGAAAACAAGAACTGCACTCCAGAAAGAGTCAAAACAGGCTGAAAATTACCCTTAAATTCTTCCGCTGTAGCCTGGCGAACCATTTCACGAGTCACACTGTCGTCGTCATACCGAGCATACCTATTGAATATCACGTTGTCTGTAATCATTTCAATCAGTTTTTCCCTAAAGCCAGGAACAAACGCAGTCGTATCCATTACATAAGGTTCCATACCATAGGGTTCCATTACCGATCTATCGCCCTTGACGATGGTATAGTACTTTTCAACCGGGCCACCATTTCCTCCACAACGATAGTCCTCAATCTGCTGGAATGAAATCCAGTGAGAAACATTTCCTATGGGCATCGTATAAAAGTAGGCAGTGCAACCGCAAACCTCATCACGCCAGTTCGCACCATATTCAACTTTGGTTTCATCCCACCATCGATGGGTTCGCTCCACATCCTTGCGCATCATCTGATCCAAGATGCCTTGAATTGATTTTCGGTTTATCTCCTTAGGAGCATCTTCCCCAAAAATCAAGGAAAGCAAAAGACTGTCGAACTTGGAACCTTGCAACGTATCAAGGGGGTAGCGGATAGGATAAACTAGCTGATATTTACCGGTAAAGGCAGAATCCTTATAAGCCGCATGAAAATTTTCGAAAAAAAACATCCACGATTCATAACTGCGCATGACCGACGTAGAGTCATAAGTAAGCCCAGGCTCGGGACTCGGAGGTTCCGGAGCTTCTTTCGTCAATCGAGAACCGGCATAGCAAACGACCCCCGCAACTACCGCACAAGCCACGGCGAACAGCACACAAATTTTCCAAACTTTCATAGGAAAACCCCTTATAGAGAAACAAAAAGCATTCACCAAGTATATCGTTAAAACTTTTTAGAATGTAAAACGAAAATTCGAAATATTTTCTCAAGAATCTAGCCACCCAAATTTCCGAGAATTTCGCCGGACAAATATTACATATTCTGTAACAAATCACCCTTATTTTCCATTTTATGTAATAAACAAATTTTACACTTTTTGGAATTTCACCTAAAAAAGCCAAATCGTTTCATTGGCACATTTATTGCGTATAATAGCCGTTGTGATTACAAAAAGTGTAAACTAAGAAGAAAACACAGGGAGAGGTCGAAAGACCTGAATTATTATGGCATTACAGTACCAGTATAACGGCAAGACGAAATTCATTATTGTTACCGGGGGTGTCATCTCCGGACTCGGCAAAGGGGTAGCAGCAGCGTCCATCGGGGCGCTGCTTTCTGCTAGATTGAAGGTGGTTCCCGTCAAGTGCGACGGTTACCTGAATACAGACCCGGGAACCATGAATCCCACCGAACACGGCGAAGTTTTCGTGCTGGACGACGGCGGCGAATGCGACATGGATTTCGGTCACTATGAACGTTTCCTGAATGTGACTGCAAAGAAGGATTGGAGCCTTACCATGGGCCGCATTTTCAAGATGATTCTTGAAAAGGAACGTCGTGGCGACTACCTGGGACACACCGTCCAGTTCATCCCCCACGTTACCGACCTGATCAAGGAACAGTTCTACCGCATCGCAGAACAGGAAAAGGCAGACGTTCTCCTGATTGAAATCGGCGGTACCGTTGGTGACTTGGAAAACCAGTTCTACATCGAAGCAGCCCGTCAGCTTTCTCACGACGTAGGCCGCAGCAACGCCATGTTCGTACACCTCACCTACGTTCCTATTCCGTCCGGCGTGAACGAACAGAAGTCCAAGCCCACACAGATGTCCGTGCATGACTTGAACCGTCTGGGTATCTATCCCGAAATTGTCATTGGCCGCTGCGAAGAATACATCAAGCCCCACTTGAAGGAAAAGATTGGCTTGTTCTGCAACCTGCCTGCAGACCACGTGATTTCTGGTGTGGACGTGAAGCACGTTTACGAATGCCCGCTGGTTTACGACGCAGAAGGCGTTCCTGAAATTCTTGCCAAGCGTTTGAACATCTATGCTCCGCCGAAACTCGAACAGTGGAGCAAGCTGGTGGAATCTCTGAAGCGCAACACCGTAAATCCCCGCAAGACTTTGACTGTGGCCATCTGCGGTAAGTACATGGCTCTGGAAGACTCCTACGCTTCCGTTGTGGAAGCCATCCGTCATTCTTCCGCCCACCTGGATCTCCGCGCAGATATCCGCTGGGTAGATACTGAAAAAATCGAGAACGGTTCTGTTTCCGTCGAAACCGCATTGAAGGGCGTTGACGCCGTCATCGTTCCTGGTGGTTTCGGTAGCCGCGGTATCGAAGGAAAGATCATGGTCATCCAGTACGTCCGCGAAAACAAGATTCCCTTCCTGGGAATTTGCTACGGCATGCAACTTTCCGTGGTGGAATTCGCCCGCAACGTTTGCGGCATGAAGGGCGCCGGCACCGTCGAAATGGAAAGCGCCACCTACCATGTGGAAAAGCCTGTTATCGCCTACCTGCCTGGCCAGGAAAACATCAAGGACATGGGCGCTACCATGCGCTTGGGCGGTCACGACATCCTCATCAAGGAAGGCTCCAAGGCTCAGGAAATCTATGGTTCCGCTGTTGCCCGCGAACGTTTCCGTCACCGCTACGAAGTGAACCCCCAGTACGTGGCTCAGATCGAAAAGGGCGATACCACCGGCAAGATTGCACAGAAGCTCATCTTCTCTGGCAAGGCTTCTGGCGAAGACATCATGCAGATCATGGAATTGACAGACCACCCCTACTTCATGGCCTGCCAATGCCATCCTGAATTGAAGTCCTCCCTCATTCACCCTGCCCCGCTGTTCCTCGGCCTCTTGAAGGCAGCAGACGAGCGAGTATAAGCTCTAGCTCCGCGTGACACAAATCACTCCGCGCACTTTACGCGGAGTGTTTTTTGCAAAATCGCGGTTTTTCGATAAATTTCGCCATATTTATTTGCAAACAAATTATCGTTAATGCTTGACAAATTGACTATTGTAAAGTTAAATTTAAGCATAGAAAATTTGTAGAATTTAACCCGGAAGGTGACAATGTCCATCCTTAAAAGAAAATCCGTTATCGGTCTCGTGACCATTTCTGTTGCAGGTTTGATTGCAGCATGTTCTCAGACAGTCACCCCTCCTGAAGCAGACGACGAAAGCTCCGAAGTAATCGAAGCAACCGATAGCGAAGAAGCTTCCGACGAAAAGGCCGATGAAAAGTCTGAAGAAGTTTCCAAGGACGATTCTTCCAAGGATGATTCTTCCAAGGATGATTCTTCCAAGGATAGCTCTTCTAAGGACGATTCCTCCAAGGATGACGACAAGTCCTCCAGTTCTAGCAACGAAGACTCTTCCGAAGGCAGCGATGACGAAGCCTCTTCTTCCGACGAAGCACCTGAATCTTCCCCCGATGCAAAAGAACCTGTGAAGGGCGAAGAAACTTCCATTACCGAAGGCAGCAACGGTAACAGCAATGTGAACGTCGGCACCAACGATATGGATGAAGTTTCCAACGAAGAAGCAGACAAGCTTGATTCCCTCCTCAAGGAAGAAGAACTTCCGGAAGGTGTCGAAAAGATCGAAGGCGGCATTAACGGCGGCGACATCGACGTTGGAAACAATGACTACTACTGCTATACCGGCGAAGGCTGGCTGAAGATCAACTTCGACAACCTCAAGGAAACAGGTCTTCCCTTCCTGTGGAACGGCGCCGCATTCGGACTCCGCAAAAAGTACGACATGTTCTTTGATGACGCCTGCGAAGCCGTCTATGCCGTTAGAAAGTAATACACTTTCGTAGGCACAAGAGTTCCTCCTAACCCCCAAAAAAGCTGTCAGCCTTCGGGCCGGCAGTTTTTCTTTATACAAAAAAGCCAGCCTGTTCTGCACAAGCCGGCCTTTATGAATGTTCGGCAAATCTACTTGATAATTGAGGCCAGAGTCTTTATCAAGACTTCCACATCTATCGGCTTCGCCACATGGGCGTTCATGCCTGCCGCAAGAGCCTTGCGTTTGTCTTCTTCGAAGGCATTAGCAGTCATGGCCACAATGGGAACATTCTTCAGGGAATCGTTCTTCATCTGGCGAATTTCCTGAGCCGTATCATAGCCATCCTTGCGGGGCATCTGGATATCCATCAAAACAACATCGTAATACCCTGCGTCAGCCTTTTCAAGCATTTCTAGGCACACGCAGCCGTCTTCTGCACGTTCTACCAAGAGTCCGCGATCCTGGAGGAGAGTCATGGCGATTTCTGCGTTAAGGTCGTTGTCTTCAACCAAGAGGATTCTACGTCCAGCAACATCCTTAGGATTCTGAACATTCTCCTCATCCTTCCCCACCACATCTTCCTTGGAGCAAATGCGATGTTCAAGGTAAACCGTAAACTTGGAACCCTTTCCCAAGGTGCTTTCCACCGTAATGTTGCCACCCATCAATTCCACCAGTTTCTTAACGATGGGTAAACCCAGGCCAGAACCCGAAATCTTGCTTTCGGTGGAATTACGTTCTCTGACAAAGGATTCAAAAATCTGCGGCAGAAAATCTTCACTCATGCCAATGCCATCGTCCTCAACCACAAAATCGTAGGCGGCATAGCCCTCTCGTGCACAGGGCACTTCGGTCATTGACGTATAAATATGTCCACCAGGCTTCGAATATTTAATTGCGTTACTGATTAGGTTAATCAAGATTTCGCGCATCTTGACCATATCCACATAGACATAGTTGTGTTGAATGTCCATTTTCGAGCTGATGGTCAGGTTATGCTCCTTTACTCCAGCCTCGAAAATAGCCATTGTGCCTGCAGTGTTCCCACTCAAGCAAGTAGGAGTTTCTTCAAGTTCAGACTTGCCACTTTCAATACTTGCCATTTCAAGAACGTTGTTAATCAAGGATAGCAGGTAGTCTCCCGAGCTCTTCAACTTGGTCAAATAATCCTTTAGCTTTTCGGGATTATTAAGGTCCTTCGACATCAGGGTTGCAAAGCCAAGGATTGCATTCATAGGCGTGCGAATATCATGGCTCATATTGTTCAAGAACGCAGTCTTTGCACGGCTAGATTTTTCCGCCATGGTAAGAGCATTTTTCAAAAGCGTCTGCTGAGTCATTTCCTTGTTCACAATCTCCGTGACATCGTAATGATAACCGCTCAAGACGTAGATCCCGTCAACCACTTTCTGCGCAGTTCCGCCGCAGCGCACATACACTGAACCTCGCGCAGGATGATTCCAGCGGTATGTATTTTCGGAGAACTTGCCGGAGCGCATTTCCATGACGCTATTGTTCACAGACGACAATTCAGATTCAGGAATTCGGTTAAACCAAAAATCATACACATCCTCTTCCGATGTAACAGATTCCGGAACACCCATGATTTCGCGCATTTTCTTATTGGCGCGCATACGGGGGCGAGTACCATCTTTCAAGGAGATAAACCACACGCCCATTCCCGCATTCGCGATAATATCGGTATACTCGGCCAACCTCTTGCGACTGTTCTCTGCATTAGTCAACGCAATTTCAGTTTGGACAATTTCATCCTTGTCGATAATAACACTCCAGACTTCATCTTCGGCGCCTTCACTTTGAATAACGCGGCCACGTTCTTCTACATGTTTCCAGGAACCGTCCTTGCAACGGACCTTGTAATTCATGGTGAACATCTTACCTTCGGAAGCGAGCGCCATGGCTGTAGGCAACTGGCGCTTGACCTCGTCCTTGTCCACAAAGGCGCCCATATTTCCGAATGAGGGATCCATCATCTCAGCTACAGAATAGCCCATCATTTGCGCCAGCTGCTCCGACACATACTTAAAAGTAAAGTTCCTGTCGCACTTGCCAATCTTAAAGCCACCGCAGATAGTCTCTGCAACAGTCTTGGCCTGCATTTCACCACGCATCATGGTAGAACGAAGTTGTTTGTTTACCAACTGTAGACTCTCATTAAAATCAGCCAGGTCCTTTAAGCGACGATGTTCCTCGGCATCACTAAGATACGTTCCGATGTAGACAAGCAACAGACCTACGCTAATACCAATTTCAGAATAGAAGCCATGCTTATCCAGGAAAATTTGGATGTACGAGCCAATGGCCGGTGGAACAACATAAAAGAGAATAAGTTTCAGGGCTTTAACATTAGATTGTTTCTTTTCAACAATCTTTTTATAAAACAAAAGTACAGTGACCACGACCAAATAAGAATAAGGGACCAACGGTTGCAAGAAATACAATGAACCACGATGGTATTCCCAGCTTTCATCAACGTAAAAAATCCAATGGGTTTTGAACGAAGCAAAGCACATCACAAAGTAAATAACCATGGGAAGTGCAGACAAGAATCGCCCCGCAAAAGTCGGAGTCTTTGTATGCAACGAAAAGAATCGAATTAACCAGATACTAAAGAAATAGGTTCCAACAACAGGCAAAACCACAACCATCAAAAAGGAAAACGCCCTAATAGGTCCCGCACAATTAAAAAGCCCGTTCTCAAAGGAAAGAATGTTCAACGCCGTAAGCTGAAGTAGAACCACAGCCGCAGAGAAACAGCAGAACGTGAATTGAGCGCGAGATCCTTTTCTTCTATAGAAAGTTGTGCATAAAATGAACAAATCTATTATAAAGAAGAATAGAGAATAAAAAACTTTGATTACACCTGAGTCCATGATCATTACACCCAAATTGAGACCTGTAATAAAAATATAATTTCACTGTTTAGATAAAGCACGTAATTATACATTTGTTACAAGCCATTTAATGTCCAACCCAGCCCATCATTTACAATTTATGTAAAATAATATAATCCCTTATTTTTCAATACGTTAGAGAAAATCGGCCGTTTTTTATACATTTTTTGTAAAAAGATGATGGTTAAAATCGCCGTTTTTGAGCGAAAAAGGCTAATTTTTTATTTAAAACACCTATTGCCGATGTGTTTGGGCTTTGCTATTTTTTCACCCGATGAAGAGAACTGAAGCACAGAATCTCATGCATGCACTCCAGGGTGCAGCACCGGCAATCCAGAAAGTCGGTTGGATCGCTGCTTTTGATTTTATTTGTGATTTTGTTTCTGTTTTCAGTTTTAGTGGTTTTAAGGCAAAGGCATTTCGCTTTTGCCATTTTTTTTGCCCGCAGCAAAGGAGATCCCGGACCAAGTCCGGGATGACAGTGGGCAATGTCATCCTGAGCGAAGCGAAGGATCTAGCAAGTTTTTAGAGATTAACAAGTAAAAGGTAAAACGTATGAACGATAAATTCAATTGGAAGGCAAAGCGCGAGCGCAAGGCATTCTTGGCCTTGGCTGACGGCACGGTTTTTCATGGCTACGCATTTGGCGACGCCAAGGACACCGTAGGCGAAGCTGTGTTCAACACGGGCATGGCTGGTTACAAGCAGATTCTTACCGACCCCTCCTACGCAGGTCAGTTCGTGGTGTTCACCACCGCTGAAGTGGGCGCCTACTCCGCCAAGAGCGAAAAGTCCGAATCCCGCCAGGTCTTTTTGAACGGTATCGTCATCAACGACCTTTGCGACGCTTCCGAAAACGTGGGCGAAGAATCCCTGGACACCTACATGAAGGCCCAGAAGAAGCCGGGCATTGCTGGTGTCGATACCCGCGCCCTCACGCTGCACCTCCGCGACAACGGCGCACAGAAGGCTTACCTCCATGTCGAGAATTTTGACATGAGCGAGGCCGACGCGGTTCAAAAAGCGAAGGAATGGATTGGCCTGGATGGCCAGGACTATGCTTCTGTGGTCAGCGACCCTAACGGTTACGAATTCTCTACCGAGGGCAAGTACAATGTGGTGGCTCTGGATTTCGGTATCAAGACCAACATCCTTCGCGACCTTGCAAGCCAGGACATGAAGGTGACCGTCATGCCCATCAACACTACCTTCGAGCAGATTCAGGCTAAGAATCCCGATGGCGTGTTCCTCTCCAACGGTCCTGCCGACCCCAACTCCCTGCCCCAGGTTGCAGCTCTCGTAAAGCAGCTCCTTGGCAAGTATCCTCTCATGGGCATCTGCCTGGGTAACCAGCTCTTGGGTCTCGCCCTGGGCGCCAAGGTTTCCAAGCTGAAGTTCGGCCATCACGGTTGCAACCATCCAGTTAAGTACCTGAAGACCGGCGCCGTGGAAATCACCAGCCAGAACCACAACTACGCCATCGACGAAACAAGCTTGCCGGCCAATGTGGAAGTCACCCACATCAACCTGAACGACAACACCGTAGAAGGCATCCGCTGCAAGGACGTTCCTGCATTCAGCGTGCAGTACCATCCGGAATCCGCTCCGGGTCCCAACGATTCCTACTACCTGTTCGAAGAATTTAAGAAGATGATCGAGGAATTTAAAAAGTAGTGATTAGAAAAAGTGGTTAGTAAGCAGTGGTTAGTAAACAGGATAGCAGGAGAAGAACATTGCCAGTAAATCCTAAACACCAACCACTAATCACCAACCACTAAACACTAATCACTAACCACTTGACGATTTTTACAAGAGGAAATTAATATGCCTAAGCGTACAGACCTCAAGAAGATTATGCTCATTGGCTCTGGTCCGATCG
>JAKSID010000050.1 GCA_024399035.1 Fibrobacter sp. | reverse complement strand
AACGGCAGTGACCGATTTCTTCCAGCTGACGACGCAGAGGAATGGAATTGAAGTAGTTGATACCCATGATTTTTAACCTCTTTTGAGTAGTAATTAAAGTTTTCGGGTGAAAATATAACAAATTTTCTTTTTTTCTATCTTTCCGTCATCGAAAACAAGGAGTTTCCATGATCAAGTATATCGATTTTGAACCAGACGCACGAAAAGCCCTCGAAGATGGCTCCGCCATCGTAGCCCTGGAATCAGCCGGTGCATTTGACGGAATCCCCTACCCCGAAAACTTCAATACAATCAAGACCCTGGCAAACAGGGTCCGCGAGGTTGGAGCCATTCCCGCCCACATCGTCATCAAGGACGGCCGTATCAAGGTTGGCCTTTCCGACGAGGAAATCGAGGAATTTGCCAAAAAACAGGGGCAATTGTTCAAGGCTTCCCGCCGAGACATTCCCATGCTTATCGCCCAGAAGAAGGACGCCGTCATGACCATCGCAGCCACCATGCTCATCGCAGACCTGGTGGGTATCAAGGTGGTTGCCGGCGGCGGTATTGGCGGTGTACACCGCGGTGCAGAAACCTCCATGGATATCTCCGCCGACCTGGAAGAGCTGGCCGTAAGCAACGTGGTCTGCGTCTGCTCCGGAGCCAAGTCAATCCTGGATTTGGGTCTAACTCTGGAATACCTGGAAACCAAGAGCATTCCCGTCATCGGCTACGGCACCGACAAATTGCCCGCCTACATGGCCCGTGAAAGCGACTTCAACGTGGACTACCGCGTAGACGACGTGGAAACCATCGCCAAGGCCTTTGATGCCAAGATGGCCCTGAACCTGGAAGGTGGCCTTCTGGTTACCAATCCCATTCCCGAGCAGTACGCCGTGAACGCAAGCGAAATGAACCGAGCCATCGAGAAGGCTGTGAAGGAAGCCGTGTGGGACGACATCAAGGGCAAGGCCATCACACCTTACCTGCTCCGTAGCGTCAAAAACCAGATGGGCGCCGAAAGCGTAGAAGCCCAGAAGCACCTGCGTCTGAACAATGCGGAACTCGCCGCAAGAATAGCAAAGGCTTTGCCCTAACAATCTAACGAGCGAAGCCCCCCGGAGCAACACAATGAACACGGACAAATCTTCCAGAGAATTGAAAATCCACGGAATCTACAGGCATTTCAAGGGAAACTTCTACACCGTGGAAGACGTTGCCCTAGATTCCGAGACCCAGGAAGAACTGGTCATCTACAGAAAGCTGTACGGCGACCGAGGCCTGTGGGTTAGGAACAAGGAGATGTTCCTCAGCGAAGTGGATCACGAGAAATACCCCGAAGTGAAGCAAAAGTACCGCTTTGAACAGGTGGACCTGGGAGCCATTCCCGAAAACGCCTGCAAATTCCTAGGATAACAGGAATTACTTCTGATCCAGTACGTGGCGACGCCACTTGCCGTTTTTCCAGCGGCGCCAGAAGATCAGGGGCGCCGTACCATAGACACCCACCACAATGATCCAGGCGTACTGACCGGGAACGTCGAGAACATGGGTTGCCACATAGAGGGCGATGGTATTGAACCAGTTCATGATGCCGCAGGCAATCATGACCCAGACCGTGTCCCCTGCACCACGAAGAGCGCCACAATAGATTACCAGTAGAACTTCAACAAAAATATAGATGGTGGCAAATCGTAACATGAAAATGCTCATGGGGCGAGCGGTCTCGAAAATGGCAATTGCCTCGGCGGAAGCCGTTGCCTCAGGCCTAAAAATATCCGTCAAAACTCCCGGCAGGAACACCAAAAGCACACCGATCAACAAGGAGTAGGCCCAACCCACTTTAAGTCCGGATCGTGTAGAACGTGTGGCCGCAGCGGCCTGTTTCGCGCCCACATAGCGGCCCACGAGACTAGTGGACGCAACTTCAAGGCCCATCAGCGGAACATAGGCCACCATGTCCCAGTTGAACATGACGGAAGCCGCCGTAGCCATCTCGGGACCCAACCCGTGGAAAATGAGAATCATAAGCTGGAAGGCAGCCATGTTCAGGAACATTTCCACACCGGAGGGAAGCCCGCGCTTCAGCAGTTCCTTCGTTTGCTCAAGGTTAAACTTCAGGTTGGAGCGGGTGGCAAAACGCTTATGATACTTCTTGCTGAAATAGACCACAAAAAGCATTACCGTAGAAACGACATTGCCAATAACAGTACCATAGGCGGCGCCAGCTACACCCAGGCGCGGGAACGGCCCCACACCGAAAATAAGCAAATAGTTACAGACGATGTTCACCAGCATGCCCACAAAGGCTGCCTTCATAATAATCTTGGTTTCGCCGATGCCGCTAAAGAAGCAGGGAGCAGCATTCCTGATAAGGGACACTACCCCACCGAACATCAGAATGTTGAAGTAGGTCTTCTGGTAGACCAGCTGGTCTGCCGCCACACCCTGCACTTCAAAAATCATGTGTCCCAGCGGGATGGTCAAGTAGAGCAGAGGCACACAGACGATGGACACGTAAACCGCCTGCATGAAAACGCTTCCGCATTCGTTCTTCTTGCCGGCTCCAAAACGTTGAGCGACCATGGCGGTAGTATAACTGATCATACCCGTAAAGAAGGTAGTCAGCACCAAGTTCATGCCGCCGGCCCCAAGGCTGGCGTTCATTTCCGCAGGACCCAGCTTACTCAGGAACAATCGATCCACGAAAGTCATGAGGGTATCGAAGGACATGGACAGAAGCATAGGAAGAGCCACCACGATTACATCGTGGATATCCCCATTCTTCTTTCTCTTTGCGGGTTTAAAAAATCCGATCAAACGTCCAACCATTTACGTCCTCTTTTTTTCGAGACCGCAAAATAGAAAATTTAACATCAAAAGAAAAGGCTTGTCACGTATGCCGTAACAAGCCCATTTTCCTGTTTTCCAAAATGTTATTCAACGACAGGTGTTTCGAAGGTTGCAGTATAGACAGAGCCTGCCTCCGGAATCACGAATCTGGGATTATCCGTAGAGCCGTCTTCCCAGCTCAGGAACTTTCCATTGCCCTTGGCAGTCAGCAACATCACGTTACCGCTAAAGAATCCACCCACGTAATCGCGAGTCGGAAGCGGCATTTCGTCCAAAAGAATCTCGCCATCGCCAACAACGTTAAAGCCAACTGCAATGTCATTGCCCACGCCAAAGAAATCGCGGTATTCCTTACGCACATCGCCATCACGACTTTCGGCCCATTCCTTGATGCAACTGCCAGTAACGGAGAAGCCCTTGCCGCAGGAATTCTTGTAATAAAGATCTTCGCGGTTGAATTTTTTCATATCACGGTCAGATTCCGCCGTAGGAATGGTAGCGGAAATGCGGTTGGTAGCCGCAGTGACCTTTTCAGAGTTCACGTAGCTGGTGTAGATAATGGAAGTACGATTCAAGAATGCTCGTACGAATTCCGGGTTGGTTCTCAACTTGTTGAACACGTTGTGGAAGCAAAGAGGATCCTCGTTCTTATAGCAAGAGCCCGTGGTAATGCCACCAGTAGTAAGCCAATCAAACATATCGGTGCTCTGGCTAAAGCCCTTCACACCCCATTCCCAGTCAAAGCCATGGTCCAAGTCGAAAGCCACAAACTTCCATTTCTGGGTTCCAGAACGCCAGGCGCGGAGGTTGTTATCGGGCCAGTCACCATTGTGGTAATAAATCTGAGCAGCCAGGTATTCCATCAAGCTCTGCATATTGACACGGGACTTGACCTTCTTATAGGCCTCATTGTTTTCTCCAGAAAAATCGTTGGCAGAAATAAAGTTCAGCAAGTCAATGTAGTCATCCGCGGAACCACCACTGACTTCAATGGTCTTGTTAGTATGCTTGATAAAGTCTACGGCCTCGGCATCGATACCGTAGTTGGTTTCCACGAAATGTTCGTTCAACTTTTCACGCATATCATGGATGCCGTAATAGTGGCCATTGTAGAAAACCACCACCTGGCGGGAACGCTGGTAATCCACCTGGGTTCCCTCCAGAAGGCTTGTGCCCATGGCGTCTTCCAGGTAGTCACTGACGAAGCGGTTACCGTTATTACGCAGAATAAAGCCCTTGAACTTCTTATGATCCGCACGGGTATCAAACAACGGGTACCTGAAATGGCCCTTCTGAAGCTTCTTCTTCATATTGATAGATACGGACTTCTTTTTCTGGTTACGACTATAGCCGCCCATAATAGATGCTTCAGCATCAATTTCAAAACCCTTCTCAACGGAGGAACTTCCCTGGGGGAAATATTCCACATGAGCGGCCACAGCGGTATCCAGCCAGAACTTTGCATTAGAGCAAGGGTCCGGTTTGCAAGGTTCGGCCTTAAGAATGTCCTTGTAGTACCAAGGCGGCACGGTCACTGCAACCACCGGCATGGAAACAGATTCATTAATGAGATAAGTTTCGGTTGATTTAGCAACCACGGTATCCGCAGAAAATTCCGTACAACGAACAACCGTAGAAGAATCCACCGTTACAGGAGCAGTCATTTCGGCAGTTTCCAGAGTAGGTTCTTCACCACCAAAAGTACAACGAACCACCCCGCCCTCAACAGTCGGAGTCGGTACAGCAATATCGACGGACTTATAAAAACCTGCAGGCGGCAGAGTCACCTTAGGCAAGACTTTTTTCGTAGGGCCATTTTCCTTTGCAGCCTCAGCCTCCCAGTCTGTCACCAAAATTTCATCAAGTGCAGACTCGGGAATTTCATTGCCGTTTTCATCTACAATTATCTTATCTTCGGGCTCGGTTGTTCCTGAACAAGCTATCAGCAGGGCTCCGGCGATAAACGCAGAAAAACAAATTCTCTTCATAAACCAAGCAAACCTATATAATGAATTTTACGCACTGAATATATGCTTTTGAACGTGCCTAGTCAACGAAAAAAGTCCGTTACATTCGTGTAACGGACTTAAATCACATCGAAACGATTCTAACGAAATTTTTTGTTTACTTAACGTAAAGATCTGAGGTCTTTCCGCCCACAGTCACCTGGTACTTACCCTTGAAGCCACGGAACTTTGCCACACCGTTTTCGTCGGCAGTTGCGGTGGCTTCGGTGGTCCAGGTCTTGTGCCACAAGTCGTAAATCTTGGTGGCAGCCGGCTTTTCGGAACCATCGGCACGGATGATGCCACCCCTCTGGACCCAGTGACGGTTATCCCAGAAGCCCCACATCACGATACCGTTGACTGCAGGATGGCTGAACAAGGTGCGGAGAACCTTTTCGTATTCGCTAGCCTGTTCTTCTTCGGAAATTGTCAGGCCCTTGTCCCAGGCGCCAAAGTCAAGTTCGGTAACCTTGATGGGAAGACCAAGAGCAGCCAGCTTATCCAAGCGTTCGCGAATCAGGGCAGGAACAACGGGGCGAGTACCGAAGTGGCACTGGACACCGATACCCATCACAGGAACCTTACGGTCAAGCATGCCCTTGATCAAGCTGATGTAGCGGTCGGTTTCACCAGCAGCCACCACCTGGTAGTCGTTGATGTAGAGGACAGCTTCGGGGTCAGCCTGGTGAGCCCAGATAAAGGCGCTATCCAGATAGTTGATGCCGCAAAGGTTGGTGGTGTACATTTCGTGGATGGGTTCGTTCCACACGTCGTATTCCACAATCTTGCCCTTATATTCCTTAAGGTCGCGGTCAATGCGTGCCTTCAGCTTCTTGCCGAATTCTTCGCACTGGCTTGCCTTATTGGGGTTAGAGAAATGCTTGTCGAAGCCGTAGCCCTGATGAGCCCAGTACAGAGCGTGACCACGGAGAGACCAGCCGTTTTCCTGAGCGAACTTCACGTAGCGATCCATTTCTTCACGGAGAGGCTTGCCTTCCTTACGTTCGTATTCCGGCCACTTGAACTGGTTTTCGGTGACGCCGTGCCAGAAATACTTCTTGGCTGCTTCCTTGTACCACTTTTCGGTGCTGTCCTTGTCCGGACCGTAGAATGCGAGAGCGGTACCGAAGGGGAAATCATGACGAACGAGCTTTACAGAAACCTCTTCACCCGGGTTTGCCTTTACTTCGAAGTCAACCTTACGGGTTTCATCGATGCGAGAATCGGCTTCTGCATACCAAGTGGTATCCAGTCCGCCCTGCTTTTCAATAGCCACGTTATCGACTTGAATCCAACCCTTCTGGATACCAATCTGGAAGGTAACATTGTTCAGGCCGTAACCCTTTTGATCGGCAAGGAAGGTCATGGAGTAGGTCTGCCATTCCGGAGTCAAGGCGTAGGAGGCACTTTCCTTCTGCTTGTATTCCGTATCGGGGCCACCCTGAACCACAGCGTTCATAGCCATGTTACCACGAGCCACAAAGGACAGAGTATAGTAAGCGGAGTCCGCAAGGAACTTAGGCGGTTGGAGTTGCAGGCCCCACCAGGGGTCCGGCAATTCCGTCACAATGACCTGGGCGCCGTTGGTGCAGTTCACGCCAATACCCGGAACGCCAATCTTGCTTTCCACCTTGGCAGTCTTGCGACCATCTTCCTTGATCCACAGGTACCAGCCACCGTCGCCATATTCCATGTCGCCGTTGGTCATCTTGTTGTCGTAACCGATTTCTTCAAATTCATCGGGGCTGCAACTGGTGGGCGGAACGCTTGCAGCATTGGCCGAAGCAACAGCCATGCTGGCAGGGCCACCTGCAGTAGAAATAACAGCGGGAGCGGCATTTTCGCTGGAGGCGCAATTTGCCAAAGCCAACATAGGCAATGCCCAAAGGGCGGTCTTCAAGGATTTGTGCATAAATATTCCTATTCAAATCGGTTTTTACACAAAGAATATAAATATTATAGCACGGGATAAGACCGTTTCAATTCAAAAACCGTGCACAACTGTATCAAGTGAATTTGACCCATCCGTAGATTATTGTTAAATTTGCCCTCACTATGTTTTCACAGCTGACAGATTCTCTAGAAAATACCCTTAAGAACCTGCGTGGGCAGGGCAAGCTTACCGAAGAAAACGTTGCGGAATCCCTTCGCGAGGTCCGTCGCGCCTTCCTGGAAGCAGACGTTAACTTTAATGTGACCCGCGACTTCGTGAAGGCGGTGAAGGAAAAGGCTCTAGGCTCCGAAGTCCTCACTTCCGTGACCCCGGGTCAGCAGATTGTGAAGATCATCCACGACGAACTTGTAGAAGTCATGGGTGGCGAAACCAAGGAAATCAACCTGAACGCTCCCGCTCCCGTGGGCATCATGATGGTGGGTCTCCAGGGTTCCGGTAAGACTACTTTTGCAGGCAAGATTTCTCTCTGGATGCGCACCAAGAAGAAGCGCAAGCCCCTTTTGGTGGCAGCCGACGTTTACCGCCCTGCAGCAATCAAGCAGCTGCAGGTGCTGGGCAAGTCCATCGGCATTCCCGTCTACGACGAAGGCCAGGGCAATCCTGTGGAAATCATCAAGCACGGCTACCAGTACGCCAAGGACAACGGCTTCGACCTGGTGATTTACGATACCGCAGGCCGCTTGCAGATCGACGAAGAATTGATGCAGGAACTGGAACAGGCTCAGGAAGCCGTCCATCCGGATGAAGTTCTTTTCGTAGCCGACGCCATGATCGGTCAGGAAGCCGTGAACGTTGCCGAGACCTTCTGGCAGCGTCTGAAGTTCACCGGCGTCTGCCTTTCCAAGATGGATGGCGACACCCGCGGCGGCGCGGCCCTTTCCATCAAGAAGATGACCGGCGTTCCCATCTGCTTTATCGGCGTTGGCGAAAAGCTGAACGAAATCGACTTGTTCCACCCCGACCGTATGGCCAGCCGAATCCTCGGCATGGGCGACGTGGTCTCCTTGGTGGAAAAGGCTCAGCAGGTTATCGATGAAAAGGACGCCAAGGACCTTAAGAAGAAGATCCTGAACAACACCTTCGACTTGAACGACTTCTTGAACCAGTTGCGCACCATCAAGAAGCTGGGTAGCATCAAGAGCATCATCAGCCTTATTCCGGGCCTGAACAAGCTCCCCATTGACCAGATCGACGAAAAGGAACTGGTCTACGTGGAAGCGGTGCTCAGCTCCATGACCCCCAAGGAACGCAAGAACCCCAGCATTTTGAACGGCAGCCGCAAGGACCGCGTGGCTAAGGGTTCCGGCACCGAAATCGGTCGCGTGAACGCCGTACTCAAGCAGTATGAGACCATGAAGGAAATGTTCAAGAAGGTGGGCGACTTCGCCAAGAAACAGAATGGCGGCAACCCCGTGGGCTCTAACTACACCCCGCCCAAAGACAAGAACAAAAAGAAGAAAAAGCGCTAAGCGTTTCCAACCAATTCTTTTAGAACCGGTCGCCCAAGGCAGCCGGTTCTTTTCTTTACCGCAATCATCCCAAAAGAAAAACCACTCTATTTCTAGAACAATTCCAAAACTTCTTACTTTTTTATTATTTTAACGTCCAACAATTCAAAAATGTCACTGATGTGACTCATCCATAAGGTTAGGAAGTAATGGCAGCAGAAAACGAAGCCACCAAAGTGCCTGTAGACTCTACAAAGGCGATTCAAGTTTCTAAAAAAGATCTCAACGGCGTGACCAACGAAGCTCGCAAGAGAATCGAAGCTAAAATGGAACAGTGCAACGCTGACCACGACAAGGCGCTCACTCTTTCCATCCAGCACGATCTTCTGGTTAACACCAACAATGAGCTGACTGCCGCTAAGCAGGAACTGACCCAGCAGGTTTTAGATCTCAACTCCGCATTGCTCGCTGCAAACAAGAAAGTGGACTCCCTAACTTACGCTGTTAAACAATGCGAAGAAGGTCAAGGTCCGTTGGTCGCGATCCTAAATAACCCCCTGGGCTGCACCGCAATCGTCGTCATGATCCTTTGTCTCACCGTCATCGCTCTGAAAAAGGGTGTAAAATTGTCCAAGGGCAACGCAAACCTGTCCATTGGTGGCTCCGAAGACAAGAAGTAGTTTTTTAGGTAAAATTTGGCGTTTTCAAACAGAAAATGCCATTTTCGTACACTTTCGGCTCTTTATTTTCATTACTTTATATGTAAAGGACGGAAAAATTTTACAATTCCGCCCTTTACACACAAGAGAAAATTTTTACATTTGGCATCAAAACAGAATAAACCCGGTTTCCGGGATACATTTAAACAGCCTCCTATGAGGCAAAAAAGAGGTCAAAAATGGCAACCGCTATCCGTCTTTCTCGCTTTGGTAAGCGTCACAACCCGATCTACCGCGTAGTCGTTATCGACAGCCGTAAGGCACGCGACGATAGCTTTATCGAACAGGTCGGTTTCTACAACCCCAACACCAAGACCCCCGAAATCAAGTTCGATCAGGAAAAGGCTCTCAAGTGGCTCTCCACTGGTGCTCAGCCCTCTGACACCGTTCGTAACCTGATGAAGCAGGCTGGTATCATGGAACTCTTCCACGAAATGAAGGCTGGCCGTTCCATCGAAGGTAAGGTTGCTGCTCCCAAGGCTGTTAAGGAAAAGAAGGCAAAGCTCGGTCCTAAGGCTCTCGCCAAGATCGAAGCTGAAAAGGCTGCCAAGGCTGCTGCCGAAGCTGAAGCCGCTGCCGCTGCTGAAGCACCCGCAGAAGCACCTGCAGAAGCTTAATTCAAACATTTTGAAAGGGTCTCGTGCAGTGAACCTGCGCGAGGCTTTTTTAAACGGAATCGAAAGGTTCCAGCCCCTTTGCAATCACCTTCCATAAACAGTATCCGCTTTTTAGTTTACTGTAGTCAGATTCCCACCCACGTCTTTAATGTCTGAATCCGAAGCACAAGAAGAGTTCATCACCGTCTGCCAGCTCATGCGCACACATGGCGTAAAGGGCTATATCAAGGCGATGCCTCTGACTCACGACCTTACCCGTCACGAGAAGCTCAAGGATGTGATGCTAAAAAAGACCAATAGCGAACTGGTTAAACTGACGGTGGAAGATTCCAAGCTGGCAAACAACTTGTGGTTGCTGAAATTCAAGGGGTACGACACCCCCGAATCCATTACCCACTTTGTCAATGGCGACTTGATGATTCCTGAATCCGAGCGCCTGCCTGCCCCCGAGGGCGAGTACTACATTGACGACCTGGCTGGGTTCCGTGTCAAACTGGAAGACGGCCGTGATGTTGGCGAGGTCATTGAGGTTCAAGAACTCCCCACCGTCTATGCCTTCCAGATCAAGTTCGATCTGGAGTACCAGAAAGAGTTTTCCGCTCAACCTATTCTAGCCCCCTGGGTCGACGACTGCATTTTGGAAATCGACGAAGAAGGCGAGAGCATCACCTGCGGCGCAGACTACCTCAAGAGCATGTGCCCGGGGGAAAAATAGTTCAGTTATGAAAATTGACTGCATCACCATTTTTCCGGAGATGTTCACCCCCATGAAGACTTCAATCATGGGTAGGGCTCAGAACAAGGGGCTTATGGAATTCAACACGGTCTACCTTCGCGATTTCGCGATCAACGACTACGGTCAGGTAGACGACGTCCCCTACGGTGGCGAACCAGGCATGGTCATCCGACCAGAACCCCTGGCCAAGGCCATCCGCAGCACGGGCGTCAAGGAAGACGGCGGCAAGGTCATCTATTTGACCGCAGACGGCGTACCCTTCACCCACAAGATGGCCGAGGAACTTTCCAAGGAAAGTCACCTGGTGCTGATCTGCGGGCACTACAAGGGCATCGACGACCGCATCCGCCAGTCCGAAGTGGATTTGGAGATTTCCATAGGCGACTTCGTTGTCAGTGGTGGTGAATTGCCCGCCATGCTGGTGACAGACGCAGTGGTCCGCCTTATCGACGGCGCACTCGGCAACCGAGAATCCGGTGATACCGACTCCTTTGCCCAGGGCGTACTAGGATGGCCGGTCTACACCCGTCCGGAAGTTTTTGAAGGGAAAAAGGTTCCAGATGTGCTTTTATCGGGCCATCACAAGAACATTGCAGCCTGGAGGCGTCAAGAATCGTTAAAAAGAACGGCAGAAAGGCGCCCAGACATCTTTAAAAATCTCGAAAGAGATACTAAATTTGGCATCAAATAATTAACTGAGGTACATCATGTCCCTGAATATCGAAGCAATCCAGAACGAAAATGTTAAGACCGACCTTCCGGAATTCCGCGCTGGCGATACCGTCACCGTGAACGTTAAGGTTATTGAAGGCACCAAGGAACGTATCCAGCCGTTCAAGGGCGTCATCATCCAGGTCAAGAACTCTGGCATTTCCAAGACCATTACCGTCCGTAAGATGTCCAACGGTGTTGCCGTTGAACGTATCTTCCCGGTGAACTCCCCCCGTATCGCCTCCATCCTCTTGGATCGCCCGGGTAAGGTTCGTCAGTCTCGCATCTACTACATGCGCGACCTCCGTGGTAAGGCTGCACGTATCGAAGAACGTCAGTAATCTTTACTGCTAAGGGCTATCCTACCATGAAGACGGTGGATTCCCGACAACACATAATCCCGCCCAATCGTATTAACGTGAAGGCGGGATTTGTTGTTTATACTCCTAACAGCGACGAGAGGAGTATCGTCATATTGAATGACGGGGAACTGGCAGCTCGCAACAAGGACAATCCCAACGAAATTGTTTTTACTATGGAACCGGGGGACCTCGTAGGCGTGGCCGCCCTCCTGGAACGTGAGCCTTTCCATCATGAGCTGGTAGCTACCAAGGATTCCACCATCACTATCGTCAACGAAGAGTGCATGGAATCCGAACTGCAACGTCTGCCGGTATGGCTGCTTGCCGTCATCAAGACTCTTTCTGCAAAGACCAGAAAGATGAAGTATGCCGCCCGCCAGTCCAACGTGGTCAACTCCCTGAAGAGTCTGGCCGAGTACTGTAGCCACAAGCCCGCCAAGGAACCTTTGTACCTTACGGAGATGATCCAGGAATACGGCTGGCTTACAAGAATCCCCAACGAAGTCATCCAGGAAGATTTCAAGTCCCTGGTCCGTAGGCACCTGATGCAGCTGACCAAGGTCGACGGTCGCGTCATCTGCAGGATTCCCGACCCAGACCTTCTCAAGATTTTTATCGACTACCTGACTTCCGTAGAACGTTGCGAACCTTTCGCCCCCTACAAGCTCACCCTGTACCAGAAAAAGGTGCTGGCGCTTTTGTCCACCATGGACGGCGACACCAAAAAGGACAGCCCGGGCTGGCTGAACTTTATTAAGCAGAACGACCCCAAGGCCGGCGTTGGCGAATGGATTTGCCTTGTAAAGCTTGGATGGTTCAAGCCCGTAGATAACGATAGCTTCGTTACTTGTACAGACAAAGTAATGTACTTCTTGAAGGCTTTGCGTTACGAGACAAATATCAGGGGGGTGGTCTAATGAATCTTTTCGAAGGACAATACCTCTTCAAGGAAGGGGATTCCAAGGATTCCCTCTACATTGTCAAGGACGGCGTGCTCAAGGGAACCTCCACCCATTCCAGTCAAGTGAACAGCTACGGTCCAGGCTCCCTGATCGGAGAATTCAACTTGCTGGAAGGCTCGCCCTGCAGCGAATCCGTGCAAGTCATCGAAGACGCCGCCATCCAGGAAATCTCCCAGTCTACGCTTAGGGGCGTTCTTGCCGAAGAGCCCAGCTGGCTCAGGTCTATCCTCACATTCCTTACAGGCCGTTTCCACGTTGCCGAAGAAACTAACAAGAAGAACAGCCGCGTCAAGGCGTTGCCTGCCCTGCTGTACGTGTTGAAGTCCCATCTGGAAAACAACCCAGGCCAAAAGGTTTCCCTGGCAGCCATCACCAAGGAAATCCAGATTCTTGTAAACCTGGGAGCAGAAGACATTCAGGAACTGCTTGGCGCATTGAGTAACCTGGAAGTTCTCAAGGTTTATGGCGACGAAATCTTTTTGGACAGTCCCAGGGTCATTGGTTTGCTCTACGAGACAATCCAGTACCGCGCCAACAAGAAAAAGGTTTCGCCCAACATTCTCTCCATGACGGAGCAGATGATCCTTACCGCTATCATGAAGGCCGTGCGCGACAATCACGAGCCCTTGAGCAACGGCATCTGCATCATCTCCACCGACGTGATCAAGGCAACCGCCAAGAAAGCCATGCACGGCATGACCGTTACCATGCTGACCATGCAGCCCCTGATCCAGCGCGGCCTTATCAAGCCCTCCAAGCCCGTGGACTTTAACGACCCCACCCAGCCTCTGGATGCTATCGCATTTTTCTACTGCGACTTCGAGAAGATCATGGACATGCTGGAATTGAATCGCATATTCCCGCAGTTAGACAAGAAACTTGTCTAACCCGAGCCAACATTTTTTCTATTTTAATGCCAAAAATATTAAACCCCTTACAAAAAGGTCTACAAATGAAACTCTCCGCTCTTCTTATTTCTCTCGCATCCGTTGCAGCATTCGCTCAGGAAGCTGGCGCAGACCAGCCTCAGGGCAGCGCACTGGGCGGCATCCTGCCCCTGGTCCTCATGTTCGTGGTGATGTGGTTCTTCTTCATCCGCCCCAAGAACAAGGAAATGAAGCAGCAGGAAGCAATGCGCAAGGCTCTTAAGAAGGGCGACAAGGTGATGACCACCGCAGGTATCATCGGCGTTGTAACCAACATCGACGAAACCAGCACCCAGGTTACCGTACGTACCGGTTCCACCACTCTCATTGACTTCGAAAAGGCTGCAATCCTCCGCGTTCTCAACGCCGAAGCAAAGCCGGCAGAAGCAAAGACCGAAGAAAAGAAGTAATCCAAGGGACATAAGTTATGGCACTCCTCCCGATTCGAACCTACGGTGACCCGATACTTCGCAAGAAGTGCGAACCCATTACCGAAATTACTCCCGAGCTCCGTCAGCTGGCCCGCGATATGCTGGAAACCATGTACGACGCCCCGGGTTGTGGTCTCGCAGCACCCCAGATTGGCAAGAACATTCGCCTGGTGGTTATCGACACCGCTATTCCCGGCGAAGAGGAGCCCCGCCCCTACATTATGTTCAACCCGGAATGGGAAGCAGAACCTGATGCCGAAATCGTAGACTACGACGAAGGCTGCCTCTCTGTTCCCGATATTTTCTGCAACGTACAGCGCCCGGACAAGGTTTGCGTACGTTACTTTGACATCAATGGTGAAGCCCAGGAAATCCATAACTGCGACGGTCTCTTTGGTCGTTGCATTCAGCACGAAGTGGACCACCTGAGCGGCGATTTGTTCGTAGACAAGATTTCTACCTCCGATCGTACCATGAACCAGTCCAAGCTGAAGAAGATGGCCAAGGATACCCAGGCCAAGCTGAAAGGCAAGCGCTAATTAATCGCAGGGAACTCCATTGAATTTTTCTCGGTGGACAATCCTCTGCACACTCATTTGCAGCCTTGCGAACTTTGCATCCGCAGAGTCGCAGGCTGTTTCTGTATCTGCCGCTGCGAGTAACGCTAAAGTCGAAGACGACTTCGACTTGCCCGAAGACGTGGCCAAGGCCGAAGTAATTCAGTTCGTCCCTATTACCGCAGAAGTCCCGAAAGCAGGGGCTCCGAAGGCAGAAGTCCCGAAGGCCGCAGACACAGCTGACACAACCAACGCGACCATTGACGACGAAGAAATCCCTGCGAGAGCTTTTACGCCGATCATGGCGGAAAGCACTGGCGAAAGTAACGTAGTTAATAACAGCGCAGGCTTGCAAGTCAGGGCCATTCCCCAGGAATTGGACCGCCCTATCCGCGTAGGCATTTTCGTTGGCGTCAAGGAACTCTACCTTCTGTTCAACGGCGAAGAAATCAAGATCACCGCAGCAGGCAAGAACATCAAGATTCAGTCCGGCAGCAAGTCCATGGAAATGGAATCCCGCGAATTCCAGAACGAAGACGGCAGCTGCATCGCCGTAGCGCAGGACCAGAAAGCGTTGAAGAAAGCCTGCTACCCTGGCGCAGTTCAGTTCCGCGCAAACGCAGGCAAGGTTGACGCCATTAACGCGGTCGATGTCGAAGAATACCTGCGCGGCTCCGTGCCTTACGAAATCGGCAAACTCGATGCCGAACGCATCGAGGCATTAAAGGCCCAGGCAATCGCCGCACGCACTTACGCCTACAAGCATTTTAACAGCCGCGAAGCCATGGGCTTTGACGTTTACGCCGACGTAAAGGACCAAGTGTACAAAGGCTTGGAAGGCGCCACACCTTTGACAGACGCCGCAGTAAAAGCAACCGCCGGCATCGTCATGACACACAACGGCGAGTTCATTATCGCCTACTACCATTCCACATGCGGCGGCAAGACCGAGACTCTGGCCACCTGGAACAGGCCCAATCTCCCGTACCTGCAAAGCAAGCCAGACCTGCGCCCGGATGGAACTCCCTGGTGTAACGAGTCCAGCTACATGAAGTGGGAACGCAAGTTTACAGACAAAGAAATTGTTGATCTTTTCAAGAAAAATCTGAAAGAAGCAAAGGCAACATTCTCAAGCAACTCCGCCGCCGAATTCAAGAAGGTCAAGGCGATTACAGTGGTTGACACCTTGGCTGGCGGCCGCATTTTAACGCTCCGCGTAGAAACAGACAAAGGCAATATCAACGTTCTTACCGACAAGACCCGCTGGCTTTTCAAGAAGGCTGGTGCAATCCTCCCCTCCTCCCTCTTTAGCGTCAAGCACGAAAAGCAGGAATGGATTGTTACCGGAAGCGGTTTCGGCCACGGCGTCGGAATGTGCCAGATGGGCGTTCGCGCAAGGGCTCAGGCAGGCCAAAGCTTCCAGGAAATTCTGAACCACTACTATCCAGGCATTACCTTGGAACAGTACACACGATAACCGGATTCACAAACTCGTGCCCTATGAATAAGCCAGTTCTCAAAGTCATCAGCCAAGGCTGTGCCGCCAATTTCGGCGAAGGCGAAAAGATTGCAAGACTGTTGCAGGGCCAGTACGAGGTATCCTTCGGTTTGCCGGGCCACACGAACGACGACGAATGCGGCGGGAGTCGCGATGGGAATCGTGATGGGAGTCGCGATGGGAATCGTGATGGGAGTCGCGATAGGAATCGTGATGGGAGTCGCGCAAGTCATGTGGACGCCTACGTGCTGAACGTTTGTACGGTCAAGGGCAACGCCAGCGCCATCAAGCTTTTGAAACAGGCTCGGGAACAGTCGCCCGAGGCAACTATTTACGTTACGGGATGCGCCCCCAAGGATTTGAAACTGGAAGTGACAAGGCTTGACCCAGGCGTTGTCTTTACAAGCCTTACGGAACTATCCACGGGCATAGCCCCAATAAAAGCGGGCACAGCCCCAATGAGCGCAGGCTCCACCATCGTAAAACCCTCGGTACTTCGCGAGGCGCCCCTCGTTGGTATCGTGAACATTGAAGAAGGCTGCCTTGACGCATGCGCCTACTGTTCCACCCGTCTAGTAAAAGGACGCCTCCATAGTTTTCCTGCATTAGCGATTGTGGAGCAGGTCAAGCAGCTGGTTTCCGATGGCTGCCGCGAAATCCAATTAACTGGCCAGGACTGCGGCTGCTACGGCTTTGACTTTGAAGGCGCAGCAGAATCCAGCCCCGCAAATCGAGAGCCCCGCAACCTTGCAGAACTAGTCCAGAAGATCCTTGTAGAAGCTCCCGGCGATTACCGCATGCGCCTTGGTATGGGCAATCCCCGCCACATCCTGCAGTACAAGGAAGCCCTTATGGAATGCTTCCAGGACGATCGTGTGTACAAGTTCATCCACCTGCCGGTACAAAGCGGTAGCGAACATGTACTGCAGGCCATGAACCGCAAGCACACCGCCCAGGACTACATCAACCTGGCCTACGAATTCAACAAGCGCTTTCCGCTGTTTACCCTCAGCACGGACCTTATTGTAGGTTTCCCCGGGGAAACCGACCAGGACTTCGCAGACACTCTCCGCGTCCTTCAGGAAACTCGCCCTACGGTCTGCAACATCACCCGCTTCGTAAGTCGCCCGGGCACACCCGCCAGCCGCCTTACAGACGTCGTTCCCGACGAAATCAAGCACCAGCGCTCCGCGGAACTTGCCGCAGCCTTCCAGCAGATCGCCGCAGAAAATAACGCCCGCTGGATCGGCCGGACCGAACGTGTCACCATCGAGAAGGAGGGCTACCGCAAGGGCACCCTCATCGCCCGAAACGACGCCTACCGCCCCGTTGCCATCGCCCTCGGCGCAGTCCCCGCCATCCAGGCCACCAGCGCACTCCCCTCCAACGACGCATCCCCCGCACAGATCGTTCCAACAATGAACCTCGTCCCCGGAACGCGCCTTACGGTTAACATCACCGCCGCCGAGCCCTTCGCCCTCATCGGCACCCCCGTCTAGCGCCGCGCAATCCAAACCCGCGCGGCCCTATCCCTACTACCCCTCAAACAAGTTCCGCTTCGATTGCCACGCCTGCTGCGCAGGCTCGCAATGACAAGCAAGGTTACCAAGCGCGGATGCTTGCATACGCATTTGGTAACCGCAGCGAGTCAGGCACAAAGTGCCAATGACATGCAAGGCTGTCAAGCGCGGATGCTTGCATACGCATTTGGTAACCGCAGCGAGTCAGGCACAAAGT
>JAKSID010000005.1 GCA_024399035.1 Fibrobacter sp. | reverse complement strand
CATCCTATTTTTTTTACCCCCTTAGAGGAATTTGCGAAAGACAATATACGTTATCGCCTTCTTCGTCAATTTTAATTATATTGTTATCCATAGGATGTTTTCTTTTTAGGTTGATTTGTGGTTATTTCAAATCTAAAAATTGGAACATCCTATTTTTTTTACCCCCTTAGAGGAATTTGCGAAAGACAATATACGTTATCAATTCTTGAGGCTTTCGATCAAACGTGCAAAGCTGGGATCTGTTTCCATCTCCTTCTTGATGCTCTTGATGGCGTGAACCACGGTGGAGTGGTCCTTGCCTTAAATTTGGAATCCCCCCCAAAAAAAAGTGCTTGATTTTTTTGTGTTTTAAATCAATTTGCTTACTTGCAAGGTCCTGTGATGTTTATCTTAAAACGTTGCTCCAAGAAGTAGGGCTCCGCATTGTTGCAGGTAAATCCTGTCTCTAGAAATACTTGGAAGTTCTTTTTGTATAGTTTCTTTACAAAGTCGTTTCCGTGCATGTCGAGATAATTTTGAGGTATCTTGTATTCTTTGGGTATTTCAAACTTGTAAGTGGCTGGAATCATTTGCGCTTTCTTTGTCGCGCAAGATTTTCGTGCATAAAAAGATGAATCTTCTGAGCAATTTAGGGAGGCCCCTGGCTTTATTGGCAAGTCAAAGCTTGCACGCGATTGCTTTGAATAGCAAGAACATTCAATGGAGTCTGTTTCGGAAAGATAAATGACTGGGGTATCTTGGTTAATTTTACTTAATTTCAATTTTGGCTGATTGCCATGATCAACACAGTAGTTTGCTACAATTGGGGCTGACTCGAAAGCGTCATCTAAACCGTCGCACAATGATAATGAGAAAATACAAAGAATTAGCAAAATGATTTTCTTTAAATTCATATAAATGTTTACTCTTTGTTTGAACAAATTCCGGTTACTTTTACGTAAAAAGTAGTCCGAAAGTTCGTGTAAAAACCATTACAAAAAACGTACCTGTATTTTTCATGAGCGAAAGTCTTTCCGATTATATTATGGGGGAAGGAACTCATACATGCCAAATAATGTGGAATTGCTTTTAATTCATTCTGTTCAACAGATAAGTCATATCTTGATGGATAGCTACAATGATTGGAGTCATGAGATGTTTTTGAAGAATCTAAACTTGAGTGAATTGCGCAATGTATGGTGGTTGTTACTTTTTTTTCTGGGGATACATAGCGTTGTTCGCAGTGCGTTTTACGGTGGTTTTTGCGTTTGCTGATGTAATTTTCGTAATGAGCGATGCTTATTTGTGGGGTACAGCAAATGGTGCTGTTTCTTGACAACCAATAAGAATATGTGTTAGATTCTTTTTCTATTACGACGGTAGAATCAGACATGTTTACGCAGACATTAACCACCAGTGATGAATCTAAATCGGGAATGTCCAAAGATTCTACCTTTGGTTCGGATAGTTTTGACGTGCCTAGGGAGTAGACTCCTTCGCAATTATGGCTAAAACAATATGATATTGCCGTTAAAAGGGTAATGCAAAGATGTTGTTTCATCGAACTTCCCTTTTTACTCTGTTTGACAATTTTTTGAGTCAAATGCAGACTTCATTTCAGCTATTGTTTCTTGCAAGGGTATCCTGTCCCTGCATTCATTTTTGTCATCATTATCATCAATTTTATTTTGCTCGTTTATCAGTGCTGTCAATAAATTTCGAATGCTAGGCCAAATGTACAACTTTACTTCATTACACGCTTCCATGTATGATATTCCTGCATCTAGATTATACCATTCTTCAAACACTTTCTCATTATATTTCATATATGTGTTGTAATGCTTCATTTCATGCTTTTGGAGATCTTCGTTTGAATAATTTGGTTTTTTATCTATGCTTGTAGTGAATGTTGCCGTTACTTCAGCTTTGGTGGAGCAGTTTTCTCGCTCTGTTAAGCTCATATTCAGGATGATATCATGCTTGGCAGACACATAACCTGAATTTGTTTGCAATTTTAGCATAAAACCCATGCTTGTAATGTTGTCGGTTGTTTTTTCTAAATAAGGCTTGTGATTAACATTTTTTTCATACACTCTACGCCATTTAACATTTTTTCTTATATTTCGTCCTTTTGCGTCAAAAAATTGTGATGGCTTAATGAAATCAATACTATAGGATTCGTTTGTAGAATTTGACCATTTGTAATTGGTTGTTTCTTTTGTTTGTTTTAGCAAAGCATATGGCTGATCTGTACAATTATCGCCATTTTGTGGAAGTCCTGTTTTACAATCCACTTCTATATATGTCCATGAATCATTATTGAATCCGTTAATCCAAATCCAATTTTGATTACAATCAACATTGGCTGAATTACATTTGTAACATGAACCATTTACCGCTATACATTCAGAATATGGGTTGTTGGGAATAGAATTCATAGGATATTCATAGCACTTACCAATTTTGTTGATTATTTCTTCTCCTGTTTGGCAGTCTACGGTTCTCCACCACCATGAGTCCTGGGCATTTGTACCGATAGCCCAACCGTATACACGTTCTCTTTCTGGATTAAGAGAATAACATTTTCCTTCCTCCATGTTTTGAAGTCCTTCACTAAAGATTTGTGTGGGAGTGTATTCCTGGTCTGGACCGGTGATAAAAGGTTCTGTTTTCTGTTCGGAGGAACTGCTTGCAGAAAAAAAATCTATGGAAGAAGAACTTTCCACGGAAGAACTAGAACTTTCTGTTGAACTTGAATAAGGATTTGCAGCTTCGCATTCTCCAACAACGCACCATCCACGATTGGACAAGTTTGTCTCGTAATGAGATATGCCGTATGTTATTGCACAACTATTGGCTAAATCTTTCAGAACCTCTTTTGCTTCTAATTCTGTGCCAAAACAGTCTTCGTCATGAGGAATCCACTCGTTATTACAATAAGCGACAAGCTTGTTCATGTCGGGGAATGCGGGAAGTGACTTTAGAATCGCATTTTCAAGATCCTGACGGGTTATATTTGCTGGAAATAGATGATGCATGGCGAAATAATTTGACCGATAAACTATATCATTTTCTGTTAGAGTGAGTATGACGATCATGTATCCATCTTCTATAGCAAGAAGTTGGCTACTGTCCCAAAAAGATTCTGCCCACCATGATCCATCTTGGCCGGAGTCGTCTTTGTAGTAGATTCTGAGTATTTTTCCTTGAGCGTCACAAGCTCCGTTTTCGATGCCATCACACCAATATCCTTCTGAATAACCGCATATTGGCATATCGTATGGAATATAGCCTTGCACTAGTTCCACGTTTTGTAAATCGCAAGCAACATAGCGTGAAGATTTACAGCTACAGTTTACAAGATTTATGTTTTCGGGATTTAACATGTAGGGAAGTCTGTTGTAGACATTTACATGGACATTTTTAAGATTGGAGATGGCGTCTCTATAATCGCCTCCAATTTCGCAATAACCAAAGGGGTTTTCCCCTGGATTTATTGGACCGCCACAATGGTCTCCACCTTCACCACAATCGTTGCTTTCGGAACTGTCAATATATTCTTCGCTAGAGGAAGAATCGATATATTCAGAACTCGATGATTCACTGTCAACGTTTTCTGATGATGAACTCTCTGCTACGGAAGAACTGCTTTGCGCTTCTGATGAAGATGATTCAACTGAAATTGAAGAACTTGAAACAGTACAGTTTGGTAGAGGATTCCCGCATACTTCGCCATGAGGATTTTTCTTTTTTAGTTCACCGCCCCAGAGATTTGGATAAGCTGGAGGATTGCAAACGTAATTGCTAGTCAAACAGTCTTCACGACATGAGTTTTCGATATTTTCCAATTCAAGGTTTACCCAGTCAGAAGTACAAATGTTACAAGTGAATGATTCCTTTATAAAACCTCGTTTTGATGAACTTTCACCTCCGCAACTTGAAACCCATTCAACTGAAAAGTGAAAGTCGGCTCCTTCACCTTCATTTTGACATTCGTTGTTATAATGATGGTAATCTTCAGTTTCAATCGTTTTTAATATTGATTCGATGCCCTGATTGAACATAGCCTCGTCAAGTTGATCAAGGTTAAAGCAATCTATATATGCGTGTGATATTGAGGCGATTAAAAGTAATAAAAAGGATTTTTTCATTATTCGCCCCTTTTCAAAGAATCAAGATGTCTTCTTAAAAAAGGTTTTGTCGATGGACAACCACCTTCAGGATTGTTGGTCCATGAACAATCTCTGTTTTTTCTTTTGATTTCTAGTTGTTCTTCATTGTTAATTAAACTATCAAGAATGTTGTTCTGCACAAGGCTATCAAGAATATGTTTAACGTCATTTTTGTAGGCGACAGAGTCTGTTCTGCTTGCGCATTGCCTTTCGTTGCGACAAATTCTATTTACAATTCGTAACAGTAAACTTGTATTGACAATTTTTAGACTTTGCGCTTTGAAATCTTCTGCGGCAAGTTCAAATGCGTTTATTCCGGTTCGAATAGAATCTGGTATTTCTTGGCTAATTAAAACATGGTTGTCTTGTTCATTGATTATGTTAGGTGTATCTTCTTGTTTTTTTGTACACCCAACAACAGCAACTACGCTAAAGGTAATTGCAAAAATAGCCTTAGCTCTCATATAACCCCTTTTTATTCTTTATTTAAATATAATAAAAAAGTGGAGTTAGTGACACTTTGGCTCCAATTGCGCAAAATTTATTCTATATGAGATCCCCGTACTTAGCAACGGAAATGACCGATGTTTTGGATCAAGCTGTGATCAAATCTTTAAATAAAACGCGATACTAATCGTGGATGCTGTTCTTCAGGCTTTCAATCAAGCGTGCGAAGCTGGGATCTGTTTCCATTTCCTTCTTGATGCTCTTGATGGCGTGAACCACGGTGGAGTGGTCCTTGCCGCCAAAGCGGGAGCCGATGCTCTGAAGGCTGATGGGGGAGCATTCGCGCATAAGGTACATGGCGACCTGACGGGCCTTGGAAATTTCCTTGGTGCCGCGGCCAGATTCGATAAGCTTTGCTTCGGGCACTTCGTAGTGCTTGGAAACAGTGTGGAGCACAGCGTCCAGGCTTACGCGACGGCGCAGAGTCGGAGCGATTTCTGCCACAACCTTCTGGGCGATGCTCATATCGATATCGTGGCTCATAAGGCTGGACTGCAAAGTCAGCTTGATGATGGCGCTTTCAAGGCAACGGACGTTGCTTGCAATGCTTTCTGCCAGGTAATGCAAAACTTCGTCGCTGATTTCCAGGTGACGTTCTTCGGCCTTCTTGTGGAGAATGGCTTCGCGGGTTTCAACGTCGGGCGGCTGGATGTCAACGGTAAGGCCCCAGGCAAAACGGCTGACCAAGCGGTCGGAAAGGTTCTTGACTTCGGCGGCGGGAGCGTCGGAGGTAAGCACGATCTGCTTGCCTGCCTGGTGCAGTGCGTTAAAGATCAAGAAGAATTCGTTCTGGGTTTCGTTCTTGCCGGTCCAGTTCTGAATATCGTCCACCAGCAAAATATCAACTTCGTTGCGGTAGAAGTCGCTCATTTCGGTGATGCGCTGTTCGCGCAGGCACTTCATGTACTGCTGGGAAAAGTCTTCGGAGGTCAGGTAGCAAACGCGCTTGTTGGGGTCTTCTTCCAGGATGTAGTTACCGATAGCCTGGAGCAAGTGAGTCTTGCCGAGGCCAGAAGAACCGTAGATGAACAGCGGGTTGTACTGTGTACCATCGGGGTTGCGAGCTACTGCGAGGGCAGCGTTGAATGCCAGCTGGGCCTTGTCGCCGGGCACGAAGTTTTCGAAACGGAAACTGCCGGAAAGGGGTACGCTGGGCTTAACAAAATCCTTGAAGGTGTTCTGAGCAGAAGGCTGCTGAACAACAACTTCTTGCTGAGAGACAAATTCGAATTCCATGGGGGATTCGTCGTGGCTGACTTCGCGCCAAGCCATACGGATCAGTTCCTTGTAGGCGGAATAGACTGCTGCATCCAGTCCGGAGGGAATGGAGATCACGGCGTGACCGGTGGTCTGGCTCATCAACTTTGTCTGAGCGAAATAAGTCTTGAACACGGTGTCGGACAACATACCACGGAGGTAGTTCAAGCATCTTTCCCATTCAACCTGCATTTGCACATCCTTGCCAACGAAAATTGGAACTCTTAATCTATCAACAATAGGTCATTAAATGTAGCAAAAAAACTTGAAATTGTTGATAAGTTCGGCTTAAAATGGTTAAAAGTTTGTGTAAAAGAAAAGTTTACATAGCCCGTAACTAATTGATTATCAATAGGTTAAAAAAGGCCGATTGGTCGGAATTGCCGTTTTTGGCTCAATAGTGGCGTTTTGGCCCCCTAATCCAAATTGTTGATAAGTTGACCTATCTCAATTTTCCTAAATTTGGGCTCGTATGCAAATTCTCTCTACTTTGGATTACTGGTTCTGGGTACCGGTTCTGTTCTGGATTGGCTTGTTTTTTTGGTTCTATAGGGTCTCTTATCCTACTTATCTGAAAAAGTTGCTTCGAAAGGGCCAAAAATGGGTATTTATCCCCACTTTTAAGTCCTATTGGAAGCCCTGCGATGTCCTTTTTACCCTGATTGTCTCTGTTGCCTCTGTTTTCCCCACGATTTGGGCTTTGAACAAGTGGACTGAGCTCCCCTTGGTCTATGCTTTTGCCGAAGTGCCCCTTTTCTTGATTTTGGGCAAGATTATCGGTGGTGTTGCCAAGAAGAAGACTGCCAACTTGTACAGATCTGCTTATTTTTTGGAATACCGTAGGGTTCGTTACGAATCCGAAAGTAAGGGGAATTTTAGGAGCGAATCCGACGTTCACAACCAGACTATTTGGCGCTTTACCAAGAACTTGAAAAAAGCGGAAGCCCGTGGTCGTCTTTGGAAGTATGTGAACGCCATGGCAAAGACTAAGAAGATTCCCCGCGATATTTTAGCGGAGACCATGTATGGCTAGCATGTCTGAAATGTTGGATCAGGTTGGTGTAGGTGAAACTGCCTTAAAAGGGAAGGATGCCTGGAACTATGCAGAAAAGATTTTGCTGCAGGTTTCTAGAACTTTCGCGTTGAACATCAACATCCTCAAGGGTAAGCTGCACAAGAGCATCTTGCTTGCTTACCTGTATCTTCGAATCGCTGATACGGTCGAAGATGATCCCGACATGACGGCCTCCCAGAAAGAAGTGATTCTGGACTTGTTCGCAAATATTTTCCGCACTCCCGAACTGCGTGACGAAGACGTTGAGGCGTTTGAAAATGCGCTGCCCGAAAGCTGGCGCGCCCGCAGGACTGAACCTTACTTTGATTTGTGCTTGCACACTCATGTGGTTGTTCCGCTGTTGAAGGAACTGCCCGAGGTGTATGCGGGCCCCGTTCGTGACGTGACGGTTGAAATGTGCGGGGGCATGGCCAAGTTCGCGCTGCGCCAGGAAGCCGCCTTGAGCAGTGGCTGGTTTACGCTGGAATCGGTGGATGAACTGGACGAGTACTGCTACTATGTGGCAGGCATCGTGGGCAAACTTTTGACGCATTTGTTTGCCGCAGACACTTGCCTGATTGGCGAGGCCCGCAAGGCCGAAATGCAAAAGCTGGACGTGAGCTTCGGGCTTGCGCTGCAGGTTGCAAACATCGTGAAGGATTGCCGCGAAGACTCCGAACGCCGCGTGTGCTTTATTCCCGAAGAAATCTGCAGACGCCACGGCTTTGAACATTCTTATGACATGTTCAAGAGTGGGGACGAACTGGTTAATAGTGGGGAGGCGCTGCCGGCCACAGGCTCTGCTGAACGCGCTGACTACGACAAACGCCGCGCCGCGGTCATGGACGAGTTGGTCCAGAAAACTTGGCGCCATTTGTCCGACGCGATCGCTTACACCAAGCTGATTCCCAACATCAAGATGCGCACCCGTCTGTTCTGCCTGTGGCCGCTTTTCATGGCTGCCGAGAACATGAAGCTTATTGGTGACGGCTCCAGCATCTTTGCCTCCGACAAGAAGGTGAAGATTTCCCGCGATACAGTGAAGGGTATTGTGAAGTCCACCATGAAGCATTTCTACAGCGACAAGTGGATCGACAGAAAGTTTAACGAGGTCCGTCCTCGCGCGTAAAGAGATTTTATGAAGTTCTATAACAAGATTCCGTTCCATATTGCAATCATTGTTTTTAGCATTGTTTCTGACCAGCTGACCAAGCTGTGGGCCTTGGCTCGTTTCACTAACGAAACCGGCGCTCCTAACCACGATGTCATCAACGTCATTGGCGAATTGGTTCGCTTCCAACTGGTGTTCAACAAGGGCGCCGCATTTAGCAGCCGCCCCCAGGACCTGCTGCCTTTCTTGCCGCCTTGGTTGTTCTTCTTGCTGATTTCCATTGTGGCTGCAGTAGTGCTGTTCTGGTTCTACAAGAGCGTAGACAAGCGCGACTACCTGAGCCGTATGGGCATTGTCATGATTTTTGGCGGCGCCGTTGGCAATTTCATCGACCGCATGCGCCTGCAGATGGTGGTCGATTTTATTGACTGCGATTTTCCTGATTTTATCATGACTCGTTTCCCCACTTTCAATGTGGCGGACTCCTTTGTCACTGTGGGCGTTGCCCTGGTGATTCTTTCTCCCATTATCTTGCGCAAGTTGCATAAGCAAATCAAGGAAGAAGAAGCTGCAGCAAAGGCAGCCAAGTCTGCCAAGGCAGAAGAAGCTGCTAAGGACGAAATTGCCGCCAAGGACGCCGAAATCAAGTAATTTCTGGGGAAAATTTGAAAATAAAGGACTAAACTTTGCAGATTGCGGGTTTAGTCCTTTGCTTTTGTGACCAGTGAAGGACCAAACAACGATTTTTTGATTTTTAGTCCTTGGCTACCCTGCAAAATTATAGAACAAAGTAATAAAAATGGTGGCGTAGCGGCCGAATAGAGGACTATTTCCTTGTGATTCTGGATTTAGTCCTTGTTTTGGTAGTTGTATTGTTTAGAACAAACTAACAAAAGAAAGAAAATGATGAAAAACAAAGGACTAAAGGCTGGATAATAAACTTTTAGTCCTTTTTTACAAAAAAAATGGGGCAGTTTGGCGATTTGCTGCGTGTATATAGAGGGGGCTAGAAATGGCCTGCATCTTAAAGTCTTGCACGTAATAAACAAGGAGCCGCTATGAAAAAAAAGTTTAAGGTTGAAAAGAATGAAATTCTAGTGCCTCGGGAGTTGATTTCGAAGGATAGAATTCCGGCCCAACTGAAATTGCGCATGGAGGAACTTGAACGCTTGATAAATGAAAAGACCGTAGCCTTAAGGCATGCCCCTGAGGGACGACTCCGGATTTCAAGGCAAGGTGAAAACAAACGACCTCATTACTATCATGTGACGGATGAAAATTCCAATGGGGAGTACATCCCGTTGGAGAATATGGACTTGATTAAAGCGTTGGCGCAAAAGGGCTACGACCAGAAAGTGCTGAAAGTTGCAAGGACGCAGTTGGCGCAACTTGAACAATTTAATCATCGGTATCAATCCAATGCAATCGAGGGCGCTTGGAATGGAATGTTCCGTGGGGATCTTGTTATCCCGGCGATTTTAGATGACGACCTGTATGCGAAGCGATGGAGTGCGGTTCCCTTCGAAGGTTTGCCCTTTGATGAAGGCATGCCGTCCTTGATTACATCGGATGGGCGACGGGTCCGTTCCAAGTCAGAGCTCATTATTGCAGAGACGTTAATTAACATGAACATCCCTTTTAGGTATGAATGTCCCAAGATATTGGGCGGAGTTCTTGTTCATCCTGATTTCACTTGCTTGAATTTGAAAACAAGAAAGGAAATTATTTGGGAGCATTTTGGAATGATGGATGTTCCCGAGTATGCCTGTAATATGGTGAAGAAAATAAGCATGTACCAGAAAAACGGCTTTTTTGCGGGGGTGAATTTTATCCATACGATGGAGTCGGTTAAACACCCGATTAAGCCTGAAATGGTGAAACATTACGTTGAAGATTATTTGCTGTGATTGTTGATTTTCTATCTTTCGCCACGTATGAATTATCTTGTAGACGAAAAGAAGAATGGTGAACGTATCGACAAGTTCCTTGTTGGCGTTCTTGAGAATGTTTCCCGTACCGATGTGCAGAAGATGATTGCTGCGGGCGAAGTGAAGGTGGGTGGGGTTGCCACTCCCAAGAACTTCCGCGTTGAAACCGGTATGGTGGTGGTTTGCGGTGAAGTTCCCGAAAAGGAAGCCAGCACCTTGGAACCCCAGGATATTCCTCTGGACATCGTTTACGAAGATGACGATATTGTGGTCATCAACAAGCCCCGCAACCTGGTGGTGCATCCGGGTAATGGCGTTAAGGACGGAACCTTGGCCAATGGCTTGCTGTACCACTTCAAGGAAAATCTTTCTACCGTGAATGGCGCGCTCCGTCCGGGTATTGTCCATCGTTTGGATAAGGATACTCCGGGTTTGATGGTGGTGGCAAAGAATGATAACGCCCACCGTCACTTGGCTCACCAGCTGGAAACTCGTACTCTGCATCGTACTTACAATGCCTTGGTGTGGGGCCACGTTCGAGACTTGGAAGGAGCCATCGACGCGCCCATCGGTCGTAACCCCAAGAACCGTTTGAAGATGGCTGTGGTCAATGGCGGCAAGGAAAGCCGTACCCATTATACTGCCAAGAAGTTCTTTAACTTTGCAACCCTTCTGGAATTGCAGCTGGAATCTGGCCGTACTCACCAGATTCGTGTGCATAGCCGTTACATGGGCCACCCTGTGGTGGGCGATCCCTTGTACGATGGTCGCGAAGGTTGCCTGAACCGCGTGTCTCCCTTGATGCGCGAATATGCAGAACAGGTTCTGGAAATCGCTCCGGCCCAGTTGCTGCAGGCTGTGAAGATTGAACTGATTCACCCGACTACCGGCAAGAAGATGAAGTTCAAGGTTCCTCTGGAAAAGCCTTTCGACAAGGTGCTGAAGCTTTTGAAGAAGGAATGCCCGGAAGATGCTCCCAAGTTTGATGACGATGAAACCGCATTCCACGAACTGGATCCGGAAATGCGTTTCTACGACGAAGGCGATGATTTTGAAGACGAATACGAAAGCGACGAAATTCTGGCCATCACTCCGGAAGAAGCTGCTCCTTATAAGGAACGTAAGACTCGTGCCCAGCGTTTTGCTGAACGTAAGGAACGTGCCGCTGCCCGTAAGGCCAAGGCTGCCGAACGCAAGCTCATCAAGCAGATGAAGGCTGCCCGTCGCAAGGGCGTTGCCGCCGAAGACTTCGTAGAACCCGGTTACGAACCTACCATCGATCCTGATCTTTTATAATTGATGATTGAAGATGGATGATTGATAATTGATTGTCAAAAGGAAATTACTTATGAAATCGGATAATTTAATTCTTGATAAAAGTAAGGCTTTTGCAATTTTAATCGTTCATCTGTATGTTTATCTTACAAAAGAAAAGCAAGAATATGTTTTGTCAAAACAGGTTCTGCGATCAGGAACGAGTATTGGGGCGAATGTCCGGGAAGCTGTTCAGGGACAAAGTAAAGCGGACTTTATATCTAAAATGTCAATCGCTTTAAAGGAAGCTTCAGAAACTGAATATTGGTTAGAGCTTCTAAAAGAAACTTCATTTGTTGATGAAGAAAGGTTTAATGAAGTGTATAAGGAAAATGAATCGTTGGTGAAAATACTTACGAAAATAATTAAAACGTCAAAAGATTCTCTTTCCCGAAAATAATCATCAATTTTCAATTGTCAATCATCAATTATTATGTCTTCTTACTTTTTTATCGGTGTTGCTGGTGTTGGCATGAGTGCCATTGGCCAGTACTTGGTTGGCCGCGGTGTTGAAGTTCGCGGTTCCGACCGTCAGTTTGGTGAATATCTTGCTGGCAACTGCGAGAAGCCCCGCGTCATGGAACAACTGGAAGAATGCGGTATCAAGTGCTTTGCCCAGGATGGTTCCGGTGTTTCCGCAGACTTGACCGCCGTTGTGGTCAGCACCGCCATCGAAGATTCCAATCCGGATTTGAAGCGTGCCAAGGAACTTGGTGTGAAGGTGATGCACCGCAGCGAAATGCTGGCCAAGATTTCCAAGGAAGCAAAGACCATTGCGGTCAGCGGTACCAGCGGCAAGTCCACGGTGACTGCCATGATTTACCACATTCTGCAGTACGCCGGTTTGCAGCCTTCTGTCATGACTGGCGCTGGCCTTGTGAACCTGCAGAAGGAAGGCAAGATTGGTAACGCTGTCAGCGGTTCTGGCGAATGGCTGGTGGTTGAAGCTGACGAAAGCGATGGAACTTTGGTCCGTTACGAACCTGAAGTAGGCCTCATTCTTAACGTGGACAAGGACCACAAGGAAATGAGCGAACTGCAGGAAATCTTCGGCAAGTTCCGCAGCAACATTTTGAACAACGGCAAGACTCTGATTGTGAATGACGCTCACCCGCTGGCAAAGCCTTTCAGTCAGGATCGTCACAACGACTTCGGTACTGAAAGCTATGTGGGCGTCCAGGGCATTGACTTCCGTACGGATGGCCCGAACATTATTTTCCGTTGCCGTCACAATAATGAACTGGTGAAGTTTACAGTGCCTATGCCGGGCCGCCACAATATGGAAAATGCCCTGGCTGCAACCGCTGCCGCGTTGCAGGCCGGCGTAAGTCTGAGGACTTGCGCGGACGCCCTCAGCTCCTTCCCGGGCGTGTTCCGCCGTCATCAGATTCTGGGAACCTTCAATGGTGTTACCTTGGTGGATGACTTTGCCCACAATCCTGCAAAGATTTCTGCAAGTATCCTGAGCGCCCAGGCCTTTACCAAGGGCCGCGTTCTGGCCTGGTTCCAGCCCCATGGTTTCGGACCTACTCGATTCCTCCGTAACGATCTGGTTGAATTCATTAATAAGGCTCTGCGCGGTTCCGACGCAGCCTCCGCAGAAGGGGAACGTGCCGCCGACACTATGTACTTCAGCGAAATCTACTACGCTGGTGGAACGGTTACTCGCGACATTTCTGCAGGTGATCTGGCCAACGACCTGGTGGCCCTTGGCGCAGATGCCCGCTACATCGAAAAGCGCGATGAATGTGCCCGCGCTATGGTCGCCGACGCCAAACCCGGTGATACCATCCTCCTGATGGGCGCCCGCGACCCCAGCCTAGAAAAGTTCGCCCAGAGCGTTCAAAAACTGCTGGAAAATAAGTAGCGAAAGCTATTTTTTACACGAAATACCCCGTCATTAACACGAAAATGGCGGGGCTTTTGTTTTGTTGTCTGCTTTTTAGCGGATTGAAGTTTATATTAAATGTAGAGGGTTTTGATTGTATGGTTTCTTCTTTGACTAGCATTTTTGTTGCCGACATTTTCGGCGTTGTCTTGGTTGCCGTGCTTTTAGCGGGCAATCGTTGGTTGCTGCGTTCTGCGTCCATTGAAAACCGAGCTTTGTTGGCTATGGTCATTTTGACTATGGTCAGTTGCGGAATGGATTGTCTTCTTTTTGCTATTGATAAAATCAACATTCCTATTCTTCGTATGATTGCCATTTTTGGTGATAGCTGGTTGTATGTTTCCAATTTGCTTTGTGCTTTTCTTTGGTTGTTCTTCCTGACAAAATATGCCTGTGGTGGAATCTCTAAATGGCATATGAATGTTTTGCTGGTTGTTGTTGGCCTGGGCCTTTTGGGCGTGCTGTTCAACTTGTTCTATCCCTTTATTTTCAGCATTGATGAAACGAATACTTATCATCGTTACTGGGGGTATTGGTTATATACGGCTGTGGACTACTTGATTACCATGGACAGTATTGCCGTTTATTTTTGGAAGAAATCGAAGAATGGCGTGTTGCGAATTTTCCCCATTGGTGTTTACTTGTTTCCGTTGATGATCGGAACGTTTGCCCAGACCATGTTCTACGGTATTTCCACCATTGCTGCAAGCTTGGCTATTTCTATGGCGGGCGTTTTGACCACTATGCAAACGGACTTGATTTTCAAGGATGGATTGACCGGACTTTATAACAGAATTTATTTGGACCATCACTTGGCTTCTGTTGTCCAGGGGCGAGATTCTGTAGTGAATGCCTTGATGTTGAACATGAAGGGACTTAAAAAAATTAATGAGAAGTTCGGTCACGCCGTCGGTGATGAGGCGTTAAAGAATCTTGCCAAGGTCTTGCAGAAGTCCATGGGCGACGTGGGTGTTCCGCTGCGTTATTCTGGCGATGAATTTATTGTGCTTTTGAATACCCGTAATGATGCGGAACTGAACTCTTGCATTCAGGCCATTGAAATTAGTTTGGAGAATTTCAACAGCAAGAGCGGTGCACCCTACGAGTTGGCGGTGGCCGTCGGTTCTGCCCAGCAGGATTTACGTACGTACGGTGTGGACGGATTCATCAATACCATCCATACAAAGATGCGCGAGAACAAGTCCAAGGAATCGTAATCACCGACGCCTCTTGAATGAAACTTTTGTGGACGTGTATTTACACGTTTTAGATAAATTTTTTAATTTATGCACAAAATTTTCAGTAAGGGAGGATTTATGAAAAAGTTTGTGGCCGGAATGTTTGCGGTTGCCTTTGCAACGACTTTTGTTGCCTGTGACTTTTTAGATTCTGTTAAGACCGTTAAATCAGTAGACGATTTGCCCAATTGTACGGATGCCCGTGATGGCAAGACTTACGCAGTCACTGACAAGGACGCCTACTACATTTGTGTTGGTGGTGCCTGGACCAAGGCCGCTGACCGCAAAAAAGCTGGTGTTCCCGTCGAATCTTCTTCTAGCGAAGTCTCTAGCAGTTCCAATGAAGTCGTTGAATCTTCTTCCAGCGAAGAAGTGTCTAGCAACTCCGTAGAATCTTCTTCTAGCCTTGTTGGCGGTTACGATCCGGTTGCAAACACATTGATGGACCTTCGCGATAACAAGACCTACAAGACTGTAACCATCGGTTCTCAGATTTGGTTGGCTGAAAATTTGAACTTTGAATATAACGTGAGAACAGAAGACCAGGATCCGGTAAGCTTCTGCTATAGAGGCAGTGCGGATTCTTGCGCCAAGTATGGTCGCCTGTATACGTGGAGCGCCGCTATGGATAGTGCCGCCGTATTCTCTACCACTGGTAAGGGCTGCGGTGTTGAAGGCGCTTGCAATGCTGCAAAAATCGTGCGCGGCATTTGTCCCGAAGGTTGGCACTTGCCGGCAAAGGCTGAATGGGATACCCTGTTTGCAATGGTCGGTGGAGCAAAGGTCGCTGGCGCACCGCTCAAATCTACAAGCGGTTGGAGCAACAATGGCAATGGCTCTGATACTTTAGGCTTTGCAGTTCTTCCCGCAGGTTTCTATAACGCCGAAGAAGAATACTACACCTCCGCAGGTAAGCGTGCCGCATTCTGGTCTTCGACCGAGTACGAACCTTACGAATCCTTCGGTTTGAACTTCTACAACAACCGTGCAGATGTTAGCGTGTGCAATAATGACAAGGGCAACGCCCTCTCCGTTCGTTGCGTAAAAGACGCTGAATAGTTTTACTCTTTACGCTTAAACAAGAAACCCAACAACGTTACGTTGCTGGGTTCTTTTTGTAATGTCGCTTTCGAAATTTCGCTTTTGAAATGTCGTGAGAGCGTAAAGCTATTTGCTTTCGTGCTTGCTCATGCAGTGCAAGCTTCCGCCTTCTTCAATCACAGTGCGGCAGTCGATGCCAATCACCTTCAGCTTGGGGAAGACGCTTTCGAAATACTTCTGTGCGATTGCATCTTTCGGGCTCTTGTACTTGGGGAAGACGAGAGCGCCGTTGGCATGAATGTAGTTCATGTAGCTTGCCGGAAGAATCTGGCCGTCGTCCAGAACGCGCTGGGGAGGAAGCGGCAGGGTATCTACCTTTGCCTTCTTGCCATAGTGGGCCTTCATGAATTCTTCGATAAGGTGCTTTGCTTCGGCGAGAATCGGAGTGTTGGGGCTCTTCTTGGAATCTTCCCAGCACATGACCACGCGATCCTTTGCAACAAAGCGAGCCACGTTATCGATGTGGCCGTCGGTATGGTCGCCGTGAAGGCCGTGGGGGAGGATCAGCAAGGACTTGAGACCGAATGCGTTGCAGAGAGCCTTGATCACCTTGGTCAGGTCCTTGTCTGCGTTACGGTTCTTGCCGATAAGGCAGTCCAGAGTGGTAATGCCCAGACCGTCGCCATTCACTTCGATAGCGCCACCTTCAAAGATGTAGGGAACGCTCTTGTCCATCTTGTAGCCGAACGCTTCTGCGATGGTTGCGGGAATGGCATTGTCGTGGTTCCAGGGAGGGAACTTGGCGCCCCAAGCGTTGAACTGGGTTTCGGAAATCACAGTCTTGTCGCCCTTCTTCATAAAGAATGGACCGTAGTCGCGAATCCAGATGTCGTTTGTCTTGAGGAAAATGACACTGACGGGGAAGGGGCGGTCTGCCAAGGCAAACTTCTCTTCGAAGGTCAAAAAGTTCTTGGAAGGAACCAGTACGTTCACCGGCTGGAATTCGCTGATGGTGCGAATCAGGTTGATGTAGAACTTGCGGATGTTGATGCCGCGTTCGCCGTACCAGTTCTTTTTGTTGTGGGGGAAGGCGAGCCATGTTGCTGCCTGTTCTTCCCATTCTGCAGGATAACGAATAGATGCTGTTGCCATATATTAGTCCTCGCACCAAATTTTAAGAATGTCGCTGTACAAGTCGACGCGACGATCGCGGAAGTGGGGCCACCAGCGGCGATTGAATTCGGTTTCGCCCAAGTCAATTTCCACAATGGATGCACCCAGGAAATCGCATTCGCACTTGTTGATGAGGAAACCATCGGGTGCGGCCACAAAGCTTGTGCCCCAGAAGGTCAGTTCCCCTTCGGTACCGATGCGGTTGGCGCTCAGCACAAAGGTGCGGTTTGCAATGGCGTGGCCGCGCATTACGGTAACCCAGCTATCCTGCTGACGCGGGTAAAGTTCCTTAGGCTCAGATTTCATCCAGCCGATAGCGGTGGGGTAGATCAAAATGTCTGCACCCTTCAGGCTCATAATGCGGGCTGCTTCCGGGAACCACTGGTCCCAGCAAATGAGAACGCCAATCTTACCTGCGGAGGTCTTGATGGGTTCAAAGCCGGTGTCGCCGGGGATGAAGTAATACTTTTCGTAGAAAGCGGGATCGTCGGGAATGTGGCTCTTGCGATAGAGACCTGCAATGCTTCCGTCACGTTCAAAGACGAAGGCGGAGTTGTGATAGATGCCGCGGGCACGCTTTTCAAAGAAGGGGAAAACAACAACCGCGTTCAATTCCTTGGCAATTGCCTGCCATTCCTTAACAATGACATCATCCTTTTCGATGGCCATGTCAAAGAAATCGGCATTTTCTTCAAACGGGAAGTAGGGTGTGTGGAACATTTCGGGGAGAATGACGATGTCAATTCCCTGGCCCTTCAGCTTGAGAGCTTCGGCCTTGTACCATTCATTATTGGACTTGGTATCACCAGTCCACTTTCCTTGGAGGGTAGCGGTTTTGATTTTCTTCATGCCATAAAATGTAGAAAATTTGTCTATATTGTCCGTTCGGAATTTTAGAAGGAGATTCTATGAACCATCGATTTTTTGGAGCCGCTGTTGTTGGCGCCCTTTTGCTTGCCTTGTCGTCGTTTGCCTTTGGCGCAGAACGCTACAAGGACCCCATGTTTGAATATGAGGTGACTAAGGATTGGCCCATTGCAAAGGATGTGCCTTATTTAAGCGCAAAGCATACAATCACCTCGTTGCTGGAACTTGCCGTAGCCTCCGAAGTTAGCGGCACAGTAGCCTATTTTTACGAGAACGAATACACCACCGAAAAAAAGCCCATTTTGGTGGATATCTACATGCCCAAGAAGGATACGGCAACAAATCGTTCCATGGTCATTGTTTCCCACGGCGGCGCATTCGTTGCAGGCCACAAGGATGATACGACCCAGAAGACTGTGACTTACTGCGATTCCCTGGCTGCTCGTGGCTATGTGGTTTTCTCCCTGGAATATCGCCTGGGTGTTACCTTGGATAGTAAGGCTTGCCCAGTGGTTACGGATAAGGATTGCCAGCTGACTATTGATAGCGTGGACTTTGCAAGAACGGTTTATCGCGGTGTTCAGGATATTCGTGCTGCGGTCCGTTATGCCCGCTACAAGGCAAAAGACTTGGCCATTGACCCCAACAAGATTTATCTGATTGGCAATAGCGCTGGTGCAATTCTTAGCCTTGAAAACATTTATTCTTCTTCAAAGGATGATTTCCCCACCTATATCGACAAGGAACCTTTGCTTGGTGATGTTGATGAATATGGTGAGAAGGGCTATGACGCTCGCGCCAATGGTGCTGCTGCCCTTTGGGGTGCCGTTCATAACATTGACATGATCAAGGACAATAAGACTCCGGTTCTTTTGATCCATGGTACAGATGATGGAACCGTTTATTTCAAGACGGGCCGTCCCTTGAGCAATGTGGCTGGAGTGTTACAGAATCTTATGCCCGAAACCGCAGCAAGCCTGGCTTCTATTGCCTTGGATTTGCACGCACCTACTCTGTATGGAAGCTATGTGATTGACTCTGTTCTCACCGCCAAAAACGTGGAACACCTGACGTACTTTGTAGAAGGCATGAAACATGAATTCTACGATGATGGCGAAGAATACGAAGTAGAAGTTCGCCAGCGCGTGTTTAACTTCTTGTACAACCTTTCTACAGAAAAGCCCATTACCTCTTCTGTTGCACCTGTAATGCTCACCAAGGCTTCTGTGGTGCGTATGGGCTTGGGCAACAAGAGCTTCTCTGTAAGTGCTGGTAACAACATGGGTTACCTTGTGGCAGATCTTCGCGGTCGCTCCGTGATGAAGGGCAAGGTTTCTGCGGGTTCTCAGGTGGATTTAAGCGGATTGAGCAATGGCGTTTACGTGCTGCAGGTGCAGGGCGAAAAAGCCATTCGATTTGCAATCCAAAAGTAGTTTGAATTATCTTAAGGAGTCTCTGACGAAGCCGCCTACGGGCAGCCCGTCAAGAACTTCGAAAGCGCTGGAGCCGATAACGGCTCCGTTTTTGTATGCTGTTTCCACACGGTACTTGCCGGCAGGAATATTCTTTTTCTTGGAGTAGATACGGTAACCGCGTTCACGGCCTCCATTCATTACCATGCGTCCGGAGGAAATCTTGTCTGTTAGTTTGTACTTACCCGTGGTCGGTTCCAGGTAGTACCAGCGGAACTCCAGGCCGGCCTTAAGTTTTGCGGGTGCAAATACGGAGGAAAGGAAATAGACTTCGTTGCCTTCGACCTTGTGGACCGTAGGCTCACCCAGTTTAAGACGCTGCAGGATAGTGGGGTAGTCCACGTCGCAGGAATAGTTTGTCTTGTCGAAATTCTGGCAGGGCATCTGTTGCTTAAGGACCAAAGGAACAGGCGGCACCCAGTTCATCAGGTAGGCTACAATCAAAAGAATGCTAATGAGTGAGGGAATCACCAGCATGCGCTTGGGGCGACGTGCCACCTTCCAGATCAAGAAGCTGATTCCGAAAGAAAGGACGGTGCTCAAGAAGAACCATCTGAAGCCGATGCCGTGGACAATGTAGGGGAGGGTAAAGTTCATGACCATGGTGCCCAAGAGGCAGAACAGGGCCAGGTTCAATGCGAAACTTTCGTAACGCTTCTGGAGGAATTCGTTACCTACCAGGAGAGCTGCAAGGCAAAGGACCAGAATGAAGGACGCCAGGGAGCCGCTGCTCTTGAAGTAGCAGACAACCAGGGCACTGAACATACCGCCAAAGAAGAATTGCAGGACCCATGTAAAACGGGCCTTCCAAACGTCGCTCCATTCGCGGTTCAAGAGTTTGTCGCGGGCGGCGATGGCGTTACGGGCAATGAATTTGCGCTGAGGTGGCTCAGGCTTATTCTCGGAGGTAATGCCGATCTTTGGGGAAATGGCGTCGGTTGTAGTGAGTCGGGCCGACAGTAAAACGATAAAAATCAGGGCACCGGCGTAGTAGGCCACCAAAAAGGCCAGGTCGGAGTCGTTAATGGACATGCCCAGGGTGATGGAATCCCAGGCAAAACCGCCTAAAAAGGCGATGGCCGGGATAAATTTCTCGATTTTCTGAACTATGGGCTTGGCGCGAAGGTTATCTACAAATTCCATAATTTTAAATGTATAAAAATTGCTATCTTTTAGCCCGAAAAATTTGACTTATAATCCGTATGGATTGAAAGGATCGTTATGAAACTCTCTAAGTACTTCTACGTCACGCTCCGCGAAACGCCCAGCGATGCTACCATGCCCAGCCACATCTTCTTGATGCGCGGTGGCTATATTAAGCCGGTTTCTACTGGTATCTACTCCATGATGCCTATCGGTTTCCGCGTGATCCAGAAGATCACCAACATCGTCCGCGAAGAAATGAACAAGATCGGCGGTATCGAAGTGGACCTGCCCGTGGTTCAGACCGCAGACCTGTGGAGCGAATCTGGCCGTTATCAGGCCATTGGCGAAGAACTGCTCCGCTTTAAGGATCGTAACAACCACAACATGGTGCTGGCTATGACCCACGAAGAAGCCATGACCGATATGGCCCGCTACGTGCTGAATAGCTACAAGCAGCTGCCTTTCATGCTGTACCAGTTCAAGACCAAGTACCGCGATGAAGCTCGTGCCCGCGGCGGTCTGATCCGCGTCCGCGAATTCCTTATGAAGGACGCCTACAGCTTCCACTCTTCTCAGGAAGACCTGGACAAGCACTACCAGGAAGAATATGATGCATACCTCCGCATCTACCGCCGCGTGGGCATTGAACCCGTGGTTGTGCAGAGCGATACCGGCATCATGGGCGGTAAGGTTGCCCACGAATTCATGCTGGACACTCCCAACGGCGAAGACTACCTGATTCTCTGTAAGAAGTGCGGCTACCAGGCCAACCGCGAAATCGCAAAGTTTACCCGTGAAACCTACAAGGGCGACGCTAATGCCATGCCCGAAAAGGTTGAAACTCCTCACTGCCCGTCTATCGAGGAACTGAGCGCATTCCTGAAGATCGATCCCAAGTCCACCGCCAAGTGCGTGTTCTTCGACTTCGAAGGCAAGCTCATTACCGTCATGGTTCCGGGTAACCTGGACGTTTCCGAAATCAAGCTCCACAACCTGCTGAAGGCCAAGGAACTTTACCCCGCAGACGATGCCCTCATCAAGGCATGCGGCATGGTTCCTGGCTTTGCTAGCCCCATCGGTTCTCACGACACCCGCATCATCGTTGACGAAGCTCTCGCCGACGCATGCGACCTGGTGATGGGCGCTAACGAAGAAAACTACCACTTGCTGCACTGCACCCCCAAGCGCGACTTCCCGGCATTTGAAGTTGCTGACATCGCCGAAGCACAGGGCGGCTGCAAGTGCCCGAGCTGCGGCGAAGGCCTCTCCGAAACCCGCGGTATCGAACTGGGTAACATCTTTAAGCTGGGCACCAAGTTCTCTGAATCCATGGGTGCCAAGTACCTCACTGCCGAAAAGACCACCGCTCCCGCAATCATGGGTTGCTACGGTATCGGTATCGGCCGCTTGATGGCCTCCGTCGTTGAAAACAGCCACGACGACTTCGGCCCCATTTGGCCCAAGTCCATCGCTCCCTTCCAGGTGGAAATCGTTCCCATTGGTAAGGAACCGGAACTTGTGGAACTTGCAGAAAAGTTCGAAGCAGAACTTGAAGCTGCAGGCATCGACGTTCTCGTAGATGACCGTGACGAACGTCCGGGCGTTAAGTTCAAGGATGCCGACCTGTGGGGTTCTCCGGTCCGTATCGCTATCGGCAAGAAGGGTCTTGCAAACGGCGAAGTGGAATGGAAGTTCCGCAATGAAAAGGAATTCACCATGGTTAAGGTGGAAGAAGTCGTTGCCAAGGCAAAGGCTTATTTCGCTGAGTAACCTCTGTTTCCTATTAAAACAGTAGTTTGTATAAACGAGTTTTTGTAAATTACATCTAAAGTATTAACACTTAAGGAACTGTAATATGAATATGAAGAAGATTGCTTTGGGCGCTGCTGCCCTCGCTCTCGTCGCTTGTAACGGTCAATCTGGCTCCAAACCGGCTTCCATTGGTGCAAATACCACCGATGACGAAAAGTTTGCCTACATGCTTGGCGCTCAATTCGGTGGCCAGAATTTCGGTGCTATTCCTCGTCAGACTGGTGAAGACCTTTATCTCGATGCCGTAATTCAGGGTATTCGCGATAATAACAAGACTATAAACGATACCAGCGCTAAGTTGCAGTTGGCTACCGAACAGCTCCAGGCTGTGGGTGGTGAATACTCTCAGCAGGCTCGTACTCGTATGGAATCTACCCGCCCGGATAGCGCAACTGCTGCATCCTTCAATGGCGACCAGGCAAAGTACGCTGCCTATGTGGATTCTGTTGTCAATTCTATGAAGATTGCTCCGGCTCCTCAGTCCACTGGTAAGGCTGTTACCATTACTGAAGCTTCTTCCAAGATCGAAAAGTTCTCTTACCTCATTGGTTTGCAGTTCAGCAGCCAGTTCAATGCTATCGGCAATCAGTACGGCACTCCGCTGAGCGAAGAATACTTTATCCTCGGTGTTAAGGAATCTGTTGCTAATCTGGCTGATTCCACTGTTGCTATGCAGCTCTCGAAGGATTCCTTGAACGCTGTGGGCCAGCGTTTCCAGCAGGCTATGCAGGCAAAGCGTGAGGAAGCCGCCAAGAAGATGCAGGAAGAACAGGAAAAGCTCGCTGCTGAAGTTGCTGCCATGAAGGGCGATACTCTCGCTAACGGCATGCCCAAGCTGATGAACTACAATGTTAAGGTTTCTGGCATTTCTGTGAAGGGCGAAAACCTCACTGCTTTCTCTGGCAAGCCTCTCATGGTGTTCTACTTCTCCGCAACCTGCGGCCACTGCGCTCATGCAGCACCTCAGATTCTTGAAATTGCCAAGGAACTCGCTAAGGATGGCTTGACCACTGTTGCTGTTGCTAGCGGTGGAAACAACAAGACTGGCATCCGCAAGTTCATGGACAACGCAAAGTGGGACGATACCATCAACGTTCTGTGGGACGAATCCCGTCAGTTCGGCGAACTCTATAGCGATGGCTATGTTCCCAAGGTCTATGCTGTAAATCCGGATGGCACCTACAAGATGTACGCTGCCTTCGAAAAGGAAAAGGACGAAATGAAGGCTGACCTGGCTGCTATCCTGAAGGGTACCCCGGTTGTCTGGAATCCTGAAGCTCCTAAGCTCCCCGAAATGGAAGCTCCCGCAGCACCGGCACCGGCTCCTGCAGCAGCTCCCGCTCCGGCCAAGGCTAAGAAGTAATTTTTGATTCTTAGGGCGCGCGTCGAAGGATGACGCGCCCTATTTGTTTTTCGAAATTCTGAGCCAACCTCGCACCTCGTGACTCGTATCTGGAACTTGGAACCTCTATGATAAATGCGGAATATGATGTAGTTGTAATCGGTGGCGGCCATGCCGGTATCGAAGCGACTCATGCAGCCTGGAAACTTGGCGTAAAGACCGCCATGCTGACCATGGAAATCAATGCTATTGGCCGTATGTCCTGTAACCCTGCCGTGGGCGGTGTTGCCAAGGGACAGATTGTTCGCGACATTGATGCCCTGGGCGGTTTGATGGGCCTTTTGACCGACAAGGCTGGCATTCAGTTCCGTATGTTGAACATGAGCAAGGGACCTGCCGTATGGGGCCCCCGCGCTCAGTGCGACATGAAGTACTATAGCGAAGTTGCCCGCGAAGTCATTACGAGCCTGCCCGGCTTGGATGTGATCGAGGGGGAACTTGCCTCCTTCGAACGTATGTTGGATGGCCGCCTGGAATTGACTTTGCTCAATGGCGACCGTTACATTACAAAGTCCATTGTGGTGACCAGCGGAACTTTCTTGGCTTCTAAGATGTTTACCGGCCTGGAAACAAGCATTGGTGGGCGAGTGGGCGAACCCAGTTCCGATATGTTGTCCCAATGCCTGGCACGCGAGGGTGTGCAGTTGCGTCGTTTGAAGACCGGTACGCCTAGCCGCTTGGATCCGGATTCCATTGACTTTAATGAATGCGAAGTCCAGCGTGGCGACGATATGCCTTGGCCCATGAGCGATCGCCACTTGGCAAATACAGTTCCTGGTCGCGATGCGGATTATTTCTGGGGCGATCCCAAGAATCACTTTGTTCGTAATGATTGCGTATGCTGGATTACCCGCACCAACATCAAGACCCATGATATCTTGCGCAGTGGCTTTAAGGATAGCCCCATGTTCAGTGGTCGAATCCACGGAAAGGGCCCCCGTTACTGCCCCAGTATCGAAGACAAGATTAATCGTTTTGGCGACCGCGATGGCCACCAGTTGTTCCTTGAACCGGAACAGGCGGACATAGGACGAGTTTATATCAACGGCTTTAGCAGTAGCTTGCCTGCGGATATCCAGCTGCAGGCGATTCATACCATACCGGGCTTGACTCGCGCTCGAGTTCTCCAGATTGGTTATGCGGTGGAATACGATTCTGTGGACGCTACCCAGCTGTATCCTACCTTTGAATGCAAGAACGTGCCTGGGCTGTACTTTGCAGGCCAGGTCTGCGGTACCAGTGGCTACGAAGAGGCTGCGGGCCAGGGCCTGATGGCTGGCATCAATGCGGCCCTCAAGGTAAAGGGTGATGCGCCCCTCATCCTGGGTCGTTCAGAAAGCTATCTGGGCGTTATGGTGGATGACCTGGTGAACGTTCTGCTGGACGAACCTTACCGCATGTTCACCAGCCGCGCGGAATACCGCTTGTTCCTCCGCAGCGACAACGCCGAAGCCCGCCTTAAGGAAAAGGCCCACCAGATTGGCATGATCAGCGACTCCGACTACGCCGACTGGACTCGCCGTAAGCAGCAAATGGAAGATGTAAAGGCTCGGTTGGCCGCAGAGGCCGCCGCCCCCGAACAGGCAAACAAGATTCTCGAAGCCGGCGGCCAGGCCCTGGCCACGGAACGCACCCGCTGGATCAACGTTCTCAAGCGCCCCGGTATTGATCCGGAGATGTTCTTCAAGACCGCTTTACCCGAAGAAGCCGTTCCAGAACTTCAGTTGACCCGCCGTGACCAGTGGTTCCTTTACGCCGAAGAAATTTACGCAGGATTCTTCGACCGTCAGGCCCGAGAAATCGATGACCAGAAGAAGATGGAAGCTGTAAAGCTTTCTCCGGACCTGGATTATATGCAGATTTCCGCCATCAGCATCGAAAGCCGCCAGCGCCTGAACGCACAAAAGCCCCTGACTTTGGGTCAGGCAAGCCGAATTCCTGGGGTCCGCCCCGCAGATATTACGGTCTTGGCCCATTGGTTGGAGAACCGCACATAGACAGCAAGGCTAATTTTTATTATCTTTGCGCCGTCAATTATCTACAAACCGAAAGTCGTGGCAAAAGTAATTTTGACATGACTGAGGTGCAGCGATAAGATAACGTTAGTTATCAAATTCACAATTTTCCAAAGAGGTATATATTATGGCAGAAGAAGTAAAAGAAGAAGTAAAGACTGAAGAAGTAAAGACTGAAGTTAAGCCTCAGGAAGCCAAGTCCGAAAAGAAGGCCCCCGCTAAGAAGGGTGGCAAGCGTCCGTTCAACAAGCGCGGCCCCAAGGGTGGCAAGTTTGGTGCTAAGGCTCCTGCCGCTAAGAAGCCTGCCGTGTTCAGCGACTCTCTGGAAGATCGTTTCCCGGCTCTCGCTGCAAAGCTGAAGAAGCACATCGAAGATGGTATCAAGCAGAAAATCAAGGACGCTCAGAAGGACCCCAACGTAAAGAAGGCCTCTGAAAAGTTCGGTTCTAAGTAAGCCTCTTTTACTGGAATTTGAAGCACCTCGGGTAAACCCGGGGTGTTTTTTTGTTTTTCCCGACGAAATTGCGTTTTTTACCGACAAATGTTTCAAAAATGGCGATGATTTGCTAAAATTACGTAATCAAATAGTAAGAACTTTGCTTAAATCACCAAAAATTCCTTAGGAGGAAACATGAAAAAGTTCGTATTGTTCCTGATGTGCGCAGCAGCCTTCACTTTTGCGCAGAATGACGAAGAAGGCTACCAGGAAGAAGAATCCACCCAGGTTGAACAGACCGAAGAAGCTGCTCCTGCAGAAGAAGCTGCCGAAGAAAACGCCTATGCCGCCCAGAGCGAAGATGGTGTTGACTACTACGCTGTGGACAGCGTCCAGATCTACAATGACTTGGTCGAAAAGTTTGAAAAGCGTGGTAACAAGTTACGTCGCCCGGCAACCCCGCTCATCATTGCGGGCAGCATTGGTCTTGGCGTGGGTCTCGTCACTATGCTTGTTGGCGAAGCTACGGTAGCATCTTCTTGCAATTCCTACGATGATTATTGCGATGAAGATGCTGCTGGTGGAGTTGGCCTCTATATTCTGGGTGATCTTGTTTTCATTGCTGGTGCAGCATCCCTTACCACAGGTATTGTCCTCAAGATCGTCGGTGGTACCCAGCTCAACAGAGCAAAGATGTACCGCAGAAAGGCTGAAGATTACGAACGTCGCAGCGCCTACCTGCGCGTTGTTCCCACTATTGACCCGATCAATGGTCGCGTCGGTACCTTGGCTATGGTCAACTTCTAATCGCCTAGAAAAAGAACTTAAAGAAAAACGCCGGAGCTTGATGCTTCGGCGTTTTTTAATGCTTTGCTTGTGGGCTGCTCCGCGGTGCAGATTATTCTGCAGCGGGGGCTTCTGCAGCAGGTTCGTCCACAATGCCCATGAGCTTCTTGTGGATGGCTGCGGCTGCCTGACGGCCAGTCTTCATAGCCATGACGACGGTGAGCGGACCGTGCATGGAGTCGCCTGCGGTGTAGACGTTTTCAACGGTGGTTTCACCAGTTGCTGCGTCCTTCACGACGAAGGTGCCGTTCTTGTTGGTTTCAAGACCCGGGATACCTTCGGTGGCCACAGGGGAGACCTTGCTTCCGATGGCGATCACAGCGGTGTCGCAAACGATGGTTGCACCGTCGCCCTTTACGCGGATGGGGCGGGGGCGGCCGTTTTCGTCAAGTTCGCCAAGTTCGAACATGCCAAGCTTTGCCATGCAGACCTTGCCTTCTTCGTCGGGGATGAAAGCTTCGGGAGTGTGGAGCTGCATCACCTTGACGCCTTCGTCCAGAACTTCCTTGATTTCGGCTTTGCAGGCGGGCATTTCGTTCAGGGTTCTGCGGTACACGATACGAACGGATTCTGCGCCCAGGCGGTATGCCATGCGGGCAGCGTCCATAGCCACGTTACCACCGCCTGCGATGATCACGTGCTTGCCGGAATAGATTTCTTCGCCGTTGTTACCCTTGCGGAGGTATTCTTCGGCAGTGTAGACGCCCTTAAGGTCTTCGCCCGGAATGCCAAGCTTCATGGGAACTGCGGCGCCGATACCTACAAAGATTGCATCAAAGCCCTGCTTCCACAGGTAGTCTACGGTCACGTCCTTGAACACGCGGATGCTGGTGCGGCATTCAATGCCCATCTTTTCGACGATGGAAAGTTCGTAGTCCAGGATTTCCTTGGGCAGGCGGAATTCGGGGATGCCGTAGCGGAGCACGCCGCCAAGCTTGGGCTGGGATTCAAAGATCACCACTTCGTGACCCTGCTTGCGCAGGTCGATGGCGGCGCTGAGGCCTGCAGGACCGGAACCGATCACGGCAATCTTCTTGCCGGTGGCGGGAGCCACTGCGGGGACCTTCTTGCCACCCAGGTTCAAACGTTCGTAGTCAGCGCAGAAACGTTCCATGAGGCCCAGATGAATACCCTTCTTGGGATCCTTCAGGCTCTTGCCCATGGCGCAGTTGGACTGGCACTGTCTTTCGTGGGGGCAGACGCGGCTGCAGATAGACGGGAACAGGGAAGTGTCGCGGATAATGTCGATTGCACCCTGGAAGTCTCCGGCGGCAACCTTCTGCAGGTACTGGGGAACGGGCATGCCGATGGGGCAGGCTGCGGTGCAGAAAGGCTTTTTACAACCCATGCAACGGCTTGCTTCAAGCTTGGCCTGTGCTTCGGTAAAGCCGAGGCCGGTTTCGTCCATGGTAGTGCGGCGGACAACAGGATCCAGTTCTGCGGCTTCCTGGGGCTGAATGCCCAGCTTGTCCTTCAAGGTGATGGTGGGCTGTGCAGCAAGGCGGTCAAGTTCCTGCTGTGCTGCCTGGGTCAGTTCTGATACAGTGTTGTTCGCAGCGTTGCGAGCGATATCCTGCAGAGCGGCCATAATAGTTACCTCTTTGTAATCGACATTCGATTGCTTGTTCAATTTCGGCGGGCAATATAGCAATTTTTTATATTTGAATAAAGGTATTTATTTTAAAGACGACTTTGTATGAACGATTTGACAGACAATGAATTTGCCCTGAATGTTGCCGCCCAGATTTTGGCCGAGGAAGACAAGCGTTTTATGCGCATGGCTATTCGCGAAGCTGAAAAGGCCTTCGAGGAAAAGGAAATTCCTATTGGCTGCGTCATTGTGAAGGATGGCGTGGTTATTGGCCGCGGTCATAATCAAATCGAAATGCTCAAGGACGCCACGGCCCACGCCGAGATTCTGGCCATTGGCACCGCCGCCTCCGCTCTGAGCAACTGGCGCCTGGATGGCACTACTTTGTATGTAACGCTGGAACCTTGCCCCATGTGTGCCGGCGCTATCCTGAATAGCCGAGTTAGCCGCATTGTCTATGGCTCCAAGGACACCCGCTTCGGCGGCTGCGGAACTACCATCGACGTGATTACAGATAACGCCCTGAAGCGCCCCGTGGCCGTGACCGGCGGGATCTTTGCCGACGAATGCGTAGGCCTTTTAAAACGCTTTTTCCAGCAGATGCGCCTTGAAAAGGGCGATAGCGGTGCAAAACCCGTTTAAAAGCCGTTTTGATTGTCTTAAAAGGCGGTTGTTTTGCTATAATTCACGGCATGAATTTCTTTAAATTTTGTGCCAGCTCTGCTGCAATGTTGCTTTTGTGCGCCTGCGAAGGAAACGACTTTGTTCTTGCCTTTAACACCGAGAACGTTCCTGCCCAGACCTATTCTCTTGAATCTTCCTTGAACGCCATTTTGCCTATGGATTCTGTTAACGGAACCCCCGAGGCAATGAACACCCGCCTTTTTGTTCGTGCCACCAACTCCCTGTTGACCGCCTATGACAATGGTACGGCTAAGTTCGAAATGAAGATTGACTCTGTGGACTACAAGTCCGACAAACGCTCCGTGGAAGAATTCCGCAGTATGGAACGCTATATGGCTACTGAACATTTCCAGTTCAAGATGGCCAAGGACGGCGTGGTTAGCGACCCCGTTATGGAAGATTCCGTGATGCTGGGTACCGAGGCCCTGGACTTGGTTCGCCTTTTCTTGAAGATTCAGCCCATGTTGCCGGGTAAGGCAGTCTCCCTGGGTGAAACCTGGGAACGCTCCGTGGAAATTCCTGGCACTAGCGGTAACACGGTTGTCTACAAGTCCTTTACCCTGCAGGACCAGTACGTTCACGATGGCGCCCAGATGGCAAAGATCGGCATGAACATCAAGTACAAGGAAGCCGGCGACGAATCTTCTGACCTGCGCATGGAAAGCAATGGCTTTATCGTAGGTTCCGGCGTTATCCTGTTCGATATGACCCATGGCGTTATCTCTAGCGCAAACATGGAAATCACTGGCGACCTTAAGGTTAATGATGTTGTTGCCAATACGGTCGTTCCGGATATGCACGTTATCCAGAAGATCAAGTTGAAAGGTGAAATTTAATGTTGGTGAAAGTTCGTAACATTGTTGCCTTGGCTGTTGCGGCGCTGGCAGGTTCTGCGGTGGCTGCCGAAATGCCTTTCCCGGCAATTGAGAACGGCAAGGCCATGCTTGTTGAAGCAGAAAGCCCCTATATCCTGGAACAGGGTATGGTCTTTTCTGCTACGGATACCTTGGTGGTTGAACCGGGCGTTACGGTGCTTATGGGTGAACACGCCAAGTTGATGTTCCGCGGCTCTGTAAAGATCGTTGGTTCTGAGGCAAAGCCTGTGGTTTTCCGCAGTGCTGATTCCACCGGTAGCTGGAACGGCTTGCATTTCGTGTCCTCCAACCGCCCCTTTGAAATCAAGAACCTGGTGGTGGAGAACGCTTTCCGCAATACGGTTTTCCGTTCCAAGGGTATCTTCGAAAACGTAAAGTTCATCAACAACTACTACGGACTTTGGGTGGACGACGTCCCCGAGATTTTCCTTTCTCGTTGCGAATTCGTCCGTAACCGCTTTGCCCTGTCTGTACGTGCTGGCCGCGTCCTTTCTGCCGACACCAAGATTTCCAACAACGTCTACGGCTTGTATCTGGAAGCTGGTGGCAATTACGAAGGCGACCAGAGCTTGATCAACAACAATCTTGAAGCCGATGTCCGCAAGGAATCCGACGACTTGTCCAAGAGCGGCAAGCGCGTGTCCCGAAGCATTTGGCAGCGTATTGAAACAGGTTTCTAAGAACATCTAGAGGTTTTGGTGCAAGAGAATTTTCGCAGATCCATTCGTAAGATGACGGGCAACAGTGTCCGTCTCTCGGTGCGACCCAACAGGTCGTCCATGGTGGCGAATTTGTCCCAGTCCATGATGGTCACCTGGTCCATTGTTCTTTACGAACATTTGGACGCTATGCTGAACGACCCTTCTGTGAACGTGGGCTCCTCGGAATTGATTTCCTATAGCGAGACAGCCTGGAAACTTGCCGATGTAAGTTTCCCCCAGATTATCGCCGACGCCAACAAGCTGTACGACGAGTTCCGCGCCAAGTGGATGCAGCGTTTTTCTACCGACGAAGTGATGCGCCTGCTGTTGGAAAGCGGCGAGTTTATGCAGCACGACGAAGAAAAGGGATGGGTCCTGAATGTGAAGAACAACAAGCAGGATATCAATGCGTTCTATTCTGCAACCATCCATTTGCTTGTTAGCGATGCAGAACCTTTGTTCGTTCGTATGAATGGCCGCGTGATGCAACTGCAGGAAAAGTTGTGCAAGTACTGGCACTCCGAGAGTGCGGTGGACGCCGTGTCCAAGTTGCTCCCTAGTCTGGAAGCCTCTCTCCGCGACAAGGAGAACGCAATGGTCGTTTCGCTCCGCAGCTCCTTGAATGCTCTTGCAAAAAAACGTTTTGCCGCTGCGTTCGCAACCAAGGCTCCGGCCCGTTACTACACTACTGCTAGCAGTTGTGCCCGCAATGTAGGCCGTTACTGGAATCCGCACTACGCATACGAAAACGGCTTTTTGGCCTTTACCGATGATTTTTGTGATTACGCCCGCGGCTTAACTATTCAGATTATTGAATGGTACCAGAGCAAGTGGGCTTTGTTCCTTCGCGGGTTCTCTCGCGGTCAGTTGAATTTGTTTGAAACCACGGCCTCCTATAAGGCTTAAAATAAAACAGGTATAAAATGAAAAATGCTTTCACGACCACTTTGTTGCTCACCATCGTAGGTTTCCTGGTCCTTGTGGCCGGCGCCGTTTACTTTGGTGCTCCGCTTTTCGGCTGGGTGATTCTGTGCGCCATCTTTGCGGTGTTCCTTTTCGAACAGGCTGTGGCACTCAAGAAGTTGAAGCAGATCTCTGCAGAAACAGCAATCCTGGAAACCTGCGAAAGCCGCGGTTCTTATAGCGTGTCTGGCGATGGCATTGTGGCGAAGCGAATTGAACTTGCTCGTCAGCTGCTTTCCAAGAAGATTCGCTTGGATTCTCCCATTGCCTACGAAGTTCTGAATAGCAATACGGGAATCTCTGTTCCCCGAAGCGCTGGCGGTTCTGTGATCCTGCTGGGCCTTATGGGTACCTTCTTCGGCTTGATGTACTCCGTTGCAACAGCCGGTGGCGCTATTGATAACTCTACTACCCAGGGAACTCTGGATACCATCCAGCTCTTGTTCCAGGGCATGAAAGGCATCTTCGGAACTTCTCTTTGCGGTTTGTTTGCAGCCTTGATTTTGAATGCTTCCCGCACCATGCTGAGCTCTGCTCACGAAGGCTTTATGGCTCGCCTGGATGCAGTGACCTTGAATATGCAGGGTGCTTCTTCTGAAGTGGAACAGAGCAAGGATGAACTTGAACGCTTGTTCGATGCTGTGGAAGCTAACCTTAAGGAAATTACCACTGCTGTTCAGCAGGGCCTTAGCGGTGTTGTGGCTCAGGTGGGCGAGGACATGGCTGCTTCTGTGAAGTCCATGAATGAATCCTTCAGCTCTGCTATGAACGGCGTGAACGCTGCAGTGAAGGATCTTGGCAGTTCTGTTAGCACTTCTGTTTCTTCTGCATTTGCACCCATGGAATCCAGCGTAAAGGCTTTGTCTCTTTCTGTGGAATCTATCCCGGCTAAGTTGGACGACAAACTGAATGGCCTTTCCGGCGCCTTGGATGCAGGCCTCGGCAATATCGCAGGCGGCGTGAAGGCTGGCCTTGAAGGCGTTTCCGGTAACGTTGAAAACGCTCTGGCCAAGGTCGCAACTGATGTGAAGACCGCCCTGGATGGCGTGGCTACAGCTTCTGCTGCTGCAATGTCTGGTTCTACCGAATCTATCGGCGCTTCTGTTGCAGAACAGGTCAAGCAGTCCAACGCCCAGTGGAATGAATTTATGCAGCGCCTGGAAGACCGCACCAACGCCAACGTGGATGCACAGCGCGACGGTCTGGAAACTCTCAAGAACGTTGCCCTCCAGGTGGCAGAAAAGGCCCAGGCCGGTTCCGCAGAACTTTCTGCTTCTGTTTCCGAAAAGCTTGGTACCCTCTCCAACGATATTCTGGCTGCCTTCCAGAAACTTTCCGAAACTTCTGCCGTGCTGCTTGAAGCCCAGAAGGCTCTCACTGAAAGCATTGACAACCGCGTTGTGAAGGAAAAGGAAGCAACCGATGCCCTGGGCGGAAACATTGTACAGACCGCAGAACTGATGCGTGTGAACCAGTCCGAACTCAGCGCAAACTTGGAAATGCTCCGCGCCGGTCTGGAAACTATTCTGGAAAAACTCAGCGGCGATACCGCAGAGCACGAAGAAGAAGAAAACTTTGTGGAACACCTCAACCAGTCTCTGGAAGCCTTCCACGAACGCGCCAGCGAAGTCCTTATGGAAAACGCCGTCAAGACTCAGGAAATCCTCCTGGAAGTCTTGGAACAGACTCAGCGCTCCGCAGCCACCATGGCTCCCGCCGCTTCCGCAGAAACCAAGGTGGAGGAATAATCCATGCGTTTCCGCAAGGACGAAAACAGCAATCCCTGGATGGCCTATACGGACCTTGGCATCGCGCTGGTGTCATTGTTCATCTTGGCTTTCGTAGCGATGGCGACTTTGAAGGAACAGAAAGCCGAAGACCTTACCCGTACCGAAGAAGAAGTGCTTAGCTGCCAGGAAGAAATGCGCAAGATTGCTGCCGAACGTAATGCGCTCCTATCCAAGAGCCTGCAGACCTCTATCGAGGCCGGCCTTATCGCTCTTGAAGATGGCAAGATTCAGATTCAGGCAAGTTTCCTTTTCCCTATTAACGGTGCAGACTTGACTCAGGAAGGCGTGGGCGTTATCCGTGGCATTAGCAAGGGCCTTTTGGAAGCTCTGGATTCTACCGACGTAATCATGGTCAGCGGTTTTACTGACGATACTCCGGTGAAGTCCAAGACTTACACCAACTGGAATCTTTCTACGGAACGTGCTGTGAACGTGGTGAAGACCTTGATTAAGGAAGGCTTTCCGCCGGAACGCTTGTTTGCCGCAGGCTTCGGTGAACACCAGCCCAAGTATCCTAACGACAGCGAAGAACATCGTCGTTTGAACCGTCGCGTGGAAATCGGTGTAACCCCGCTCCAGATGATGGATAAGAAGTGACGCAGTCATTGCGAGCGAAGCGAAGCAATCGAAGCAGTGTTAAATTGAAGGTCTAAAAAATGCAGGAACGTTTAGAAACACTTCGCCAGGAAATCGATGCTATCCGCAAGAGCGGAAAGCTCCCGCATTGGCGTATGGTCTATGCAGATAACCTGCTGAACCGTGCCGGTGAATATGTGGCAGTGGACCGCCTCCCCGAAGCCGGAATGGTAGCCGACAAGCTTGATCGTTGGGTTTCCACTCACAAGCCCAAGGCCGACGACGTTAGCCGTTTCTCCGAAAACCCCATGGTATTCTGGAACGACCAGATTCTGGGTGGCATTTCTGAACAGATTAAAAAGACTTTGAACGACAAGCGCATGCTGATTCCCAATACCGAAAGGGATACCATTTTGCGTCGCTTGAACGTTGTGGAAAATTGGATCAAGGCCGGCGAGTTCATTAATGCCCACGAAGAACTGCTTTCTTTGCGTGGCGCCTTGATTGCTCGACTCCGCCGTAGTTACCGCGCTCGCCAGGCCGTTGTGGCAGCATACCAGCAGGGCGTTTCTCAGCCCGAAGGCGCCTTGGTGGGCCCGTACAATGCTCGCCATACTCTGGAAGAAACTTTCCATGTGGTGGGCGAACGCGACCCCATCTGGATCGAAGACTTCCTTGAAATCTATAATGACCTGTTCCGCATCGTGGAACGCCTGGTGCCACAGGATAAGAAATAATACATCATGGAAAAACGTACTAGCATTTTCTCCAACGCTATCATCTGGTTTGGCGTTGCCATTTCCGTCTCTGAAATCGTTTGCGGTATTGAAATCGGTGAGGCTGCCAAGCTGAGCGATATTTGGTTCCCGCTGGTGCTGGGCCACGTTCTGGGCGGCATCATGCTGTACTTTGTGGGCCTGATTGGTGCCCGCGTTCGTGTGAACGCCATGGAAACCACTGCTTCCACTTTCGGTAAGTACGGTTCCAAGTTCTTTGCCATTTTGAACCTCACGCAACTTATTGGCTGGATTGCCGTACTGAATGCTCAGGGCGCCATGGCCTTGGCAGGCTTGAATCTTCCCATTTCGTTCCCTGTGACTTGTGTGATTCTGGCTGTTCTTATTGCTGCATGGGTCTTTGTTGGCCTGCGCAAGACTGCGAAGATTACTACTGTGGTCATGGGCCTGTTGGCGGTTCTCTTGGTGGTGCTTACGGCGAAGCTTTTCGGCGTGGATGCTGCTGCGGCCACACAAACCGCCGGCGCGACCCACAACGCAAGTCATCAGCTTGGTTTCTGGACTATCTTCGAAATTTCCATTGCTATGCCTCTTTCCTGGCTGCCGGTGATTTCTGACTACACCAAGGATGTGGAAAAGCCTGTTCCGGCAACCATCGCTTCTGCTGTCGCCTACACTTTGGCCAGCCTTTGGATGTACTTCGTTGGCTTGCAGATTGCAGGTTTGGGCTTGGGTGTGGAAAACGGTATTGCCCAGTCTATTCTCCTGGCTGGCATCGGTATCCCGGGAATCATTATCGTGACCCTTTCTACGGTGACAACCAACTTCCTGGCTGCAAACTCTGCGGGCGAATCTGCCAAGGCGATTTACAACAAATTAAATCCCAAGGTGGGTGGCGTTGTGGTTTGCGTCTTGAGCACAATTCTTGCCATCTGGGGCATTGTGGATCACTACATCAGCTTCCTCTACCTCATTGCCGCCGTATTCGCTCCCATGGCCGCCGTACTTCTGGTTTCTTACTTCTTTGTGAAGGAACACCTGGACCAGAAGGGCTTCTGGATTTGGAACTTGATTTCTTGGGCCGTGGGCTTTGCCGTTTACGAAATCGCCGTGAACATCGGCGTGGATTGGATTGGCCCCACCATCTTGGCTGTTGCAGTTTCTGCAGCGCTGTCTTTTGCCGCAAAACTAAAGAAATAGTTCTGCGTTTTCTATCAAAAGACTCTTCAAAGAGAAAAAAAGAACCGCGACTTTTCAGCCGCGGTTTTTTAATGCAGGTTTGGACGTTGTCGCCCTAGAGTCATCCCGGCGAAGGCCGGGATCTCCATTAACCCTTCTTGAACTTCTGTCACTGCTTCGCAGTGCAGAAGTTGGCGGCTCGGTAATAAAGAAGCACTAGTGCTTCTTTGCTACGCTCGCCTTGAACTTCTTCAGCAATGCTTCTGCCTTGGTGAACTGCTGCTTTACAGACTTAGGACCGGTACCGCCTTCGATGTTACGGCGGCTTACGCTGTATTCGAAGGTGAGGGTCTTCTTCATCTTGGCGACGTCAGGCACGCCGGCGGCTGCCCAGGATTCGTCGGACAGGTCCGTAAATTCCTTACCCTGGCGGGCGGCTTCGCCGACCAGGCTACCGACCACGTGATGTGCGTCGCGGAAGGGAACGCCTGCTTCCACCAGGAGGTCTGCCAAGTCGGTAGCCAGCAGCGCCGGCAGCATCTTGGCTTCCATCTTGTCGAAGTTAAAGCGTGCGGTTTCAAGAGCTTCCTTCATCACGCGGAGGATCACCTTCACGTTGTGAACGCTGTCGAATACGGGTTCCTTGTCTTCTTGCAAATCGCGACTGTAAGAAAGCGGAGCGCCCTTAGCAAGAGTGTACATGGCGGTGAAGTTGCCCAGCATACGGCCAGACTTGCCGCGGATCAGTTCCATGGAGTCGGGGTTCTTCTTCTGGGGCATCATGGAGGAGCCGCTGCTGAATGCATCGTGCAATGTGAGGAAACCGAATTCGCTGGTGCTCCAGTTCACGAAATCTTCGGCGTAACGGCTCATGGTGTTAGCGATGATAGCAAGATCAGCATTGAATTCAAGCATCATGTCGCGATGGCTAACAGCGTCGATGGAGTTGGGGCTAACATCCTTGAAACCAAGTTCTGCAGCCACGAGAGCGCGGTGGTAGGGGAATGCGGAACCAGCCATGGCGCCGCTACCCAGGGGCAGCTGAGAATGCAATTCCAGGAAGTTGTCCAAGCGCTTTACATCGCGGCTAACTGCGAAGAACATGCTCATCAGGTAATGGCTGAAGTAAATGGGCTGAGCCTGCTGCAGGTGAGTGTAGCCCGGCATCAGCTTGCCGAAATACTTCTTGGAAAGATCCAACACAACGTCCATCAATTCGATTTCCAGAGCGCGGATTTCTGCAGCGCGGTGACGCATGTAAAGTTTGAAGTCGGTGCAGACCTGGTCATTGCGGCTACGGCCGGTGTGAATCTTCTTGCCGAGGGCACCGATGCGTTCGGTAAGCACGCGTTCCACTGCCATGTGGATGTCTTCGTCGGAAGGCTGCCACAGGTTCTTGCCTGCATGGTAATCGTCCAGAATAGTCTTGAGGCCGTCGCAAATCTTCTTGTATTCAGCCTTGGTCAGCACGCCGGATTCTACCAGGCCTTTGCCGTGACCGATGCTGCCTTCGATATCTTCTTCAATCAGTTCTGCGTCGAAGTGGAGGCTGAAGGACAGGTCCACCATGGACTGGGCCATACCGCTAGCGAAGCGGCCGGTCCACATGTTGGTCTGGGTTCCCTTCTTGGTTTCTTTCTTTGCCATATAAATTCCTTTGCGAAAGGTCTAAAAATTTTACGGGTCAAATATAGAATTACATCAATGCGTATTTCAGAATAAACAGAGCAGTAAGTACCACCATGACCCAGTGGACTCGCTTTGCCTTGCCAGTGCACATATTGATGAGGGTGTAGCTTACGATGCCGAACATCACACCGTCGGAGATGGAGTAGGTGAGGGGCATGGCGGCGATACAGATGAATGCCGGAATGGCTTCGCCGTAGCTGCTGAAGTTGATCTTGACCACAGAGCTTACCATGTAGAAGCCCACGATCATCAAGGCCGGTGCCGTTGCAAAGCTGGGAATAGCCAGGAAGATTGGTGCCAAAAGGATGGATGCCAGGAACAGGCCTGCGGCAGAAATTGCAGTCAAACCGGTGCGGCCGCCGGCGGCAACGCCAGAAGCGCTTTCCACGTAAGTGGTGGTGGTGGATGTGCCGAGAACTGCGCCCGCTGCAGTAGCAATGGAGTCTGCGTAGAGGGCTCCGTTAATGCGGGAGAGCTTGCCATCCTTCAAGAAACCGCCCTTCATGGAAACCCCGATCAAAGTGCCCAGGGTGTCGAAAAGGTCCACAAAGAAGAAAGCGAACATCACCACGAAGAAGTCCAGGGAAGTAATCAAGGACCAGCCCTGGCCAACGATGGCGTCGCCCTGGGTGTGGGTCCAGGAACTGGAATTGAACAGTGCGCCGAAGGTTGCTCCGAATTCACAGAAAGTCTTACCCAGGTCGTTAAAGTAGCTGGAGAACTGGGGGACGATGGAGAAGAATCCTTCTGCGGGATTGGGAACGTAGATGCCCACCAGTTCGCAGATGATGCCCAGGAACCAGGTGGCGAAAATTCCCAGCAGGATTGCAGCCTTTACCTGTCGGACAACCATGATTGCAGTAATGATGGTGCCAACCAAAGCAAGCAAAGCCCAGATGCCAGTGGTGTGGATGTCTGCGTTATGGAAACTGACCATGCCCACCAAGGTAGCGTCGTTGTTCACTACCACCTTTGCACCCTGCAGTGCGATAAAGGTAATGAACAAGCCGATACCTACGGCCACAGCTGTTTTCAACGAAATAGGAATACTGTTGAAGATCGCCTTACGGACCGGGGTCAGGGAAAGTGCCAGGAACAACAGGCCTTCGGCAAAGACCGCCAGCAAGGCGAACTGCCAGCTGTAACCCATGGTAAGAACCACAGTGTAGCTGAAGAAGGCGTTAAGGCCCAGGCCCGGAGCCAGCACAAAGGGGTAGTTGCTGAAGAATGCCATCAAAATGGAACCGAGAGCCGCTGCAATCACGGTTGCCAAGAAGATGCCGCCCTTAGGCATGCCGGAGGCAGAAAGAATGCCCGGGTTCACAGCCAGGATGTAGGCCATGGTCATGAAGGTGGTAAGGCCAGCCACCATTTCGGTGCGGATGTTGGTCTTATTTTCGGTGAGCTTAAATAATTTTTCCAGCATGATTGTCCCCTTTCTGGGCCGGGTTTCTTGGAATTAATCCTTTTTGTTTTGAGCCTTGTTTCTGGCATTTGCATGGATGTTCATGCATTCTTCAAGAGTGGTAGGCATCTGGCCGGCAGGGAGAATGCAAGCGGTCTTGATTTCCTTGTCCTTGGAGAACTTGGTCTTGGCGAGCATTCGATTACCTTCGAAGAAATTGAACTGACCATGTCTGCGACCAGCGTGGCAGCGACCGTCAACGTGAATCTTTACACCATAGTCGTCAACGAAATTCCACTGGGCGTTCTTCAAATGAAGGCCGGTGCAGATAAAGGGCTGGCTCATCTGTTCTGTGGTCTGGAAGTTGTTATAGCTGCTGCAGGAGGTGAACAGTGCGGCAACGAGGGAAATTGCAACGAGAATAAGTGTCTTTTTCATATTCTTAATTTAATTATTAGTGTGTTTCTGTTCAAGAACGCTTTTCATGGCGTCCGTCAATAAAATGGCGCTTTTGGATGTTGGCATATCCAGGTACGGGGCCACAGGAATCTGGGGCAAAACCTCAAGATTGTAAAAATATCGTTCTGTGGGATTGTGAGAAAGCATCTTGTCGTACTTACGCAGACCAATTTTCTCGTTTCCGCCAAAATACACCGGAATAATATCGTTTTTCGAATAAATTGCGAAACGTGCCGCGCCTTTCTTAAATACCCAGGGTTCTCCGCATCTTGTGCGGGTACCCTCGGGGAAGATAATCAGGTTGTTTCCCTCGGCCATAGACTTTGCTGCCCTTTCCAATTGTTCTTCAAAAGGCAGCGTGTTGGGAATGTAAAGGTTGCGTATGATGATAGAGATGAATTTGTTCTCAATCAGGGCGCCCTTGACAATGCAGTCGGCGTTAGGGACCAAGGAAATCAGAATCACCACGTCTAAAAGGGAAGGGTGGTTTGCAATAATAACCTTGGACTTTGCACCTTTAAGAAGTTCGCGGTGCTCTACGGACAGTCGCATGCTTCCCGTGATCTCGATGTACTTTACAAAGAGTACGAAGGTCTTTGAGATAAAGTAACGGGCCATCTTGCGAAAACGACGCCCCGAAAATCCAGAAAGTAAGTGGAGCAGGGGAAAGATGGACGTACCAAGAATAAGGCTTCCGATGCCGAAAACAGCGAAGGAACTAAGCTTCGATGTCAAACGGATGAAATACTTGATCTTGGCTATAAGCATTGGAGCTGAATGGTGTTGATGTAAGCCAAGGCTTCTTCGGACGCGGTGCTAAAGTTACCCTTAAGGAACTTGAGGTTCTGCAGGGCCAGGTTCAGGTCGAAGTTCTTAAAGCGCTTATCTGCCTTGGACTCGTCCTTGGTCAGGCGGAGGGCGATGGCGCAGACAACGTTGGGGTAGGGTACACCAGCGATTGGCGCGTATGTCTCCGGGATAAGTTCTTCGGCAAAGATAAAGCTGCGGTCTTCTGCAGGCTCAATCTCCATGGCGGCGAGGCAGTCAGTAAGGCCGTCGGAAAAGGCGTTCTTGCCCCCGTAGACGGCGGAGTAGCCCGCAGTATTCTTCTCGAGAATGGTTGCGTTTGCCACCGGAGTGTTGAATACCGAGGAGCTAAAGTGTGAGGGAGAAACCTTGCCTGTATCAATCAAGATTTCTGCAATCTTCAACTGCTGGGTGATTTCGCCATACTGGGAGGCGAAGGTAACCTTGCAAGGCGGCAGCATATTTCCGCTTTCGTCCTTGGAAATCTGGTCGCTGGTATAGACTACCATGCGAGAAAGATTGCTCAAGCGCCTGCGGGTAAGCATAGGGACAAAGGACACGTCCGGCTTGGGCATGGCCTCGGTCGGTACGAAACTTGCAAATCGTTCAATGTAGACTTTTGTCATGATTCGAGCGAAATCTCTAGGACAAGCTTACTTGATGCGGAAACGGAGCAGGGAATAGCTGTTGATGCCTACGCTATGGTGGGCTTCCTTCAGTTCGAAACCTGCGACTTCGATAGCCTTCTTCAGTTCCTCGAAACGGTACATCTTGCTGTTGCCGTTGGCAATGCAGGTGAAGTACAGGGAGGTTGCTTGCAGGGAGTAGGCGGCGGCTTCAAAGCGCTGCTTGTCCCAAAGCGGTTCAAGTACGTACACGTCGGTTTCGGGGCTTGCTGCCTTGTGAATCTTGGTGAGGATCTTGGTGATTTCTTCCAGAGAGAAGCAATCCAGGAACTGGCTCATCCAGACTGCGTTTGCACCTTCGGGGAATGCGGTCACGTCATCCAGCACGTTGCAGGGCAGGGTATTGATGCGGTCTGCGAAACCTGCGGCGGCAGCGTTCTTTTCGGCCATGGCGGTCTGGCCCGGCAGGTCAATGATAGAGACCTTAACATCGGGATTGAACTTGCAGCAGGCGATTGCCCACTTGGCAGTGTTACCGCCAATATCGAACAGGCGGCCTACGGGCTTTTCAAAAACAATAGGCAATGCTTCGGGGAAAGCAAGGTCGGAGTAGAAATGGTCAAAGCCGAACCAACTCTTCTTCTGCTGGTCGGTGAGCTGGGACAGACCCTGATAAACGGTCTTCCAGTTGCCCAAGTGGGGGAGACCTGCAGGCTTGCCTTCGCGGATAGATTCTTCAAGATTTTCGGCACCGCGGTAGCAAATGTCCTGGGAAAAGTCCATGTTGACCTGGGTCATTTCGTCCTTAAGCAGGAAAAAGCCCACCTTGCCAAGAGTCAAACGAAGATCGTCTTCGGCAGAATCCGGATGAACCTTGAGAGCGCCCATACCAAGACCCATTTCAGTAAGCACGCCCACGCCGTACAGGGAAATGTTCAATTTCTTGGAAATTTCAGAGATCGTAATGCCCTTTTTGCGAGAATCGCTGATCAGTTCAAGAATGCCCATGTCGCGGAGAGCGCGGGCGGCCTGGAAACTGAGGGGGGCAAAGGCGATTTTCTGGGCTTCGAATTTTGCGTCAATAGCAGAAATGTTGTCGTTGATATAAAAGTCGAACATGTGTGTCTCTGGTTAAATTTTGCAAGAAATATAGTTTTTTATGGATATCAATTCAAAAAGAATTTAAAGATTACTTTACAATAGTTGTGCTTTTTGTTATTTTTGAAAAAATTACGGTTTAGAAGGTAAATATGTCCGAAATGAATAACAAGATTAAAGAACTTTTGATTAAGTCCTTGGAACTGGAAGATATCACTCCCGCCGACATCATTGACGATGCTCCCATTTTTGGCGTAAACGAAAAGGGTGAAGGCCTTGGCCTTGATTCTATCGACGCTTTGGAACTGGGCATTGCCATTAAGGACGCTTTCGGTGTTTCCTTTGCAGTTCAGAACGAAGAAACCAAGAAGCACTTTGCTTCTGTCAGCGCACTTGCTGCATACGTTTCTGCAAATCAAAAGTAAATCAAGTTATTTGGAACATTACCATGGATAAACAGCAAATTTTTGAAAAGATGAAGTCTGCCCTGGTGGAAGACTTTGAAATGGACGAAGCTAAGATCACTCCCGAAGCACGTCTTTACGAAGATCTGGAACTGGATAGCATCGATGCAGTTGACCTGATTGTCAAGCTCAAGTCTATTCTTCCTCGTAACATTGATCCTGAGGTTTTCAAGACCGTGCGCACCATGCAGGACGTGGTAGACGCTATCTACAACCTCATCCAGGATTCGGAATCCAAGTAATAGTCTTATGGCGGGAAAGATTGTCTTTGCCGCTCTGAGCGTACTTTACCCGGTTCTTGTTTACTGCGGTCTCACTTATTGGGGACTGTCGCCTAGGCGCCTGAGCATTCTGCTTTTGGCGCTTGCTTTTTATCAGTTCCTGAACTTTACTCGCTCAAAGCAAAACGACGGAAGCAAGGCAAAGAACGGTGCCTTGGTCGTTCTGATGTTGCTTTGCGGCTCCGTGGCTTTCTTTGCCGATAATTTGCTTTTCCTAAAGTTCTATCCGGTTCTTGTGAACTTGAGCCTGCTTTTGTTCTTTGGCGTTACCCTCTGGAAAAAGCCCAGCTTTGTTTTTCGCATGGCAAATCTTGGGGACAAGACGATTAAGGATTCTCCCAGCCGTAATTACGTTGAAAAATACTGCGACAAGGTGACTCTGGGCTGGTGCATTTTCTTTATTTTCAATGCAAGCGTTGCCGCAGCCACTGTGTTTGTGGGTTCTGACAGACTCTGGTCCTTGTACAACGGCTTAATTTCCTACATTTTAATCGGTTTATTTTTTGCTGTAGAATTTGTGGTTCGAAAAGTGATGCAGAGTAAGTTGAATTCCTATGTGCCTGTAAGTGAATTGGAACGTGATTCCCGCCCCGATGGCGCGAAGTTTTGCTTTGATGATTCCTCCACAACCACTTGGAAGGATTTTGTTACCGACGTTTCCAAGGTTCGAATCTTTTTGGAATCCAAGGAGAACATTCCCTGGATTGTCCATTGCGATGACGTTTATTTCTTCTTGGTTGCTCTGGTGGCCACTTTGCAGAGCGGTCGCAAGGCTTTGGTAACGGCCAACCGTCAGGATGCCTTTATCAAGGAAATCCAGAAGGAAAACTGCGGGTTCATTACCGACGAACCTTTCGCTCCCGGTGGCGCAACTCTGATTCAGGATTTGCTTAAGCAGGAAACGGACGAAATCCGATTCGGTAAATTTGATTTGAGCAAGGCCGAAATGGTGGTGTACACCTCCGGTACCACCGGCAAGCCCAAGGCTGTGTTCAAGATGTTCTCCCAGCTGGAAAACGAAGTCCAGCAGCAGGCCAAGGTGTTTGGTGACGAATGGATGACTCGTGAGATTTATAGCACCGTCAATCACCATCATATGTTCGGCCTGCCTTTCGCAGTGATTTTCCCGCTGGCTGCAGGCATTCCTTTCCGCAGACGCCGTTTCGATTTCCCTTCGGAATTGACAAACATTACAGACAAGAAGGCTGTGATCGTTTCTAGCCCCGCATTCCTGAAGCGTTTGGTGGTGGATCTGGATAGGCCGCTTGTGTTCAAGACGACGCCCTTTTTCCTTTCGGCAGGTGGCGTATTGCCCGAGGATGTGGCCCAGAAGACTCATGACTTGACCCAGAGCTGGACCCATGAAATCTATGGAAGTTCCGAAACCGGCATTATCGCCCACAGGGTGAGCGGTACTGGTGCCGCATGGACTCCCTTTGAATTTTGCAAGTTGAGCCTTGCTGAAAACGGTTGCCTGAACATCAAGTCCCCGGCCGTCCTTGAGCCCGAAGGTTTCACCTCTGGCGACTTGGTGGAATTTTCAGATGATGGCCGTTTTGTGCTGCAGGGCCGAGCCGATTCCATTGTGAAAATCGAGGAAAAGCGAATTTCCTTGCCCGAAGTGGAAATGCGTTTGAAATTCACAGGCCTTGTACACGATGTCCGTGTGGTTCCCATGGTAAGCAAGCGCCAGTTCCTGGCCGCAGCTATCGTGTTGAACGAGGCCGGCCGCGAAAAATTTGCCGGCTGCGCAAAATTAAAAATCAATGAATTCTTTAGGAATTTCCTGTGTCAGTATCTGGAAAATACAGTAACGCCTAAGAAGTGGCGCTATCTGGAGGAGCTGCCCCAGGATCTTATGGGAAAAATCAAGATGAGAGATATCCAGGACCTCTTTAGCCTGCCTGAAAGCCCCAACTTCAAGATATTGAAGATGCAGAGGGAAGTCAGCGCATTTACTGCCAAACTGGTGTTCCCGGCTACCAGTGACTACTACGATGGTCATTTCCCGGAATTCAAGCTGCTGCCCGCTGTGGCCCAGGTGAACATGGTTCTCTTGCTGGCACGTACGTTCTTGAATGCGCCCAAGGAAATCGTCAAGATCAATCGTACCAAGTTTACCAATCCCATTTTCCCGGATGTGCCGGCTGTTCTCAAGATTAACTACGATGACGAAAAGGGCAAACTGACCTTTAGCTTTACAGATGAATCTGGCGAAAAGGCACTTTCCTCCGGCTCCATCGTTATGAAACTTTCTAACATGTCATCCCGGACATCCGACTCTAACATGTCATCCCGGACATCCGACTCTAACATGTCATCCCGGACATCCGACTCTAACATGTCATCCCGGACTTGATCCGGGATCTCCCTGAATATGGAAAATATCATTGAACAAAAGTTTTGCGCCGTAGTTCCCGTGTACCGTCACGAGGCTGCTTCTCGCCATGTAGCCGAGGCCCTTTCCAAGGAAGGCCTGGCTGTGATTCTGGTGGACGACGGCAATGCTCCCGAAGGCCATGCCATTCTGGAAACCATCGCCAAGGAAGTTCCGAACACCTACTTGGTCACTCACGAAGTGAACAAAGGAAAGGGCGGTGCTGTGGTATCTGGCTTGATTGAAGCTCAACGTCTGGGATTTACTCACGCCCTGCAAATCGATGCCGACGGCCAGCACGATGTAAATGCCATTCCCTTCTTTATCAAGGCTTCCAAAAAGCATCCCCAGAATCTGATTTCTGCTTTCCCGCAGTACGATGGTACCGTGCCCAAGGCTCGTGAACAGGGGCGCAAGATTACCAATTTCTGGGTTTGCATCGAAACGTTGTCCATGTCCATTCCCGACACCATGTGCGGCTGCCGAGTCTATCCCTTGGAAAAGGTTGTTCCTATTGCAAGGAAGATGACCAATTTGCGCATGGGCTTTGATATCGAAATTATGGTCCGCATGTCTTGGGCTGGAATCAAGATGAATTTCTATCCGATTCACGTGACCTATCCGGAAGACGGCGTTTCCAATTTCCGAGCCCTGCACGATAATATTGCCATTTCTGCAACCCACACCAAGCTTTGCTTGGGCATGATTGTGCGTTTGCCCATTCTCCTCTTCAGAAAGCTGAAGCATAAGTAGGTCTTGAATGGCGGAACAGCACTGGTCAGAAGTTCAGGAAGTAGGCCGCAGTCAGTGGCAGTTCCGATTCATGCTTTGGATCGTCTGTCATCTGCCCTTGTTCCTCGTAGAAGTCTGCACCGCAGTTGTTGTTTTCTTTTTTTACTTGGGCGCAAAGCCCATTCGTGAACGTTCCCGAAATTACCTGAACCATGTGGCTCAGGTCAAGGGCGAAAAGCCTTCTTTCTGGGGCCCCTACAAGCACGTTCTTGCCTTTGCACTTTCCATGATGGAAAAGCTCCGCGGATTCCAAGGTGCAATTAAATTGCAACAGCTGGAAACCCAGAACGATGACTTGGATATGCTGGTCAAGCAGCTCGAGAATGGGGAAGGCGCATTCCTCCTTTGCTCCCATCTGGGCAATATGGAAATGCTTCGCTCCCTGACGGGTTACGGCGAAAAGCATACCAAGAATGATTTCAAGGTTTTCCCGGTGGTGGATTTTTCGGGCACATCCAAGTTTAACGCGTTGCTCCGCGAGCTGAATCCAGAATTAATGAACCAGGTGATAGACGCCAATTCCATCGGTGTGGATTCCGCCGTATGGATGAAAGAACGCATTGCCGAAGGTAACCTGGTGGTGATCGCCGGCGACCGCACTTCTGCCAATTCTCGTAACCGAAATGTAGAAACGGAATTCCTTGGCGAAACTGCAAACTTCCCGGAAGGTTCCTTTACTTTGGCGGGCGTGCTGAACGCTCCTATCTATTTTGTTTTCGCCATCCGTAAGAATGATTTTGATATTCAGTCGCCTTACGAGATGCACGTTGTCCGTGCGAGTACGGAACTTGGCGGCCCCCGCAAGGAGCGCCCCGCAAAAATCAAAATGCTGTTGCAGGAATACACCAACTTGTTGGAAAAGCATTGCCTGCGCCATCCGTACCAGTGGTATAACTTCTATAATTTTTGGGAAAAGTCTGCAGAACGGTAGTTAGGCGAGATTATGGTTAAAGAAAGCGTTGAATTTCAGGTTGAATTTTACGATGTAGATTCCATGCAGGTCGCCTGGCACGGAAATTACGTGAAGTTTATGGAAGTGGCCCGCTGCGCACTTCTTCGTAAGATCAATTACGATTATTACGAAATGGAAAAGAGCGGTTATGCTTGGCCCGTGGTGGATTTGCACATCAAGTACATGCGCCCCATGACTTTTCTGCAGAAGATTCGTTGCGAAGTCACTTTGGTAGAGTACGAAATCGGCATGAAACTTTCCTATAAGTTTATGGATGCAGAAACAGGCAAGGTACTTACCAAGGCAGAAAGCACCCAGATGGCATTCGATATGGCCAAAAAGGAATCTCTTTTTGGCAGTCCCAAATGTTTTGTAGAACGTGTCCGCGCATGTGAGGCCCGTGAAAATGCTCAATAAGTTCTTTTTGATTGCACTGGTGAGTGTCTTTGCCGCCGTGAGCATTGCTGCACCCGCTGGCTCCAAGGCTGACCTGGTCAATGCCATGTCTGCCATGACCGCCCACAAGGTAACTCAGGGTGATTTCAAACAAATTAAGACTATTAAAAAGCTGAACCGCGAATTTATTTCTACAGGCACATTTACCATCACAAACGGCGAAGGCATCTTGTGGAACGTTGAAAAGCCATTTGCAAGCAAGCTTACCATTTCTGGCGACAAGATGGTCCAGGAATCTGCCAACGGTAAGAAAACGGAAATGGCTGCCAAGGACAATGCGGTCTTCGCAGAATTTTCCAAGACTATCCAGTCTGTATTCTCGGGCAAGGTAGATGAACTTGAAAAGCATTTCGAAGTTTCTTTCAAGAAGTCCGGCAAAAGCTATGTGGTAAATCTTGTGCCGCGCGAAGCTGCGGTCCGTTCCGTAATCGCAAGCATGGTGCTTGAAGCCTCCGCAGAACTGGACAAGGTTTCTTTGATTGATGGGGAAGGCAATACCACGGTTTATGAATTCACTAACCACAGCCATTAAGCAGAAACCTTTCTGCATTGCAATCTGGGTGGCACTTCACGCCATCCTTTTTGTGCTTGGTGTGCTTAGCCCGTGGAACGTAGAAACGGATCTGTACTCGGTGCTGCCCGACTCCAGCGAGTTCAAGAATGTGAGCGAAGCGGAAAAGGCTTTAAGCGCCCGCTCCATGCGAAATGTTTCTGTACTGCTGGGCCACGAGAATTTTGAAGTAGCAAAGAATGCCGCAGAAACCGTTGAACAGATCTTTTCCAAGGACGCAGGTTTTGAAGAAACCCGCCTGCACGTAGATGCCAATACCATGAAGGAAATGCGAGATTTCCTTTTTGAAAATCGCTATGTGCTGCAGAGCCCTTCTGTTCGTGAGGCCTTGAAAAATGGGGACTTGTCCAGCTTGCAGGACGCTTCGGTTCAAAAGATTTATGGCGCCTTCAGCATGGCCGATCTGAACAATCTTGAATCGGATCCGCTGTTGCTTGGGGAACAGAACTTTGACTATTACACGCTTGAATCGCCTTTGATGAGCGGAAAGTTTTCGCTCCACGATGGGGTGCTTGTTGCAACCGATTCCAACGTCACCTATGTGATGTGGAGTGCTGTCATGTCTAACAGCACGTCGGCTATGGCTAATGACGGCCACGTTCTTGGCCGCCTGTACAAAACTCTAGATTCGTTGCGTACCGCAGAACCGGGCCTGAAAATTGCAAAGTCCGGCGTGCCCTTTCACAGCTACGAAAGTTCCAAAAATGCACAAAGCGAAATTGCCTGGATTTCTGGAATTTCCATTGTGCTGATTCTGATTTTGCTGCTTACGGTTTATCGCTCGCCGCTGCCGATCCTTTGCACGGTGGGCTCCATCGGTGTTGCTGCAGCTGCGGCCTTGGCAACAACTTGGCTCCTTTTCGGTAGCATCCACATCTTTACCTTTGTCTTTGGCACAAGCGTTATTGGCGTCAGCATCGACTACGCTATTCATTTCTTTACGGATTGGAAAAAGGGCTGCTCTGGTTTTGATGTTCGCAGTCATATTCTAAAGGGACTTCTCCTTGGCTTTATGACCACGGAACTGAGTTATATCGCCCTGACCTTTGCGGATTTCCCGCTGCTGAAGCAGATGGCGGTGTTCTCTATTGCGGGCCTTGCAAGTTCCTTTGCCACAATTCTTCTGTTGTTCCCTTGCTTGCCCCATAATAAAAAGGCTGGCGCACTGCCCACCATTATTCCTCAGAAATTTATTTCGCTGTATGATGTAAAGCCGTCGACCCAGGGCGCGAATCTCGTTCAGACAACACCGCGAAAATGGATTGCTTCTATTGTAAAAGTTGTTCTGTTGCTTGCTCTGATTCCGGGCCTTTACCTGCTTAACGTGCAGACCGATATGCGTACGCTTTACACTATGAGCGACGAGCTGAAAGCCTCCGAAGTGCTTAGCGCAAGGCTCAATAACTTGGGCGTTTCTGCCAACTACTTTATTGTTGAAGGCGCTTCTGCCGAAGAAGTCCTGCGCACCGAAGAAGATCTGGTAAAGCGTCTCAATGTTGCAAAACAAGATTCCTTGATCAAGAACTTCCTGGCAACAAGTTCCATCATTCCTTCTGAAAATACTCAGCGCGAAAACTACGAATCCCTGCGCCGCGCAGTCTTGCCTTCGAAGGATTTCGCAGTCTCTGGTGCAATGCAGCCATACCTTGAAAGCATTGGCATTACCAATGATTCTGCGTTTGCAAACTCCTTGAAGTCGGAACCTGTATATTTGACGCCAGCTGCCAATGTTCCCCAGTCCTTTAAGACTCTTTTGAATATGCTCTGGATTGGCGAAGTCAATGGCAAGTTCTATAGCGCAGTCTTGCCGCTGCACGTATCCAAGGATTTCGACATTTCAAAGATTGCGGCCGGCTCTGCCCAAGTTCACGCAGTCAACAAGATGGGTAACATCAACGAAACCCTGACAAATCTTTCCCGCGTTGCGTTGATGCTTGTGGCCATCGCCTACGTGATTGTCTTTGTGATTCTTGTGCTGGTCTATAAATTTAAGGCCGCTGTAAAAATTATCCGAGCCCCTGTAATCGCATGCTTGTTCCTGGCTTCTGTATTTGGCTACGCGGGCATCACCTTCAATTTCTTTGCTATCGTGGGTATAATCTTGACTCTCGGCATTGGCATTGACTATGCACTTTTCTTTAACGAAGGTGGCCGAAAGAATCTGTCTACGGCCCTTGCGGTGATGCTTTCTGCAACAACTACCGTGATTTCCTTTGGCAGCCTTTCCTTTAGCAGCTTTACCCCGGTGGCTACATTTGGCCTTGCAACCCTTTTGGGAATCCTTTGTTGCTTTGCTTTATCGCCCCTTTCTGCCACTTCCGCAAAAAAAGATCGTGATTAATTTTCTAACTTTGTATTTGTGAGAAAACGTTCCCTTGGATTTTATTTTACCCTGCTGGCTTGCCTTTGTGTAAGCGTGTTTATGGTTGGTTGCCATAAGTCCATGGTAAAACCGGGTTCGGCTCCAGTTTTCTATTCCGATTCACGTTCTGTAGGCCTTTTGCCTACGACTGCCATGAAAATTCCTATAGACATGCCTCAGCACTTGGAAGGCACGTTTATAAAAGAGGACGGTTCCGAGACAAGTTTTGATGGGGATACCTGGGTCCGTGCCAATGATTCTATTTTGACAGTCATTTTGTTCGGCGGCTTTGGAACCACTCTTGCAGAACTTACTTATGTTGGCGACAGCGTGTCCTTTGAAAGTTCTGTGATGGATGTAAAAAAGATGAAGGCCGAGTATGTGCTGGCCGATTTGCAGGTTTGCTTTTATCCTTTTGAAGCCCTTAAGGAAAATTTTGAACAGTCTGGTTTTGAGTTTTCCGAAGAGTTGAATGGAGATGATTTTGTAAGAACCCTCTCTGAAAACGGAAAGTCCATTTTGAAGGTGGAGAAGAAAGGTTCCGAAATTAACCTGGTCAACGAACTTCGCCATTACAAGTATCATATTACGTTAGGATCCAATTGATGAAACGCCCTTTGTACATTAACGACTTTGGTTTCCATTGCATTTTAGGCGGCGACAAGAACGCTGTGCTTACAAAGCTTGCCCGCGGCGAACGTGGGGAGTTTAGCCTGATTGATGTGGATGGCGTAATGCGCCCTGCGGCAATTATCGATACCAAGGATTTGCCTAAGGTAAGCGATCCTAAGTTTGACTATCGCATTAATCGCTTGAGCAATGCAGCCCTTACGGATATTGATGACTCCATCCGTAAGATGGTGGAGAAGTTTGGTTCTGAACGCGTAGGCATTTTTATTGGTTCCTGTGACAACGGCTCCGAGGCATCTTTGCAGGCTCTCAGATGCCTTAAGGAAACAGGCTCTTTCCCGGAGGGTTATGCTCTGGATTATCAAAGTGTGGAATTCCCTGCTATGTACTTGGCGGAACGTTACGGAATCCGCGGAATGCTGGAGGTCCACTCTACGGCTTGCGCCTCCAGTGTGAGTGCTTTTGTTTCTGCCCGCAATAACCTTTATGCAGGTAACTGCGACGCAGCAATCGTTGGCGGCGTAGACATTGCCGCCCTGCCGGTGATCCTTGGCTTTGCTTCTCTGGAAGCCATGAGCGACAAACCCACCAATCCCTTTAGCGCAAACCGCTCCGGCTTGACTCTGGGTGACGCTGCCGCCTACTTTGTGATTACTCGTGAACCTTGTGAAGAACTGTGCAAGGAAGAATGCAAGGGCCTTGTGGTGGAAGGCTTTGGTGAAAGTGCTGACGCCGACCACATTACCGCTCCCCGCGCCGATGGGGAAGGCGCCTACCAGGCTATGAAGGCCGCCCTTGAGGATGCAGAACTGGACCCGACTCAGATTGATTATGTCAACCTCCACGGTACAGGTACAAAGCTGAACGATGCCATGGAAGGCTTGGCCGTCAACAAACTTCTGGGCGAAAATGTTCCCATCAGTTCTACAAAGGCCCTGACGGGCCACACGCTGGGCGCCTCGGGAGCCCTCGAAACTGCGTTCTGCTGCCTCGCCCTGAAAAATCAGATTCTGCCCGCACATCTCAACGATGGTGTGGTGGACCCGCAGATTCCCAAGGTCCATCTGGTTTCCCCGGGCGAAAAACCGGCCCGTCTAAAGCGCTGCCTCAGCAATTCCTTTGCCTTTGGCGGCTGCAATGCAAGTTTAGTGATTACGAATGGTTTGGAAAAGTAATATGAAAGAAATCGATTTGGACTTGAGCAAAAAGAGCGTCATCGAGCAGCTTGTTCCCCATAAGGGCAAGATGTTCCTTTTGGATCGCGTCAAGAAATACGACCTGGAATCCATCACCATCGAAACCCAGGTGGACATTAACGAAAACTGCTTGTTCTACGACGAAAATCTGGGCGGTGTCCCGGTTTGGATTTCTTTTGAATATATGGCCCAGAGCATTTCCTTGATGTCCGGAATCTTTGGCCGCGCCCACGATGAGGCCCCTAAGGTAGGCTTTATTATGAGCGTTTCTAGCTTCAATTCCCACGTGCCCGTATTCAAGAAAGGCGACGTCATTACACTTAAGGTTCACCAGACCATCCGTATGGATGCTGCCGTTACCTTTGAAGGCAAGGCTTTCGTTGGCGACGCAGAAACTGGAATTCTTGCTGCAGACGGCGTTTTGAACACGGTAGAAGTCCCCGATCCTCAAAAGTCCCTCGGTCTGTAACGCGATTATTTCTAAATTTTAACAATATGGAAAATCAGGTTTTAATTACTGGAGCTAGTGGCGGTATTGGCCAGGCTATTGCCAAGGCTGTTGCCCAGGCAGGTTACACCGTCGTTGCCCACTATAACAAGAACGCTGCCCCCGTGGAAGCTTTGGCCGAAGAAATCCGTGCCGCCGGCGGTAGCATCCGTACTTTGCAGTTCAATCTCCGCGACCGTGAACAGTGCCGCGAAGTCCTGGAAAAGGACATTGCCGAAAACGGTGTATACTATGGTGTTGTGACAAATGCTGGTGTCTGCGCTGATATGGCTTTCCCTGCCATGACTGGAGAGTATTGGGACAAGGTCATTGATACAAACCTGAACGGTTTCTATAACGTAGTCTATCCTATTGTGATGCCCATGTGCCGTAAAAAGCGCGGCCGTATTATTACCATGTCCTCTGTTTCCGGTGTTATCGGTAACCGCGGCCAGGTAAACTACAGCGCATCCAAGGCTGGCCTCATTGGTGCAACCAAGGCTTTGGCCACTGAACTTGCCAGCCGAAACATTACTGTGAATAGCATTGCTCCCGGCGCCATCGATACCGAAATGGTCAAGGATGCTCCCCTGGACATGATCCTGCCTGCAATTCCCATGAAGCGTTTGGGCAAGCCCGAAGAAGTGGCTGCCACTGTTGTATTCTTGCTGTCTGATGGCGCGGCCTACATTACCCGCCAAGTTATTTCTGTAAATGGAGGTCTCGCATGACCCGTAGAGTTGTTGTTACTGGTGGATCCTGTCTTTCTTCCTTGGGCCAGGAAGTCGATGAATGCTTCGACAACCTGAAAGCCCTGAAGAATAAGATTGTCCGTATGGACGAATGGGATGTGTACACCCAGATGAACACTCGTCTTGCTGGCCCCATTACTTACCCGCTTCCGGAATACCCCCGCAAGAAAATCCGTGGCTGTGGTCGCGTTGCCATTATGGCTTTGGCCTCCGCAGATAAGGCTATGCAGGTGGCTGGCCTTGCCGAAGATAAGGAACTCTTGAAGTCCGGCCGTGTCGGTGTGGCTTACGGTTCCTGCATGGGTAGCATTGACGCCTTGGTGGACTTCTTCTCCATGCTCAAGACTTACGACTGCTCTGGCATTACGGCAACAAGCTATATCCGTTCCATGCCCCAGACTTGCGCAGTGAATATTAGCGTTTACTTTGGCCTTACGGGTCGAATCATCACCACAAATACTGCATGTACCAGTGGTAGCCTTTCTATCGGTCAGGCTTATGAAAACATCAAGTACGGCATGCAGGACGTGATGATTGCAGGCGGTGCCGAAGAACTGAACCCCACGGAATCCGCGGTGTTTGATACTTTGTTTGCTACAAGCACCAAGAATGACCATCCGGAACTTTCTCCGGCTTCTTATGACAAGGACCGTGATGGCCTTGTGATTGGCGAAGGTGCCGGCACTCTGGTTCTTGAAGAGTATGAACATGCCAAGGCCCGTGGCGCACACATCTATGCAGAATTGGTTGGCTTTGGTAACAATACCGATGGTGACCATATTACGCAGCCCAAGAAAGAAACCATGCAGCAGGCTCTGGAAATTGCCATGAGAGATGCAGGAATCGCTCCCGAAGCTATCGGTTACGTCAATGGCCACGGTACTGCCACTCGTCAGGGCGACCAGGCCGAAAGCTGGGCAACCTACAATGCCTTGAAGGGTCGTTCTGTTCCCCTGTCTAGCCTCAAGAGCTACATCGGTCATACCCTGGGCGCTTGCGGTGGCATCGAAGCTTGGCTTGGCATCAATATGATGAACAAGGGCTGGTTCAGTCCCAATCTGAATTTGAAGAATGTGGACCCTGAATGCGCTCCTTTGGATTACATTACAGGCTCCGGCCGCGAAATGGATGTGGAATACATCATGTCCAATAACTTCGCTTTCGGTGGCGTGAATACATCCCTAATTTTCAAGAAAGTTTAATCATTAAAAAAGGTTGGTTAGGAAAATGAAAAAAATCATTTTTGCTCTTTTGTTTGTGTTGGCTGTAGCCCCGCAGGTTTTTGCTCGAGGCTACCGTTCTGATGCTACAACTCAAGGTACAGAATATCGCAGCGCGTTCTTTATGAGAGCGACCCAGGGCTATTCCACCTTTAGCATAGAAGAAGAGTATTACATAGGTACGGAGAGCTTAGATGCGTATACCGTAGATCTGGAACTAGACCTGGGCATTAGCATTAGAAGGCTTTTTGCACTTTATGTTGGCGCTGATTTCTCTTCTGGTTCTGGTAGTATTTCTTACAATACGAGCAAATATACTTCCGATTACGACATAACTCTTATCAAGTTTGGTATGGATCTTGGTGTTGTCCTGTACCCCTTCCGTAGCGTGCCGGTTCTGCGTGGCGCTATGTTTGGCACGGGTTTTGGCTTTGGTGGAACTTTTGCTAATTATGTTGATTATGATGAAAATCAACCTGTGGACAATTTTACGCTCACTTGGAAATTTGAACTGGGTTACCTTTGGAATGTGGGCCGAAAAGTAAGTCTCGGTGTTGTCTCTAATGTAAAGGTCGCTCTACTTGCTGGTGCTGGTGAAGATGGAGAGTCTTTGACAGGTACATCTGTGGGTATTGCCTTTACAGTCATGCGCCGCTAATTTTTTTCGGGGAGAGGAATATGAAGAAAATTGTTGTTTCGCTTTTGTTTGCCCTGCTGGCTGTGCCGCAGGTTTTTGCGAATGCTTACTCCAGTGATGAATACGATGATGAGGAGGAAGAATCCGTTTACGAAACGCCTCGCGAAAATGCTTACAGCGCAGTAGAAACCCCTACAGAGTTCCGCAACAGTTTCTTTTGGCGAATCACCGACGGTCTGAATCTGGAATACGGTAACGTTTTTAAGGATGGTGACAAAGGCAAAGAATGGGCTGATTTCAATGCCTATGGCGAGGCTCTTTCCGTACAAGTGGGCGCAAATTTCAAGCGTCTTTTCGCAGTGTTTTTTGCAACGGACTTCATTGTCGGTAACGCAAATTACTGCCCTAATGATGAAGAATGCCTTGAGGGCGATTTTTACAAGTTTGATATCGGCGTCGGCTCGTTGGTTTATCCCTTTAGAGAAGTACCTGTACTGAATGGAGTTAACTTCGGTGTAAGTGTAGGCTTTGAATGCGAGTTCCTTAGCGTTCAGTCTCGTGAGTATGAATACGAAACAGATATGGCTGTGTACCATCCCGGTGCCGCATTCAAGTTTGAACTGGGCTATTCCTGGGATGTTTTCAAACGTGTTAGCCTTGGTTTGGAATTTAACTTTACATACAATCTGTTGGCTACTTTGGCTGACCAGTACGATGATTGCTTTGGCGAAGATACCTATGCCAGCGTTGATGCGTACTCCATTGGTATTCTTTTGAATGTTATGCGCCGATAGCTTTCTCGTGGGTTAGGAGAATGAAAAAAAACGCATTAGCTTTGCTTTTTGCCCTGCTGGCTGTGTCGCAGGTGATTTTTATTTCAACAAAGAAGGGTACGAAACGTCGTATCACGGAGAACTGACCGGTGTGGGCCCTATCGCGGAGCTGGACGTTGGTGTTAATTTCAAAAGACTTTTCGCCCTTTATGGCAATCTAACCTTCAGATTCTTTGATGGTGATTATTGCGTAGATAGCGATTATTGCCGGGACAGTGATTCCGAGGGAATGCTCTTTGGTGTTGGAGCCTTGTTGTACCCCTTTAGGGATATCGATGGGCTGAAACATTTAAACTTTGGTGTGAACTCAGGCTTTGGTATGACCTTTGTTTCTGAAAACGACTCCACAGAAACGTTTTTGGATATAATCGGTCTTAGCTTAGAAGACAAACCTGAACCTCCAACCATCGTTAAAAACGTGTTTTTCTATCTGACGTTGGAAGCTGGCTTTATGTGGGATCTTGCCCATCGTTTTACTGCCAGTGTCAATGGCTTCTTTACCCTTCATCTTATGGATGGTGTGAACGTAAATCACTATGAAGAATGCCGAAATTTTAGCAATTTAGCCTTTGGAATCAAGTTTAGCGTCATGAGACGGTGATTTTTTGACAAAAAGCTTGTTTGTGAGGAAAGCTTTTTGTAAGTTTCAGCTAGGATGTAATTTTTGCTAAAAAAGGGGGTTATATGAAAAAAATCTTTTTAGCATCTTTGTTCACTTGCGCCGCTCTGGCGCAGACGGCGTTCGCCACCGTTTACAATGGTGACTACGATGAGGATGATTATCCGCCGGAACCTAAGACGGTGGAAATTTCCGACTACCAGCTTACCCACAACAGCTTCTTTATGGAAGGTAACTTGGGTCTTGGTGCGGTTTCTACCTCGGGTTACACACATTTGAGTGGCCAGCACGAGGGCACTGCTTTTGACGGTCAGGGTCTTTATGCAGGTTTTAATTTCGGCTTGAACATCAAGAGATGGGCTACACCTTACTTGGGATTCAACTTCACAAATGGTTCGGGTCATGTCTCTTTTGACAGAATAAGTGATAAAATCGACGACGTCGACTTTTTCAACTTCAGTGTTTGCTTAGGTACCCTGGTATTCCCGTTTAGAAACGTATCGGGCATGGAAGGCATCTTTGCTGGCTTTGAAATTGGCTGGGGCGGTCTCGAAGCCGAAGTTGAAAATTCTAAATATGATATGTTTGTCAACGATGCAAACTTTAACTTCAAACTGGAATTGGGTAACGTCTGGGATTTGACGCCCCGCTGGAGTATTGGTGTTAAGGGCTTCCTGTCGTTCTATAATTTCTTTGATGATTACGACTACGACAGCTACTATTACAGCAACTACGACGACTACGAAATATTCGACTTGTCCGGTGTGTCTGTCGGCTTAGTCGCCACAATTATCAGAAGGTAATATCATAATGATGCAAAGGGGGTTCGCCCCGACAGCAAAGGATGTCATTGCGAACTTCTCGCGCGGAATGTCATTGCGAACTTCTCGCGCGGAATGTCATTGCGAGCTCCGCAGGAGCGAAGCAATCGAAGCATTATTTGTCTTGAATAAAAAATTCCTCCCCGTAAGGGAGGATTTTTTTTTCTGCAGAATGCGGAGAACTTAGCCGTTTCCCAGCAGTTTTTCTACTGTAGCGATAATTTTGTCCCGCTCGCCGCACCAGTCGGGGGCGATGAGCATGTCGCTGGGGCTTTCGCCGCTGAAACGCTCGATGGCGGTTTCCGGGCCGATGATTTTGATCATCTCGGCAACGGCTTCGCAGTACTGCTCGAATTCCAACAGCTTGAATTCGCCTGCAATGTAGTCCTGGGCCATGACGGTTCCGGACACAATGTGCAGCGGGTGAATTTTTACGGCGGCTAAGTGAAGGTCGCAAACCACCTGGGCGGTGTGCTTGAAGTCTTCCATGGTTTCGCCGGGGAGGCCCACAATCACATGGGTGGTAACGGTCAGGCCAACGGACTGGCAACGCTTTACGGCGTCTTTGAATTCTGCCAGGGTGTGGCGGCGGTTAATGGCTGCCAACGTCTTGTCGTTTGCAGTCTGCAAACCAATTTCAACAATCACGGGCTTTTCCTGGTTGACTTCGCCAAGGTATGCCACCTTGTCGCTTTCAAGGCAGTCCGGGCGGGTGCCAATGGCAAGGCCTGCGATTTCCTTGTGCCTAATGATGGGATTGATGATCCCCATCAAATGTTCCAAGGGCGCATGGGTATTGGTGTAGGGCTGCAAGTAAGCCAAGATTCCTGCATTGGGGTACTTGTCGCGAAGCTTGGGAACGAACTGCTCCAGCTGTTCCTGGATGCTGACCTTTGCCAGGTCGTACACCGGGCTGAAACTGCGGTTGTTGCAGTAACTGCAACCGGAGAAACCCTTGGTTCCATCCAGGTTGGGGCAGCTCATGCCACCGTTCAAAGGCAGCTTGCGCACCTTGAGGTAGTTGGGGAAAACTTTAAGCAGTAAATCGCGATAAGGTGTGTAATGCATAACCCTAATATATAATCATTTGCCTAAAAGTCAAAATTCAAGGACGCAGTTGTAGAGATTGCCGCGTCAGGGAGCTCCATTTAAGGATTGTCGCGCAGGCTTGTGGAGGCAAGTTCTTCGCCGGTTTCCAGACGGTGGATGCTGAACTTGCCGTTGTCATAGAGGCCGAAGGTGGGTGGGTTTCCGCCCTTGGGCAGGCTGGTGGAACCGGGGTTCACCATGAGAACACCCTTGAAATTTTTCTGCAACTGGTAAATGTGGGTGTGGCCGTAAAGGTAGGCGTCGATGGGGCGGTCGCTTTTATTGCCGTCGTTGTCGACTGCGGCGGGTTCCAGCTGGGAAAGGGCGTTGGCAGGAAAACACTCCGGCATAAAGATGTGACCGTGGCTTAAGAAGAGGCGGATGGTCTTCTGCTTGCCCGCGGCGTCCGTCAGTTCATCTTCCACAACGGCGTACTCGTCGGCGATAGGGAAGTCCAGCATCATCAGGTCCACATCGGCATCGCAGTTGCCGCGGGCCGCCACAATCTTGTCTCCATAGGGGCGCAGAGCTTCTACGACGCCCATAGGACCGTGCCCCGCAGGAAGCGGATTACGGGGGCCGTGGTAGAGGGTGTCTCCCAGCAGGAAGATTTTATCGCAGTGGAACTTTTCGAAGAAGGTCAATGCCTGTCGTGCTGCGATTGCAGAACCATGAATATCAGAAAGAATTAAAGCTCTCATAGAATGTTGTAAGAAGTATTTTTTTTATGTCATTGCGAGGAACGTAGTTATACGACACTTGAGGCTTTGCCTCTTAGTGGGAGTTATCCACTTTGTGGAAACGAAGCAATCAAAGCAAAACCTTGTGAACGTGTGAAAGGTTCTTCTTGGACTGCTTCGACCTAAAGGTCTCGCAGTGACATTGAAATTGTAGAAATTTTACGCGCAGAGCGCCACGACGCCGCTGATGGCCATGTACACGTACACGATTTTCTTGAGAACCTTGTGGAGAATCTTCTTGAACACCTTTCCGCCGATTGCCGTTCCGATGATTACCCCAACGATGCCGCAGCCGTAGGCGATGCCGACCGCTGGCGTCACAAACCCGTTTCCCGCCCTGAAGAATGTCATCATCAGGTTTCCTAGGGCGAAGTACACCTGGCTGTGGGCGATGTACTTCTCTTTGGTTTCACAGGAAGCCAAGAAGTAGAGCACCGAGGGCGGCCCCTGCATGGCGAAAAGCCCTCCCATGATGCCGGACAATGTTCCCAGCCCGACCTGCGCAAGGAGGGTTGGTTTCAGCTTGATCTTTTCGCTGATAAAGAAGAAGTAGATGCTGATGGCAATGAGGATTGCCCCAAGGATATGCTTCAGGAACTTGTCATCGAAACTTGCCACGGCACCTACGGCAAAGAAACTCACGACGGTGAAAATGTCAAGGAGGGGGGAGGACTTCCTTCCAGACGATGTACTTTCGCATGCGGTAGGCCACCACCAGGGACATGGAGCAGGCCAGCATTCCCGAAAGGGCGGTTGCTTCGCCGTAGCTAGGCAAAATGTGGGGAAAAACGGTCATGACAAAGATGCCGAACCCGAATCCGCTGACCCGCTGGATAAAACTGCCCATGCAGCTCATTCCAAAAAGTATGCCAATTACTGTAAATTCCATTCCTTGTGTTATCTCGGTATTCGTGCCGGGACCCCTTTGCACCACAAATTTAGCTAATCGTCCTCCAAACGGTATCCTTTTGTTTGTTATACTTGACATTGAATAAATTCAAGAGGGAAAAATGAAATTATACAGCAAGTTTTTTGTAGCCCTGTTCTCCACATGTGCTCTTTTGATGACCGCTTGCGGAGATGACTCCTCTAGCGCTAAGGAAAATGCAACTCTTACAGTGGTTTCTTCTAAAAGTGACTTGAAAAAATGTGACAAGTCCAAGGAAGGAGCCATCGCTTATATTACAGGTACTGGCGAATTGATGTTCTGTCTGGATAAGGAATGGCAGGCCTACGGCGTAGGCGACATTCCCGTTTACGAAGGCAGCGATGGTGCGGATGGAATTGATGGTAGCAACGGTTCTGACGGGAAAGACGGGGTTGACGGTAAGGACGGTACAAGCTGTACTGGGGAATACCTGCCTGATAGTTCCGGCATAAATCTTTACTGTGGAGGAAAACTTGTAGGAACCATTATGAATGGGTCCAATGGCCTGTCCGGTGGCAATGGCGGAACCACGGCGGATATTGAATTCAATACGGCTGAATATGTGGAAATTGGAGATACCGTATGGAGCTATTCCGATTCCCTGCTCATCCGTATTAGCGATAACGATATCCTGACTAAAAAGGATACCGTTGAAGTTTCGGTAACCAGTACCTCTGATTCTAAGGGTATTGTCCTGACAGCAAAACTCAGGGATGGTTACTACTATACCACGCTGTTCTTCACAGAAAAGAGTTCTGTCGCTCAGGCAATCAAGGTGCAGGATGGGGATAACGTGGTTGTCAGCTACAAGGATGAAAACCCTGAAAGAGTCATTAAACGCAATGTGGCATTTATCCTGGCTTCCAAGGGTGAAAGAGACTTTATCTCCCTGGATAAACCTTGGTATTACGGGGACAGCGCCGAAGTGGTTGTTACCGTTAACGATAAGAATGCCGAAGGGGATACCATTCAGGTATCTATGATTTTGTGCTATAATGATGGCTATGAATGCCATTATACAGAAAATGAGGGTGGCTTCGGTACCTATGATGCCAAACTCAAGCTTGCTGGTGCAGGTGGCCTTTATAAAGGAAGTTTCTTTATTGTGAATGAAGGCAAGAATCACGATAACTACTTCTATTCCGATCCTGCGAAAATTTTGACAGTTGATGTGCGATATACCTTTAAAGATGAAAAAAAGACATTTGAAAACGTGACTGTCTACTGGAAGAAAAATGCCGATAGCCGAGTGGAGTTTGATGCAGATCGATATAACCAGGCTTCCAAGGGACATTTCTATGTCTATGACGAAGGTTGCGGTAAGGACTCCGTAGAGGTGACGATCTCCAGTAAGGTAAAAGGCGATGAAATCAGCGCTGTTGCTTACAGATATAAGGATTACTTCTATGGAGAATTCCTTATGAATGGCCTCAAGAATGATGGTGTTCTGGCCATTGATGAAAAGGACACCATTCTTATCCAGTATAAAGACGCAACGTTAGGGACTGTATCAAAGGATATGGCCAAGGCTGGATTTGCTCTTTATGCAACGGTATCTTTTGGTGATTCCCTGTATATGGATGTTACTGACAAGGCAGTCTTGAAACTGGTGGATGAAAGCCTTACCGAAAACGATGCGGTGACCATCCGGGTTTCGTCAGAATCAGATTTTTATGGCGTGTTGGTTGACATGTATACTATTCCTGGTGGAGATGGCACGGAACGTATCGGTTACGTTGAATTCACGAAGGATCCCGAGGTTGTAAGAGAAGAAAACTTCGAGAAGAAAGTCTTTGTGAAGGATAAGGAAACTATTCGTGCGTCCTATTCCACCAATCGATTGGCTTCCTCGACCAAGTGGTTTGAGGCTAAGGCCTTCTGGGCCGACAAGAATACGTGCTTTATAGACAAGCGTGATGGCAGAGCCTATAAATTCGTTACCATGGGAGACCAGGTGTGGATGGCGGAAAACCTTGCTTACGGAGATGGAAAATTCTACGACAACGATTCTATCAAGTACAGTTCTTACGGAAAGCTTTACACCTGGGCGCAGGCTTTAGATACTGCAGAAGCGATTTGTGGGGTGAGTCGTTGTAAAATAAAACGCCCGTATAAGGGTGCTTGCCCTTCTGGTTGGCATTTGCCGAGTCTGGATGAATTCGGAACTCTTCGTGATTTTTTGAGTGGTTTCTCGGAATATGGTTCGTCGGCGGCACTTTTGAAAACTACCTACGGATGGTCTTATAACGCATCTACCGAAGGTGGCAAGGACCGCTGGGGCTTTGGTGTATTCCCCATAGGTTATTCCTATACATCTGGCTTTAATGGCAAGGGTGATGAGGCTGAATTCTGGTTGGATGAAGATCTCTATATGACCAAAGCCATGACAATGTATTTCTCCTACAAATCGGACACATTCTATGATGTAGAAAGTTTCAAGGAGTATGGCTACTCTATTCGATGTGTCAAGGATGAGTAAATTGAGCCTCCAGGGGCAGTTCGGCCCCTCTGCTCCCTCTCGTCAAGATGTGATTTTTATCTTTTTTCGTTCAAATCTCTCGTCTTTCGTCTTTCGTCTCTCGTCTAAAAATGCTATATTTAGGGCGTAAATTTTTCAACACCTTATTAAGGAAGGTAAAATCATGGCAAGAAAGAAGATTGCACTCGTTGGTGCTGGTCAGATTGGTGGTACTATGGCTCTCGTCCTCGCTCAGAAGCAGCTGGGTGACGTGGTCCTCATCGATATTCCGATGACTGAAGGTATGCCGAAGGGTAAGGCTCTCGACATTATGGAAGGCCGCTCCGTTATGGGCACTTCCTGCAACCTCTCCGGTTCTACCAACTATGACGATATCGCTGGTGCAGACGTCGTTATCGTTACCGCTGGCGTTCCCCGTAAGCCGGGCATGAGCCGTGATGACCTCCTGGGCATCAACTGCGGCGTTATCAAGGACGTGGGCCTCAAGATCAAGGAACTCGCTCCCAACGCATTCGTTATCGTTATCACCAACCCGCTGGACGCAATGGTCTACAACATGCAGAAGGTGACCGGCTTCGATTCCTCCAAGGTTATCGGTATGGCTGGCGTTCTGGACTCTTCTCGTCTCGCTTGCTTCGTTGCAATGGAACTGGGCGTTTCTGCTGAAGACGTTAAGGCAATCGTTATGGGCGGTCACGGTGACACCATGGTCAGCCTCTATGACTGCGTCTCCGTCGGTGGCATTCCTCTGCCGCAGCTCATGAGCAAGGAAAAGTTCGACGAACTTGCTGCTCGTACTGCTAACGCTGGTGGCGAAATCGTTTCTCTCCTCGTTCGCGGCTCTGCATTCTACAGCCCGGCAACTTCCGCTATCAAGATGGCAGAAGCTTACCTCCTCGACAAGAAGAGCGTTCTCACCTGCGCTGTTAAGCTGAACGACGAATACCAGGGTAAGGGCAAGGGCCTCTACTGTGGCGTTCCCTGCGTGATCGGCGCAAACGGTGTCGAAAAGATCTTCGAAGTCAAGATGAACGACGCTGAAATGGCAGCCTTCGAAAAGTCTATCGAAGCTTGCAAGAAGAACGCTGAATGGGTTGACGCCAATACTTAATTAAAAGTATTAAGCGAAGATCGCTCTTGCGATTCTAAAAAGTCCTCGGTGATGAATCGGGGGCTTTTTTTATTGTAATTAAAAATTCATCATATTTTTTTATGGTTTTCTCCTTTTTCAAAAATCTTGAGATAGATTTCCCTAAAAAGGAGTTCTTATGACAGCTGTGATGATTATTCAGCTTCTGATTGTGCTGGCTGCTCTTTACGTGGGTTCACGTTATGGTAGCCTAGCCTTGGGTGCGATTTCGGGTATTGGCCTTGCCATTCTGGTGCTTGGCTTTGGCATGGCTCCGGGTAAGCCGCCTACCGATGTTATTTACATCATCATTGCCGCTGTGACCTGCGCGGGCATTATGCAGGCTGCAGGCGGTATGGATTGGCTAATCCAGCTGGCGGAAAGGCTTTTGCGTAAGCACCCCAACCAGATTATCTTCCTGGCTCCGCTTTGCACATTCTTCCTTACGGTTCTCGTAGGTACCGGCCATGTGGTTTACACCCTCATGCCCATTATCTGCGACATTTCCCTGAAAAAGGGCATCCGTCCGGAACGCCCTTGCGCCGTGGCATCTGTGGCATCTCAGGTGGGTATTACCTGTTCTCCCATTGCTGCCGCTGTGGCTTCCTTTGTGGTGATTTCCAACGCCAACGGTTTTGAAATCAACAACCTGCAGGTAATTGCAGTGACCATTCCCGCTTGCCTTTGCGGTTTGATGGCTGCTGCCGCCGTTAGTTATAAGCGCGGTCTCGATCTGGACAAGGATCCGGTTTTCCAGGCTAAGCTGAAGGACCCCCAGCAGCGTGAATACATGTACGGCAACACCGCTTCTGTGCTGGACAAGGCAGTTTCCAAGGAAGCAAAGCGTTCCGTTTATATCTTCCTGGCTGCTCTTGCCGTGATTGTAATGTTCTCTGTGTTCCAGATTGCTGGCCATGACATTCGCCCCGCTTTCCCCACCGGCAAGGTTGTGGATGGTGTAGCCCAGGTGAAGCCCATGGGCATGAACTTGATCATTCAGATTGTGATGATTTCTGCTGCCGCCTTTATGATTATCTTCTGTAAGGCTGAACCCAAGAAGGCTGTGGCTGGCGCTGTTTGGCAGTCCGGCATGGTGGCTGTGGTGGCTATTTACGGTATTGCATGGCTTGCTGATACTTACTTCGCAAACTACATGGACGTGATGCAGGGTGGCCTGAAGGACATTGTTGCTCATTATCCCTGGGCAATTGCTTTTGCCTTCTTCGCTGTGTCTGTGCTGATCAACTCCCAGGGCGCCGTGGTAGTGGCTATGCTTCCGCTGGCATACAGCTTGGGTATCGAAGGCGCTGTGCTCCTGGGCGTGCTCCCCAGCGTTTACGGCTACTTCTTCATTCCCAACTATCCTTCCGACATTGCTACGGTGAACTTCGACCGTTCAGGAACTACGGTAATCGGTAAGTACCTGCTGAACCACAGCTTTATGCTGCCGGGCCTTACCAGCGTTATCGTTTCCACTATCGTGGGTACTATGATTGTGAAGGTGTTCTTCTAGGTCATTGGGTTAAATAGTCCTCCTCAAGAACTTTGAGATAGAAAGGGTGCTTGCAACAGAACGTTGCAGGCGCTTTTTTTTGCTTTTGTCCTTTGAAAAGTGGAGCAGCAAGGACTAAAAAGAAAAAATATGTGTTTTGATCCTTTGAAAAGTGAAGCCGCCAAGGATTAAAAAGAAAAAAGTTTTATTTTAGTCCTTTGTTTTTAGAACAAATTAATAGGTTGGGCTTGGGTTATGGGAAAAATAAAGGACCAAATGGTCAAATTACCTGGTTTAGTCCTTTGTGTTGTATGTGGTTGGGGTGTGTGGTATTTTGAAAGACGTTTTTCTTTGAAAAAAAGCGGAAAATCAAAGGACTAAATTTTGTTTTTCTGTCGTTTAGTCCTCTATTTTTGGAAAAGTCCTTATTTGGGGATGCTTTTGAGCAAATCGTTGCCGAATAAAACAAGAATTTTTAATTTTGTGCCATACGGGAGCTGGCTAAACCGGCTGAGAGTGCAATTGAACTGTTTTTTGACCTGGTTCTGATTGCTTACCGCACCTGATTTGGATAATGCCAACGGAGGTATAATGATTAAAGTCAATGGCATTGACATCGAAGCCGACGGAACCATTTTTGCGGGTAAGTCTGTCGCAGAATATTTGTCCACCACAAATTATGACTGTAAGCGCATTGCAGTAGAACGCAATGGCGATATTGTGCCTAAGGCCAAGTACGGTGAAACGCTGCTTGCCGAAGGGGATTCTCTTGAAGTTGTAAGCTTTGTGGGGGGTGGTTAATGTCCGCAGATTGTGTACAGCGCGCCCCTACCAGGGAAGAAATGCTGGCTGCATTGGTTGTTCGCCAGGGTGAAGAGAATGTCAAAAAGCTGCAGGCGGCCACGGTGGCGGTCTGCGGTTTGGGCGGTCTCGGTTCCAACGTGGCTATCGCTTTGGCGCGTGCTGGGGTTGGTCGCTTGGTGCTTGTGGATTTTGACTGCGTGGACGTGACCAACTTGCATCGTCAGCAGTACAAGGCCTGCCAGGTGGGAATGCCCAAGGCTGTTGCGCTGCCTGAGAATCTACGGGAGATTGCGCCCTACATCGAACTGGAATCCCATCAGGTTCGCGTGACAGAAGAAAATGTTATGGAACTGGTAGGGAAGGCCGACGTAGTTTGCGAGGCTTTTGATAATGCAGAAGCCAAGGCTATGCTGGTGAATGCCGCCTTGGAAAATTGCAAGGTGCTGGTGGCGGCCTCCGGGATGGCTGGCTTCGGTGATGCAAATTCCATCCAGACCCGCCGCGTGTCAAAGAATTTTTATTTGTGCGGCGATGGCGTCAGCGACGTGAATGCTGGAATCGGGCTGGTGGCCCCTCGCGTTATGGCTTGCGCCGCTCATGAAGCACAAACAATAGTGCGGTTGATTTGTGGGCTGGAACCCTGACCTGTCATTGCGAACGTAGTGAAGCAATCGAAGCACTTGGATAAAGAGTTTTAAAAATTGAAGGATTGAATAATGGAAAACGATAAACTGGTTCTTGGCGGTCATGAGTTCAACTCCCGCTTTATTCTCGGTTCTGGCAAGTACTCCCTGAAGCTTATTGAAGCTGCGGTGCAGTACGCCGGTGCAGAAATCATTACCTGTGCTGTCCGCCGTGCCAATACCAAGGAACACGAAAACATCCTGGATTACATTCCCAAGAGTGCAACCCTGCTGCCCAATACTTCTGGCGCCCGCAATGCCGATGAAGCAGTTCGTATTGCTCGACTTGCCCGTGAACTGGGCTGCGGCGATTTCGTAAAGATCGAAATCATGCGCGACTCCAAGTACTTGCTGCCGGATAACTACGAAACCATCAAGGCTACCGAGATTCTTGCCAAGGAAGGTTTCGTGGTGCTACCTTACATGCACGCCGACCTGAACGTTGCCCGCGACTTGGTAAACGCAGGTGCCGCTGCCGTAATGCCTTTGGCGGCTCCCATCGGTTCTAACCGCGGTCTCTCTGCCAAGGATTTCATCCAGATTCTTATTGATGAAATTGAACTTCCCATTATCGTAGACGCTGGTATCGGTAAGCCGTCCCAGGCTTGCGAAGCTATGGAAATGGGCGCAGCCGCTGTGATGGCCAATACGGCTCTCGCTACTGCTGGCGACTTGCCGCGTATGGCCGCTGCCTTCAAGTCTGCCATTGAGGCTGGCCGCAACGCTTACCTCTCCGGTATGGGCCGCGTCCTGGTTCGTGGTGCCGCCGCCAGCGATCCCCTCACAGGATTCCTGCGAGATTAGTTTTTAGTAGACAGTGATTAGTGGTTAGTAAACAGGGGATGCAGGTAAAGAACGTTTCCGACATCACTAACCGTCAATCACAAATCTCTAACCACTAGCCACTAACCACTAGCCACTATTATGAACTACAACGACGAACGATATTTTGTGGATTCCGATACCTTGTCTCCCGAGGCTTTGGCTCGTAAGCACCGTATCGAAACAGATCCTTCCGCGCGCTCCAACCATATGGAGTATATGAAGGGCATGGAAGTCATCAAGTCCGACATTCACGACAAGGTGATGAACCATGTGGATTCCGTGGACTTTAGCAAGTACACCGCCCGCGATGTGCTGGCCGCTCTGGATCACCACACCTGTACTGTAGAAGATTTCAAGGCGCTCCTTTCTCCGGCCGCCGCTCCCTACTTGGAAAAGATGGCCCAGAGGGCAAAACTGGAAACCAGCAAGCACTTTGGCAATACGGTTTATTTCTTTACCCCGCTGTACATCGCCAACTATTGCGAAAACTACTGCGTCTATTGCGGTTTCAACTGCTACAACAAAATCAAGCGTATGCAGTTGACCATGGAGCAGATTGAGCACGAAATGAAGGTTATCGCCGACAGCGGCATGGAAGAAGTACTGATTCTGACGGGCGAATCTCGCGCCAAGAGCAGTGTGGAATACATCGGCGAAGCTTGCAAGATTGCCCACAAGTACTTCCGTATGGTTGGCGTTGAAGTTTACCCCATGAATACCGACGAGTACAAGTACCTTCACGAATGTGGGGTGGACTATGTGACGGTGTTCCAGGAAACTTACGACAAGGTTCGCTATGAACAGCTCCATTTGCTGGGCCACAAGAGAATTTATCCGTACCGCTTCGATTCCCAGGAACGCGCCCTTATGGGTGGCATGCGCGGCTGCGGTTTTTCCGCATTGCTTGGCCTTTCCGACTTCCGTAAGGATGCCCTGGCTAGCGCCCTCCACGTGTTCTATCTGCAGAAGAAGTATCCTCATGCAGAAATGAGCTTGTCTTGCCCCCGTCTTCGCCCCATCGTGAATAATGACAAAATCAATCCGCTGGACGTTCACGAAAAGGAACTTTGCCAGGTGCTGTGCGCCTACCGCATCTTCATGCCTTTCGTTGGCATTACCGTCTCCAGCCGCGAAAGCAAGGAATTCCGCAACGGCATCGTAAAGATTGCCGCCACCAAGGTTTCCGCAGGTGTTTCCACAGGCGTTGGCGACCACGAGGAAAAGTACAAGAAGGACGAATGCAAGCCCCGCACCACCGAGGAAAACGCCCGTGCAGCAGTTACCGGTGGCAACGCCGCTGCAACGGAATCCGAGGAAGCCGGCGGCGACGAACAGTTCGAAATCAACGACTCCCGTAGTTTCGACACCATGTACAAGGATATTAGCGGTGAGGGCCTTCAGCCCGTGCTCAATGACTATTTGTACGTGTAGTTTAAACCATCGGGATGCCGTCGACTTGATTTTTATTTAGATTATTTGCGATGGAACAGGCGCTTTACTGGATTGCTTCTTTGACTTTCGCCATAATTCTGGCGATTTTCTTGTGGCATGCCTATACCTACAAGAACGAAGCCTCGCCTGTAGATAAGGCTTATCGAATTCTTGTTTCCTGGTGCGTGTTCTTTTGCTTGCAGGATGCCCTGTGGGGAATTGCGGCCATGCCCGAAGTTGGCCATCCGTCGCTCCTTTTTGGGATCACTACCGGATTCCATATTTTTACGGTAATCACGGCGTACGTCTGGCTTCATTTTGTTCTGGTTTATCTGGGCAGCGAAATTCACCACAAAAGGCTTTACCGTGCGCTGGTTCTTTTGGCGGTTGTTTTTCAGACAGCCTTGGTAATAAGGAATATTTTCGTTCCCACCATCTTTACCATTGGTCCCAATAACGAATACCGATGCGAAGCCTTTAGGCAGGTTGCGTTCTTTAACCAGTACTTTATCTATGTGTTGATTGGCTTGATTACTGCAATTTCTGCTTTAAGTAAGAAGGGGGATACCCGTAAGCAATATGCCGCCGTCTTTGTTTTCGTGTTGGCTCCCATATTGTGCGGCATATTCCAGTTTTTCTTCCCCAACGCACCTTTCTATGCTGTTGGCTATGCGGTAGGCTGTACAATCATTCACGTATTCATTGCATCAAGGGAGCATAACGATCGCCTGGTGCTGGCGTCTACTACCGATGAACTGACCCAGGTTTACAATCGACGTTCCTACGAAGAAGACCTTAAGCGATACGAGGATCATCCCATAGAAGATGACTTGATTCTTTTTTCTGTGGACTTGAATAGCTTAAAACAGGTTAATGATACCCTAGGTCACCTTGCTGGCGACGAACTGATCCAGGGGGCCAGCCTTTGCATTACCAACGCTTTTTCCGGCAGCGGCAAGGTTTATCGCGTGGGTGGCGATGAATTTATTGTTGTTGTACATTCCGATGAATCCGGCAAGAAATATAAGGACAGGCTTGAAAATGAAGTTGACCAGTGGAAAGGCCAGAGAATAAAGGACATGTCTCTTTCTGTTGGTTATGCCGCCAAACGGGATATGCCTAACGCCAGCCTGATGGAATTGAAAAAGTCTGCTGACCAGATGATGTATCATGATAAGGAACAGTATTACAAATCCAAGGGCGTAGACCGCCGAGGACAGCGCGAAGCCTTTGATGCCGTCTGCAATTCCTACACCAAGATTTTGAAGGTCAACCTGACGGCTGATTCCTATGGAATCATCAAGATGAACCAGGATGAGAAAACGGAACAGAAGGGCTTCTCCCATAAGATTTCCGAATGGCTTCATGGCTTTGGAAAGTCTGGGCAGGTTCATGCTGAGGACTTGGATGGTTATCTGGAAAAAACTTCCCTGGAATTCTTGCGTAGTTATTTTACGAAGGGTAACACCTCTCTGAGCATTTTCTATAGGCGACTCTCTGCCGATGGTTACCGCCGTGTGATGATGGAAATGATTCCCTCCGATGATTACACCGCAGAAAACCAGACCTTGTATTTGTACGTAAAGGATATTGGCGCAGCCCATGAATCTTGATACCACTCTCTACTTTATTACCGACAGTTCTACGGTTCCTGCAGAACAGTTCCTGCCTTCTATCGAGGCTGCCTGCAAGGGCGGCGCTACCATCATCCAGCTTCGCGAAAAGAACAAGTCTACCCGCGAATATATGGAGTTGGCCGCCGCCGTTCATGAAATCACCAGCCGTTACAATGTTCCCCTCATTATCGATGACCGTGTGGACGTTGCTCTTGCCATAGGTGCCGAAGGTGTTCATGTGGGCCAGACCGACATGCCGGTGGCAACAGCCCGAAAGCTTATGGGTCCGGGTAAAATTGTGGGTGCCACCACCAAGACTGTTCCCCAGGCTCTTGAAGCTTACGAACAGGGTGCGGACTACTGCGGCGTGGGTGCCATTTATCCGACCACAACAAAGGTCGTTACCATTCTCACTAGCGTTGATACCTTGAAGGAAATCGTGAAGGCCGTACCTATTCCCGTCAATGCTATCGGTGGCCTGAACAAGGATAACATTGATGTTTTGGCTGGCTCTGGAATCAAGGGGATTTGCGCGGTGTCCGCTATTCAAAAGTCCGCGGATCCTGAGGCAGCGACTCGCGAGCTGAAGGCCGCGTTCCTGGCGCTGTAAACTTCGCGCGGTTCAATAAACTTCGCGCGGTTCAACCCCGCGGCTCTATTTACTGCCTTTCAATCGTTGGCCAACTCGCAAGGGTTGGTCTTTTTTCAATCCGTTGATTCGGCAAACAGCATCTTCGGAAATGTAGAAGTAGGTGGCCACGTCTTTTAACGTATCGCCAGCCTTAACGATGTAGAAGTTTTCTTTGCTCAGCTTGCTCTGCATGTTGTAGTGTGCGGAGACAATCTTTTTCTTGGACATATGTTCTACGCCGGGTTGCAATTCCCATTTAGGGAAGTTGATGACCGTGGCAGGATTGATGTTGATGTCCTTGTAGCGAATTTCAAAATGCAGGTGCGCGCCAGAAGAACGTCCGGTGTTACCAGCCAAGCCTACGATGTCGCCGGGGAAAACCACGTCGCCAACGCGAACCAGTCGTTCTGCCAAGTGTCCGTAAAGAGTCTGCAAGCCATCTTCGTGATCCACAACCACGTAGTGTCCGTAGCCGCCCTTGTTGTACTTAGAAACAGAAACTGTTCCGGGATAAGCGGCCAGCATGGGTTCGCCCTTTTCTACGTGAATATCCACACCGCGGTGCAAACGGTGGTCGCGAATTCCGTAGGGGGAGCCCAGTCGTGCTTCGTGGGTTACAGGAATCAACATCGTAGAAAAGTCGAAAAAATCTTCCTTGTTAAAACCGATTTTTGGAACGGTTTTCTTAAGCTTGTTTACGTCCACGATTTCAACGTCGATGCCTTCTTTTTCGTAAAGGAGCGCCTTGGTGAAACCCTTGGGGTCGTTGGTCGTAATCACTACTTTTTTCGGAGTGGAATCTGCGGGAGCGGGCGAGGCGTTTTCTTTTGCCGGAGCCACTTCATCCACATCAAGTTCATCGGAGGCTGTGTCTTCGAATGGGACTTCCTTTAATTTAGGATTGCGCTTTTTGGACTTGGAGTCTTTCTTTTTCTTTGCCGAGTCCTTCTTGGAATCCTTTTTCTTTGCCTCGGCTTTTTCCTTGCTGGGCTTAGCCTTTGCCTTGGTTGTCTTTTCTTTGGCGGTTTTATCCTTGGTAACTTTTTCCTTGGCGGGCTTTTCCTTGGGTTGGGCGGCAAGCACAGGACTGCTACAGCACAACAGTGCCGCAACAATTGCTACGAGGAGATGACTCCACTTATTTTTCCCGACCAATCTCATAAATGATTTCTGAATTTCGCTAGGCTAGATCCTTATTTCAAGAAGGCGAAGAACACCGCTGCGATAATCAGGATGAAGGCCACGATATGGTTCCACTGCAAGGTTTCTGTGTGGAAAACCGTTACGGCGATGGTGGTGAAGACCGTCAGGGAAATGGCTTCCTGGATAATCTTCAGCTGCATCAGACTAAAGGGCCCGCCGTTGATCTTGCTGCCAATGTTGTTGGCAGGAATCATAAAGCAGTATTCAAGGAGCGCCAGACCCCAGCTGGCGAGAATCACCAGGATTAGGGGCCAGTCGGTGCTGATGTGCATTTCCTTGAGCTTAAGGTTGCCGTACCAGGCGAAAGTCATAAAGACGTTGGAACAACAAAGAAGTAAAACTGTAAAAATTCCGGCGCGCATAATAATTGATTGAATGATTAAACGTTTAGTAAGTCCTGCTTCGGTTGCCTCGTCGCTTCGCTCCTCGCAAAGACATTGCGGAGGCGATATGGACGGCCCGTGCTATGCTGGTAAGCCAGTCGTGCTCGGACTTGTTCAAGATAATTCACGTAAGTTTCGCTTTGGTAGTCCCGATAGGTCCAGTCGAAGGCGTGAAAGTGCCCGTCCTGGAAATACAGGGTAGGCTCCACGAAGATGCCTCGCTGCATGTACACGCGCTGGCGCTGGTCCTTGGTAGTTGCCAAGAAGAACTGCCCCAGGGTCATGTAGCCCGGATCCAGGTTCACAGGTCGAAGTCCCGGGGTGCCCGCGGCTTCAGCAATTTCCAGTTCCACGTCGTTGGTCCACAACTTGATGTCCACGATTTGTTCGCGGTCCACCAAAGTCTCGTAACTGAAAAAGGCGCGCACAGGGGTGGCTCCGATTTCATCGACGTAGTAGTTGGTAAATGTGAAGGGGAACGGGGGGAGATTCAGGTCTTCTTCCCCAAAGCGGTTTTTAAGGGTGGCGCGCACAGCCTCAACAGAGTCAGCGTCCTTTGCCAGGATACCGACAATGATTTTAACTTTAGCTGGAGTGCGTAATTCGCCCATGGGTGCAAATTTAAATAAAAATTTCTAATTTGATACACGTAACTCTAAATTACTCAACGATTTATGAACGTTTTGACCTGTAAGTTTTTTGTCAGTTTTTCTCGCCTGTTTGCGTATGTTTGCGGGCTGTCTTTGGCCCTTTTGACCCCTGTTTTTGCCGAGGCACCTCACGAAACGCCCACGATTTTGGACTCAATTCCCCATGATCAGACCCATTTTACCCAAGGTTTGTTCTTTGATGGCAAGGATTTGATCGAAACCACGGGCATGTACGGGGCTTCGGGCCTTTATCGTTACTCTTTTGATGGCAAATCCCTTAAGGTTTTGAGTTCAACCAGCTTGGAAGACCGCTATTTTGGCGAAGGTTCCATTGCGGTGGGCGACGATATTTTCTATTTGACCTGGAAATCCAAGAAGGCCTTTATCTACGACCGTCGTTCTTTTAAAAGAAAGGGTGAATTTTCCATTCCTACGGAGGGCTGGGGCCTGACTTATTGGAAAAGCGCTCTTTTGATGAGCAATGGCAGCAGCGAACTATTGCAGATTGCTCCGGGTGGTTTTTATGTGGTGGGAGCCATTCCCGTTCGCGATGGAAACACTGCGGTGCCTATGCTGAACGAGTTGGAACTGGTGGGGGACACTCTCTACGCCAACATTTGGCAGACCGATTTGATAGCGGTAATTTCATTGCCCAGCGGTCGCGTAGTCCGTTATCTGGACTTTTCCAAGAAGGTTTCGGAACTGCGCCGCAAGTATCCTAACATGGATGTGCTGAACGGCATCGCCTACGACGGCAAGAACCTGTGGGTCACCGGAAAGTACTGGCCCTGGATTTATAAGCTGGCGAATTAATAAATTGGCGAATTAGTTTTTAAAACAGCCGCGGCAGATTAGTTCCCGAAGGTCCACACGATGCCGTAGGCGAAACGGATGCCTTCGGGAGTGTAGCCGGATTCAGGCATATAGATGCTGTGGTTGAAGTTCTCGATTCGAGTGTATAGCTCGAATTGGAGAATCTGCATGCGGGCTTCGAAGTCCAATGCCAGGTAGTGTTTCATTAGCTCGAGTTCGGGCTTGCCGTAGTAAACGGTGCAGTCGTAGCGGTCGCCGAACCATTGCCAATCTACGCGTACGCTTACGCCAAGGCGGTCGAATACAAATCGGTTCTGCCAATGGATGCTGCCCTTGTAATAGAGGGTGGGCGTGTCGATGAGTTTTCTGCTACGATCCAATGTTTGGCCGCGTTCCAGATAGAACTTCCAATTGCCCAGACGGAATCCTACTTGCAACATCCAGTCCAAGGAATTGACTTCACCGATGTTGGTCCATTTGAAGGCATCCTCGATGGTTGCGGTGGAATCTACGCCGCCCATTTTTACCCAGTTGGGTTTGATCAGGTTTTCAACGTTTTCGAATCGGAATCCCAAGCCGTAGAACACGTCTCGCTTTTGCCAGTTCAAGTTCATGGTGGTGCGGTTTCGCTTTTCGTAGTCCAGATTTGCGTTGGGGAATGCCAGTCTGCCTGTTTCCTTAATCTTCAGCTGGCCCACATCCGGGAACTTGTTGTCGTGGCGCCAAGAACCGGTGACCTGGAAATTGCGGGGGAGCAAGGCGAAAACGTCGATGGATGCTGCGGGCGCAAATTCCACGATGTCAAGCAGGGAACTGTTTCGCTGCATGCCGCCCTGGCCGCGGAAAAGCAAGGCTCCGAACAAAGTATCGGAAACTTCGGCGTAGCCGATTTCGCGGTCCTGGAAGTATTTCTTTTTGGCGGTGCTGTCGCCGGAGACCTCGGTATTCAAGAATTCGTAATTGAACTTGAGGGCCGGATTGAACAAGGTGTGGTAGGCAACTCCGAAGCTGCCCAGAATGGATTCGTAGTTGATTCTAGACTTGGAATTCAGGAAGGTGCTGTCGTATTTGGGCAGGGAATCTTCCTTGATTCGGTGATTGCCGTAGCTGATGTCTGCGCTGGCCACCAAGTTCTTGATGGGGTAGATTTCGACGCCTGCGCCGTAGGTCTTTGTCTTGATTTCGGTAGTGTAGTAGTTCTTCTGGAAACTACGGACGGAAAGGTCTAGGGTATCTACGATTACTTTTGCGTTTGGCTCATCGGCGTTCTTTAAACTCAAAAAGTTCATCTTGGCGTAAGCCTTACCGAATCCGAATCGCCAGGTCAGCATTGGCTGGATATGCATGCTGTTCATGGCGATGTTTCTACCGCTAAAAGGAATCTGGGTGGAGTCGCGGCCCAAGGCAAAGAAAGGCGAGTGGGTCACGTTCTGGTAGCTGTATTCCTTGGAGTTCACATTGGAATGGCTGGACACGCCCAGGTCCAAGGTGACAGAGTCGGTAATCAACCTGCGAAAATCAAGGCGCAATGCGTTGCTGCTGAATGCGGATCGTTCCCAGTTCACGTCCACCACGGGAGTATCTACGGCCACGCCCTTGGGCTCTTCGAACAAAATACCGTTCTCGCCGTTCAAGGTCAGGGTGGATCCATCGTAGCCCAGGCGGGTGGTGTAAAGCCCGGCCAGCTTGCTGGGATAGCGTCGGGTAATGGCGCTCATTCCCATGGAGTAAGGGGCCAGCTCCGGGTTGCCTAGAACAGAAATGCCCAAGACCCATTCGGACTTTTGTCCGGACATATCGTAGGTGCGCTGCATGACTTCGGTTAGGGGCATGGACCAGCGGCCGGCATCGGTTTCGCGAGGGGCTGGGTCGATTGCACGGGGCGACAGATAGACGGAGTCCTGCACCTCAGGTAACTTGCTTTTTAAAGGTTTGATAACGTCTGCAAGGGAGCTTGTTGCAAACAACAAGACCATCGCTGCAAAAACTGCCAATTGAATTTTGCGGATGCCGACGCTCATGACGGATTGAACCATTGAGAATTAGTACCATTCGGCACGGGACTTTTCGCGACGTTCACGCAAAGCCTGCACCACGGTGTAGGGCATTTTGGTGCAGTTGGGCGGATAGGTGCCGCTCTCGGTGTGGAAGTCGGAACCGCCGGTGCCAACCAGACCGTAGTGCTGAGCCATTTCCTTGTACTTGCGGCCCACGGCGCCCTTCTGGGACGGGGTATAGATTTCCATGCCCTGTACGCCCCATTCCACCATCTGCTCGATGAACTCGTCGCTGACGCCGGACTTGTAGGGGTGGGCAAGCACTGCAATGCCACCTGCGTTTTCGATGAGACGGATGGTCTGCTGGGGGTTGAGCCCCTTCTTTTCTACGAAGGCTACGCAGCCGTCGCCAAGGTACTTGGTGAACGCCTCGGAGAAACTTCCGATGTATTCTTCGTCCACCAGGGACATGGCGATGTGGGGGCGCCCGATGACCTTGCCCTTGCAGTAGCTCAGCACCTTTTCGAAGGTGATGTCGATGCCCAGGGCGTTAAGCTTTTTGATAATTGCCTTCACGCGGGTAATGCGCTGCTTGGCAAAATCCTGGAGTTCCATGTTCAGGGCCAGGTTGGTGGGGTCGCAGTAGTAACCCAAAATGTGGATGTCCTTGCCCTGCCAAACGGAGGAAATTTCGATACCGGGAATGATTTCCAGGTTCAATGCCTTGGCGGGTTCCACGGCCAGGTTGTAGCTGTCCAGGTTGTCGTGGTCCGTAATGGAAATGCAACGGAGGCCCTTGCGCTTGCAAAGGGTCAGCAGTTCCTCCACTTCCAGATTACCATCAGAAAGCTTGGTATGCAGATGCAAATCTGCATAACCGCCGTTTTCGGTGATGATGGTGGAGAAACCTTTTTGCATTACTTGACTCCGTAGTACTGGCTAAGGAGGGCTGCCTCGGAGGACTTTTCCGGTCGGAGGCTCATGTTCAAGAAAGGATAGCAGGCTTCGGTGCAGAATCCGATTCTGCAGGGGGCGCCGCTGACCTTGGCCAGGTAGAGCCTGGGCAAGAATGCTTCACCCAGGTAGATTACCACCTGAGGTGCATAATCCTTGATTTTCTGTTCAAGTTCCAAGAACACCGGCTCGTCGTAGCGGCATTCCAGGTCGCTAAAGTAAATGCCCTTGGCACGCTTCGAGCTTATAAGAGCCTGGAGGGATTCGTGGGCCAAAAGCAGGCAATTATTGAAAAACGAATCGGGCATGGAGTGCAAAAATTTTGCAGTATGTTCCATGTCGCGGGGGAGGATCACCAAAGTCTTGGGGTTACCCTTTAATGCATCCGGGAAGCTGAATGCCCCGGATTCACCACCGGCTTTTTCTTCAAACCACTTGAACAGCGATTCTTCTTTGCTGAATCGCTTAAAAAAGTATTTAAAACGGTCTGTAAAATACAGTGACGGCTTCACAGGAATTCCTATCTAATATTGGGGTAAATATACTAAATTAGGGTTATGGCCAAGCAAAAGTTCTACGCGATTAAGACCCCTACCGAAAGCAAAATCGTTACCACATGGGATGAATGTGAAAAACTGACCCATGGTGTGAAGGGTGTGCTGTTCAAATCCTTCGGTACCAAGGCCGAGGCCGAGGCCTGGATTACGGGCATGGCCGCTCCTGCACCTGGTGGAATCCGTGTATTTGTAGATGGATCCTTCTCTCCGGATTATCCTTATTCCGGATGGGCTTTTGTTGTGACAGAAGATGACAAGGAAATTGCCCGCGGAAATGGTTTGACCGCCTTTGAGGCCGAGAGCCGAAACATCGATGGCGAAGTCATGGCCAGCTACCAGGCTATGCGCTGGTTAGATGCCAATAACAAGAACGGTGTGATTTGCCACGACTACGAAGGTATTGCCCGTTGGGCCAAGGGAGAATGGCAGGCAAAGAGCAACATTGCCAAGCGCTATGTGACTGCTGTTCAGCCCTACCTGCATCGAGTCAAGTTCGAGAAGGTTGCCGCCCATACGGGTGTCAAGTGGAACGAACTGGTGGATCAGCTGGCCAAGGACGCCATTGCCGCTGGAAAAAAATCCAAGGCCTCTCCGGATTGATTTGATATCCCGGGCACTTCTTTTGTCATCCCGAGCACTTCCTTTGTCATCCCGGGTTCTTCCTTTGTCATCCCGTGCTCATCCTTTGTCATCCCGGGCTCGACCCGGCTGCAACACACTTAGAAACTTGTTTCTTAGTGTGGCTGGTCCCCGTAGGGGGAGGATCTCCTTTAATCGTCGAAGTATGCGCGAAGGTTGTAAACCAGATTGAGCGAAATTCGTCCATCCGCTAACCAGTCGCTTTCGAAAGTAGCGTCATAGCGTAGCATTAAAGACAGCCAATGGTCTTTTGAATGAGATACGAGCAGATTGTATCCAATGTCAGCTCCTATATACCAGCCTTCTTTATAGCGATCGAATCCATAACCCCAAATGATATCAGCAAAAAATCCTTTATCCTGAGAAAATCTGTGGGTGGATTCAACGGCCAATCTATAATCGGAATTGGGCGTAGGTCCTGCGAGATCTACACCGAAAATCCAGGAATGAGTGTCTGAAAAACCAAAGGTGAACCCGAGACGTATGTTGGGAGCAAAGTCCCCATAAAGGTCCTTTACGCCGATGGAAGTTTCTAATCCTGTATAGTCAGAAACGTAGCATAATAAGTCAAATGCTAAAGCGCCTACGGCTCCAGAGAGAGACTCGGCTTCTTCCACTACTCGGCAACGTTCGGCGTGGGTGCCTTTACTGGGCTCGGCTTCGTCTGGGTCCATGTTTTTTGGAGGCTCATTGGGGGACATGACTCTGTATAGCAATGATAAGATTGCATAATAGAGGTCTTCGTCTTTTGCAATTTTTTTGTGGGATGCCTTGATGACTTTTGATCCTTTTTGGCGAAGCATTCCCAGCCAGTAGGAATTCTTCAATTTAATCAAGGTGGTGTAGAGCTGGACACCACGGTTATTTTCGGAAAGAGTCATTCCAAGGTCGTCTTCAATGGATGCTTCCGTAAGTCGGGTGACGATGCTTCCCAGACTATCGCTGACGTCAATGAACTCCGGGTCACCAAAAAATACTTCGGTGATGCTGTCTCTTGAATATGGTTTATCGGCGTAACTGAAGTTTTTTGTAATCAAGGTTTCCAGATCGTTGTCCATGTCATCCATGTCTACAACTGCTGTGGAATCAAGTTCAATGATTCCATCGGAAGTGAATTTTTCCATGCGGATAATGTTTTTCCCTGGTCCGGTTGTTGAAAAAGAAACTCCTATTCTTTCGAAGTCTGGAGACGGCTGGTGCCCTAGTTCTGCCAGATAGACGGTGGCCATGGCACGGAGCTTTTTTTCTATACGGTCACTGGAACTGCCGTCGGCTTCAATGACCTGAATCTTTGCGGCGTTGGCGCTTGAAACGAGAAATACTAATAAAAGAAATACAGATGAAAGACTTTTGTAAAAGTTCATGATTCCTAACCCTATCTATTGAATGTCATCTCGGCCCCCGAGCCGGCTGCAACACACTTAGGAACTTGTTCCTTAGTGTGGCTGGTCCCCGTAGGGGGAGGATCTCCTTTTTAATCGCATTTCTTGCGGTTCTGCCAGGTGCTCTCGTTAAAGAGCTGGCCTTCGCTTAAACCGTATTTTTCCTGGATGCCAGCTTCGCGGATGGCGTCTTCGATGGAGACCTTGCCGCGGATGGCCTGGGTGTAGATCAGCACCTTCTTGCGGACGGTTTCTGCGTCTTCGTTGAGCATTTCCAGACGGAAGTGGCTGACGCCCGAGGCGCAGAGCTGGGGCATTAATTTTAGTGCGGACTGGGGACGGCCCACAAAGAGGGTGTTGCGGCATTCTGCGTCGGATTGCAGGAAGTGGCGTTCTCCCTTGTGGTCCAGGATTTCCACCTTGTGCTGGGTGCAGATTTTTCCGCATTCCGGGAAGCGGCGGCCTGTAGTAAGGCTGCGGGCGAAAGCGCAATATTCCGAATGGAAGGCGGGCATGTACTGGTGAAGGGTCAGTTCCAGGCGGCTGCCGTCGATGTTTTTCAGCAGGTCGAAAAGCTGGGTGCTGTTCAAGTCCCAGGAAGGGTGAAGCGTTTGCAGACCCTGGTCCAGGAGCCATTCGTAACTGGCGGAGTTGGCGGCGTTCAAACTGTAGTCGCCAACCAGCGGAATGCCGCTGTCCTTAAGTACGGAAAGAGCGCCCAAATTGCGGACCAAAGCGAAGTCGGGACAAAGTTCCAGGATCTTGCGCAGGTAATGATTTTCGCCGGGCTTGTGGACGCGCAAGGTGGCCATGCCCGCCTTGAAACCCAGGGCGCGGATCTGTTCCAGAGGTTCGTCGTATTTGACGCCCCAGTCGAAATCCATAATGACGTTGTCGATGGCAAGGCCCTTGAGGGCGGCAATCTGCTCGGGATTGCGGACAAGAACAGAAATAACGGGCTTTGCCACGTTGTGGATGATGCCGAATTCTTTTTGCGTGTCATCCTGAACGGAGCGCAGCGAAGTCGATGGATCTAGGGCCGCGGCGGCCTTCTTGGCGGCAACGGCAAACTTTGCGGAAATGTTCTGCAGGAAGCGCTTGCCGTCGTTTGCGCTGGGGTTCAGTTCCTTCCACTGGAGGGCGGATGCTTCAAGCTGCTGCACGGCGGATTGGCGCAGGTTGCGCAGCACCTTTCCAGGAACGAAAGGTGCGCCGTCCACGCGGACCATCAGCGTTCCCAGTTCGTAAGGCGTGGACGACAATCCGCCCAGCTCCTTGCGGGCCAGCGCCTCGATTGCCGCGGGTTCCACGGCATTCTTCGCCGCTTCCAGAATGTTCTCGCTTTCCACAGTGGCGGCCTTCTCTGCACCCTGCATCAGGGTGGCTCCCGCCAGCCAGACTTTCAACGTCAAGGGCTTGCCCACGCTTCCGGACAGCTCCATGTTCACCGCGCGCTTGGATTCTTGATTGCGGTCGGTAAAAGTCTTACGCAGCTCTTTTTCAAGAGCGGGGGAGTCATTGCGGAAAACGTCCATATTGCGTCCGATGTCTCGCATATCGAAATCGCGGCCAAAGTCCAGGCGCAGCAGGGGGCCCAAGCCTCGCATACCGTCGCCACGCTTGCTGTGGGCGTTGTGCACAATCTGTGCGCCGTACAGGCGGCTTCCAGTGGAAACGCCAAAGCGGTAATCTTCAAACAAGATTCCGTCGCCGTTGCAGGGGAGGGCTACGACTTTTTCGTCCATGGCCACGAATACAGAACCGCGGTCTACCTTTACCACTTTACCCAGGTACATGCCGTGGTGATTGCTGAAGGTTCCGTTTACAAGTTCCTGATGGTTGTCGCCGTCAAGCCAACCCGTGGAGAGCCCGCGGGAGAACAACACTTCCAGCGGTTCCATGTCCTTCGCCTCGAGACCCAGGCGGTCCTTTTCCCAATTGCTGTTGCTACTGATATTGTTCAGCGCCTTCTTGTAGGCTCGTGTCACCGCGGCAACGTATTCGGGGCTCTTCAGGCGTCCTTCCACCTTCAAGGATTCCACGCCGATCTCTGCCAGTTCTTCAAGCTTGGGCAGTGCGCACAAGTCGCGGGTGCTGAACAGGTACTGCGCATTGGTTTCGGTAAATTCCTTTCCGTCTACGAAAATGCGGTAGGGAAGGCGGCAGCTCTGGGCGCATTGGCCGCGGTTTGCGGAGCGTCCACCAAAGTTTTCGCTGGTAAGGCATTGTCCGGAATAGGAAACGCAAAGGGCCCCGTGAACAAAAACTTCAATTTCAAGGTCGGTGCCTGCCTTTACTGCGGCGATCTGCTTGGCGGAAAGTTCTCGGCTCAAAACCGCACGGTTAAATCCAATAGGCTTCACCAGGTTTACGCCCTCGGCGCTGGCCAAGGTCATCTGGGTGCTGGCATGGATTTCTTGGTTGGGGCAAATGGCACGAATCAGTCGTGCAAGGCCAATGTCCTGGATAATGAATGCATCCGGTTCCAGGGCGATAACCTGCTCCAAGAATTCCGGCAGGCTCTGCAATTCTCTTTCAAAAACAAGAACGTTCATGGCCAAGAAACTGCGAACCCCGTGGGCACGGGCGTAGCGGATCATGGCACCCACGTCTTCGAAAGAAAAGTCCTCGGTGCGGCCGCGGGCATTCCAGTGAGGCACTCCCAGGTATACTGCGTCGGCGCCGTTCTTCACGGCGGCTTCCAGCATGTCCCAGGTTCCCACAGGCATCAAAAGTTCTTGTTCTTGCTTCATGACGTCACGCTTTTTTTGAAATACGATTTTCTCGTCAACAAAGATAAAAAACTGAACATCGTTATAAACATATTTCTATAATTAGGGACATGAAGAAGTTTTCCCTGTCCTTGGTTATTCTCGTCGCTCTGTTTTCCGTTTTCACCTTTACCGCTTGTTCCGACAAGGAGGCCGAGGCTGAGATTGGTCGCCTGACCCAGGAAAACGCCCTCCTCCAGAAAAATATTGAATCTCTCCAGCATACCCTGGACTCCCTGAATGCCTACGGTGACTCCGTGAAAAAGTCCCTGCAGAAATTGGATATGGGACGATAATCGGCCAAAATGACCTAAAATTCACGAATTAAACTTAAACCGCCACCTCTAGTCCTTTGAATTGGGGGATTTTTTGTGAATAACTTTGGGATTAAACTCCGAAAATTATCTATATTGTGCCCCGTGACTGCAATGTCCGTCGCTCCGGCGAGGACTTTAAACCCGCTTCGCAGGCCTAGTATGCAGATTTATCGTATGTCGATTTCTCCATCCGCCCGAAGCCCTGGCCGTCAAGCCTTTTAGAAGGCGTAAGTCTCCCAGGAGACGTTTAAGATGGCCCCTTTAACTAACTAGAATACAGTCACCCGGCCTATGGGTTTATTTCCAGCCTGTACGCACGGTCAACCCTTACTTATGAGGTGCCCCGAATGGAATACATCGCAATCGCACTGTCTCTCGTAGCAGTGATTCTGTGCCTTGTTATCCTTACTAAGGTTAACAAGCTCCTTACTATGCTTCGTACCCCGATTTTCAAGAAGCTCACACCGGACATGAACTTGAAGCCGAACTCCCGCCGCCCGATCAGCGCACAGGAAATGGCTCAGCGCGGTGAAAAGTCTAACAAGGAAAATCGCCAGAACAATAACGGTAAGGACCGTCCTGCAAAGGAAAACCGCGAAAAGGCAGCTCCTGCTCAGCAGCAGTCCGCAAATCGCAACAACGAACAGCGTCAGGATCGTGGCAACCGCCGCGACCGTCGCGAAGGTCGTCCTGAACGTCCTCGTCGTGAAAACACCGAAGCTCAGGCTGCAGCACCCGCTGCCGCTCCTGCTGCACCGGCTCCCGCAGCTCCTGTTGCTGCCGAAGCTCCGGCACCTGCCGCAGAACGTCGCCCCTTGGCTCCGCGTATCCCGGTTGAAACTCCGGCAGCTCCCGCAGCAGCACCGGCACCCGCAGCACCTGTTGCTCCGGCTGTCTCTGAAGCTGATATCGCTCCGGTTGAAACTACCTTCGATCCGTCCAAGGTTCGCTACGGCCGCCGCAACGTGATTAAGAAGGCTCCGGAACTCTCCGACGAAGAAGCATAATTAGCAAGCCTAATTTGCTTGCGCCTAAGCTAAAAGCTTAAAAAGAACCCCGATCCGAAAGGACCGGGGTTTCTTTTTTGAACTTCTTGAGTAAATAAAAAATCCCGGATTAGTTCCGGGACCTTTATTCTTTAAATTAGAATTCGATCAGGCCCTTGTCGGCGTCGGCCAGGATCACCTTGGTGGCCATGCCGATGAACAGACCGTGGCCAACGATACCCACGATGTGTTCCAGGTCGCGGGCCAGCTTGTCTGCGTCGGCGATGGGCGGGAACTTTGCATCGGCAATGAGGTTGCCGGAGTCGCTAATCACCGGACCGTCCTTGCCAGGAGCGCCCATACGGACCTTCAGTTCGCCACCCAGCTGCTTTACCTTTTCGGTAACAACGGCGATGGCGCCCGGGATGATTTCCAGAGGTACGGCGAACTTGGTGCCGAGAACGTCAACTTTCTTGCCGCTGTCTGCGATAATCACGTAGTTGTCGGTCATGGAGGCAACGATCTTTTCAAGTAGGTGTGCTGCACCGCGGCCCTTGATGAGGTTGCGGTTGTCGTCGATTTCGTCGGCGCCATCGATGACCATGTCTAGATGAGAAACTTCTCCCATTTCCTTCAGGGGAATACCGAGAGCGCGGCACTGCAAGGTTGTGCTCCAGCTGGTAGAAACGCCAACCACCTTGATACCTTCGGTCTTGATGCGTTCGGCAAGGCGGTTTACCATGTGGGCCGCGGTGCTTCCTGTTCCAAGACCGACGGTCATGCCGTCCTTGATCATGTCTGCGGCCTTAACGCCAGCTGCCTTCTTCAGTTCGTCCATGGATGCCATTAGTGCCATCTCCTGTTGAAATTATCGGGATTGTGTCCGAAGTCGCTGCCGAAGGTGTCGGCGTCGTCTTCAAGATCGTCAAATTCATCGCCTCCCTTGTCTGGGAAGCCTGTCTCAAGTTCGGTGAAGGACGGTTCCTCGATGGCAACGACCTTCACGTCGAAAGTGAGGTCCTTGCCTGCAAAGGGGTGGTTGCCGTCGACAATGACGGTATCCTTCTTGATTTCCTTGATGATGTAGATACCATCGGAATTTCCGTCTTCTCCATTGGCGTTGTCTTCGCCATCGTCGCTGTCCAGGTTCAGTCCCGCGATGAAGTCGTCGGCGTTGTCGGGCAGTTGGAATTCACGGATGTCGTCGTCCTGGGTCATTTCCAGTTCCATTCCCAGCCAGATTTCGCCGATGTCGCTGAGTTCCTCCTTGGGAACTTCAAGGATCATGTCTTCGCGGAAGGGACCGTAGCCGAGAATGCAGGGAATATCTACAGAGAAAAATTCATTCAAGTGGCGACCGCACAAGGCATCTTCCAGTCCAGGAATGATGTTGTTGAAACCGTGGATATAGGTGAAAGGGTGCGATGCTGGCACTTCTTCCAGGATTCTTCCGGTCTTTTCCTTGAGCGTGTAGGCAATGCTGACTTTCAGCTTGTCTTGAATCGTTTCCATACCCCCAAAAGATAGTAAAAAATTGAATAATCTCTCGTCTCTAGTCTCTCGTCTCTCGTCTATTTATTTAAATTAAGCCCATGTTATACGGAATTTGCTCTGATATCCATTCCAATGCAGTGGCTTTCGAGGCTGTTTTGCAGTCCATGAAAGACAATAACGTGGAAAGGAAAATTTGCCTTGGTGATTTAGTTGGTTATGGTGTGGACCCGGATGAATGTGTCCGTTTGGCTCGCGAGAATATGGATGTTTGTATTATTGGCAACCACGACAGTGTGGCCATCAAGTACGAATCCAGTGCTGGTTTCAACCCCTACGCCAAGCAGGCCATCGAATGGACGCAGAATCACTTGTCCAAGGAATCCGTGGACTTTATGCGTTCCCTGCCGTATATTCACGAAGAAAACGATATTTGCTTTGTCCATGCGTCGCCCCTCAGTCCTGCCGACTGGGTCTACGTGACCGAACTTGAGGACGCCCTGGACGCCTTCGACCACTTTACCGGTCGTTACTGCTTTGTTGGCCATACCCACAGCCCCGTCATCGTGGCTAGCCGCCCCATGGCCATTCCCAAGATTCTTGACGAGTACGAGTACACCATCGAGGACACCGAACGCCTGCTGGTGAATGTCGGTAGCGTGGGCCAGCCCCGCGACCGCGACCCCCGCTCCTGCTGGTGCCTGCTGGATACAGAGACCAAGTGCATCCGCCTGATCCGTGTAGACTACGACGTCTACGAGACCCAGGAACGCATGCGCAAGGCCGACATGCCGAACTTCCTCATCGACCGCCTTGCAGTAGGAAGATAACGAACAATGTAAAGGAGTGGTTCGTAAACAGTGGTTGGTAGACAGTATAAATATCGCGCACCAGCGCGTCTCTATAGAAAAAACTTCCCAAATCCTGCTTCTTACTAATCACTAACCACCAACCACTAATCACTATCATGAAATGGGTTCTCGCAGTTTTTGGTAAGGCTGGTTCCGCCTATATCGCCGACGAGGTGGACAAGTACGTCAAACGCCTCCGTGGGGGAGCCATCCCTCTGGAAGTGGTGGAACTTAAGGAATCCAAGCTGGATGATCGCGTCCAGTCCCTTGCCCAGGAAGCAGCTCTTTTCGAGAAGAAATTCCCCAAGGGGGAGTTCAAGCGCGTGATTCTGTCCGAGGAAGGCAAACTGATGGATACGGTGAAACTGTCCGACACGCTTCGCGACCGCTTTCCTGGTAATGTTGTGTTCTTGATTGGTTCTGCCTATGGTATCGACGAGAACCTGAAGAAGTCTGCAGACATGCTGCTTTCGCTTTCCCCGTTGACTTTTACCCATGACCACGCCCGCATTATTACTGCGGAACAATTGTATCGTGTCCAGATGGTGATGCAAAACCATCCTTATCATCACCGCTAGCTTCACGCTAACGGCGGTTTTAGACTAGGGAAGGCTTCGCCGTCGTCCACAGGGTGGATGAAGCATTTGTTAGTGCTTTAGCACTTACAAAGACTTGTCCTCTGTGAGGACAATTCTCACTAAGGACTAAAGTCCTAAGTGTTCATTAGCCTAAGACCCTCCTTTCCCAAACGTCACCATAGCTAGAGCTAGACTCGGGCTAGTTTCATTTGGCAGGCACAAACGCTCGCTTTGATAAAAATCACAATCGTTTTTCCAGCTAAAAAAGTTTGAACGCTGCGAAAAAAAATATCTATACTTGAAACGTATGGACAATATTAGCAATCTTCACTTCGAGTATTTTCTCAGAAACCACGAAAAAAGAGTTAACCATTTCTTCGGGTATGTTCTTTGGTTTTGCTGCCTTGTGGGTCCCGCCATTGCCGTAGGAGTCTTGCTCGGCGCGTTTCCCGATGTAACGTTGTCCTCGTGTCTGCAAACGCTCTTGATCGCACTTACTTTTGCAGGTGGGCATGCGATTCTTTATAAAAAAATTCCCGAAAGCAATGTAATCAAGTACGTGGGCCTCTTTGGAACACTTATCACCATCTATACCATGTGCATAGACCACATTGGCATCTACTTGTCTTACTTCTTTGTTCCCATGACCAGTTTGCTGTACTGCCGTCGCCGTACTTTTCTTACGGTGTGTGGCGCGTCCTACCTGGTCTTGCTGCTTTGCAACTGGCAGATTTCCGATTATATGGCGGGGCTGCGTACAGATATCGAACCTATTCCTTGGTTCATCGGTATCGTTGGCGGTGAAACCATCGAATTCCTGGTGATGATGATGAGTGGTCTTTTTATAAACAAAGTAATGCAGGAATGCCTGCATACGATGTATAGTAACGAACTGACCATCAGTAAGAAGGAAATTGAACTTTACACGGATTCCTTGACCGGCCTTTGGAACCGAAACTACATGGAAAAGGCCTTCGACAAGTATATCGTTGTGCAGAAGAACCTTGGCGCCATGATGGTTGTGGACCTGGATTTCTTCAAGAAGATCAATGATGATTATGGCCACCTTGAAGGTGATAAAATTCTGAAACTCCTGTGCAACACTTTGAAGGATACTTTCATCAGTGACAATATCGCTATCTGCCGATTCGGTGGCGATGAATTCGTCATCCTTCTGCCCAATGTACAGAGCTTCTCCGAACTCTCCCTCAGCATAAGCAAACTGTTTGCCAAGGCCGATGAATTGTTCATGTCCGATTCCAAGTACAATTTCCTCTCCCTGTCTGTAGGTGCCGCATTCGTTAAGGAAGACGAAGTGAACTTTGAGAAGGTCTTTGACCGTGCAGACAAGGCCTTGCTCCAGGTAAAACGCTCGGGTAGAAACGCTTTCCAGATCTACGTGGATGAACCGGAAAATCCCTAGACATGACATTTTATTGCAAATTATTGCAAATTTTGTAGGTTAACTGAATGGTAAGTAATTGTTTAGCCTATAAAAAGTTAATTTGTTTGTGAAGTATTATTTTGTGATAATACTTGTTTTGTAGGCTAAAGCGAAAATTTGAACAAAGTTGACCTACAAAAAAGAATTTAAAAGTTTTTTCATTTTGGTTGTGGTCTGAAATTTTGTAGGCTGAATTAAGAGTCCATCTTTGGTTGGTCTACAATCTGGTCAACATTTGGGTCAACAATCTGGTCTGCGTTCTCAAGTTTTCCCCAGACAATTTCTATCTTTCGCCCCGAGAAATTTGAACCTCGAGCCTCGTGCCTCGAACCTGGAGCTTAGAACTTAGAACATCGAGCTTAGTGCCTCGAACCTGGAGCCTATATATGAATCCGGAAATTGAAAAACGCCGTACCTTCGCTATTGTCAGCCATCCTGACGCTGGTAAGACTACCATTACTGAAAAGTTCCTGTGGTACGGTAACGTGATTCGCGAAGCCGGCCATGTCCGTGCCAAGTCCAACCGCAGCTACACTGTTTCCGACTGGATGAAGATTGAACAGCAGCGTGGTATTTCCGTTTCCAGTTCCGTGCTGAACTTCCCCTTCGAAGGCTGCATGTTCAACCTGGTGGATACCCCGGGCCATCAGGACTTCTGCGAAGACACCTACCGCGCCCTGACTGCAGTGGACGCCGCCCTGGTGCTTATCGATAGCGTGAACGGTGTGGAAAAGCAGACCATCCGTTTGATGAACGTCTGCCGTATGCGCCACACTCCAATCATTACCTTCATTAACAAGATGGACCTTGATGGCCGTCATGTGCTGGACCTTCTGGACGAAATCGAAAACATCCTGAAGATCAAGGTGGCTCCCTTTACTCTGCCCATCGGTGTGGGTAAGCTCTTCAAGGGCGTGTACTCCATTGCCGACAACACCTTCCACACCTTCAACAAGGAAGAAGGAGAGCAGCAGCTTATCCAGATGACTGGCCCCGATGATCCCCGCCTGGTGGAAATGTGCGGCGAGAACTGGGTGGAACAGTTCAAGGAAGAATATGAAATGGTCACTGGCGCCATGGACCCCTTCGACCACGAAAAGTTCCTGAAGGGGGAGATGTGCCCCGTGTTCTTCGGCAGTGCCGTGAACAACTTCGGTGTTCGTCAGCTGTTGAACGCCTTTGCAAACCTTGCCCCTCCGCCGCTGGTTCGTGATACTGACAAGCGTCCCGTGGACCCGGGTGAAGAACCCTTCAGTGCCTTCGTCTTCAAGATCCAGGCCAACATGGACCCCAAGCACCGCGACCGTACCGCCTTCCTGCGTATCTGTTCCGGTAGCTTTACCCGTGGCGAAAAGGTCTTCCATGTGCGTACCGGCCGTGAAATCCGCCTGGCGGCACCTACCGCATTCCTTGCCAAGGATAAGGAAGTCATCGACCACGCCTGGGCTGGCGATATCGTGGGTATTAACGACCCGGGCCTGTTCCGCATTGGCGATACCCTGACCGATGGTGAAAAGATGAATTACACCGGCATTCCCGACTTCGCACCGGAACATTTTGCCCGTGTTACCCTTTTGAACCCGCTGAAGTCTAAGCAGATGGCCAAGGGCCTGGCAGAACTTTCCGAAGAGGGCGCAACCCAGCTGTACGAACCGCTGAAGTCCGCAATTCCCGTCATTGGCGTGGTGGGCGAGCTGCAGTTCGACGTGCTGAAGTTCCGTCTCCAGAGCGAATACGGCGCCGACGTTTCCCTGGATCGCGTACCGGCCCACGGCATCCGTTGGGTGAACGGTCCCGAAAAGGATGTGGGCAAGTTCGCTGAGGAATACGCCATGGATTGCATGTTCGATAAGGAACGAAACCTGGTTTGCCTGTTCCCCAATGAATATCGACTGAATTTGGCCATGAAAAACTACGAAAACCTGACTTTCGCAGAAACCTCACAGGGTTAATTTCACGTCTATTATATATATTTCAACTAACTAACTTAATCCCAGGGGGCGACTGCGCCCTCAGGTTTAACATCAAAGGATGAACATGAAACGTCTCTCTATTGCTGCTATGGCTATTTGCGTTGCCGGCCTTGTTGCTTGCAACCAGGCTTCCGCCGGTGGTTCCTTTAACCAGCAGGCTCGTATCGACCAACTGGAAAAGAAGGTTGCTGAACTTGAATCCAACGTCGAAGCCGTTGCTTACATCCTCGAAAAGCGCGCTGGCATGTCCATCGAAGATGCTAAGAAGGAAATGGAAGAAGCAAACAAGGTTTGGGACATCCCCGTCGACGATTCCCCGGTTTATGGCCCGGCAAACGCAAAGATGACCATCGTTGAATTCACCGAATTCCAGTGCCCGTACTGCTCTCGTATCGCACCGGTTGTGAAGGAACTCATGGAAAAGTACCCGAACGACATCAAGTTCGTCTACAAGAACTTCCCGCTGTCCTTCCACCCCAATGCCCGTCCGGCAGCCGCTGCAGCAATCGCAGCTCAGAAGCAGGGCAAGTTCTGGGAATACCGTTATGCTCTGGCTCCGCATAGCAGCCGCCTCAGCGACTCCATCTATGTTGAAGTTGCAAAGCAGGTTGGCCTCGACATCGACCAGTTCAACAAGGACCGCGTGCTGGACGATGCTATGAACGCTCGTATCCAGAAGGACTTCGACCTCGGCGCCAAGGTTGGCGTTCAGGGCACCCCGAACTTCTACATTAACGGCAAGCGTCAGGACCGTTTCAGCGCTGATCTGGTTGAAAAGCTCCTGAAGGAATCCAAGTAATTGGTTCGATCTGTGTACGCGAAAGCACTTCGCGTACGCATTTTTTACACCTAAAAAGTTTAAATTAAAACTCAAACTAAACATAAACAAAGGATGCGATATATGATGAAGCGTACATTGACTGCTGCTGCCGTCGCCGTTCTCGGCTTTGGCGTGACAGCTACAATGGCTCAGCCGAAAGCACCCCGCGTAGTTCCTTACAAGTTCTTCGACGATTCATATCGTCCGGGTGGCTTCGACTACGCATACGGCGGCAAGAGCAAGGGTATCACCGTTACTAAGGAAGGTGGCTATAAGTCTAAGTCTGCCTTGAACATTAAGCTGGATCCCAGCGAATATTCCGGTGCCTCTGTCTGCTTGTACAACGAAACCTTCGACCTCGACAAGTTCATGCTCGACTCCAAGCTCGAATTCATGATCAAGGGTAAGAAGGGTGGTGAAACCGTTAAGGTCGGCCTCATCGACGAAGAAGTAACCGACGGCAAGAAGACCCAGGTTGTTCTTCCCATGAATAAGTACATCCAGGGTGGTGCAGTTACCACCGATTGGAAGAAGGTTTCTATTCCTCTCGTTGACTTCCCGGATCGTGGTCTCTACTGGGACAACACCCGTAAGTCCGAATTCCCGGCTCGTATTGACTGGGACAAGATTGCTGAAATCCGTTTCTCCATCGACAAGAGCGGCGAAAAGGATTTCGAAGTCTGGGTTGACAATATCGAAATCGTGAAGGGCAACAAGAAGGCTGCTCCGAAGAAGAAGATTGTCTACTGGGATGAAAACGAAGACGTAATCAACGGCCCGAAGGACGCTGCCAAGCTCGACGGTAAGGTCAAGCCGGTTGCCAACGGTGTGTTCTACTCCGACGGCCTCAAGGGCTTCTCCTACAGCTACGGTGGCCTCTCCGCACAGCGCGAAGCTGTTTCCAAGACCCCGGGCAACAAGAACGTTCTCGCTCTTTACATCGATAACAACGACTGGTCCGGTGTGACCTACTCTCTGGGCGAAGGCAAGTATGTTGACTTGTCCAAGGTCCGTAACAAGGGTGGTCTCTACTTCTGGATCAAGGGTAAGCTCGGTGGCGAAAAGGTATACGTTGGTATTCTGGACAACCAGGGCAACGATATCAAGAGCCAGACCAAGATTAGCCTCAACGACTGGATCGAAGGCGCCAAGGTGGGCACCGATTGGAAGCTCGTTAAGATTCCTCTGAAGAAGTTCACCGACAAGGGTAAGGCTTGGGACGCTAACAAGCAGGCCGAAGTTGCTAAGGATATCCAGTGGAACAAGATCCAGGAACTCCGCTTCTCTGTCGGCAAGGGTGAAAACGCAGGCGAACCGGGTCAGCCGGCTCCTGTGACCATCTTCGTTGACCAGATTACCTTCACCGAAACCATCGACTGGGTTGACCCGGATATCAAGTGGGACAACTGGAAGTCCAAGGCTCCGGACATGGTTATCTCCGACTTCGAAGGCAAGTTTGCCAAGGATAAGTGGGAACCGTCCTTCGGTCCGAAGTCCAAGGCTGAAATTGAAATGCCGTACAAGACTTCCAAGCTGGATGGCAACTCTCTCTTCATCAAGCACTTCGAAATGTCCGACTGGGTTGACTTCGTTCTCGACTTCACCAAGAACGGTGCTGCTCACGACGCTAAGGCTCGTGACTGGACCAACCACTGGGGCATTATGTTCGACGTCTACTCTGAACGTGCATGGCAGTCCATCACCGTCCAGATCGGCGACGCTGGTAACGAACTCTTCGTTTCCAACACTGGTGTACCTCGCGGTCGTTCCACTGTGATCGTTCCGTTCCGTACCTTCAGCAAGTTCCCGTACTACCAGCCGCCTACCGCTAAGGAAAACGGCGTGTTCGACCTGAAGGGTGTTGTTTCTCTCGACTTCAAGCCGGGTGGAGAAGGCTCTAACGGTTCCTTCGAAATCGACAACATCAAGCTGACCAACCAGAAGGAAGTCAAGGCTGCAGAACGCCCGGCTCTCGTGAAGGTTGAAGTTAAGGGTACCTCTACCGTTCTCAATCCGGAAATCTCCGGCGGCCTGTTCGGTATCAACGCTGCACTTTGGGATGGCGACATGCTCGACAATCCGAAGTTCAAGACCCAGACTTGGGAATATGCAAAGCGCATCAACCACGGCATTATC
>JAKSID010000049.1 GCA_024399035.1 Fibrobacter sp. | reverse complement strand
AGTATGCCGGAACAGTAATCACAGCCTGGGAAACGGTTTCGCCCAGGTAGTCTTCTGCAATCTTCTTCATGGTCTGAAGAACTGCTGCAGAAATTTCGGGAGGAGCGAACTGCTTGTCGTCGATCTGCACGCGGATGGGATCGGAACCGGAACCCACCAGCTTGTAGGGCATGTTCTTTTCCACAGCGGAGCATTCGCCAGCGGAACGGCCCATGAAACGCTTGATGGAGTAAATGGTCTTTTCGGGGTTGGTAATAGCCTGACGCTTAGCAACGTGGCCAACCAGACGTTCGCCAGTCTTGCCGAATGCGACGATAGACGGGGTAGTGCGGAAACCTTCTGCGTTTGCGATCACTACGGGCTTGCCACCTTCCATAACGGAAACGCAGCTGTTAGTTGTACCAAGGTCGATACCGATAATCTTGCTCATTTTTGAGTCTCCTATTTAAATTCTTGCGGCGCATTCTTTGGATTTTACGCCATTTTGTTTTCGCCGAACATTAAGCAAAAGCCGTGCCAAATGCAAAAAAGAGCCGTTTTGTTTCGTTCTGAAACAAAAACAGCCCTTTAAAGCCCACAAAAAAAGCCCTGTTTCATTTTGGAACAGGGCTTAAAGGTTATTTAGCGAGATTTATTTTGAGGGTTTGACCCCTGGAATTCCGTACCAGATAGGCACCCTTGTGGTAACCGGCAGCCTTTAGGCTAGCCTTCAGCCCCATTGTAGAAGCACCACTGTCCAGCCGGATCTTGCCCAACTGATGGCCCATCAGGTCAAAGACCTTGTATTCGCCAGAAATCCTTGCGTCGAAGGACGGAGTTGCCTTTACGAAAGCAGAGGTAGTATCTTCCGGTGTTACGGAGGATTCGTTTCGGATTTCTTCGGCGGACTTGTCGCTTGCACCAAAGGCGATCCAGTCCAGGTTCACGTAGTCGGAGGTCAACAGAACCTTGAGCACATGTTCACCCTTGGCCAGTTCCTTGGTGGTCTTGCCCTTGAATGTGGCGTATTTGTCGAAATCGCCGGTTCCAGTCAGCTTCAAGGTATCGGTAATGGGCTCGTTATCCATAAAGAGCTGGATTCCGGCAGATTCCATTCCCGTTGCGTAAGAAAGTTCGTAGGGGAGGGCGCCAGCGGCGTCCACATTCACAGTATATTCAAGCCATTCGCCCTTCTGAGTGTAGCCAATGGCATAACCAGTACCTGCGGCAACAACGTCAACGCGGTCTTCACGGTATTCGCCACCCTGATTCTTGGTATCCATGTCGTAATAGGCCTTGCCTGCGCCGCCCACATCGTAGTTTTCAAATTCAATGAAGTTCTTCTTGCCTTCAACCTTGGCTCCGATAACCGGCGGTTCGCACTTGGCTTCGGAATCCTTCAGCAAAGCCTCGCAGAAAGGGCCCTGAGGAACAGCGGTCTTGCTATCTTCAAATTCCCAGTAGTCGGCTTCAAAATCACCAGAGAACATGAAGAACACGTCGTGCTTGCCCACTGCGCCAGTCAGTGGCACCGTCATCAGGCCATCCTTACTGAATTCAGCCTTGCCAACCACTTCTCCGTTGACCTTATCTAGGCGAACAGTAATGGAGGAAGCCTTCTTTACATTCAGCACAGAAGCAGAGAAGGATTCTGCGCCGGCGTCACCGAATTCCACGCCGCTAATCTTGGTATAGTCGCCGTCTCCAATGCTAGTCAGCACCACATTGCCGGCCTGTCCGTAATTACGGCTCTTGACGCCCTGGCTCCAGGACATGGTGCCAGCTTCTACACGCTGATACGGGTTGAAATCTTCCACCTGGGCAATGCCGTTTTCTGGCCAGAAGTCGATTTTTTGGATGGTGCCGTCGGCGTTGTACTTCATTTCTGCCACAGAAACAGAACGACGTTCCGCATGCTGATAAGCTTGGCCGATGCTAGCCTGATATTCTGCCCAAAGCAGGTAATTCAAGCCAAATACGTAAGATTTACCCTTATAATCAATTATACCCGGATGATTTCCGCGGCTCTTGGGAGAATGGGGCATAATGTCGCCCTTGTAAGTCCAGGGGCCAGTAATCTTGTCGCTCATGGCATAGCCAATACCTTCGGAGCAGCAAGTGGATGCAAAGGACATGTAGTAATAGTCGCCATGCTTATAGACCCAGGGACCTTCCTGGTAATCCTTGATCTTGGGATAGGTAACAATAGAACCTTCGGTATGGATCATGTCCTCTTTCAGCTTGATCATGTACAGTTCCGGGTTGCCCCAGTACATATAGGCCTGGCCGTCGTCATCAATCCAGACGGTAGGGTCGATATCATTCCAGTGTTCGCGCTGCCAAACCAGCTGGCCGTTCAAAGGATCCTTGAAAGGTCCATAGGGGCTGTCAGAAACCAGGACGGAAATGCCATGACCATGAATGGGGCAGTACATGTACCATTTGCCGTTACGTTCGATGACCTGTTCGGCCCAAGCTCCGTTATTGGACTTATACCATTTAAAGTCATCCAGGGAGGCTACAGAACCGCGGTCGGTCCAGTTGACCATATCCGTAGAAGTATATAACAACCAGTCGTACATCATAAAGCCGTCGGCGTTATCGTCGTCGTGGGTCGTATATAGATAGACCGTGTCGCCATGCACGTAGGGAGCCGGATCCGCCGTATATTTGGTTGTTAGAATGGGATGCTGGGCAAAGGCCGCACCAGCCAAAGCCAATACAGAAGAAACCATTAAGAGTCTACCAAACATCTTAATCTCCAGATTAATAATACACCGGAAATAAAGATACCCACTATGGAGAAAAAAAGACCTGTCTGCACAAATAAGATTATGGATAGTTTATCCATAACCTATTGATGACGGCGGGGCATCTTTTTTTCATCTAGAAGTTGATTCTAATGGCTTTTCCTACGGAATTGCGGATCAAGTATGCTCCATCTCGATAACCCGCATTTTTAAGTTCAGCCTTGAAGTCCATTACAGAGGCTCCACTATCCAGGCGAACCTTGCCCAACTGATGGCCCATCAGGTCAAATACCTTGTATTCATCAGAAATCCTTGCGTCGATGGCCGGTGTGGACATTACGAATGCAGGAATGGTGTCATCCGGAGTTTCAGAAGATCCGTTACGGATTTCTTCGGCGGACTTATCACTTGCACCAAAGGCAATCCAATCCAAGTTCACGTAGTCGGTAGTTATCTGGACTTTGAGCACATGTTCACCCTTGGTCAGTTCCTTGGTGGTCTTGCCCTTGAATGTGGCGTATTCGTCGAAATCGCCTGTTCCCTTCAGTTCCAGTTCGTCAGTAATGGCTTCGCCATCCATAAAGAGCTGGATGCCTGCACGTTCCATGCCGGTAGCATAGGAAAGTTCGTAGGGGAGGGCACCAGCGGCATCCACATTCACGGTGTATTCCAGCCATTCGCCCTTCTGGGTGTAACCGATGGCATATCCGGTACCTGCGGCAACAATATCGACGCGGTCTTCGCGATATTCGCCACCCTGGTTCTTGGAATCCATGTCGTAGTAGGCCTTGCCTGCGCCGCCCACATCGTAGTTTTCAAATTCAATGAAGTTTTTCTTGCCTTCCACAGTTGCACCGATAACCGGAAGTTCGCACTTGGCTTCGGGATCCTTCAGCATAGCTTCGCAGAAGGGGCCTTGAGGAACGGCAGTCTTGCTGTCTTCAAATTCCCAGTAGTCGGCTTCAAAATCACCTGCGAACACGAAGAATACATCATGCTTGCCAACGGCTCCTTCGGCAGGCACGGTCACCAGGCCGTCCTTACTGAATTCTGCCTTGGCAACCACGGGGCCATCCACCTTGTCCAGGCGAACCGTAACGGAGGATGCCTTCTTAACGCTCAAGACAGAGGCTGAGAAGGATTCCGCGCCGGCGTCACCGAATTCAACGCCGCTGATCTTGGTATACTTGCCTTCGGTAAGGTTGGTGAGAACCGTATTGCCGGCGGCACCGCTCTTACGGACCTTCACCTCTTCGCCCCAGGACATGGTTTCGGCCTCTACGCGCTTGTAGGGATTAAAATCTTCCAGCTGGGCCACACCATTATCCGGCCACCAGTCAATCTTCTGGATGGTTCCGTCGGCATTATACTTCATTTCGGCAACGCCAACAGAACGGCGTTCCTTGTGCTGGAACTTAAGGCCCATTTTATCGGATTTCTGGTGCCAAAGCTGGTAATGATGGCCGAAAACGTAGGATTTTCCCTTATAGTCAATAATCCCCGGGTGGTTTCCGTTACTGCGGGAGGAATGGGGCATAATGTCGCCCTTGTAGGTCCAGGGACCCGTGGGGGAGTCGCTCATGGCGTAGCCGATACCTTCGGCACAGCAGGTGGAAGCAAAAGCCATATAGTAATGATTATCGTGCTTGTAGAACCAAGGGCCCTCCTGGTAATCCTTGACCTTGGGATGGGTAACAATATTGCCGGAAGTACTGATCATGTCTTCGTTAAGCTTGATCATGTACAAATCCGGATTACCCCAGTACATGTAGGCCTGGCCGTCATCGTCAACCCATACGGTGGGGTCGATGTCGTTCCAATGCTCCCGCTGCCAAACCAAGGCCTTGTTCAGAGGTTCCTTAAAGGGGCCGTAGGGATTATCTGCCACAAGGACAGAAATTCCGTTACCATGAATGGGGACGTACATGTACCATTTGCCATTGCGGAATACAACCTGCTCGGCCCAAGCGCCATTGGTCTTGGTACTCCACTTGATATCGTTCAGGGAGGCCACAGCCCCGTGGCTAGTCCAGTTGACCATGTCCGTGGAAGTATGCAACAGCCAATCATACATCACGAACCCTTCGGCGTTATCTTCGTCGTGGGTCGTGTAAAGGTACACCGTGTCCCCATGCACCATGGGAGCCGGGTCCGCCGTGTAGTTGGTTGTGATTATTGGTTGCTGGGCAAAGGCCACTCCAGCCAAAGCCAGCACAGAAGTAACGGATAAGAGTTTCCCAAACATCTTTATCTCCAGATTGTTATACACCGGAAATAAAGATAAGTTCCATAGGATATCAAATTACCCTATGGAAAACACATTCCTTTGCAAGAATCTCAATAACGTTCTGTTTACAAATTAAAGCTTGCCGGAGGAAACAATGACCTTGGCAGGCTTGAGAATCTTGTTCTTCAGCTTGTAACCCTTCATGAAAACAGTCACCACGTGATTTTCGGGAATGTCTTCGGAAGGCTGCTGCATCAAGGCTTCGTGGCAGTTGGGGTCGAATTCTTCGCCAGTGGGATCCAGCTGTTCGAGACCAGCGTCGGCAAGAACCTTGGCGAACTGGTCGTGGATCATCTGCATGCCCTTTTCGAAAGTTTCCAGATCCTTGGCCTTGTTTTCGGCGGCGAAGGCGCGTTCGAAATTGTCCAGCACTTCGGAAAGCTTTTCCAGGAGCTTGCCGTTGGCGGTTTCGATAATTTCAAGCTGTTCCTTGGCGCTACGGCGGCGGAAGTTGTCGAATTCGGCCATCAAGCGCAGGTTGCGATCGTTGGCGGCGGCAAGTTCAGCCTTCAGGATGTCTTCGGCAGATTCCGTGGATTCGGGGGCAGGTTCGGCCGTGGCTTCGGCGGACTGTTCGGCAGAAGCGTCGGCAGGGGAGTCCTGGGCGGAAGAATTGTCGCCAGCAGCCTGGGCCTTTTCAGCCTCGGCAGCCTGCTTCATGATATTTTCAAGGTCCTGTTCAAACTTTGCGCGTTCTTCAGCGGTAGGTTCCTGCAAATTTTCGTCAGCCATTTTATATAATTCCTTGTGTAATATACAGGGATTACTCCCATATCTGTTTAAAATACGCCCTTTCTACTGCAAAAAACGTGCCAAGGCCAAAACATGCAAAAACAGAGATCAAACCGGGGAATTGATCAAAAACATGTTTCAAATTGAAAAACAGACCTAGCGAAGCAGCATTTTGCAAACAATTGTTGGCATAATAACGCATTTTGCAAGCAGCGGTTGTCAAAATGAACCGGAATCGCTCCAAAACCCTTGTGTGATACCTAAATTTTGAACCGCCGGCGAACGTCGGCAAGTTGCTATATAACATTGATAGCAATCTTTCAGTCAGGGAACCTCGTCGGACGCGGCGGGGTTCTTTTCTTTACAGGATTCTTTTTATATATTGAAAAAGACAAAATTCGAATTAGGAATCCGAAATATGATCTTCATTGCAATCCTCCTGGTCGTACTCATCGTTGCCGTGGTGTACGTAAGCCTTTTGCTCAGAGTTTCCATCCAAAAGCAGGACGAAACCATTAGCGCCATCAAAAGCCAGACCCAGAGCATCATCCTCCAGGACAACAGCATGCAGACGATTAAGCAGCATGTGGTCACCCTGGAAGAAAGCGTGCTGGAGCTTTCCGTGAACAGCATCAACATCAAGGCAAAGCTGAAGAACTTCGTTTTCAACGCCATGAAGAACAACGAAGTCCAGATGACGATCGAAGCCGCCAGCACATCTATGAACATTCCGCTGAACAAAGCCAAGAGAATGCTGCTGGTTCTCGTGGAGCTTAAAATCATTACCGTCGTAGGCGAGGACATCGAATTCCGCATCAAGAAGGAACAGCTTTCCGCAGCCCTTGAAAAGATCGATATGTTCTTCAACGGCGAAATGAGATATTAGAATTTCCTTTTTTGGAATAGAGTTTGGTTTACATAATCCGCATTATCGGCAACAAAGTCTCCCAGCTAGGGGAGGCTTATTTTTTTCTTAATCTTATAGATTAAATCTTTAAGGTTCTATAAGAATTTCTATTATTTCGCCGTAAAATCCCCATTCTTAAGGAGCACATATGGGCGGCTTTTGTGGCGTTATTTCCAAGAAGGATTGCGTTACCGATCTTTTCTTTGGTACTGACTATCATTCTCATCTGGGCACTCACCGCGGTGGCCTGGCTGTTCTGAAGGCTGATGGCAATTTCCATCGTTCCATTCACAACATCCAGAACACTCCGTTCCGCAGTAAGTTCGAAAACGACCTGGCAAAGTTCGCTGGCAACGTGGGCCTGGGTGTCATTTCTGATACCGATCCGCAGCCGCTGGTAATGACCTGCAAGCACGGCACTTTCGCCCTGGTCACCGTAGGCCTCATCAGTAACATCGAAGACTTGAAGAACGAACTGTTCCAGAACAACTGCATGCAGCTCCAGTATTCTACCACCAGCGGTATGGTTGGTCCTACCGAAGTGGTATCCGCCTTGATCGCCACCCAGAACTCCATCGTGGAAGGCTTGAACTACGTTCAGCAGAAGATCAAGGGTAGCTGCTCCGTGCTGGTCATGGACAGCAACGGCAAGTTCTACGCAAGCCGCGACAAGTGGGGCCGTACTCCCATTATCGTTGGCAAGAAGGACGGTTCCGTTATCGCCGTCCAGGAAAGCTGCGCTCTCCCCAACCTGGGCTACGACCACCTCCGCGATCTGGGCCCCGGCGAAATTGCCGAACTGACCCCGGATGGAATCAACACCCTGGTTGAACCGGGCAAGAAGATGGCTATCTGCTCCTTCCTGTGGGTTTACTACGGTTATCCGGCATCTGCCTACGAAGGCCGCAATGTTGAAATGACCCGCTATCGCTGCGGTTCCGCACTTGCAAAGCGCACCCCGACTGAAGCCGACGCTGCTTGCGGTATCCCTGACTCCGGTACCTCTCATGCTCTTGGCTACGCACACGAAGCTGGCATCAAATTCGCACGTCCGTTCGTCAAGTACACTCCGACCTGGGCTCGCTCCTTTATGCCTCAGGACCAGCGTCAGCGCGAACATGTAGCTTCCATGAAGCTCATTCCTATTCCGGGCCTCATCGACAACAAGCGCTTGGTATTCTGCGACGACTCCATCGTCCGCGGCACTCAGCTGGGTAAGCAGGCAGAAAAGCTGTACTCTATGGGTTGTAAGGAAACCCATATGCGTATTGCCTGCCCTCCCCTTGTCTACCCCTGTAAGTTCATCAACTTCTCCCGTTCCAAGAGCGTGTACGACCTGATCACTCGTCGTTACATCCGTGAAAAGGAAGGCGAAAATGCAGATCTGGATAAGTACACCAATCCGGATTCCCCGGAATACAAGGAAATGGTGGACTACATCCGTCGCAACCTGAACCTGACTACTCTTGCATTCCAGCGCATCGACGACCTGATCCAGGCCATCGGTCTTCCGGAAGATCAGCTGTGCACCTTCTGCTGGACCGGTAAGGACTACGCAGAAACTGGCGACTGCTATCGCTGCCCCTGCCACGCTGACGAAGAAAAGAAGTAATCGCAGAGAGGTTTGCCCGAACAACCTTCGGCAAGCCCAGGAACTTTGAAAAAGTCCGGCCTCCCCTACAATGGCGAAGGTCGGATTTTTTTACGGTCGATTTTAAGTATATTGCATGCTGAATAAAGAAGATTTGTGATCTTAGAAGGATTGAAGATGAAACGTGAATTTGTACCGGAAAACTTTAACGTTGACGACGTAGAACAAGTAACCAAGCTGTTCCAGCTGTTGCTTGACGAAGAAATTCCTAACGACGCAAATGCGCTCCGCGCCTGGATTTTGAAGTGGAGCGAGCTTGGTTCCGTTTTGCAAGAAGTCAGCTGCCGCCGTTACGTAGCCATGACCTGCAACACCGCCGACGAAGCTGCAGCCAAGGCCTACGAATCTTTCGTAGAGAACGTGGATCCTATTTCCAGCGAATTTGATGACAAGTTAAACAAGAAGCTCATGGCCCATCCTGCCAAGGATCAGCTGAAGGACGAATTCGGCGTATGGTTCAAGAGCATCCAGGTTTCTCTGGACTTGTTCTCCCCCGACAACATCCCTCTGGAAACTGAAGAAATGAAGGCTGTCCAGGCTTACCAGAAAATTACCGGTGGCATGAGCGTTGAGTTCGATGGCGAAGTCAAGACCATGCAACAGTTAAGCGCCTATCTGGAACGCACCGACCGCGACCTCCGCGAAAAGGCTTGGCGCACCATGTGGGACCGCCGCATGCAAGACAAGGACGCCTTGAACGATTCCTTCGATAAGTTGTTCTCAATTCGTAACAAAATAGCGAAGAACGCACACTGCAAGGACTACATCGATTTCATCTATCTGGCCAAGCGCCGTTTCGATTATACTCCCGCCCACTGCCGCGACTTTCACGAAAGCGTAGAAAAGCTTGTATTGCCCCTGCTCAAGGAAATCTACAAGAAGCGTGCCGCCCAGATGGGTCTTGAAAAGCTTCGCCCCTGGGACTTGAGCGTAGATCCGCTGAACCGCGAACCGCTGGCCCCCTACCAGAGCGGTGACGAGCTGATCGAGAAGGTGGACCAGATTTTCGAAAGTATTCACCCGCAGGCCGGCAAGTGGGCCCGCCAGATGCAGGCACAGAAGCTTATCGACCCGGATTCCCGCCTGGGCAAGGCTCCCGGCGGATACCAGATTGGTTTTGACGAATCCCGCCTGCCCTTCATCTTTATGAATTCTGCAAAGACGGACCGCGACATCTATACCCTGCTCCACGAGTCCGGACATTCCTTCCATCAGTTCGCCCTTGCAAACCAACCCATTCTCGCCTACCGCGATGTTCCTTCGGAGTTTGCGGAAGTGGCCAGCATGAGCATGGAACTGATCGGCATGAGCAATCTGAAACCTTTCTACGGAAACGATGAGGCAGCCATCGCTCGCAGTGCAGGCGGGGAACTTGAAGACGTGATCTGGCTTTTCCCCTGGGTGGCAAGCATCGACAGTTTCCAGCACGAAATCTACAGCCGCCCCAACCATACGGCAGCAGATCGCGAACAAATTTGGGCCGGAATCATGGACCGTTACGACGCCGGCGTGGACTATACCGGACTCGAAAAGATCCGCAACAACATGTGGCAGAAGCAACTTCATTTGTTCGAATGCCCCTTCTACTACATCGAATACGGTATCGCCCAGCTTGGAGCCCTTCAAGTATGGGCAAACTTCAAGAAGGACCCGCAAAAGGCCATCGACGACCTTTTCAAGGCAGAAAGCCTGGGTTACAGCGTTTCTGTGCCCACCATGTTCGAGACCGCCAACATCAAGTTCGACTTTACCGCCAAGACCATCGAACCCCTGATGCAGGTCGTCTGGGACGAGTTGAGCAAGTATTAAGGAAAATTTTTGGACTTTTTTCAAAAAAAATGCACTTTTTTTATCAAAAAAGCCCAAAATGCCTTGACAAGCGCCCAATATAATTATATATTTGGCGCACATCCTTGGAGGGATGGCCGAGTGGTTGAAGGCGCACGCTTGGAAAGCGTGTTTACCTCGCGGTAACGAGGGTTCGAATCCCTCTCCCTCTTCTAAAAACAAAACTTCTCAAATGTTTTGGAAAAAGCATTTGAGAATTTTTTGTAGGAACACAAACCTTAACTTGAGGTACTAAGATGGCTGACGATCAGAGAGTTTATCTTGACGATATTTACGCAAGTGAAGAATGCCAGGGTTCCGTCTTCCGCGCCGTTGTTATGATGGCCCAGGAAGCTCGCTTCATTAACAAGCAGGCAGGCCAGGGTTACATTCAGCTGACCAAGAAGCCCACCACTATCGCTATGTACAAGTTCAAGGAAGGCAAGCTCTCCATCTCTGACAAGAAGGCTGACGAAGCTACCGAAGCAGCAGTTGAAGAAGTCGAAATGACCGCAGAAAACGCAGCACAGGTTACCGCCGCTGCAGACGACGCTTTCGGCGAATAATCCTACAAAAAGCAAAAATTTAAAAAGACGGTCCGATGGGCCGTCTTTTTATGTTATAAAAGGAGGGGGGGGTAGACGCAAGGGGCTCCGCCCCTTGAGGAGCGGGTTCACCCGCCCTCAAACACGAGAAAAAGTTTGGGCGAAGCACGAACTTTTGTGAGTCCGGGGAGCATGAGGGGCAGAGCCCCTCACATCATTATATACGGAAAAACCGCCGGCACGGAACCCAATCCAACGCCGACGGTTTTAGTTCTATGATTAGGAGACTCTTTTAAGACTACATCTGGCCTTCACGCACATGGTATGCTTCGGGATAAGCCTGCACAGCGCATTTGTCACAAAGCATTCTAAGGTGGGTTTCAGCGGCAGTAGCCACACGAATGTGTTCGCCACAGTGAGCACAACGGCAGAGGAAAACCACAGCCGATGCCATCGACGAAGCGACATCCGTAGCGCAGGCGGCCTCGCCCTTACGGCGGACGATGTTACGGTAAACGATTTCACCGGTAGGCTTCTGAATCGTTTCGCGGATAACGTCGCAGTTAAAGCTGCGGCCCTTGCGGTTCTTCATTCGGATTACAAAACTGTTCTTGTCAGCGGCATTCTTGAACGCTTCCCAGTCCTGTACATGGCGGTACAAGTCTGTAACGTAATGCCACGGAATTTCGGATTCCTCGAAACCGAACAAACGGCAGAAGCGCTTGTTGGCACTGATGAGGCGGCCATGCTCGCTAACCTCGAAGCAGGCCATTTCCATAACGTTAGTTTCTACAGTGTTCATAAACTCCCTCCCCTGAGATAGTACCTGTACAGCACATCTGCGGAATTGATAGCCTTTGCACCCAAACGCACATCATCCAACATAAAGTTTATGTCTTCCTTGCCAAAGAAAATGGGTTCTTCGGAAGGATTGAGGAGCTTGACCGACACCATTTTGGTGGCATTCAGCATCCCGTCTTTGTACAAACTCAAGCTATCGCCATCCCAGACGACAACATAGTTTGCCCATGCACCGAGTTCCAGTTCGCCGCTTGCAACGACTGCATTTTCACAGCTGAGAGAATCCCCCGATCCGTCAGCCAGGAAGAACGCCACACTAGGAACTTCGACTCCACATTCATTATTCACCACGGCGAAACTGAACACATCGTTATCGCCTTCGGAACCAAAGCCAAGCTTACCCACCATATTCTTGCGGTAGGAACCCTTGGCCGGAATAGAATCAATCTTGACCACCACTTCGAAAGTCATTTCTGTCAGACTGTCCAAAATACCCTTGTCATTTTCCACAACGCCAAACTGACTTGCAGACTGCAGTTGGAGAGCCTTACCGGACTTACCTGTAACAAAGCAATCGGAGCAATACACCACGGCAGCATCCGTATGGTTACGGGAATCCAGGGTTGTAACCTTCGTTTCGTCCGCATCCCTATAGTTATCCATGGACCACCAGCTCATAAGGCCGTAATCCTGGGTAACAGGCAGCTGAATATCCTGGTTATCAGATGCCTGTGCCAAGTCAATCGCAGTAGAAATATCCACCTCGTCCAGATTGTACATCATGGAAGTGGGCAGCGGACCAACCATCAAGCTGGACTCATTGGACAAATAAAGGACAAAGGCGGAACCGGCGTGATACTGGTCCGGAGAGGAAACCAGCAAAGCCTGCGTACCTTCGGGAACAGCCTCAAACTCAAATTCACCAAGAGAATCCACGCTAGCGCTCCAATCGGAGCCCGGCAAAGAAACAGTCAGGTTCTTGGGCTTGATTTCGGAATCCAAAGCCACGCGCCCCTTGTAGTTCAAAGCCTTGCTAAGAGTCAAGTTCAAATTGACGTCAGAACCATCGAATGCAATGGTCTTGTAAACCGCCAGGGAATCAGAAACAGAAGACAAAGCGTAGTTGCCGCGACGCTTCAAAGCAAAGCCAAACTTACCTTCGGCATCGGTGGTATCCTTGAACGCAATGGAGTCCACAGAGACGTGCCTTGCCAAAACCGTTGCACCAGAAACCGGCTGACCGGAAACATCCAGGAGAACGCCTGCAAAGTTGTTTGTCTCTTCGCTAACGCCACCGCCCAATTCTTCCTTAGGAGAGCAGGCCACAAGGAGACATGCGCAGGAAACTGCGTAAAAATACTTTTTGCTAAGCATTTTCGCCCTCCTTGCCAAGTTCCTTTGTAAGCGGGAACAGTTGAACGTTCAAACGGTAAACGCGATCTTCGTTGGAATCTTCCAGAACGATGGCGTTAATACGACGACGGAAATCTGCGATTTCCTTGGAAATCTTTTCGAAGGCAGCCTCGGAAATACCAAGGGTCATGCCGGAAATATCGCGTTCGGCCACGGGAACTTCGTCCAGGGACTTAACCGCAAGTTCGCCCATCTGACGATGCATATCGCGAATCGCCAAAGAAGCAGCTTCCAGGCTGCCGGTAGAAATAGCCTTGTTGCCCTGAACAAAATTGCCATCGTCATTTTTCTGCAAAAGCGAAGTCTTCTGCAAAATGTTCAAGGACTTTTTAACCTGGGCTGTACCCACATCGAAGAGAAACTTATCGGCCAGCTTGGCAGGAGTTGCGCCCGGCATCATGGGGGCCACTTCGCGCAACACCGGATTCACCCAGCTATCATAATAGTCGTACTGGTCCTCCCCCACCAACGCCACGGAATTTTCCTTGGCAAGCTTACGCATTTCGGCGTAAATACGCTTTTTGGCAGCGGAATCCTTTTCTTGATCGAACGCCACCAGCAGGCGGAAATACGAAAGATCAAGACCCACCAGACCCATGGCGGCAGCAACACGTTCCACACCAACATCGCTGAGGTTGGACTTGCCGTCGCAAACAAGCTTCAAGAAAACCGGAGAGGAATAACCCGCAGACTTGGCAAAGTCACGCCAGGTAAAACCTGAACGATCCTTGCGTTCTGCATAATAATCGCGGATATAGACGCGAAAACTATTGTATTCCATCACGGGTTTCATACACCCATAATATATAATTCACGACACAACAAAACAATAGTTCAAGATACAAATTTTGCGTATTTTTCAGTTTTTAGCCGTTTTTGCGTATCATTTAGAGTATTTTAAAGAAAATCTATGATACAACGATACAAAAACTAATGATATGAGTCACAAGGAGTTACGTACAAAAATGCCCCGTCCGTACGGCCAGGGCTTAAAATTGCATTTTCAAAAGTCGCGAGTCTACTTGCTCAGGTCCTTGACCACCAGAATGCCGCTGCGGTCTGTAAGAGGATAGGCACGCATGCCTTCGCCGCCCTTACCGCTGTCCATGACCTCCAGGAGCTCGCCCTTCACAGAGTAAAGGTGAAGTTCCCAGGGACCGTTAGGAGCGTTGAAGTAGCCGGAGTTCTTCTGCACATTACGCTGGAAAGACGGGTTCAGGCGATCGGCAACACTGCGAGCCTGAACCAAGGACACGTCGGCCAAAGTCCAAGCCGTGGGAACGCCACCCATATCGAAAATCAGCAGGGCTTCCATGTCGGTATCTTCCTTCATGGTAAACTTCCAGCTAAAGTTCTGCCAGCTGGTACTCAAGTCAAGAATACGGCCGTTGGCATAGGGAGTAAAGTCGTCGGAATCCTTTTTGATGTTCACATTCAGCGTGCGGGGCTTATCAGCCTTGGCGCGCATGCTAAAGACGTATGTGGTACCCTTGATCAAGCCCAGATGCTGCTTGAACTGCAAATTCCAGGAGTCCTTGCCGCCCTTCTTGATGTCAAAGCGGACTTCGCCATCCTTGACAGAAGTTTCAGCCTGACCGCCCCAGAAATCTGTGGTCCAGCCAGAAAGAGATTCTTCGGCAGAGAAATTGCCGTTCTGGACGAGGTTTGCACCAGTTGCCAAGGAGGAACCGGTCACATAGTCCTTATTCTGAATGAAATTGGGAATAACGCTGGTATTCTGGATGCCGTTAGGGCTGTCAAAACAGATTTCCTTACCCCAGCTTACCAAGGTATTGAAGGATCCATGAACAGTCATATCCATTTCGGGACTATCGAAGTTACCCGGACCCCAGCTCCACGCAAGCCAACCGATATCCAAGCGTTCGGCCTCGGACATAATCAGATGGTAGGGAATTTCGCGGGCACCGCCAACGGCAACCGGGGCGAATTCACCGATAACCAGGGGTAGTTTCTTTTCGACGGAATCCTTGAGCACACCGCGAACGCGGTCTTCTACCGTTGCGTAGCCTGTTGCCTCGGCATTGTGAAGTTCAGACGGCCACCACATATGAATGGAGAACAGCAAGTTGTGTTCCGGGTCGGCCTGCAACAGACGGGGACCAACGTTCATAATGTTCTTTTCGCTCTGTCCCCAGAAATCAGCGTCGATCATCAAGGGAACACGGATTCCAGCGGCACGCATACGCGTGACAATCATGGAATAAGCCATGAAAAAATCATCAGGATCCTGTTCCTTGTCGCCAGGTTCGTTACCCACGTTCAAAATCAAGTACTGCTGATGGTTGGAAATAACCTGCAGAGTCTCTTCGCGGAGCCAGAAGTCCAACGCCTCGGGCAAGCGGTCCCAGTTACCCGTGGTATCGTGAATTTCGGGAATAGGAATCATGCCGTTTTCAATGCACTGGGCAATGATACGGTCCAGGTCGCTGACGCGGCCTCGGGTGTTCCAGACGATTCGAACACAGTTAGCGCCAGTTTTTGCAATTTCGGGAATGGTTTTGCCTTCGCGGTCAGTCCAGATGAACATGTGGTTAACACCACGAAGAATAACTTTTTCATTGTCCTTGCTATACAGGTAACGATCTTGAACAAAGAAGCCCGGTTTCGCTGACACAATATTCATTACACAAACTCCAACTTTTATACCAAAATAAAGATACAATTATTTGCCTGATAAGGAGCACAATTTTTGATTTACATTGAAATAAATGAAGATATTGTATCAACAGACGGAAAAGCCAAGCATTCGAGAAAACCTAGCAGGCCACCCCAGGCTGAAGGTTTGACAATCCGCCAGACTGAAGGTTAGACAATCCGCCAGGTTGTCGCTCCGGGAGATGCTTCCAGTAGCGAACCGGCAGACACCGTCGTAATAGACGGGGGTTAAATCGTTCCTTGATGGCTATGGCATCGTAATACTCCTTCCAGAGCTGGGTGATTATGTCGGGCGGAGTCTCGGCGGTGACCGCCTCCAAGTTGGGAATGAAAACCTCCGAGGCGGAATGGCCGTCGTAATACACCCCGAATTTGCGCTTGGAATCGTAAATGGCCCAGCGTTCATTGGCAAAACGCCCACGGAAATGGCCCACCATAAACTCCAGAATGTCGTACTTGGGTTCGATTTCGGAGAAATACGTACCGTCGGAAGTCTTGGAGAAGCGGACCATGCCAATCATGCCGCCCACCTCGCGGCGGACCGAGCCTGCGATCTTGAAAAGGGGAAGCATTTCGGCGGAAGTCGGATTGCGGGCAAATTTCTTGTCGACGCCGGAGAAAAGGCGCTTGAGGTAGGCGAAGATCTTCATCTCGATGCCGGGCTCCTCGGAACGGTACGCCGCATCCAGCGTAAGGAGCACATCCTCCCCCGCCTCGTTTACGATGGCGCGCTTGAGCCTGCGGGCGGATTCCTCCGAGGTTTCTACACGGAAGGGCTGCAGGAACATATCCTCGGGGATGCCGTCGGCGGAACGATCCGGGCAGATGCTGCCCACGTCAAGGCGCTGGCGGTAGATTTCAAAAACCACACTGAGGAAACCGTCAAAAGTTGAGTCATAATAAATCGTTAACATATAGTACCTGTAAAATCGTTTTAGAGCTTTAATTGCATTTTAGAACCGCTTCGATTGCCGCGCTCCGCTCGCAATGACATTAGGAGGCGGTCAAAAGCAGCGGTTGGTCGCGGAAGAGGTCAAGTTGCTGGGGTTTTGGTAGTTCAATTAGCTGTTGGCGGACAAGCTGGGGGCGAATCACCTCGGGATAAAGGTTGCGGAGCGATGCAGGTGTGTCGGGATGATAAATGAAGTACTTGGCTCGCTTCATGACCACCCCCATCTTTTTCAGAGCCTCCAGACGAATGCGGCTGTAGCGACGCCCTGCCACAATAAGTTTCGCAGACTTCACTCCGATTCCAGGCACTCTCAGCAGCATTTCGTAGTCCGCCGTCTGGATATCTATGGGGAAAATTTCGGGATGACGCAGCGCCCACGCCACCTTCGGATCCAAATCTAGATCCAGGTTCGGGTGCTGTTCATCCAGAATTTCGTCGTAACGGAAGTTATAGAAACGCATGAGCCAATCCGCCTGATAAAGCCTATGCTCACGAACCAGCGGGGGCTTTGTGGTAATGACAGGCAACCGCTTATCCGCATTGATGGGAACGTAACCGGAGAAGTAGACCCGCTTCATTTGCTGTTGCTGGTAGAACCCGTTGGACAGCGTCAGGATTTGCAGGTCAGTTTCGCCGGACGCGCCCACAATCATCTGCGTGCTCTGCCCAGCAGGCAGAAACAGCGGGGCGAATCGGGACTTGTCCGCCTTGTACTCCAGCTTACGCTCTGCCAAAAAGTTCATCGGACGCAGTATGGACTCGTGATTCTTTTCGGGAGCCAAATACTGCAACGACTTATCCGAAGGAATCTCGATGTTCACGCTACTGCGGTCCGCATACAGCCCCGCCTGATATAAAAGAGCGGGAGACGCCCCAGGGATGGACTTCAAGTGTATATACCCGCCAAAACGATGTACCGTACGTAGTTCCTTGGCAACCTTCACCAGCAATTCCATAGTATAATCAGGGGTGCCAATAACCGCCGAACTCAAGAAAAGCCCCTCGATGTAGTTTCGACGATAAAACTCCAACGTTAGATCAATCAGTTCCTTGGGAGTGAACGTAGCCCTGGGAACATCGTTCGTGCGACGGTTAACGCAATAAGCGCAATCGTACTTGCAAGCATTGCTTAAAAGAACCTTTAAAAGAGAAACGCAGCGCCCATCCGCTGCCCAGGTATGGCAAATACCCGCACTGCAGGC
>JAKSID010000048.1 GCA_024399035.1 Fibrobacter sp. | reverse complement strand
CGTCAGCAGGAGATTGTAGAAAACATTGAACAGTTGTCTGAAGATGAGAAACGCTGTCTCACAAATTGACTTGGAGTCATTAGCGAGGAGGGCAAGATGGATAAGGTCAGTCCGATTTACAATAACATTGTTCAGCAGATCAAGTCTGCTATTCTTGAAACCCGGACTGAGGGGATTTTCAGCGACAAGCATTAAGAAAATGCGTCAATTTTACGAGAAATGGGAAGAGTTTTTAAATCGCCCGCCAATGGCGGGCGAATTGGAAAAGGCTGAATTTGACATAAAAACGCCAATTATACCCATTCACGCTCTAATAAACTTAAATCGTTCGCCAATGGCGGAAGTTTTGAACTTCTCCGATTTCCTTGCACTCAGTTTTTCACATCATATGGAGATTTTAGAGAAAACAGATTCCTTGGAAGAGCGTTCTTTTTACATCCACCAGGCCGTTTTGAATCACTGGGACAAGTACACCCTGCGAGAAAACCTTAAGGCAGATCTGTTTCATCACCAGGGGCAGATGTCCAACAATTTCGCACTGACACTCCCGAAAACGCTCCATGCGCAAAAGGCCATTTCGATGTTCAAGGACGAGTATCTCCTGGATTTTATCAATGTGGAGGAACTGGGGGAGCGCAACCCGCAAGATATTGACGAACGCAAGTCTACTGAGAATCCTGTAATTGGCATAATACTTTGTCAAAATGCCGACAAAACCTTTGTGGAATACTTGCTTCAGGATTATAACCAGCCCATGGGTGTAGCCACCTACAAGGCGATGCCTGAAAAACTTAAATCAGTCCTACCCGACGAAAAACTGCTCCTGGAGGCAATGCGTAAACACTAAATTATGGAGGCAAAATGCTTGATAATAATGATGAACAAAGGCTAAGGACCTATCTCAAGGATACGCTTGCAAATAATGATTCTTTGGTTATACCGAAAGTCATTTCTGAAGTTGTCAATTTGATAGGAATCGAGAAAACAGCCGAGTTGTCAGGGCTGAGTCTTGAAAATGTGAACAAAAGTATTTCTCTTGCCAAGGTTCAAAAGGAACTTGAACCTTTTCCTGACCCGTATAAGATTCCTCCATCTTTAAATATGGATCTTAAAAGGCTGTGTGAATATGCTCAAAAGTCAGGTAAGGAAATAAAAGGACTTTCCTATGTAGAAATGCTGGATTTTATTAAGTGAAAATATTTCAAAAAAGATTCGCTTTACCCAATAGTGAACGCAGTGCGTTCATAATTGCCCCGTTGATGATTTTTCATTTATTTTCTATAAATGAAAGCAAGAGGTGTTTATGGACAAGAAGTTCTTTTTTTCGTTAGGGTTTGCCCTGTTGGTAGCCCAGGCTTTTGCATCCACTTACTATGTGGCTGTTGACGGCAACGACAACGATAAAGGCTCCAAGGAAAAGCCTTTCGCTTCACTCAACAAGGCCAACGCCGTTGTGCAGCCTGGCGATACGGTTTGGATCCGTGGGGGAGTCTACGACCTGAACGACACGGTTTACTACAAGCGCTACGAGATGACGGCGGGCATTCTTTTGACCGCCAGCGGCGAAAGCGACGACAAGCGCATTTATTATTTTGCGTACCCTGGGGAGCGCCCGATTTTTGACGGCACAAATCTCCCTATCGGTCAAGCTTGTAGGAACAAGGGAACCATCGATAGTGTCATGACAACTTCGCCTATCGTTGTTGAGGCAAAATACCTGCATCTGAAAGGCTTCGAAGTCCGCAACACTCCCATGAAGTGCAACTCCAATTCCGGAATTTTCCTTTACGCCAGTAAGCATATTATTCTGGAACAAATCGACAGCCATCATAATGCGGGCCCGGGAATTTTCATTCATGACGGAGCCTCTGGAGGCGGTGGCCATCTTGTGTTGAACTGCGACGCCCACGACAATTACGACCCCACGGGCTGGCAGGGCGATGGCGAAAACGCTGACGGCTTTGGCGTGCATTATCAGAACGACGGCGACACTACAAGATTTGTGGGATGCCGTTCCTGGTGGAATAGCGACGATGGCTATGATGTTCTTGCGCAGGAATTCCCTGTCATTGTAGAAAACAGCTATGCCATGGGCAACGGTTATATCAAGTATGGAACCGCAACGCCTCCGGGAGTAAATGGCCACGGATTTAAGATGGGTTACAGTCGCACAGGTGCCGGCCATCATATCATTAAGAACTGTGTGGCCTGGAAAAACGTAGCTAACGGTTTTTATTCCAATTATACCAATGCTGGCAGCACTTGGATCAACAACACCGCTTATAAAAACGGAGACCGTTCATTTGGTATGGCCTCCACTACCTATGATGCGGATCTGAATCGCACGGCAGATGTGATGCCCTTGTTTGGCGACAACGCCCACGTGCTGAAGAACAACATCGCCATCCCGAATAAGAATTCCCAGATTGGATCTTGCTGGATGAAGGATGCAACTCACGATGTGTATGTAGATTGCCCTGCCGGCGAAAACAACACCTGGAACTTTAATCTGGATTTGACGGAAGACGACTTTGTGAGTCTCGATGACCCCAGCATGACTGTGACTGGCGAAGACCTCTCCAAGATCCCTGGAATTCTTGGCCCGCGAAATCCTGATGGCAGTGTTCCTGATTTGAACTTCTTGAAATTGAAGGAGGGGAGCCGCGCCATCGACAAGGGCGAATACATTGGCCAGCTTTTTGTGGGTGAGGCCCCGGACCTGGGCGCTTATGAATTCGGAATGATCAAGTCCAGCAGTTCTACTGCTTCTAGTAATTCTGTCGCGGAATCCAGCAGTTCCGAAGGCTCTGCTTCTATCATCACGAACGTCGCAACATTCAAGGTGATCTCTGGCGAGGCAACCATCTTCGATCTGCAGGGCCGCTACCTGGGAACCTTGCAATTGAATCAGCTGCGTGGCGAAACCATTCAAAGCGCGCTGCACGCAAAATTCAAAACCGCCGGAACCTACCTAATCCGCCAAGGAAATCGTCTGCAGATTTTCTACCTTTCCCCCTAATGAATTCCAATCCTTTTGAACTGATAAAAACATCCAAGAAGTCCAAGGCCCGACTGGGCGTGATCCACACGGCGCACGGTGACGTGACTACGCCGATTTTTATGCCGGTGGGCACCAATGCGACGGTCAAGGGGATTACCAGCCGCGACATCAAGGAGATGGAAGCGGAAATCATTTTGGCCAACACTTACCACTTGTACCTGCGTCCGGGTACGAAGATTGTGGCGGAGGCGGGAGGCGTCCAGAAATTCATGAACTGGAACGGTCCCATGCTTACGGATAGCGGTGGATTCCAGGTGTGGAGTCTCAAGCAGTTCCGGAAGATTACCGAAGAAGGCGTCCGCTTCAAGAGTCTGCTGGATGGTTCCATGCACATGTTCACGCCGGCGAGTGTGATGCAGGCCCAGCGGGAAATCGGTGCGGATATCATCATGGCGTTTGACGAATGCACGCCGTACCCCAGCACCTTGGAAGAGGCCGACGAATCCCTCCGGCTGACGCTGAAGTGGACCCGCGAGGCCAAGGAATGGCTGGAAGCGAATCCGCCCATTCACGGCTACCCGCAGTACTTTTTCGGCATTGTCCAAGGCGGTATGCACAAGGAACTTCGTCTGAAATCTATCGAGGCGCTTAAGGAAGTTGGTCCCGATGGTTACGCCATGGGCGGACTCTCCGTAGGCGAACCTGTGGAAACCATGTACGAGATTGCGGACTTCTGTACAGACCACTTGCCCGAAGACCGCGCCCGCTATGTGATGGGTGTAGGCACTCCCTGGAATCTTCTGGAATTGATCAAGCGTGGGGTAGACATGTGCGACTGCATTCTGCCTGCCAAAAACGCCCAGGATGGTCTGGTTTACACCAGCCAGGGCGTTCTCCGCTACAAGAACCAGAAGTTCGCCCACGATTTCGACACCCCGCTGGATCCCAACTGCAATTGCTATTGCTGCCGCAACTACAGCCGCGGCTACATGCGTCACCTGCATAAAGCAAAAGAGCCCCTCGGGTGGACTCTTTCGGTGATTCATAATCTGCATTTCTACATTCACCTGATGCAGCAGGCCAAGGCCCACATCGCCGACGATACCTTCGAGGAATGGGCCGACGAAATGATCCCAAAGCTGCAGACCAACATTTAAAGTTCGCAAAACAGAATCTACACCCCATTTTATTTATATTTGCACTGGATTTATAGGAATTATTATGGCAAAAGATTTTAAAATGCAAATGAACCTGGCTTCTCGCCTGGACAAGTACTCTCTGAAGTTGCAGCAGCTCATGGTGAAATCCAAGTTCACCCTCAAGGCAATGGAATACGGTGCAACTCACGTAATGCTCCGCGACTTGATGAAGTACGGTGTGGAACTGGACGGTGTGTTCAATAGCGTCGGTGACTTCTGCTTCTCCAGAACTACGCTCCCTCTGGAAGAATACGCTCTTGACATGCGCATCGAATTTGACGCAGTGACCTTGAACGCACGACTCATGAGCATCAGCATTTCCAGCAAGCGCGTCAAGGACGGCAACACCGAAACCGAATACTCCTTCAACTTCGAAAAGGACGCCGACAAGGAAGACTTCGACATGGTGATTCCTTACTTCAAGGTCAAGGAACCGGACGAAGAACAGGACGACCCCAACAAGGTGGATATGGGCGGTCTCCAGGATGCACTTTCCGAACTGGAAGGCGGAGGAAAGGGCAAGTTCAAGCGCAAGAAGAAGCGTCCCTTCATCTACTACGATACATATTTAACCATCGAGTAATTCATCAAATTAGAACGACCGCACCAATCAAGTGCGGCCGTTTGTGTTTTTGGTTATACAGTAAGTTCTATTTATTTTCTAATCTCAGAACACGCATGGGATGTTCTTTACTTTTCTAGTACTTAATGTCAACGCCGCCGAACATGCATTCAGCACGCACAAGAAGAACCTTGTTGGAAGTTTGAGAATTCAAGGGCTTTACATTCTTTACGCCACCGCAGAAGCATGCAGAAGAAACCTTAACGGTCACATCTCGGGGAACATAAATCTCGGCACCGCCAACCAGGGCACTGACTTTGATAAACGCACCGTCATTGATTTCAGCTTCACGCAAATCCAGGGACACGCCACCTAAAAAGGATGTGAGCCTTGCACCGGTAAACTTTTCACCGCTCAGATTGCACTTTTGACCCGAAAGGAACGATTCCATTTTCACAAAGCCATTTTCATCCATAGCTTCTGCCGCGGCCTTTTCAAACATATGGTCATCGCTATCGCTACTGCCACAGCACTTCTTGCCCTTGCCAAAAATAATGACCAGGCCCACAAACACAATCAGTGCGGGAGCGATGTAGAGTTTCCATTCCAGCTGGCGGATCCAATCGAGGGATACAATTCCCATGTTGCTCAGCAGCATCAAAGCGCCGATGGCAATAACGATCAAGCCAATAAATACACGTTTCATTTTTTTCTCCTGAGAGGATGTTTTTTTTTACTGTTGAAACACCTGACCAAAGAAAAAATGCCACCTCATTTTAGATTTTTTTGGGAATGCATAGGGCTTTTTTCTAAAAATAGGGTACTAAACAGGTGAAATGAACTTACTTAGTACCCCGAAATACAAATAAATTAAACAAATTTCTCGTAAAATCGCTTTTGGGAACACAAAGAAGGGTACTAAATCATGGAAAAATGATATTTAGTAACCATGTAAAGCCCCTATTTCGTAAAATCACAAAAAAATATCAAATACAAACTAAATTTTAGGGTATTAAAAGAAGTAGAATCGTTTGTTTAGTACCCCATTTTTTTATTTTGATGATTTATTTCAATCCATAAAGGTTATTTTTTGCTTCGGCGTTGTTGCCGTGTATCATCTGGATCGTTTCACAGCGGTCCATTTCTGTACATTGGCCGCAATGATCAAAGCCTTTTTCCACAGCGCATTTTCGGATGGGGCAGAGGTGACTGCAGAAATAGAACTTGACGCCATTACCGCGGCATCCAGTGCAGTTGATAGTTTCCGCTGTGATTTCCGGAGCATTGTTCATCTCGGCCCATTTCTTTGCGGTCTGGGCGCGAAGTTCGTTGTCGTTATTCTTGGTGGCGATATAAGCGTCACAAGTTTCGCAGTTTAAACCACAAACAGCAATCATGTTGGAACAGTTGCACATAGGATATCTTACCTCAACCCTCAATCTAGCAAAACTTGACAAATCGAAAAAGTGTAGTATCTTTTAAATACATATGGCAATGAACCATCACCTATTTACCGGTCAATGCGAATCCGTGGGTGAAACCCACGTCACGAACACTCTCTCGGCAAAGGCGAAAGCGATGCCAACCCATGCAGGGAATGGTCCCGTCAAGCGGCACCTCGTTCCCAGGCGAAAGCATGAAGCATCAGCGTCTGTAGCAAAGTCTAAGGACGCCGCAGAAGAAAAGTAGATTCGTTAAGACTATTGAACTTTGGTCCTTGTGACGCGCACAAGGCCATTATTTAGGTATTCCCTGCGAAGGTACATACCAGGCTGCTTGGGCTTTCCGGGCAGTAGTTTTCCATTCATGTTGAAATACTGCACACGAACTGGAACTGCGATAAATTCTACGTTCCAGCGGCCGATGCTTTCTGTAGTATCGGCAAACGTTGTGTCTGGTTCCTCCGGTTCCACATAAGGGTGTTCCGGATCATTCACCACAACCTTGATTTTCTCATAGCTCTTGCAGCCCGTTTCATTGGTATATTCCACGGTGTAAATGCCGCTGTTCTGCCACTGCAAATCATTCAGGGCGACTTCGCGGGTGGTTGCACCAAATTCCGCAGGACCGCTCCAACTCCAAATCTTCCCGTCCCAAGGATGGGGGCCAAAGGTAATGCTGCTACCCGGTTCTACCAAAAGGTCTGTAGTCTCTGTCCAACTATCCCCAACCTTTACATAAGGCACAATTTTTGTGCCGGAACAAGGCTTCACAGCCACCTGGCCGTCATCCAACTTGGCAACAGTTTCAGGAATGTCAATCACCTTGGGCTCAAAATCCGCAGTGGGGAAGGCCTTCATGAGGCGGGCGGTTTCCTCGGCGGTAATGGGCAGCACGGTGCCGTGGCGAGGCGTAAATGCCCCCGCCATCTTGGTGTCTTGCACAAAGGTAAAGTTGGTCAGGTCCGGGCTGCTGGTAAATTGATAATGACCGTTCATGTAGCAGTCGTACATAAGAATCCAGGAATCCTGATTGATCAGCTTAAAGACGCCAGCGCCTTCCACCGCTTCCTTGGTCTGCTGCAGAGTGCCGCTGGGCTTGCTCCACTGGGAGCCTTCCTTGCCGGCGGGGGCCGTCAAAGTCTTGGCTGTAGTCTTGCAAATGCCGCCGTCGCCCTCGTTCTTGAAGAAGGCATGGTAAAGTCCGTCGTTGTCGTTGTAGACGATGTCCATATCGATGGTGGCGGAACCGCGGTCAAAGAAGTAGGTGGGCTTGCCCAGAACATCGGTAAAGTCGTCGTTGGCGTACAGGTAATAAACCTTATCGTAGGGAATGGTCCCGTCGTTGGTCAGCAAGGAGAAATAAATCATCAGGCGGCCCTTGCTGCCGTCGGCATTTTGATAATCCTTGTCCCAGATAGTTTCGGGAGCCCACACGCGAGTCACGTTGGCAAAATTAGTACCCTTGTACTTGTCCGGGAAATGAACCGTACTGTGAGTCCAGCTGACCAGATCCTTGGAGCGCATCAGCACCATGCCGCGATTGCTCGACCAACCTTCGGCACTCTTCATGTCGGTATTTACCATGTAGAAATAGCCGTCGGGTGCGCGCAAAATATGGGGATCACGAAGTCCCTTCTTCAGGGCGACCGTATCGGCGGCCACCACTCGCTTGCCACCATTCATGGCAGCAAAATTGTAACCGTCGTTACTGATGGCGTAATAGATATTCTCGTTGTCGTTGGCCGGGAAATAAATGAAAAGATAGTTGGAATAGGGTTCGTAACCGTGAATGGAAACGTCGAACTTCTTGGTTTCGAACTGGGTTCCGTCGGTGATGTTCACGGACAGCTGCACCGTCTTATTCTGGTTGACGAGGCGGGCTGCAATGGTTCCGTCGTTCTTCAAAAAGGTGGTATCGCTGGAGGTCCAGTAAAAACGCATGTTCTCGCAGCCAGAAATCCCCGAACCGTTGGCCGGCAACTTCAAATCCTTATAAAGATTGGTCAGAACACCGTCAATTTTCAAATTGGACGCACAATCCGAGACGCTGGCAGCGCTAGCAACTCCAAAAACCGAGGCACACACGCCAAAACCAATCAAAAACCTCTTAAAATTCATAAAAACCCAACCTATCTGCGCGGCAAATGCCTTGCTTAATGGGAATATATGTTTTATAAGGCGCTCTAGTAAACCAAAAGAACATTTTGATAGGATAATTTGTCCATGGGGGAGGCATATTTTTTATCCGTTTTAGAGGAAAATAATAGATTTTTATGTTCATGAGATTGGGTAAAAAGTTTATTGGGGCGGCTGTGTTTACAGCTCTCGCTTTTGGCGGGGCAAACGCACAGACCAAGGTTGTGGTGGATCCTGGCAAAAAGTACCAGCATTTCGAAGGCTGGGGCACCAGTCTTTGCTGGTGGGCGGAACTGGCCGGCGGCTGGAGCGAAGCCAATTACACCAAACTTTTGGGAGCCATTGCAGACCCGGATTCGGGCCTGGGCTACAACATTTTCCGTTACAATATCGGCGGGGGAGACCAGCCAGGACATAATCACCTGACCAAGGGCGACGGGGGAGCCGCAATTCCCGGGTACAAGCCCACTGAAAAAGGCGATTTCGACTGGACCGCAGACCCCACCCAACGAAACATCCTTTTCGGCCTAGCCAAGAAGGTAAAGAATCCCATTTTCGAAGCTTTCTCCAATTCCCCTCCCTGGTGGATGACCAACAGCGGCTGCGTTTCTGGTGGCGTCAACGGCGCAGACAACCTGAAGTCCGACTACTTTGACGATTTCGCCGACTACCTTTCCGAAGTGGCAAAGCATTTCAAGGAAGAATGGGGCATCACCTTCCGCACTGTGGAACCTTTCAACGAACCTAGTGCTGGCTGGTGGAAGGCCAACGGCGACCAGGAAGGCTGTGGCTTCAAGAACAAACAGTCCGAAATGATTGTGGAACTGGGGAAGGCCCTCAAGAAAAAGGGACTCTTCCCAGAGACCTCTGTCAGTGCCGCCGACGAATCCAACATCGGTGACGCCTTGGCCCGCTTCAACAGTTACAGCGACGAAGCAAAATCCTATATGTTCCAGGTGAACACTCACAGCTATTCCGGCTACGATTCCCGCGGCAAGCTGTATAACGCCGCCTTTGCCAACGACAAGCGTATTTGGCAGTCTGAATCCGGCCCACTCCATCGTAGCGGCGATTTGGATATTACCCTCTGGATGGCGGACGTGATTCTCCACGACTTGCGAGACATGCACGCCAGCGCTTGGGTGGATTGGCAGCTTTCTGACCCGGCGGAGAACTGGCGCACCATTACAGCAAATCACAAGAGCCAGACTTTTAGCTATGCACCCCGTTATTACATGCACGCCGCCTTTAGTCGAGCCATTCGCCCAGGCTCCCGCTTTATCGATAGCGACAACAGCAACACCCTGGCAGCTATCCGCGAAGACGGTTCCTTGGTGCTGGTGGTATTGAATACTGGCAGCACCGATGCGAAATACACCTTTGATTTGAGCAAGTTTGACGCCGTAGGAACCAAGGCAAAAGTCAATCGCTTTACCTTGCCTGCCGCATTGAAGGCAGATGCTGACATCGCTATCTCGGGTGGTTCGCTGAATGTTACCGCCGCGGCCCAATCCATGGTTACCATGATTATTGATGGTGTGAAGGGCGAAGGAAAATGTGCTGCAGATACCATTATTCCTTACGTCAAGATTCACGATGGTGGCTGGAACGAAAGTACCGAAATTACCGTCAATCCCGGCGATTCTCTGGTCATTGGCCCTCATCCTTGGGATGGTGGCCGCTGGACTTGGAGTGGCCCTGATAACTTCTATTACTTGGGTCGCGAAGTCCGCTTCAAGAATTTACAGTGGCAGAACAGTGGTTACTACAAGACCACATTCGTCAATGGCTCCGGTTGCGAAAGCAAGATGACCTTCAAGCTGGTGGTGAACGATCCGGACCATCCTTTTGTGGAGCCGGATACAAGTGTGGTGGATACAAGTACCGCAGACACATCCAATGTTGATACGACAGGTCGCGACACCACGAATTCAATCATCGTTCTGCAAGCAACGCCGCACCTAATTCACGTATCAAGAAGCGGGGGAGACCTACATATCACTGCTCCAGTTCTGCCCATGGAACTGACTATCCGCGACCTGCAAGGTGTGCTGCTGACCCGTCGCCAGATTAACGGCCCCGCAACGATACCTTTAAGCAGTTTCAGCCGCCAAAGTTACATCGTACAAGTCAAGGACCAATCCCGCCGCAGTTTGCTCCTGAAAGTCGTGAAATAAAGTCCTTAACACATTTTAAACACAGAATCTTTAATATTCCATTATCCAAATACTGCACATTTTTTCATTCTTAAAGCATTTTTTGTCTTGGTTGGTGAAAAAGAAAGGATTTGGTGTAAAATGGGAAAGAGCTCAATTGCAGCTTTATTTTGGCTGTGCTTTATATTTGCATTGACAAATGTGTATGCAGCGCCTACAAACAACAATACTGTAGACAAACAGAGAAACAGTAAAATCATCCGATTTTTAGCTCCCTGGACAAATACCAATGCCGTGCTTTTTGTTAACGGCGACTCGGTAGGCGTCATGACTTCCGTAGATAATTACTGCGGTTGGTACCAGTTGAAAACCACAAGGCCCTCCGACGAGTTCGCAGTCTATTTCAGGCAGACCATCGGCAACAAGTTCCTGGGTAGCGAAGGTCTCTACAACTCCGAACAAGACGCCTATGACAACGCCATCGTCTTGGATAGCATCGCAAACGAAGGGGATACCCTCTGGATTCAAGGCTCCAAGGCCGGTGAACCGGGACTTTTCACCAAATATCCTGGCGTTTTGAGTGATTGCCCCGTCAAGAAATTGCCTGTCATGATGTTCGACTGGTACGACGGCAGCCGCGACAACGTTGAAAAATACAATCCCAAGACCCGTAAACAAGCCCTTTGCAATCTGGGCACCAATGCAGATCATTGCACCGACGTCTACGGCGGTGAAGGTATTAGCATGGACTTCGGCGGCGATAACGTCAATCTGTGCTGGCCCAATTCTCCCATTTCTAGCAAGGAATACTACGAAGAAGACCGTAGCTTAACAGACTATCAATCAAGCTTAGATCAAGTTCTGGAAGGCATGGTGGAACGCACCCTGGGCAAGAACGGCGTTCCTGTACGCAACAAGAATTTCAACTGGAAGGGAAAATGTAAGAACGCCGATCATCTGGATCGTTGGTTTTTGCCGGAAACCTTGGTGGTTAAAAACGGCAAGAGTTACACCAATGCTACCTGCCGAAACATGACCATGCAAATGGATGACGACGGCATTTGGCGCGCCCAGATGGATAGCGACGCAGACCAGTCCGTAGGGGAGGCCCGCGGCGGTATGTTCCTCATTGATGATTTCCAGTGGCTGGATTCTGCAAAAACAATTCCGAACCCCTACTACGATTCTATTCCCAGCGGCTTTACCGGCATTGACGGGAGCGGCAAGAGCAGCAAGAACGCCTATCATAACTACGGCATGTCCATGAAGGTTCAGGCCAAGTTCCAGTACGTTCGCGGCCAGTATTTCGAATTCCTGGGTGACGATGACGTGTGGGTATTTATTGATGGAAAGCTGGTAGTAGACATCGGTGGCGTTCACGACAGACGTAAGCGCGCCGTGGACCTGGATACTCTGGGCTTGATCGAAGATTCCACTTACACCTTTAATATCTTCTACACCGAACGATACAAGGTGCAGGGCAACTTTAAGATGCGCACGTCCATGGATTTGAAGGCAGACGCAAGCCTGTTCCTTACCAGTGACGTTGTGGGCACAACCAAAAGATTTGACGTTTGGCAGATCAACAAGAGAGACGCCTTAAGCTGCGACTTCTCTGCCGAGGCAAATACCACCTCCGATACTACAGGCGGCCATTCCTCATTCAAGCTCATTGGCAATAACATCGACACCACCCTTTCTGTAGGCAAGTTCTTTGAAGGCATCAACATCATCAATGATTCCACCTTCAGTATTGACTCCGCAGCTATCGTAAACAGCATGTCGCTCCGTTCTGGTCACTACTTCTTGCATATTACGCTTAAGTCCGATGTGAACCAGACCACCACCATTGAAATTACCATTCCTGGCCGCGGCATTCCCAGCTTTGCTTTCGCCGATACAACGTGGAACGTTATGGGTTCCTTGGTTTCTGGAAACGTCCAGCAAATTGGAAATTGGGCAGGGGAGATTTATCCAGTCTACGTTACATTCCAGGATCAGGCCGCTACGGTTACAGAACTGAACAAATTCTTTACGGTCAAGGCAAGCAACCCCTTGATTGACATTCTCGGCCCCGATTCCACGCTCCTTAAGGCTGGCGAATATGTGGCCCTTGATTCCAATAAGCGCGCGGTCATATATATCCGTGCAAACGATGCACTCACTGGCGCTGCAATTTCCATTATCCCCAAGAACATCAGCGCTTCTGAATCTAGATGGACCGACCTTGACTTTAGTTTGCCGCCCATTCCCAAGATTCAGACTGCAACCATCTTCGACCGAAATGGCGACGGCCGCGGCGACAGTGTATTTATCAGATTCGAGACACCCTTTGACGAAAGCACAAGCCTTACAAGCCTCAAACTGATTTTTGGTTCCGCCTATACCGTAGAAAAGGAAGACATCAAGCTGCTGGCAAACAAGACCGACATTATTATCACGGCAAAGAATTGCAGCGCAGAATCCTGCGGATTTAGCGAAAGTGTGTACACCGGTTCTATTTCTGGTGCTGATGATGGCATGGTTGTTACCGGCTACACCTACATCGACAAGAGCGGTAAAAAGCACGTATTTTCTAACATCACAAATACCCTTCACGATGGTGTTGGCCCCATTGTCCTTTCTGCCTCTAAGAAGACAAATAACGATGGCAACAGGGAATTGACAGTAAAGTTCAGTGAATACGTTAGCGAAAGTGACGGACGCAAAATATTCCAGTACATTTGCATGCGATCCGGTAAGAACGAAAAGCCGGTCGAACCGAGCCTGTTTATTAATAACAACAGCTCTATGGTACTTATTTTCTCCTTTAAGGACGAAAACACAATCTATCCAGAAAATGGTGATAAAGTCCATTTCGCAACGGAAGTGGTTGCCGAGTTGGCCAAGGATAAGTTCGGAAATCCTGCGCATGTAAATAACCCGTGGGTTCCCATTACCGGTGACCAGGATATTTCTAACCTGAGCCCTTCTATTATCGTTGTATCTGATACTGGCTTGGCAGCCCCTGGTACCCCCACCACAACAGCCCAGCTCATCGAAGCAAACGACGAACGTTCAGCCCAACAAATCGGTGAAGATTTCGGTGTGCAAGGTAACCTTGTAGATTTTGATTTCTCCAAGATTATGACCGAAGAAACAAAGGCCGAAATGGAAGCCATTGAAAACTTTAGAAACAGCCTTGCCACAACATCCGTAGCAACCCATACAGACACCTTGGTCAGCAAGGATAGCGCAAAAACCTATTTGTTTGAAATTATCCATAATGGGGACTTCGATGAAACTTACTTGATTCAGTTGGGATTGGATTCCACAGAAAGTGAAAAGATAATCAGTCAGATTCTTGCAGGTGAAATCACCGCCGACAATTATACAGAAAAGCTTTCTCAGCAAAAAGGTGCTCTTGTCATCTTTAACAAGTACATCGAAGACATTGTAAAGATCGAGACTACAACCGACTCTACCGCCAATGACATTTCCTATGGTTCAATCATCGAACGCATTGTATCGGGAGATGAAAAACTTGAAAAGGACATGCTTGCTGCAGGCGTTAGCAAGGAAGTTATCGAAGCAATGAAGAATGGAACCTTGACAAGCGCAAACTACAATTTGTACTTAAGCGGAGCCATTCCCATTTTATCCAAGGATGCCATTGTTCTTAGCTACAGAACCCGCTACTACAGCCACCTGGGTGAATATGTTGGCGGACACGCCGGCACCATCAAGTGCGATGACGATATTTTCAAGGATGCAAGCGGAAATGGAAATTGCATGGACCATCCCAACAGCAGCATTTTCTTCACCTGGAATATGCGTAACGATGACGGCCGCCAAGTCGGCACAGGCATTTACATTTCACGCCTTCAGATGAAGATTAAGGCTAACGGAAAAGTCATTATGGACCGAACCCGCGACAAGCTGTGGGGTGTTCGCCGCCAAAACAGTCGTTAAACGGCATTTCATACAGCCAATGCACGGGCGAACCTGAAGTTTGCTTACGTCCACAAATTCCACTTGGGCGCCGTTTGCCAGCAGCCCTTCTTCCATGGTATGAAGCATAGTGCTGATGTTACCCTTAGGACGTGGGCTTGCATTTAAAATCGTAATTTTCATAAAGGCCTTGTTAAACCGAGATCATTCAATACACAAGTATAACACTTATGGGGAAGGAATGTGTCACTAGAAAAATGGAGATCCCGGCACAAAGGCCGGGATGACATTATGACAGTTTTTCCACCAGGGCGTCGGTGATTTCTGTGAGCATTCGCTCATGGGTACAGACTTCCGGAGAAACGCCTTCGATGGAACCAGTGGTATAGAAAGAAGTGCAGGCGCATTCGTGAGCCACACAGCGGTGCTTTAGGGCGCAGCCTTCGCATTCCTGTTTGTCGTGGTCCAAAAAATCCTTGATGATTTTGCAGGCTTCTTCGTCAAAGCCAGTGAAAACATTGCCCTGAACGTAGGGCGGATTTTCCTTGGAAGTAATAAAGCGGGTGCAGGGGAAAATGTTTCCGTTGGTAGCAACGCCTATGGCGCCGTTATAGACATGGCAGGAATACTGGCGGAATCGCAAATTCTGCAGGCGCAACTTGATCTTGTCCTGGATGGTACCGAGAGCGAAACGGTCGCCCTTCTGGCGGCACTCCAGCCAGTACATAGCCATTTTCTGGTACTGCAAAGCCAGCTTTTCAAAGTCCTCGCCGGTCCATTTCCCGTCAAAGTCGATGCTGGTAGTCATGGAGCGGAAACCTTGCTCGTGAATCCATTTGACGCCCTCAAAAAGGTGGGGGACGTGCTCGCGGGTCACCGTGCAGAGAGCCACCGTATTCATCCTGGAAATGCGGGGGAGGTGCTTGAACATGGCATCAAAACTGCCTGCGTCACCCACGGTGCGGCGAGAAATGTTGTGCTGCATGGCAGGACCATCTACAGAAATGTAGATACGGAAATTTTCCTTCTCGCAAAAATCCAGCATCTGGTCGTCAAACAAAGTGCCGTTCGTATTGATGGCGAACCGCAGGTCAAAATCCTTGGGGGCGCGGCCGGAATCCATAGCCTCCGCCACGACGCCTTTGGCATACTCTGTACCCGCGTAGATTTCATCCTTACGAATCAGTGGCTCGCCACCGAAGAACGTGATGTTCATGTACTTCTGCTTAAAGGACAGCGTGCGATCCAGGCAGAGCCTGATGGCAGCCTCCATGGTTTCGCGGCTCATCACATTGGCGCGATCGCTCTGGGAATCCTTGTAATAGCAATAGGAACAGCGCAGGTTACACTGTTCCGTAAGGCAAAGAACTAGGTTCATACGTCAATGTCAGTACGTTCGAACGTAGTCACCATGCTGACAATCATGTTTTCAGGATCATTAGGATCCGGGCAAAGCCGCACGTTACTATCGCAGGCCGGCTTGGCTTCGGAGGAAGAACTATTCAATTCCTCGGAAGAAGAACTAAGGGGAACCAAAATCGGTTCATCAATAGACTCTTCGTAAACAACGCCAGCCAAGGGTTCTACAATGGGTCCTATAGGTTCTATAATCAGAGTGTCCACGGAGCTGGAGCTCTTGGGAATATCCACCACAACCTGGCTGGAAGAAGAATCTCCTAATTGTTCAGGACCAACAACCGGATCACCTGCTGCTGGTTCAATAATTTCTTCTGGATTCGGAGTTACATTCTCTCGATTATTCTCATCCTCAGGGCCTGCAACATCACCACTAGAGCATGCCACCATACTTGTTGCGGCAACACCAATCAATGCGGCGACACTAGCCTTGACTGCAGAATTCCACTTGGAATCTTCAGCAATCTTCTTCTTTTCAATTTTCATGGAAGAACCTCCTAACCATTATCTGCAATCAAAATAGATTTTTCCAAATCATTCGCAATTCCAAAATAGCGCTTTTTTTAGGGCACTTTTTTCAACAAATTATCAATTTGCAAAAAAATGTGATTCTGTATAGAACAAATTGTTTCATATATAGAACAAAACATAAAAAAGAGATCCCGGCGCAAAGGCCGGGATGACATGATAATCCTACTCGGGGACTTTTTTCTTACACTTGGATTGCCACGCCCTCGCGGGCTCGCAATGACATGCTGGACTGGATCCTTCGACTTCGTTGCTTCGCAACTACGCTCAGGATGACACCTAAAGGTGTCACTTGAACAGGTTCTTCATCTTCTCAAGGAAGGATTCTTCCTGGGCGGTTTCCTTGTCCTTACGGATTTCGGCCAAACGCTGGTAGAGTTCCTTTTCTTCCTTGGAAAGATCCTTGGGAATTTCCACGCCGATTTCAACGTAGAGACTTCCGCGGTCGCCACGCTTATTCAGCGGGTACAGGCCCTGTTCACGGAGGCGCAGGATGCTGCCAGCCTGAGTGCCTGCTGCAATCTTGATCTGCACTTCGTCGCCATCCAGAGTAGGAATGCGCTGGGTGCCGCCAAGAACCAAGCGATGTACGGGAACCTTCACTTCGCAGTGCAGGTCATCGCCTTCGCGGGTGTAGAAGTCATCGGGCTTTTCCGTCACCACGGCAAGCAAGTCACCGCATGCACCGCCACGAGGACCGCAGTTACCTTCACCGCGGAGGTTCAAGTACTGGCCTTCAGAAACACCTGCCGGAATCTTGATGGAGATTTCTTCCGTTTCCTGAACACGACCTTCGCCGCGGCAGTTGGAACAAGGCTTTGCAATAGTTTCGCCCATACCGTTACAAGTGGGGCAGGCACTTTCAGAAATCATCTGGAAGAAACCGCCCGTTGCACGACGTACTCGGCCGGTGCCATGGCAAGTGCTACATTCAGTAACATTTTCGCCACCCTTGCCGTTACATTCGGTACAGGGAGTATAACGCTTCAGGCGAACCTTCTTGGTGCAACCTTCGAAGATTTCCTTGTAGCTCAAAGCCACCTTGATCTGCAAATCGTTACCGCGGGGAGGGCCTGCCTTACGGGCACGGCCACCGCGACCGCCGCCAAAACCAAAGCCACCGCCAAAGATATCGCCAAACTGGCTGAAAATGTCTTCGAAGCTTCCGAAGCCACCGCCGCCAAATCCGCCGCCGCCGAAACCGCCACCAGGTGCGTTAAAGCCAAACTGGTCGTAGTTCTTGCGCTTTTCAGGATTGGAAAGAACGTCGTAAGCTTCTGCAGCTTCCTTGAACTTTTCTTCGGCTTCCTTGTCACCCGGGTTCTTATCCGGATGGTACTTGATGGCAAGCTTCTTATAAGCGTGCTTGATTTCGTCAGCACTTGCGTCCTTACCGACGCCTAGAACTTCGTAATAATCTCTTTTATCTGCCATTGTTGCCCTCCCGGGCAATTAGTAAACAGTAAACAGTGGTTAGTATACAGTTTTTACGCAAAAAAGGATTGCCCATATTTCGGGCGAATCCTTATCTGCATGGGTTGCGGCAAATGATTAGCGATCTAATCACTAACCACTAACCACTAACCACTAATCACTAGTCAACAACTTCAGCGTCGACAACTTCCGGACCGTCGTTCTTCTTGTCGGACTTGGGCTGTTCAGAAGCGCCCGGCTGAGGACCCGGCTGTGCACCGGCAGCGCCAGCAGCCTGAGCCATGGAGC
>JAKSID010000047.1 GCA_024399035.1 Fibrobacter sp. | reverse complement strand
GCAACCAGTGACAACTGCAACCTGGCCGGAGAGATCGAAATAATTCTTCATTTTTTTTATTCCTTGTGAATGTTAGTGATTAATTCGCAAAATAATATATGTTTTTCTAATTGGTCGGGGTACGTTTTTTGCCAATTTTCCATTATTTTACACAAATAAAAACAATGAATGCTGGTGTTTTCACAAATTGTTGAAAAAATCGCCCGAACGCAGGGATATTTGCAAAAGCTGTGCCAAAAAAGATGAAAAAAACCGCAAAGTTTCCCTTGCAGCCTAAAAATTTCGCTTTGACTTTTAAAAAAAGAACAAAAGTTATAGGATTTAGCTCAATTTTTCCTTTACAGCCTTCCACAAATCAGCGAAAACTTCCTCAGGAGTGCGTTCCGCATTAATGGCGGTGACACAATCGCTGTAATCTCGGGCAGCAGCCAGGTAGCCGTCACGAACCTTCTGGAAGAATTCAGCCTTTTCGCTTTCAAGGCGGTCGGGAGCTTCACCGCGCTTTGCGGTGCGTGCGCGGCTACATTCCACACTGATGTCTAGAACAACGGTCAGTTCCGGGAAGCAGTCGCCGCAGGTCAGTTCCGTAAGGCGCTGCACCTTCTCGGCGCCAAGTCCGCGGGCATAGCCCTGGTAGGCAAAAGTGCTCCATGCGAAACGATCCGCAATCACCACCTTGCCGGCGGCAAGCGCGGGGCGGATGATTTCATCGATGACCTGGGCGCGGGCTGCATTGTACAACAGCAGTTCCGTGTCATTGGCCATGATTCCCTTGAAGGCAGGGTCCAGAAGAATTCCGCGGATCTGCTCGGAAATCTTGGCACCGCCCGGCTCGCGAAGCTTCACCACTTCGTAACCTGCGGATTCCAGCTCCTTGATCAGCATGTCGATCTGAGTCGACTTGCCGGAGCCATCGATACCTTCAAGAGAAATGAAACGCTTTGCAGTCTGCATCAAAACCTCGAGCCTTGAACCGCGAGCCTAATTAGTCAGCGATATCCTTGCCGTGGCACTTCTTGTACTTGAGGCCAGAACCGCACCAGCACATGTCATTGCGGCCAATCTTCGGAGCCTGTGCGGCAGCGCGACGGGCGGCAGCATTTGCTACAGCGCGATGAACAGCGGCGTTACGTGCACCCGGCAGATTAGAAGCGGACATGGGCTGAGACTGCTGTTCTTCGGAGATTGCGTTGGTCTCGGAAGTAGCAGCTTCGCCAGCAAGGCCAGCGGGCTTTGCACCTTCGGCGCTCAATTCTGCGGCGGGAGCTTCGGCAGGTGCTTCGGCAGCCTGTTCAGCAGAAGCCTGTTCAGCAGAAGCCTGTTCAGCAGAAGACTGTTCAGACTGAGCCTGTGCAGCCTGTTCAGCAGCGGCGCGTTCTGCGTCGATCTGTTCCTGGCTCTTAAGCTGGAGCTGGTCCGGAGAAACGGTAACACCGTTGGGCAGGGTAATGCGGATGTTCAAAATGCGGAGAGCGGTGAGGGTTGCAATCTTTTCCATGCAGCCTTCGAACAGCTTGAAGCCTTCGCTCTTGTAAACCATCAGAGGATCCTTCTGAGCATAACCGTGGAAACGGATAGCGTCCTTCAGGCCGTCCATCTGGTAAAGATGTTCCTTCCAAACCTGGTCGATGGTCATCAACAAGAAACGACGTTCGATCTGGCCAAATTCCTGAGGCGGAATAATCTTGGAGAGCTTGTCGTAGCGAGCCTTACAAATTTCAAGAACTTCATCAAGAACCATTTCCGGAGTCTTGGTGGCGGCGTCTTCCATAGTCAGGTTGTATTCAATACCCAGGGAGCGCTGCAGGTCCACATGGAGGCCTTCCAGGTTCCACTGTTCCTGATAGGTCTTGGCCGGAACGTACTGAGAAACCTTGATGTCCAAGGCGTCTTCGATACGGTTCATGATTTCGTCGTGAATGTCTTCGCCATTCAGGATACGACGACGGAGGCCGTAGATCACCTTACGCTGTTCGTTCATCACGTTATCGTAGTCCAGCAAGTGCTTACGGATATCGAAGCTCTGGCCTTCAACGCGGCGCTGTGCACCACGGATAGAGCGGGACACGATCGGATGGGTAATCACTTCGTCTTCGCCCACGCCGAAACGGCTCATAAGGTTCTTGACGTTGTCGCCACCGAAGATACGCATCAGGTTGTCATCCAGGGAAAGGAAGTACTGGCTGGAACCATTGTCGCCCTGACGGCCGGAACGACCGCGAAGCTGGTTGTCGATACGACGGGATTCGTGACGTTCGGTACCCAGCACGTGGAGACCGCCCAGTTCAGAAACGCCTTCGCCCAGAGCAATATCAGTACCACGACCAGCCATGTTGGTAGCGATGGTCACCTTGCCCTTGTGGCCGGCAAACTGGATGATTTCAGCTTCACGGCCGTGGTTCTTAGCATTCAGCACTTCGTGAGGAATGCCTTCCTTTTCCAGGAGGCCGTGGAGGTGTTCAGACTTTTCAATGGAAGCAGTACCAACCAGGAGGGGCTGACCCGTGGCGTGGCGTTCCTTGATTTCTGCAACAATGGCGCGCCACTTGGCGTCTTCGGACTTATACACCAGGTCCTGCAGGTCCTTACGGACGCAAGGCTTGTTGGTGGGAATCACCCAAGTGTTCATGTTATAGATTTTGATAAATTCAGTTGCTTCCGTTTCGGCAGTACCGGTCATACCGGACAGCTTCTTATACATACGGAAGTAGTTCTGGAAGGTGATGGTAGCGAGGGTCTGGTTCTCGCGACGGATCTTCACATTTTCCTTGGCTTCGATAGCCTGGTGCATACCGTTGCTGTAACGGCGGCCTTCCATCAAGCGGCCGGTGTTTTCGTCAACGATGATGATTTCGTCGTTGCGTACGATGTAGTCCACATCCTTTTCGTAAAGGTGCCATGCACGGAGAGCCTGGTCAATAAAGTGAACCCAGTCAGCGTGCTCGCCGTAGAGGTTGGTCACCTGAAGGATGGATTCGATGTTTGCAACACCCTTGGAAGTGAGCTGGACAACCTTGTCCTTTTCGTCCACGCCGAAGTCGATGTTCTTGACCAGCTTCTTTGCGATTTCGTTTGCCTTGGCGTACTTGTCGGTAGCGTCTTCGGCAGGGCCAGAAATAATAAGCGGAGTACGGGCTTCGTCGATCAAGATGGAGTCCACTTCGTCGACGATACAGAAGTTCAGTTCGCGCTGCACCAGGTGCTGGGGTTCCACGGCCATGTTGTCGCGGAGGTAGTCGAAGCCGAATTCGTTGTTGGTACCGTAGGTCACGTCGGAGTTGTAGCTTTCGCGGCGCTGTTCCGGTTCAAGACCGTTCACAATCAAACCAACGGTGAGGCCCAGGAACTTATAGACCATACCCATCTGCTTGGCATCACGGCCAGCCAGGTAGTCGTTCACGGTCACCACGTGCACACCGTGGCCACCAAGAGCGTTCAGGTAAACAGGCAGGGCAGCGGCAAGGGTCTTACCTTCACCCGTAGCCATTTCAGAAATAGCACCTTCGTGGAGCACAAGGCCACCGATCATCTGAACATCGAAAGGCATCATGCGGAAGGGCTTTACGGAGTCAGGATAAAGTTCACGAACCTTGGCATAGACTGCGGCAGGCATGTAGACTTCCCATTCGTTCTTGCCGGCGGCAAGTTCAGCCTTGGCTGCGTCAGTGTACTGCTGCAGATCGCCCAGCTTGCTAAAGTCGAAGTTGTTTTCAGGCTTGAAGATGTTGAAGATACCCAGGCGGCGGTCGCAAGCTTCCTTACAGACTGCAAAGGCTTCAACCTTGATATCGTCCAAGGTGGCACCATTCTTCAGCTGTTCGCGGAATTCGGCGCTCTTTGCTGCGAGAGCTGCGTCATCGAGAGCTTCCAGGGCTTCGCGGGCCTTGTTGATCTTGGCGATAATCGGGCGAAGCTGCTTCACCTTACGTTCGTGAGGTGTACCGAAAACCTTGTGCAATACGGTATCTATAATGCTCATTTTGATTCCTTTTTACGGCCGAAGACATCATCTCCGGACACTGTTTAAATTTTCGCGAGATAAAATAGCAAAAAACTAGAATCTCTTGACAACAAGAATCTCAAAACTGCCAAGAAGACGCTGATCCGTGTAGTTGCTGGTCATTAAAGTGGAATATGTTATCTGTGGAACCACATTCCAAGACCAGCCCTGATGCCATTGGCCTATTGCCAGCTTGCCATTAAACTCCGGGAAAAAGCCGAAGCCGCTATTTCCAAATGCGCCTACAGCCAGCCCACCCAAGGCCCACACATTCAAAAAGAAGTTATGCTCCAAAACCCAGGTATAGCTATAGCCGCCATGAGCCCAAACGCTGTAGATATTGCGTGTCTTGGAATAGAATTCAATGGCCTTGGAACGGTCAACCATATAGCTGGACTGAAGCTTTCCGCCAAAAACAGGGCTGCCCGCCGATATCAACTGGATACGGTCCAAAAAATAGGGAGCGCGAACAGAGAACTGGTCCTTGCCAGCCTTTACCCATAAAAAGGAAAGGTACATATCCCTCTGTCGAATGTCCGGATAACGGCGCGTGGAATCCTGGACAAGACTATCGGCGTCATTTTTTTCTTCGGCGGAGATAAGGCCGCTGTACCTACGGTACTTGAACTGCAGCCAGAGATTTTTCGGGAAAAAATCAAGGCCCGTATCAAACGCAGCAGAACGACGTTTAGTCGCGCCCGCTGTAAATGGCAGCGAGTACTTGATATCAAAAGTAATGTCGCTGATACCGAGACCAAGGCCAATGTCTACAGGACGATTAGACCTTATGGTACCGCCATCGTACTGGCTACTGCTAAAGCCCATGTAGTTATAGTTTGTCAGTAATCGAATTGAGAACAAATTATCGAATTTCTTGACATAGTCTTTTTTGGGGGCGTATACACTCTTGGGCTCGTACACGCCTTGTGCCACAAGGGAGGCCTCTTCGGCGGCGGCTATTTCAGCTTCTTCGGCGGCATCCATTTCCGTATCTTCTACAGCGAAAACCGGCGCCGCAAAAAATACGCAAACCAAAGCTACCCAGTATTTATTTACCCAGTGACTATGCATTGACTGCCTCAAAATACGCGACTAGAATCTCTTGACTACGAGAAGCTCGAAACTTGAAAGATAGCGCTGCTCCACATGGCGCCAGTAAAAAGACGGGGCGTATGTCGCCTGCACCACTGCGTTCCAGGACCAGCTATGATGCCATTGACCAAAGGCAATCTTGACGTTAAGATCCGGGAAAAAGCCAAAGGCGCCATTACCGACAGCTCCCACAGCCATGCCACCCATGGCCCAACCGTTCAAGAAGAAATTATGGTCAACTACCCACGTATAGCTATAACCGCCCTGAGCCCAGGTGCTGTAGATATTACGCTTCTTTGAATAGTATTCAAAAGCCCTGGCGCGGTCCTGGGCAGTGGTGTACTGGAACTTTCCGCCAAAAATAAAACTACCCGCAGATTTAGCCTGAATGCGATCCAAGAAATAGGGGGCGCGAACAGAGAAACTTTCCTTGCCTGCCTTTATCCAAAGGATAGAAAGGTAAATGTCCTGCTGGCGGAAATCAACGGGCTGGGCAGTTTCCGTGCTGTCTTCATCGTCAATATTATTGACAGAAAGGCCGCTATACCTGCGGTACTTGGCCTGCATCCACAAATCCTTTGGGAAAAAGTCTAGGCCTGTGTCAAAGCCTACGGAGCGCTTTCGGCTTTGGGCAAGAGTATAGGGTAGAGAGAACCTTACGTCAAAGCTAAAATCCTTGATGCCCAGGCCAAGGCCAAAATCTATGGGACGGTTGGATTGCAGAGTACCGCCATCAAACTCGCTGCTGGAGAATGCAATATAGTTGTAGTTCAGCAGCAGACGAACAGAGAACAAGAATTCATTTTTCGAGCTAAAAACTGTTTTGGCAAGTTCGGTAGAATCCTGTTCATCCAGGTCGTAGTCTGTGGAGTCCAATACGACAGAATCCAGGTTGACAGAATCTATATCGATAAGACCTGCCGAGTCTAATACGAAACTATACTTGACAGAATCCGAAATGGATTCAGCAGGAACAACTGCAGAAGAATCTACAGCGTCCGTTTCGTCGGCAGCGAAAACCTGTGCGTTGAACAACACGCAAACCAGTACCACGAAAAAAATTCTTGTCAAGTTAGTATACATCTGCCACACAAATTTATGCCCTAAAAAAATAGAATTATATTTTACCACGTCCAAAAGGAATATGATCAATGTCTGTAATTTTCAACGCATCCAAAAAACATATCTTGTCCATTACCACATGCGCTACGATTCTCGCTGCAGCCACTCTCCTTACAGGCCAGGCAAACGCACAGACTACAGACAGCGTCATGCTGACCCATCCGGAATATACCGCTAGCGGTTACCTTCCCTACCAGGAGCCGGATAAGAACGTGAAGTACACCAAGGCACCCGCAGGCTACAAGCCTTTCTATATCAGCCACTACGGACGTCACGGAAGCCGCTATCATTACAGCGCCGACGATTACAAGTTCATCTATGAGACTCTCTCAAAGGCTGATTCCGCCAAGGCACTTTCCATGACAGGCAAGTACATCATGGCCGCCTCCAAACTCCTGATGGAAAAGGCCGCAAATCGGGCCGGCGACCTCACCCCCCTAGGCGCCAAGCAGCACGAGGGCATCGCCCGCCGCATGGCAAAGAACTTCCCCGAGGTGTTTGCAGACCGCCCCGGCGATAAAGGCAAGAAGGTCACCGCACACGTTGACGCCTACGCCAGCACCTCCGGCCGTTGCATCCTCAGCATGAGCGCCTTCTTGAGTGAACTCCGTGCACAAAAGCCCAAGGTCGAAATCCACCAGGAAACAGGCAAGAGCCTCATGGCCTTCATCAACACCTTCAATTTCGACATCACCAAGGACTACGGCAACATCCCGGAATTCAAGGCAGAAAACGACAAGGTGTGGCAAAACGTTTCCACAAAAAATTTTGAAACGACTCTATTCAGCGACAGCGCCTACGTGGCTGCAAACATCGATATCGGCAATCTCTACAGCAAGATGTTCGAAGTCATCAACAGCATCCAGGGAATGGAAGAAAACCCTGACCTGACCGTGCTGGAAAGGCTATTCACCAAGGAAGAAAAACTGAACCGCTGGAAAGCCCAGAACGTTTGGTGGTACAGCGTGCTGGGCACATGTCCGCTCACAGGCAACGACGGCCTCAACACCGCAAAGCCCGTGCTGAAGCATATCATCGACAAGGCACAGGAAGTCGTAGAAAAAATAACCGCCGGCACGCAAACAGAAGCTGCGGCCACTCTCCGTTTCGGTCACGATACCGCCATCCTCCCCCTGGCAGGCCTTATGCAGCTTAGCATCGCAAATGCGCAAGTCACCGACATGACCAAGCTACACGAACAGTGGACCGACTTCAAGATCATCCCCATGGCAGCAAACCTTCAGATGATTCTGTACAAGGACTCCCGCGGTACAAAGCCTGGCGCAGCCCTCGCAAAACCCGTCCTCGTCAAGTTCCTCTACAACGAGCGCGAAGTCACCGCACCCATCCCTTGCGGTCTTGACAATGCAGAACCGCAGACCGCCCAAAAAGTCAAGAAAGAAAAATGCCCAGCAGCACCTTACTACCGCTGGGAAGACATCCGTGATTTCTACACAAAGATTGCGCAGTAAAATCCGCGCGACTACTTGCGTGAGCTACTTCACGCCTAGGCTGAACTTGCAATACAGACCATAGTGGAAAAGTCTATGGCTCATGGGCTCGAACAGGTCGCTGGAATAAGCAGCAAACTTGATGTAGGTATCCAGTCGGCCGCCCACCTGTAACCAGGGCTTGAAAGAGTATTCCAGGAGAGTATTGTTCAACAGCAAAAAGTCCCAGCCAGATGCACCATAATGGGGCAAAGAATTGGGGATGGTGCGCATTGCATCCACCACAGTCTTGTTGCTCAGGTTTACCTTGTTCTTGTACTTCAATTCCAATAACAGACTGTACTTGGCGCCAGTATTGTATTGGTAGTTGTTCATGTTGTTCACGTACTCAGGATGTACTTCCTTGATCAAGTCGTCGTAGCCCATGTCCGCAGTACCCAGGATAATCCAGTAAGCCTGATTCATCACGCGGAAGAAAATGTTGGGCGTAATCCACAAGGCCAGATCCAAGGCGCCACCGAGCGAAATAGTGCTGACCGTTGCCAAGTCGCCGTAGAAAGAATCGTAGTCCAGGTTGATAGAGAAATCAAGCCAATGCCCGCTGCCGTGGACACCAGTATTCTTAAGCTTTCCCATAATGTCCAACTGCAACACTGCACCTTCGAAACCCGCTTCCCACATGGCATCCACGGAGAAATAGTCAAACGGCTGCTTCACAATGGTGTAGGGCCTTCCGTACTCCAGATGGCCTGCAAGGAATCCGTAGTGGTCATTCCATTCCTTGTCCAGTTCATCGGCGGACTTGCTACCAAAACGGTAGTCACTGCCAAATCGAGAACCGTTACCAATAGCCAGCGAAAGCTCGATAGGAACAAAGCCAGTCAAGTGGTCGCGATTACCAAAAGCCTTACGCTGCAAGTAACCAACAGAACCAAAGGCAAAGGCGGGCAGCTGCTTGTACCATTCAACTTCCTTGGTATTGTAGATCAGGCGCGAGAGCCTGTACAGCACTTCACCGTACATGGAACCTGCAATGGTCGTAGTAATCAAGTCGTTAGGTGCAGGGTATTCTGTTTCCGCAAACATTTCCCAAGTGAAACTGCCCAGCGCAGTCCACAAGAGGCTTCGATAAAAGCCGTAGCCGCCGCTGCGAGCCGCATTGTAATACATGGAACCTTGGTAAGGATGGCCGTAGAAATTAATGGCCCAGTGATTGTGGTCCCACTTCCAGCCTTCGCGCAAGTTTCGCTTCCAGATATCCATGTCGATGTCGGCATAATCTTTCTGAAGAACGTAGTAGTCCCAGGCCCATACGAAAACGTTAAGGCCAAGCACTTCCAGCATAATAATGCTCGGGTGAATCTTGTTCTTGGAAATCAAGGCTTCCGGAAGAGTGGAACCGTTTTCCGTAAGGCCCTGACCAATATCCACATGGCTGGAATCCGAGTCTTTTACCTCATCAGGCTCGACCATGTCGTAATTGTTCAAGGCCCTGCGAAGTTCGATAATCTGCTGAACGCTAAGAACAGAATCGCTGCCGAGAATCTCGCGAACAACCTTCATTCGTGCAACGCTATCCAGCTGGACCTGGGACCAGCCTACAGAAGCAAGCAGCAAAATACAAATGAGGATAACGCGTTTCATAGAGTCTTTTTTTTTGCCCATAATAACTAAAAAAATTCTATTAGGCAACATGTACAAACGATTTAACCGATGAAACACCTAAAGGCACTGATAAAGTCACTTTGCGCGAACAATAAAAAAATAAGGCACAAAAAAAGGCAGGCATTCAGCCTACCTTAAATTCATTTAGCAATTTGTTCGAATTAGTTGCTGGTCTTGATGCCGGCGCCTTCGAACACAGACTTGTTCTGGGGATCGGCGAGAGCAACAGTAGTGATCCAGTCGAATTCTGCAATGCCGGCCAGGCCGACGCGTGCGCAGAGCTGGTCGCGTGCTACGTTGTATGCATTGAGGATCTGAACCTTTTCTGCTTCGGGAGCCTTTTCGATACGTTCGGACCAGCTGGTACCCAGTTCCAAAAGACCTGCACTAGCCTTTGCATAGAACTTAGCCTTTTCAGCGGTGATCACAGAAGATTCGGGAGCAACGAAGGCTTCGACCTGAACGATTGCAACAGACTTAGGAGTGTTAGACTGGAGTTCGTCCATCTGCGGCTTTGCTTCGTCTTCGCCACAGGCAATAAAAAAAGAGGCCATGAACAAGAACGTGATTGCAAGAATTCGTTTTGCCATAATAGCCTCTCCTCTTTTTTAATAGCGGCTTGTGGGCTCGAACCACAGACCTGCGGATTATGATTCCGACGCTCTACCAACTGAGCTAAGCCGCCAAAGGTTTCCCAAATTTAGTTAGAATCCAAAATTATTTCAAGGGGTTATTCGAAATAAACTTCAGAATCTACGAAATTTTCGCCCCAATTAATAACTTGCCAGCCCGGTGCGGAACTTTTCAAGTTAAAATAGGGAGTGTTCGGATCAATCTGCATCTGACAGGCAGGTGCCACATGAACCATCTGACGACCAAGCGACACTTCAAACTGGTGATGGTAGTGGCCGGTAAAAATATGAGTAAGGTTCGGGATATCGGCCAGCACCTTCTGCACATCCAGCATGTTCTTCATAAAGAATCGAAGATCCATAAAGCGGTGTCCGCAGAAGCAAGGCGGGTGATGAACAAACAAGATGATTTCACCTTCGACCTTTGCAGCTTCAATCTTGAGCCAATCCAGTTGTTCCTGTGAAACCTCGCCGCAAGCACTGTCTAAAAAGAAAATGCTCTTGCCGGCAATATCGTAACGGTAGTAGCACTTGCCATTATGGACCTTACCCTTAAGATCCAGGAACTGCTCCATGACTTCGATACGATCGTGATTTCCGGGAATTACGCAACAGGGAACATTGAGTTCCTTAATAACATCGGCAACATACTTGTATGCGCCAGGTTCAGCGTCTTCATTAGCCAAGTCACCGGAAAGGACCAAAAGGTCTATTCCCTTCATTGACTCGGACTGCAAGGCCTTTTTGAAATTGGCGCGAACATCGATGTCCTGCACCAAGCTTTCATCATCACCGATATGCAAATCGGAGATTTGGCCTATTTTGAAAACCTTAGAAACCATATAGTAATTACAATATAGGTTATTACCCGTAACTATTGCGTAAGTTTTTTCAAATTTATCTGCTTTGTGACCATTATCATGTTGAAAGCCATGATTTTAGACAAGTTTTCAATACGCTTCTGTGATTTCTCTGTGAATTGATATTGAAAACTAAGCTTCAACACTTATCAACGTTGAAAAAAGTGAATAGATTCGGAATTTTCAACATTTCAACGCTCAAAAGTTAAGCTCATAACTTAATGAATGTCAATATGATAAAAATCCCGCCCTAACTTTTTTATCAACTATTCACGCTTCCAATAATCAATACTATTTATATAAATAAATAGAGATTATTAGTAAGTGTGTGAATTAGAGGTCGATCTTCTTTGTTTCCTTAGGAGTAGCGGCAGACTGCTGAGAAGGATTAGCACCCATCTGGCAGTTACCCTGGAAAACGGCACCTTCCTGGATGATAAGCATCTTGGTCTTGATGTTGCCTACGAACTGGGAAGCGCTTTCAAGGATCAGCTTTTCGGAGCAATCGATGTTGCCCTTCACAGAACCTGCAACAACAGCGGAGTTGGTCTTGATTTCGCCTTCTACGTAGCCCTGACGTTCGATAATCAGTTCACCTTCAATAGAAATGCTGCCGTTGATAGTACCAGCAACGCGAACATCACTCTTGCCGCTGATGTCACCTTTAATAGTGACGCTATGACCGATCTGTGTGATTTCCTGTTCTTTAGTAGCCATTTGTTTTCCTTTTGTTGAAAAAAATTCTTGTTGAAACTAGTAGTTGAAGAAGGATTCGGGATCCAGAGATTTGCCGTCCTTCGTAATAGAATAATGGAGGTGAGGTCCGCTGGCATTGCCGGTTTCACCGATAGTGCCGATGATCTCGCCCTTGCTAACAGAGCGACCTTTCTTGGTACGGATTTCCTTCATGTGAGAATAGCTGGAAACGTAGCCGTTCTTATGGTCGATGACAATGGAGTTACCCAGTTCGCCGTCGCGACCTGCAGAAAGCACAACGCCGCTACCCGATGCAAAAACGGGATTTCCGGACTTTGCAGAAAAGTCCGTGCCCAGGTGTTCGTTTTCTTCGGAGAACTTCTTGCTTACGATGCCCACCACCGGGAGAACATTGGGAATTCGTTCCAGGCGGATTTTTTCTTCCATGGGAATCCAGCCGTGAATGCCTTCGAAGTCCACCTCGATCTTTTCAGAAGGAGTGTGTGCGAACTTGTTCTTGTCGATAAGGCTATTAATCTTGTTGGAATCGTTTTCCACGAAGGTTCCAAGAATATTCTGGATTCTGCCTTCGAGAACCCAGATGGAATCTAGGCGGGAGAACAGTTCTTCGTAGTTCTTGTTCTGCTTGATAAGCTGTGCGTTGGTTACGCGCATGTTTTCGTAATGGATCAGCCTTCTGGTGACGCTGCCCATCTTAACAAGGCCGATGACCAATGCAACAACCAGAACAGCCAAGAAGATTTTACCAAAAAGAAACCACTTGGTAGAAACGCGGTACTTTTTGATGCCGTTGGAATCTTCCGGAATAATCTGGATGGTGTAGTACTTTCCTTTCACAGTTTCCTCTTAAGTTGATACTGCTAGGGTTAGCGGTTTTCCATCAGTTCCTGAATGCGGGTCAGGTCGTCCATGCTATAGTAGTTGATGACGATGGTACCCTTGGATTCGGATGCTGCGCTGGGGTTCAACTGCACCTTGGTGCCAAAGAAAGTTTCCAGGCGGTTTTCGAAATTCTTCAGGTCGGCGCTGAGTTCGCGCTTGGCAGGCTGTGTCGGAGTTTCACCGGAATCATCATTGGAGTCGCCACCTTCGTCGCCAGTATGGACTTCCACCGGTTCTTCGGGCTGTTCGCCGCCGATTTCTTCGCCGCGGATAATGGCTTCGATCTGGCGAACGTTCAGGCCTTCGCTAATAATGCGCTGTGCAAGTTCCTCGGCATTGTCTACCTTGTCGGAGCAAAGGGCGCGGGCTGCACCAGATGCAATCTTGCCTTCCTGGATCCAGGCGAGAACCTGGGCAGGCAGCTTCAGCAAACGAAGTGCATTTGTAATGGCGGAGCGGGACTTACCAACAGTCTTGGCCAAATCATCGTGAGTATAGCCGTGAAGTTCAATCAATTGTTGATAAGATTGGGCAACTTCAACAGGATTCAGGTCAACGCGCTGGATGTTTTCGATAAGGGCCCATTCGCCCATGATCTTGTCATCCAGGTTTTCATAGACCTGTGCCTTGATGGTGGCGAGGCCGGCAAGCTTTGTTGCGCGGGTACGACGTTCACCACTGATGATCTGGTAACGGTCGCCAACCTTGCGGACAGCGATAGGCTGGATCAAGCCATGCTTTTCGATGGTCTCGGCAAGTTCCAAAAGCTCGTCGTCGTTGAAGGACTTACGGGGCTGGAACGGGTTGGGATCAACCAGGTTGACGTCAATTTCAATGATTTTTTGAGAGTTATCAACAGCTGCAGCGGATTCTGCGGCATTTTCGGCGCCTGCAGCGCCAGACTGTTGATTATTTTCTTGATTGTTGGACGGCTGATCTACGGAGTGATCCTTAAGAATGTCAGAAAGAGAACGTCCAAGTGCGAAAGATTTCTTACCCATTTATAAACCTACTACTTATCTCTGTTTAAAATTTCTTCAGCCAACTTCATGTAGGCCTGTGCACCGCTGCTCTGTACATCGTACAGGATGGCGGGCTTGCCATGGGAAGGAGCTTCGCTCAATTTTACGTTACGGGGAATCATTGCCTGGAACACAGTGTCGCTGAGATTTTCGCGGACTTCTTCGGCCACCTGCTTGCAGAGGCTAAGGCGAGAATCGTACATGGTCAGCAAGGTGCCCTCGATCTTCAGGTTTCCGTTCAGGTTCTTCTGGACTTCGCGGATAGTCTTGAAAAGTTCGGTCATACCCTGCAGGGCGTAGTATTCGCACTGCACCGGAATCAACACGCTGGTTGCGGCGGTGAGAACGTTAAGGGTCAGCAAGTTCAGGCTGGGAGGAGCATCGATGATGATGAACTCGAAGTTCTGCTTCAGAACATTCATGACGCGTTCGAGACGACGTTCGCGGCTCATAACGTTCACCAGTTCGATTTCCATAATGGCCAAGTCGGAACCAGAAGTGATAACCTTCAGGTATTCCAGGCTGGTATCAAGGATAGCTTCCTTGAGATTTTCATAAGTGACATTGTCCGGGTTTTCGGCAAGGTTCAGGACTTCGTGGATATCCACTTCCTGTGTTTCATTGAAACCCAGACCCTGGGATGCGTTGCCCTGGGGGTCCATGTCGATCAAGAGAGTTCTCTTCTCTAGAGCGGCAAAACTTGCAGCCAGGTTCACGGCGGTAGTGGTCTTACCCACGCCACCCTTCTGGTTGCATATAGCGATCACTTTACTCATTCGTTACCTCTTGTAACTAAGGCATATTCCTGTTCTTCCTGGGGCAGTGCATATTTGTATATGTGTACTGCAGGATCGTTTTCCAGGTGAACGATATTGTTGTAGCTCTTGAGGGTGACAAATTGGCCACCACGTACAAGGCCAGGCTGGGCACGTTCCCAGTCATTTTCAAAAGTCGAAAGGGCGCGGCAGCTGACAAAATCCAGGTAAGCCAGGCCGGAAGTCTCAAAGCGCTTGCCCACCACGGTCATGTTATCCAGGTGCAGCCGGTCCTTGACAAAGTTCATGAACTGCACGCGCTTGTTGCGAGGTTCCACTGCGTAGAACTGAACTTCGGGCATAACGATTGCCAACGGGAAACTGGGGCATCCGGCGCCAGCACCCATGTCCGCCCAACGCTTACCCTTTAGGGAAGTTGCCACTTCACAATGTGTCATCCCGGCCGTAGTGCCGGCTGCAACACACTTAAGAACTTGTTCTTTAGTGTGGCTGGTCCCCGTATGGGGAGGATCCCCTGCCAACTGTCTTATATATATATAAGGCACTAAAGAGTCGGCGATATGTCGAGACAAGAACTTCTGGGAATCCTTCTCAGAAATCAAGTTGCCATACTCCTTGGTTTCCACGACCAAGTCGGCAAAAGCATAAAGCTTTTCCAAAGTCTCTAGAGACAGTTCCACATTGTGGTCTGCCAGGAACTGGTTCAAGAGATTCTTCTGTTCTTCGTTATTTTTATACATGTTGAATCAATGTCGGCGCACTACGTGCGCTACATTCTGCGTTTCACGTGAAACAATTTAGATAAGCGAAAAAATAAAATCAACAAAACTAGGGGTCGGACCGAAATTTAATTAAAATATCTGTGGATATTTTTTTAGTTGGTGTTAGGTTTTTGTGGATATAATTTATTTTTCTCCTGTAACCCATTAATGAAAAATGTGATAGCTGATTTTGCAGGTGTTTAATAAAAGGTGAATTATGATAAAAATCGAAGTGATTCAGGGTGACATTACCATGCTTAAAGTGGATGCCACCCAGATTGCCGTGGAAACTGTTTGAACCTTTCCGATGAAAAATGTCAAGCAGGTGATCTTCTGCTGCTTCGGTGAAGATATGTTGAAGATCTATCAGGACGTTCTGAAGATGATGACGCCTTGAACCGCCTGAAAGTAAGAAAAATATTTGAAGAAAATCTGTACCAAACAAGCCTTCCTTTGCTAGATTTTTCTTTGCAACAGGAAGGCATTTATGATTTCTGAAATTGCTCCCATTCTTGAAAAGTTGAGGGGTACTGAAGAATACGACATCCTGGTCGAGATGGATGCTGTTTATTCCCGGATCGAAGAAAAGCAACGGGAATGGTTTGAAAAGTCCAAGTTCACCTGCCCTCAGGGCTGTGGCAAATGTTGTGAACATTTCGAACCCGATTTATTGGAAAGTGAAGCTCTGTACATGGCCGCCTGGCTATTGTGCAATAAGCCTGAGGTAGCCCAGAAAATAGCGGAAGAAGATCACTGGTGCGACGTTCTCCGTCGCATGTTTCACGTGGAACAATCGCACCAACGTTGTCCATTCTTCCGGGAAGATATTTCGGGGACGAACCTTCCGGGGCATTGCACAATTTATGGTGGCCGGGCATCCATTTGCCGTCTTTTCGGAGCTGCGGGTTTCAGAGATAAGTATAGCAATGAAGTCTGGAAGCCCTGCAAGTTTTACCCAGCGGAAGAACTTGCCGCCATCAAGACTCTGTCTGGTGAACCCATCCTCCATCGGCAATATACTGCAGAAGAAGTTAAGAATCTCTTTGGCATTCTCCCACCTGTCATGAGCGACATGATGGAGCAGGAGGAAACCTTCACCCCCGACGATGATTCCTCAACATTAATTCACGATATCCTGCCTAAATACATCCAGCGGTTAATGTGGATTGTGGATTTAAACGCTGGGAAAGATTCCATATAAGAAAAAGCCTCCGCAAGATTTACTCAAAAAATGATTTTTCTTTTGACAATTCCTTTAGAAGAGCCGATATAATAAGTGAGGGTTGGTTACCCTCCCGTACTAGTCATACGGTTCTCCTTTGTTAATGGTTGGAAATCCCCGGGGCGAAAGCTCCGGGGATTTTTTGCAGGTACAATCTCGCTAAATTATAGAAGGTTGATGAAGACGATTTCAGGTCGGTTGAATATTCTGGGAAGTCTTGTGCTTTCCTTCGCAAGACCTCGACTTACAATCATAAGGGTCTCTTTCTTTTGGTGAATGCCGCCTGTGTATTTTGGGAAGAATCCCTGATCTGGCGCATATAATCCATCTTCAAGAAAAAACGGCAGTCTCCATTGCCCTCCGTGAGCATGGCCTGCGGTTACCAAGTCAAATCCGTATTCAGCGTATATATCCACAAGTTCAGGTCGGTGGGCTAGCAAAATGTTGTATTTACCCTTGTCCAGAAATTTCATTGTTGATTCGAGTTGAACTTTTAGGGAATCTAACCCGATGTGTGTAGGGTCGTCGATGCCGCATATATTGATAAGTTCATTGGACTTCTTGAACTGTAAACAGTTTCCTTCTAAGACTGTTGCGCCGGCTTTTGTTGTTACTTCTTTTATGAAGTCCATTTGGTTGCTCCAGTATTCGTGATTTCCGGAGACATAGAATGAGGGGTACTTCTGGGAGACTGCCTGAATGAAATCAGCGGCAGTTTCTATGGGGAGGTCATCATCATAGATGTCACCACCTAGCAAAACAATGTCGGGCTGTTCGGTATCAATAAGCTCTAGGATAGGTTTTTCGTTCTCCCCATATTTGCAGGAGTGGAAATCAGTTATAAGGGCGATTCTTATAGGTGAATGAATTTTGCCTGTTTCTACGTTGTAGTTGGTGACTTGAATTCGATAGCTAAGAAAGAAAAATAATAGAAAAGCCAAAAAGAGTATGATGGCTATGATGAAAAGTTTTCGAATTCGCTTGGAGGTAAACATAAACCCAATATACAAAAAACGGGATGTTGGAGCACTTCGTGCGCTACATGCACATGTTCGGTCATGCCGGTGAGCAAGCTCCCTACCGCGACATTCGGCATTGGTTGGCATGCTTCGCATGCTACACTCTACGCCTCGGCAGTAAAAATACACAAGTGTATTTTTGTTGCTCTCGGCTTGATTGTGTTTCACGTGAAACCTTATGAGGCGAGAGAAGCAGAAAATTATTTATACGGTCAGTTCTACTAGATTGCCTTCGGGATCTTGAACCACACTTTCGTAGTATCCATCCCCTGTCGTTCGAGGCTGCCCTACGATAGTAATACCATCAGCTTCCATCTGGGCGGTTAACTTGTCCACCATTTCCTTGGACCCTAGGGACATTGCCATATGACACCATCCTAATTGTGTATTGGATATTGAAGATGCAATGTCGGTTCGGTGCATCACTTCAATGCGGGCTCCCCCATCAAAAGTAAGGAACCTGCTGGTGAAACCCTTGGCAGGATTATGATATTCCGGATGAAGCGTAGCTCCCAGATACTTTTCATAGAAGGTACAAACCTTCTCGATATCTTTGACCCAAATGGCGACGTGGTCTATTTTCATAGGGGTAATATACAAAATTGAGTTTGGTTATGTTTGCGCTTGCACAATCAAAATGTTTCACGTGGAACATTTAAACTCCCCTAGCGTCGGGGTCCCAGATAATCTTATGGAGCTGCACCTGGAAGCGGACATTATTCCGTCGCATTACCTCGTTCCCTAAAATCCAGTTCACCATATCCTCGTATTTCATTGCCCCGAAGATGGGGGAAACATAGAATGTGGGGAGTCTTTTTCCGAGGGCGTTGAACCTTCCCTCCATAGCTTCGATGACCCGGGTCGCATCCAGAAGATCTTCATCGGAACCTACCACGAACTTCAGAACATCCTTCCCCCTGAGGGTCATCATGTTCGTGAGTTTCATCTTGGGCTGCATTTCGCTGGAGGTGCACTTCCAGTCCATGGTACAGATTAGGTGTTTTATTCCCTTTGGCTTGGGTTGAGTTCCATTGGTTTCGATATTGATTTCGAAGCCGGAATCGTCCAACATTTTCAATAAAACTTTCACATCCTTGTGGATAAGTGGCTCCCCACCGGTCAAAGTAATGTACTTGGTGTTGAAAGGCTGGACCTTTTCCATTATTTCTTTGGGGGTCATTTCCATATAATCGTTACCTTCCACGGCGTACATGGAGTCACAGTAACTACAGCGGAGGTTGCATCCGAACAGTCGGATGAATACGGCAGGGGCGCCTGTGCGGATACCCTCGCCCTCGATACTCAAAAATATTTCAGAGATTTTCATAAGTCAAAAAGACACCTTCGGCGTCTAGTCTCATAATTCGTAATTAGTAAATCGTAATTGCTGATGTCGTCAGACATCAACTTCATATTCCGCGATATTGTTTTCGCTTTCCTGGACGGTCACCTTGTAACAGTTGGGAATCTGGTCGCAGATCCATTTGGCCAAGTTTTCGGCGGTGGGATTGAAGTCCACCACGTCGTTGATGTACTTGTGGTCCAGCTGCTGGGAGATGATTTCCTTGGCGGCCTTGAAATCGATGACCATACCGTTGGCGTCCAAGGTCTTGGACTGGCAATATACGGTAATGGTCCAGTTATGTCCGTGAAGATTCTGGCACTTGCTTTCGTAGTTCAGTGCCAGCTTGTGTGCGCCCGATACTT
>JAKSID010000046.1 GCA_024399035.1 Fibrobacter sp. | reverse complement strand
TCATCAAGAGCGGTCTTCACGAGAAGATTGAAGAAATGCAGGTGAACCTTTGCGAACTTGGAACGCAAATCTGGAAGGATTTCTTCTGTTAAACTGCTGATCCACACAGCAAAAAAAGGGCCGAACATATTCGGCAGTTTGGCCCAAGGGCGCAAGCCCGGGCGGCAGGGATTTGGTAATGCACTTCCCTGCCGTTTTTTATTTTCTATACATCACAACAAAACTCTTGCCTTTGACAATTTCCTTTACGGTTATATCGTCAAAGCCAGCCTTTTTTCCAAGGTCAATCAAGTCCTGCGGCACAAATTTTTTAAAACCTTTTTCGGTATAGGAAAGTTTATCCAACCATTCCTTGGTATAAACCACGTTATAGAAAGTGGCACCCGGCTTAAGCACTCGACGAATTTCACTTAAGCCCCATACCGTGTCGTTCCAAAAATAAATGGTATTAATAGAAGTGACGGCAGAGAAAAAATTGTCTTCAAAAGTCAAGTCGCAGCAATCACCTTCTTGCAAGTGAAGATCATTTTCGAGAGCCGCAGCCTTGTTTCGCGCAGTCGCTGCAGCAACCATATCTTCGGAAATGTCAATGCCATACATATGGCTTTTCTGTTTGCTGTAAAGGCGCTGCAGCAGGTATCCGTTTCCAAAGCCAATATCCAGAATATTGTCGTCAGCATTCACATTCACCAAGGCCACCACGTTCTTGTACATAGCCCTGTTGATCACATTCATAATGACGCAGCAAACCAGCCCCACAAACCCACGAGGATTCCCAAACTGACTACCGACATAATCCGAGAACTTAGACATCTTTCTCAATCCTAAAGGTAAAATACTTATTCCGGATGCGGAACTGGTGAATGAGCCAAATGATAAACGCGCCGTTAGAAACCACTTCGTACACGATGTTCCAAGGGTTTTCAAAATGCACAAAAAGCTGAACAATCCAGACAATCATATCGCCCAGGAACAGCATATCCCACCAGAATTCCTTGTGTTCGAATTCTACAACAGTAGGTTCTGTTTCAGAGACATCAACTTCCGTGGTGGCGGAAATCCACTTGATCATACTTTGAATACGAATGGTGTAATGCCCCGCAGGCAAAGAAATATTGGCATTCACCGCAGTTCCCAGCGGGCGGCCATTGAGGCAAATCGTATGAGGCAACCGCATAGGCATGCGACTTTTCGCTTCTCTAATAATCAGGTTTGCCATGGCTAAAATCCTTAAGCTTTTCTTTTTCTTAAGCTAGAAACAACTCGCCACAACGGCAACAGATAAAGGAAACAAGCACAAAGTACGGCACTGTTGGGAGCCTGGGCGGCATTCAACACAATGGCCGTAGCTATAGACCAGGGCACCAAAGCGATTACCGTTACGGCAGTATCATAAAGGTTCAAAGCCTGATTTTTTGCATTCAGGTTTTCAGTCATCTGGTTTGTCAAAATAATGGTGAGAGTCTGGTTGCAAACCACACAGGAAGTAATGCAGGCACAAGCCAATGTAGCCACGAAGGGATTCGTCTTTTGAGACAACTTTTCAATCTTAGACTTTAGGGGCGTAAGCAAAGGCGTGCCCTTGAAAATTCCACCGTAACAGCCCGCGATGACCACAATCAAAAACACATTCACCATGGAAAGCAACCCGCCGCCGTTAACCATCTTCGCAATTTCAGGAACTGTGGTTTTATAACCGAAGATTATGAATTTCAACAAATCCATAATCGGCTGATTTTCCACAATAATCGCAATAATAAAAGCAGAAAGGGAACTAAGCAACAGAACACGACTGGTGCGAATCCGTGCAACGGAAAGAACAATAATTACCCCCGCAGGGATCAAAGACCAAAGGGAGAGAGAAAAATCCTTTGCAAAATCCTGAACAGTATACTCAATGGCATATTCAAGAGGAACTTCAAAACAGACCGGTGTATTAAAGCCCTGCACAAAATATATAACACAGCTTAACAAGAATGGAAGCCATGTGGTTTTTAGCATGGCATAAATATTCTGATAAATGTTGGTTTTCGTAATATTAGCGGTCAACAACGCCATAGAAGAAATCGGCGAAATTCGATTTCCGAAATAGACTCCCGTCAAAATGGCTCCTCCAACCCATGCTTCATCAATACCGAAGTTCCCTCCAACAATAGCACAGACCACACCCATGGTTGCCGCAGTCCCGAGAGCCGTTCCCGTCAAAAGCGACATGGCGGAATTCAACAAGAACGTAATGAGAAGAAAGCTTGATGGACTAATCAAATTCAGAGCATAACTCACGATCACAGGAATAGTACCTGCGGCTCGCCACATGGAGGTCAAGAGTCCCAGCAGAACAAATAACAGCAAAATGCCGCGAGCCGTCTTGATACCGCCCCAGCACATTTTTAACACCGCCATCCATGTCTGCGACCGTTTCGCGTACCCAGCAAAAAGCAGCAATCCAAACAGCAGTGCATACAGCAAAGGCACGCCCGCAAACAGCGACGCAAAAAGCGCAATGCAAAATGTTAAAAGGATTGCTATTTCCATGGTTTCCCAAATTTATGTAAAATCCATGTAAAGCGCAAATAAAACCTTTGCAAAGCCCACTATATAGGCCTTGTGGCTCAGTGCCTCCGTTGCTGACGAAAAACTCTCGACGCTGTTGAGAGAAATTAGTTGGTCGAATAACGTGACCGTCATATCACGGGCGAAAACGGTAGAAGAAAGACTCTTTTATATAAATCTATGTATACATGATCGTCTTTCAAATCGGGAATTAAATCATCAAATAGATAGTTGCCTTTTTGAACGCAGCCATATTGAGTCGGTAAAACTCTCACCAGTGTTGAGAGAATTGGTCCCCAAAGCGGAAAAAGTGTTTAGGGATCAGTATGTAATGGAATTTATTGGTTGCCAGAAGAACCATCAAAGGCAACGAAAAGCTGATTTTCGAAATGATCTACAACCTAGTAGATAACGCCATCCGCTACACCAACGAAAATGGGAAAGTGGATGTCATTGTCGTAGGCAATTCCATTTCCGTCATCGACAACGGCATCGGCATTCCCGAAGAATACAAGGATCGAGTATTCGAAAGATTCTTTAGGGTGGACAAAAGCCACTCCCGAGAAACGGGAGGAACAGGCCTAGGCCGCGCCATCGTTAAGCACGTAGCCGAAGTACACAACGCCACCATCGATTTCAAATCCATCGTAGGCGTAGGCACTCAGATTCGCGTAAACTTCTAATCGCGATACTTTTTCAGGACCAGCACGCCATTGTGTCCGCCAAAGCCCAAAGAGGCAGAAACAGCACAATCAATGTTGCCCGAAAATCCGTGACCATCTACAAGATTAATGTCGCAGGTTTCATCACGTTCATCGCAATTGATGTTTGCCGGATAGAAGGAATCGTAAATCGCCATAGTAGAAATGATTGCCTCGAGAGCGCCGGCAGCACCCACGCAATGGCCAGTCATGCCCTTGGTACTGGAGACCTTCATTTTTGTCTTAGCGTGATCGCCAAAAACATCCAGCAACATTCTTGATTCCGTTGCGTCATTCATTACGGTAGAAGTGCCATGGGCATTGTAGTAGTCAACACTTTCGGAGGCAACGTCTGCATCGCGCAAAGCATTACGAAGAGCTCTGGCGCACATATCCCCATTGGGGAGCGGCGAAGTAATGTGATAGGCATCGGCGCTAACGCCATAGCCAGCCAATTCCGCATAAATCTTCGCGCCGCGCTTTTTGGCATGTTCCAATTCTTCAAGAACCAGCATAGCACCGCCCTCGCCCATCACGAATCCAGAACGATTCTTATCGAAGGGGCGAGAAGCCTTTTGAGGGTTGTCATTATACTGAGAAGTCAAGGCATGCATGCTTGCAAAGCCCTTGATGGCATAATCCGTAATGCAGCTTTCGCAACCGCCTGTAAGGCACACATCCAATTCGCCGTAACGAATTGCCTTAAGAGCCATGCCAATGGCATCTGTACCAGAAGCACAAGCAGAAGAAACCACCAAGGCGCAACCCGTAATTCCAAATTCCATGGAGACGTTGGCCACAGATTCATTGGCAATCAGCTTCGCCACGGTAAAGGGCGAAACGCGCTTTTTTCCAGATTCTACGTAGGTATTGAAAGTCTGGTCAATCACATCCATACCGCCAACGCCACTTCCGGCAACCACGCCAGTTTTTTCATCCGTCAGAACTTCGCTGGTCAAGTTCGCATCACGTACAGCCTCGTGTGAAGCCGCCAAAAGGAACTGGGTAAAGCGGCCCATACGGGAGGCGCTCTTTGCAGAAATTCCAAATTCCTCAGGATTGAAGTTCTTTACTTCGGCAGCAATCTGCACCGGGCAATTCGTTGGATCAAACAGCGTAATCCTATCAATGCCACAACGATAATTCTTGATGGCATCCCATAATTCGTTGGTATTGTGACCTAAGGGAGACACTGCTCCCATGCCCGTGATAACGACTCTTCTCTTTTCCATGGGCGAAAAAATACAAAGGCCCAACGGACTTCAACACGGTGTTGATTTTAACTTTTTTTGCCTAATTCAACACCGACATAGGCTTTTGTTGCTTTTCCAGAGATGAAACTCAATATAACGCTGGACATAGTTGGAAGGGGAATTTTCCGCCCTTCTTCCAGCCAACGAAGGATCATATAGATAACGCCAGACACCTTGAAAACAGTACGATAATACTCGTAACTGTTAGAAGCAATGTCCTTATCTTTCTCTTTACTCCACTGGCAATTCTTTTCCCAAAGGGTTTCGATCATCAGTTTAATAAATGTATTGGCGTAGTCGGTTTTCATCAGGGTCAAGAAAAATCCGTCGTTGTCACGGTAGTATTGCAACATTTTACTCATGGCCATGCTACGGTTTTTCTTATCCAGAAATGCGATAAGAAAGTCCGAGGAAGCATCAACGGTGTCCAGCACCATTTCCTTTAGCAGGGTTTCTTTATCCTGATAATGATTATAGAAGGTGGTGCGATTGACCTTTGCAATTTCGCAAATGGAGCACACGTTGATTAAGGAAGCGTCTCCTTGCTTCAGCAATTCAACAACGGCCTCTTTCAGCACTTTTTTGGTCTTTGAGACCCTAGTATTTTCCTTACCCTTTTCCATAGTCCCAATTATAGTTTTCTAAATTCTTAATCGAAAAACGACCAGGTAATAAATGTCCGTTTTAAACGATTTTACAGATGATGTTTTGCAAGCCGCACGGGAGGCACACACCTACCGCACTATGCGATTGTTGGAAAGCGCCGAGGCTAGCCACGTTCAGATTGCAAATGCTGCGCAGAACGTCAGCAGCGCAACGGCGGACACACTTCTCCTGGCGTCCAACTCGTACCTGGATTTGTGCAACGAGCCTGAATTGAAACAGGCCGCGGCCGACGCCGTTTTAAAATGGGGTACGGGAAGCGGCGGAGCACGCCTGACCACAGGTAACAAAACTCCTCACGAAGAACTGGAACGGACCATCGCAAAGTTTAAAGGCGCAGAGGCGGCCATCACCTTCGGCACTGGCTACATGGCAAATGTAGGCGTGCTTTCTGCATTATGCAGCAAGCAAGTCCGAGGCGTCAACGAGGACGGAACAGCCATCATCAGCGAAAGCATCGTCTTTAGCGACGAACTGAATCACGCCAGCATCATTGACGGTATTCGACTTTCTAAGGCAAAGTGTTTTGTATACAAGCACAATGACACGGCCGATTTGCAACGTGCGATTGACGAAGCCCGCGCAGCACGCCCCAACGAATCCGCCAGCGAGCCTCGCAAGCTGATCGTTACCGACGCAGTCTTCAGCATGGATGGCGACTTGGCCAACCTGCCCGAGTTGCAGAAAATTGCCAAAGCAAATGACTGTCTTCTCATGATCGACGAAGCCCACGCCACAGGCGTTATCGGCAAAACGGGCCGCGGTCTTGCAGAACATTTCAATGACATGGGAATCCCTTGCGAGCACGCCGACGTTACTGTCGGCACCTTAAGCAAGGCCGTTGGTTGCGAAGGCGGTTTTGTGGCAGGCAAGCAGCAGCTCATCGATTTCTTGCGAAATAAGGCCCGCAGTTTTATTTTCACAACGGCAATGTCCCCCGCCATGGCGCAAGCCGCTGCAAACAATTTAAAGTTCATCGACCAGCATCCGGAACGCGTTCAGCAACTGCAGCAAAACGTGAAAATTTTCTGCGAAGCTCTTATCCGTAACGGAGTCACACCGGCCTGCGACAAATGCGAATCCGCCATCGTCCCCATCATCATCGGAGACGAAGCTACCGCACTCAACGCATCCGCAGCCCTACTGGAAAAAGGCATTCTGATTCCGGCAATCCGCTACCCCACTGTGGCAAAGGGCCAGGCCCGCCTACGCGCCAGCCTTATGGCAACCCACACCCGCGAGGAACTTGAAAAAGCCGTGAAGGCAATTGCCACTGTCCTAACCGAGCTGAACTCGCCATCCTTGCAAGGTGGCGATCACGCCTTTACTTAGTAATAATGCCCGAAGCTACAATGCCCTGGCCAGCGTACAGCACCAGAATCTGTCCCGGAGCAGAAGCAAACTGAGGTTCATCAAAGTGAACGCTGATCTTACCCGTAGCCACATCCAATGCGGTAATGCGGGCAGTCGCGCCCTTATGACCTAAACGAATGTGAGCTGTCAGCGGCTCCTTCAACAACGGGGAATCTTCATCCACCATCAGGTTCAATTCCTCGGCACTTACGTCCACACAACTCATCACGCTACGGGGTCCAAGAATCACCTGGTTCTTCTTGACATCGATACTTACAACAAAGTAAGGTTCCGGCAGGCCGCCAATATTCAGGCCCTTACGCTGACCGATGGTGTAATGAATAATACCACGGTGCTTACCCAGCACCTTGCCGTTCATATCCACAAAGTCACCGGGAACGTTATCCGACTCATCAAAGAGAACCGTGTAGTCGCCGCATTCCAAAAAGTCCTGGCTTTCTTTTTTGGTGGCAAAATCCACCCAGCCGATTTCTGCAGCCAAGGCCTTCACGTCGGTCTTTTTCATTCCGCCCAGCGGGAAAATAACAGTAGACAACTGTTCCGCACTCAAGCGAGAAAGGAAGTAGGTCTGATCCTTGGAATCGTCCAGGGCTGCATAAAGGAACGGCTTCTTAGGGTCCGTAAATTCCACGCGGGCGTAATGACCGGTGGCAAAATAATCAAAGTCCACACCCATGCGGCGGGTTGCAGAATGGAGGGCGCCGAACTTAATGTTCTGATTGCAACGGACGCAAGGATTGGGAGTGCGGCCGGCACGATATTCCGCACGGAAATAATCCAGCACCTGGCGCTTGTATTCTTCGGAAACACTGACAGTATAGTGCGGGATGCCGAGGCGTTCTGCAACGGTCTTTGCCTGGGCGATGTTTTCGTCTTCACCAGGGCCAAAGCAGCCTTCACGGCCTTCCACATGGGGCATGTTCTTGATGGATCCATCCCACGTTGCCATGGTTACGCCAATGACTTCGTAACCCTGCTGCTTCAACAAATAAGCAGCAAGAGCAGAATCCACACCACCGGAAAGGCCAACGGCCACACGTTTCTTAGAAGAATTTATATCCATACTGAAAATATAGGAAAATATTTATCCTTGTTTTTTTGCCTTGTCACAAATGTCTTTCATGACCAAGCCAGCAATAGTAAAACCGAATATGGCCACCGCATGGGCCATGGTTCCGTTATATTTCACCTTATGAAAATCTGCAGGGTTTCCATCGTCATTGGCCACCGGGCCAACGTTATCCAAAAGTTCCTCGCTGAACACGCACTTGATTTTCTTGGACGGGCGAACATCATACTGTTTGAACTTGTCACGAAGAGAACGAGCTAAAGGGCAACCCTTCACATCCCAGAACTCCGCCACCTGAATTTTGGTGGGATCCATCTTGAGAGCCGCACCCATGCTGGAATAAACCTTGGCATGAGTTTTGGTTGCTGCAAGTAGCAAATTCATTTTAGGCGTCAAGCTGTCAATGGCGTCTACAATATAATCGTAATCTTTCAAGTGGAAATCGGCGCTTGTTTCCTTGGTATACAATTCCGCCCGGGCATCGATTTCTGCATCCGGATTGATTTCCAGCAAGCGCTGTTTCAACACATCCACCTTTACCTGACCTACCGTCTTTGTGGTAGCCATCAGCTGTCGATTCACGTTGGTCACATTCACCACATCGGAATCTACAATAGTCAAGTGGGCAATACCAGAACGCACCAAGCTTTCAGCACACCAGCTACCCACACCCCCAACGCCAAAGACGATTACTCGCCTTGACGAAATAAAGTCCATGGTATCATTACCCACGAGACGAATGGTGCGATTGAAAATAGCTGGATTTGCGGACATGCTTCAAAAATAAAAAAAAGGAGCTCCTGGTTTGTACGGATCTCTAATGAAACGCAACAAGATATCCTACAATTTCTACAGGTTAACAATAGCAATCCACCCGTCCCTTTCAAGGGGTATGGATAATACTATTTTCCTAGGGTTAGATATTTACTTTTTCGTTCCGCAAACTTGTCCAAAGCCACCGAAAACGACATTCAGCAACTGCAAGGAAAGAACCTGAAATTGGTTTGCGACTTGCGTACAGAAACCGAGCGCAATAACGCCCTGGACGTACAGATTCCCGGCGTAGAAAACATCTGGTTCAACGTTCTTGGTTCTCTTCCCCAGAAGCCCGAAGCCGCAGCCTCTGCAGAAATCGGCTTGAACATGGTGAAAGTCATGAACCCTAACACCTTCAGCCCGGAAGTTGCCGCCAAGATGATCGAAGTGGTCAAGAGTGGAATCTTTGACGGCATGATGGAAAACACCTACTTGGGCCTGGTGGCCAGAGAACATTCGCAGAATGAATATGCACGAATGTTTGAGGAAATCCTGAAAACTCAGGGCGGAACCATCCTTTGGCACTGTTCTCAAGGAAAGGACCGCGCAGGTCTCGCGGCAGCCTTTATCCTGGCAGCCCTAGGCGTTGACGAAGCTACCATTATGGAAGACTTCCAAAAGTCCAACGAATCTTACCAGTCCATGATTGACGCAGGCTTGAAACTTGCAGCAGCCCACAACCTTTCCGAAAAACACCAAGGTGTTATCAAGGCCATTTTAGGAGTGAATCCCGATTACCTGCAAAAGGCGCTGGACTTCATAAAGACAAACTTCGGTTCCATTCAAAAATATCTGGAAATGAAGTTGGGACTTACGGAAGACCGAATAAAAAAACTGCAGGCTTACTACCTGCAGTAACGTGACACCGTTTTTAATCTCTTTTTGTAGAAAATTATCGTTCCATACGTGTCACTTTCGCAGTCTTGTTCATCATTCGGCCATTGTTCATTCCGCGAACATTCACAAGATAGACGCCATTGCCAAAAGGTTCAAGATTTACCACAGCAGTTCCATTCACAGAAACAACGGATTTCTGAGTCATCAAGTGTTTGCCGCTGATGTCCATCACCGTAATGGTTGCATTTTGCGGAATGCCGGCCAGATGCACTATGTTGTTCTGAACAGACATGTGGAATTTTCTTGCGGAGAGGCTCTGCACAAAGCCTGCGGGGTCTTTGGGATCACCAGCACTAGCATCCGCCTCGTCGCCAGTTATCGTAATCACGCCGCTCTTGACGAACGCATCGCCAGTGCCGCCAACAGAAGTAACCGTGAATGCATATTCTCCAGCCTTGTCCGTCACGGTTCCGCTGATGGACACCTTCTTGTTTGCATTATCAACATCGGCAGTGAGACCTGCGGGAAGGCCGGCCACTTCAACTGTGGTTGCATTTTCCCAAGTGTAGCAGAAATCCGTAATGGCGGCACCCTGTTCCACAGTCTGCTTGGAAGATCCTGCGCCGCACTTTGCGATAGTGGCTGCGGTCGAGCTGGAGGACTCTTCGGTAGAATCAGTGACCTGAGAAGATGCTGCGACGGCCTTCAACTGAGTCACACCAATCATGCGGCTGAAGGAATCGCCAGCATTATCCTTCAGAGTGAAGGTGATGTAGCCTGCGCCAGCAAAGTTGTCAGCCAATTTTACAGTCAGTTTGGAACCGCTTACAGTTGCAGTGACACCGCTGGGAACGTTAGAAACGCTGTAGGTTCCATTGTCGTAGCCCTTGGTAAACTGGGAAAGATCGATGGTCTGGGTTTCGCCCTTTTCAAAAGTGTAGTGAGCGCGGGCCATCCATTCCAAATAGCGTTCCAGTTCAGTCCAGCCATCGCCAAGACGATCCTTATTGGCGTCGCTAAAATCACCGCTCTTGGATTTTGCATTGTAGCCGTACATGTTTTCCCACCAGTCCGGAAGGCCATCCAGGTCAGAATCGTAATCATCGGCCCAACTGGTGGAAGGATAATTCTCGTAACCGCCCACATCAGATTCGCGGTCAGGGATTCCCGGCAAATTGCCAACGGAACCTGTATACTTGTAAGTACCAGTCTTTACTTCATTAATCACGCGAGCATCGTGATCATCAAGAACAGGCATACGCTGGCCCACATCGCTAAGCACATCCTTATAGGCGGCCTTTGCGCTTTGAATGTTGGCGTAAGAAGCGAAGAAAGGCTTTGAATTCCAAACGTCCCAATCCAGAGTCTGGCCATTGCTTAATGTGTAACGGCGACCGCAGTTATCGTTGGTACCATCGCAAGTGAAGGAGCCGTTCTTTGCCTGAAGAATATTGTTGTGATAGTAATAAGCCTGAGAGCCCTTACCAGTACCTTCCAAATCTGCGCTGAGGGTAATATCCGTAAGCTTTGTTGCAGGACCAATCTTATAGTAATTGCCAACAAAGTTCACTTCGTGAGCGCCGCCATCTGTTACGCGGGAATACCAATTATAGACAACGTTATTAAAAATGTCAAGGCGGCCAGCATAATAGCCGTTACCGTCAAGGCCACCGCCCATGCTCCAGTTACGGCCAGCATTATGAGCCAGCAAGTTGTGGTGGAAGCTGCCAATGTCGCCGCCGATAGTTGCAGCATATCCGTGGCCAGTTCCAGTAGGATAATTCTGATGGTCAGCGATGTTCAATGCTTCAGAAATCAGGGCACGCTGCAAAGTCAAATTCTTACCGCCGCGGCTGCTGAAGGATTCATCGATAGTCCAGCTGATACTTGCATGATCGAGAATGCTATGGTCGCCGCCGGTTAGGCCCATGCCATCGTTGGTAGGTCCATACCCCAAGCGCAAACGCAGGAATCGAGCCACAAGATCGTGGCCGGTAAAACCAATGGGATAACCCTTGAAGGTAATGCCCTTGCCGGGAGCCGTCTGGCCCGCAATTGTCGTATAAGGATTATTGCAGAACAACTTTGACTTCAACGTAATAATGCCAGCCACCTTAAAGACGATGGTACGAGGGCCAATATCTGCAGTACATGCCTCGCGGAAAGAACCCGCGCCGTCGTCATTCAGGTTGGTAACGTAGACCACCTTGCCGCCGCGGCCACCAACAGCTGTACGGCCGTAGCCTTCGGCATCAGCGAAAGCCAAACGGCCAATGCGGAATTTCCACACGTCGCCCTTGGTGACAGTACCGTTGGCGTCCACTTCGTCAACGCGCCAGAAGTAGCTAGAAAGAGCGTAGGCATCCTTCAGGTTGTAAGTTGTTGCAGTCTGTTCGCCCTTGTATTCGGCGCTCTTGGATATTGCAGAAAGAACGGATGCGGAATCCGTGCCCAAATAAACCTGATGTTTCTTGGCGTTGCTGGCGGCCGTCCAAGAAAGAGTCAAGTTGCCGTTATCGTGTGCAGCATGATCATCCAAATCAGAGGGAGAAGGGCTAGAAGCCTGTGCTGCGGAGTTAGCCACATTCAGGGCGAATCCATTGAGAGTCACATTGCGGAAAGTTGCAGAAGATGTGCTGGGCACGAACTTCACCGTAGCAGTACCTGCGCTACCCACCGTGAAGGTTACATAAGCCGTAGTTGCAGCCTCTGTAGAAAGGGCGCGATTAGAAGGCTTTACCGTGGTGACCTTGCTACCATTTGCATAGACATCTACATCGCTGTAGGTGTAAGCTTCAGGAGCGTCCACATTGTTCAAGTAAGCGAGAAGAGAATGGGTTCCAGCAGACAATCCCGAAAAAGTCAAACTGATTTCACCACCGGAATTTCCGTCTTCCACAATAATACCATCGCCAACAAGCCTTGCATAGTTAGGCGATTGAATAGAAACCTTGTACCAATTGGTCTTGAGAGCAGTACCTGCGCTACCCTTAGCTACGGTAATCTTCACGCCACTTAAGGTTGTGTCTTTAGAAGAAACTCCAGTTACAACCCAAGGCACATAATTCGCTTCAGAAACTTCGGCGCTAGTACGGCCGCTCTGGTCAAAATCCACTTTAATTGTAGGGGATGCAGCAAAGGCAGAAACCGCAAATGCAGAAACCGCAAATACAGAAACTGCACCGCCCATAAGAATCTTTTTACCTAATCCAAACATTCCTTACTCCTTTGGAAAATTCTACACCAAAAGAACTTTCCAATCCCAAAGTTACCTCCAAATGCGGCAACATCGTATTCTCTTGAATAACAAAGAGTTGTCTATGGACTACGTAAAAGGCAACCCAGGCCTTACAATTCACGCTTTTTGAGTATATTTTTAAAACAGGGATAAAAAAAGGATGTTTGGGATTATGAGAAAGTCTTATCTTTCTGTATTTTGTGCATGCCTATGCAATTTTGCAATGGCAGAACCGTTGGCATTTCCAGAGGCGCTTGGTTTTGGCGCCAATGTTACTGGGGGCCGCGGCGGCACCGTTTATCACGTTACCAATCTGAACGATTCCGGCGCAGGGTCCTTCCGCGACGCAGTCAGTGCGTCCAACAGAATCGTTGTCTTTGACGTAGGCGGCATCATCAACATCAAGACCGCAGTTTCCGTCAAGAGCAACATCACCATCGCAGGCCAGACAGCTCCCGGTGAAGGCATTGCCATTCACGGTGGAAAAGTTTCGACCGGCAAACAGTCCAACATCATTATTCGTTACTTGCGAATCCGCCCCGGTGAAAATACCGCCTCCGAAAAAGATGACGCCCTGAATCTTTATGATTCCAAGAACATTATCGTAGACCATTGTTCCATTGAACTTGCTCCCTGGAATAATTTCGGCGGTTCCTCCGACAATGCAAGCTATCGCATTACCGGCGTTACAGTCCAGAACACTCTGGTGGCAAACCCAATCGGCCAGCAGTTCGGCGCCCACATTGAATCTGTAGACGGCACCTGGGCCTGGTATTACAACGCCTTCATCAACACCCACAACAGAAACCCGCTGGACAAAATTAACGATGTTTTCGTGAACAACGTCCACTATAATTTCGAAGCGGGCTACACCACTCACACCAGCACCCACTTCAATCACGATATCGTCAACAACTATTTCGTTTACGGTCCCAAGGGAAGCAATCCCTGGTTCCAGGTGGATAAGAACCAGAGCATTTACGCCAGCGGAAACATGATCGACACCAACCGCGACGGCGTGCTCAACGGCGGAGCGTCCAACATTTATTACTACCAGGGCGAAGGCGAAGTCCTAAGCAAGCCCTGGAGCGAAGAAACCACAAAGAATCCTATTTACAGCGCAGCCACTGCATGGCGCTACGTCAACTCCCAAAGTGGCGTATTGCCTTACGATGATATTGATTCCCTCATTTGGTACCAAGCAAGCACCTTGGGGAAAGCAGGTGGATTAGTAAAAGCCGTAAGCGACATGGGACTTTCCAAAAATAGCGGCTGGGGCGAAGTTCTCGCCGGCGAAGCTCCCAAGGATTCCGACAAGGATGGCATTCCCGATTACTTCGAAGAGGCAATGGGTTACAACCTCTCAAAGGATGACGCCACCACAAAAGCTAGCGATGGTTACCTATACATCGAAAAGTATTTCAACTGGCTTGGCGCAATGCACATGTCCGCTTACCAGAACAAGGCCGCCACATACGATCTGAAGAAAATTACCAAGGGTTTCCAGGATGTATCCCCCACTTACACCGTGAAAGCCCTGGACGAAGGTTCTGTCAGTGTTAGCGGAAGCAAGGTCACCTACACTCCCGCCAAGAATTTCAAGGGACTAACTGCATTCCAGTACACCGTCAAGGGAACCGACGGCACGGAATATACCGGCCGCGTAGAAGTGCTTGTGCTTAAGGGCGAAGAAATGCAAGACGTGCCGGCAAGCTCTTCTAGTCAAGTCGTTGAAAGTTCTTCTTCCGCAGGCGAGACCGCCGCAAGCTCTTCGTCCGAGGCAGTCGCGGAATCCTCTTCTAGTGAAAGTTCCGCCGCCATTGCAAACGCTGCAAACTTCAGCGTACCTTCCTCCTACGATTTCAACAACGGCACCCTTTACGCAGCCCACGCAGGCTTCGCAAGGATTGCAGTCTTTGACATTACCGGAAAACTTGTTGCAAAATTTGCAGGCAACGTCCCCGCAGGATTCACCCACCTGAATCTGAACAAGTGGAGTTTACCTCAGGGTCATTACAAGAGCGTGGTGGTGATTAAGTAAAATCCTTTACCCACAGGCATCAATACAAAACACTCTTAATGCGGTTCAATGCCTCCACCAGAATGGAGCGGGGGCAGGCCACATTAATGCGTTGGAAGTTTTCGCCGACTTTTCCAAAAAGAGCTCCGCTGTTGAGCCAGACTTTTGCTTTGTTTAAAATCAAGTCATTAACTTCGGCAGGAGATTTTCCAAGCCCGCTAAAATCCAGCCATACAAGGAATGTGGCTTCGGTAGGAATCACCTTTATATTCGGCAAATTGTTGCGAACGAATTCTGCAACGTAATCAATATTCCCCTTGATGTAATCGCGAACGGCATCAAGCCATTGATCTCCATGCTGGAATGCAGCCTGGGCTGCCACAAGACTCAAAACGTTTTGCAGGCCATAGCCGGTCGCTTCAATCTCATGAAGGATGGCTTTACGAATCTCCGGATTCTTGATGAAGGAATTGGACAGCTGTAAGCCCGGAATGTTAAAGCTCTTGGAAGGAGATGTTACCGTAATAGAATGGTCGGCAAACTTTTCTCCCAAAGATGCATAAACAATATGCTTTCGTTCGAAGGCGAAATCGCTATGGATTTCGTCGCTAATCACAAGAACATTATGCTTTAAGCATATTTCGCCAACGTGCAAAAGCTCTTCGCGGGTCCACACGCGTCCCACGGGATTGTGAGGGCTGCAAAGGAGAAAAACTTTAACATCGTTCTCCACGATTTTCTTTTCAAAGTCTTCAAAGTCGATATGGTAGCGACCATCTTCGCTGTACACCAAGTCGTTGCTGACCACGCGGCGTTCCGTATCGTTGATGACTCCTGCAAAATGTGTGTAAACAGGCTTTTGGATAAGAACCGCGTCGCCCTTCTGGGTAAACGCCTTGATGGCCATAGCCAAAATAAAGATTACACCAGGAGCGCGCACAACCCAAGAGGGGGACTCTATTTCAAAATCATGACGTCTGCGAAAAAAGCCCTGCAAGGCTTCAAAGTATTCCTCTTTCGCATTGCTGTAGCCAAAGATTCCGTGACCCACTTGTTCCGCAAGCGCATCCTGAATAAAGGAGGATGTTTTGAAATCCATATCGGCAACCCACAAAGGCAGCACATCGCTTGCGCAATTGTACTTAAGGCACAGGGATTCTCGACGATTGACGATTTCATCAAAGTTCAAATTTCTTTCAGTCCGTACAACATTAGACATTTGAAACCTCCTTTTTTTGCTCCCAAATATAGACCGGAATTATAGCCTTGTCCAATACTTAATTTTTAGGGTCTTCGATAGATTTTTTGTATAACAAAAAGCTCCCGGGCAGACTTCATTACCCAGGAGCTTTTTTGAATGTAGAATCAGATCTATTGTGCTAGAAGTTGAAGTTGGCATGAACATCAAAAGAGATGTCCGCATCGTTTTCAACAAGATCTTTGTTACCGAATCCAAAGATTGCTGCTACATCATATCCACAAAATATTGATGAATACGGGTATCATCATTGAGTTCCGGATGGAAGGACACGCCTAGCTGATTCTTGTAACGCACAGCATAAATCTGCTTGGTTTCAGGATCCTGGGCAAGGACTTCCACACCTTCACCAGCGCTTTCGATGAGAGGAGCGCGAATGAACGTCATGGGGACAACTTCTCCGCGAAAGGGCTGTTCAGTGAAGAAACTTCCCAGCTGTCTTCCATAAGCATTGCGTTGCACCGTCACAGGCAAAGTACCGAAATAGGTGTTGCCATCGTTGCTCAGGTGAGAAGCTAGGAGAATCAAGCCAGCGCAAGTTCCAAATACCGGAAGGCCCTTCTGAATCTTTTCCAACAGCAAGTCGAAAAGATCCAGTTCCCTCAGGAGTTTTCCTTGCACCGTGCTTTCGCCACCAGGGAGAATAAGTCCATCCAACGGATTGTTCAGCAAGTCAGCCTTCTGTCGAATTTCGAAAGTCTCGACACCGAGCTTTGCTAGAATCTGTCGGTGTTCAATGAATGCACCCTGTACGGCGAGAACGCCAATTACAGGCTTGTTCATTACTTACCTCTTTCAGCCATGAGCAGGGCGATTTCCTGTTCGTTAATGCCCACCATCGCTTCGCCAAGGTCTTCGGAAAGTTCTGCAATGAGCTTTGCATCGGTGTAGTTGGTTACAGCCTTCACGATAGCCTGTGCGCGCTTTTCAGGATTGCCGGACTTGAAGATACCGGAACCTACGAACACGCCTTCGGCGCCCAGTTGCATCATGAGAGCAGCGTCGGCAGGTGTAGCCACACCACCGGCAGCGAAGTTCACCACAGGCAGCTTGCCATGGTCATGGACGTAACGAACCAGAGCGTAAGAAACCTGGAGTTCCTTGGCGCGGTTGTACAGTTCGTCTTCACGCATGCTAGTGAGGCGAGCGATTTCCTGTTGCATCAAGCGCATGTGGCGAACAGCCTGCACCACGTCACCAGTACCCGGTTCGCCCTTGGTACGGATCATGGAAGCACCTTCCTCAATGCGGCGGAGGGCTTCGCCCAAATCCTTGGCACCGCAAACAAAAGGAACCTTGAAGTCACGCTTATTAATGTGGTAGATATCGTCGGCAGGAGAAAGAACTTCGCTTTCGTCGATGTAGTCAATTTCAATAGCCTGAAGAATCTGGGCTTCGGCAAAGTGACCGATACGGCACTTGGCCATAACCGGGATAGAAACTGCTTCCTGGATACCCTTGATCATCTTCGGGTCGCTCATACGGCTCACACCACCAGCGGCACGGATGTCAGCGGGAATGCGTTCCAGAGCCATGACGGCGCAAGCGCCTGCGGCTTCTGCGATCTTTGCCTGTTCCGGAGTGGTCACATCCATGATCACGCCACCCTTCAGCATCTGGGCAAGATTCTTGTTCAATTCGTAACGTTCAGCAATGTAATTCTGTTCAGACATATTATTTCGCTCCTATTTTTAGTCCGTATGTCATTGCGAGCGCGAAGCGCGTGGCAACCGAAGCCGCCTCTTCCGCTCTTTCGGTTGGTAAATTAGGCATTCAACTGACTATTTCAAATGTTCAATTTTCTATTATTTTAATAAGTCCAGAATAAGGTCAGATTATGCTCAGTTATGACATCAAGCAAGCGGATTCCGATTCCCTCTACCACTTTATCTACAAGTGCATCAAGAAGGATATTTTGTCGGGTGCTCTTCCCGCCGACGAAAAGCTTCCCTCCAAGCGCCCTTTCGCTACCCAGCTCGGGGTCAGTGTGATTACAGTGGAAAACGCCTACGCCCAGCTTTTGACTGAGGGGTTTATCTACACCAAGCCTCGAATGGGATTTTTCGTATCTGCCATCGATACCAGCAAGGTGCCAGGCACGAACGCAGGCCTAAACAATATCGCAAGTCAAAAACAATCTCGTGAAGCACAGAAAAGCGCGCCCGACACAAGTGGGCTGGAAGCGCGCAAAGCCCCCAAGAAATATCTAGCAGACTTCATCAACAACCAGGCCAATCCGGAATCTTTCCCCTTTTCTACTTGGGCAAAAATCACCCGCAAGGTTCTCTGTGAAAACCAGAACGAGCTTTTGGTTCGCTCCCCTTATGGTGGCACTTTGGCAGTTCGCAAATCCATTGCAAAACTGCTCCGCGAATTCCGCAATATGAACGTGGACCCAGACCAGATTATTATGGGCGCGGGAACAGAATACCTGTATGGTTTGATTGTACAACTTTTAGGATTCGACAAGAAATATGGCGTAGAAGATCCGGGCTACAGCAACATCTCTAAAATCTACCGCAAGATGAATGTGGTCTGCAACTTTATCCCTATGGATGAAAGCGGCGTCATCGTAGACCAGCTGGAAGAAACCTGCACCGACGTGATCCACATTTCTCCCTCACACCATTTTCCCACGGGAATCGTGACTCCCGTCAGTCGCCGTTACGAACTTTTAAGCTGGGCATCAAAATCCAGCAACCGCTTTATTGTAGAAGACGACTACGACAGTGAATTCCGTATGGTGGGCAGCCCCATTCCCGCCATGAAGAACATTGACGTCATGGACAAGGTCATTTACATCAACACCTTCTCTAAGACCCTTACTTCTTCTGCCCGCTTTAGCTATATGGTACTGCCCAAGCCGCTGGCAAAAAAGTTCCACGACGAGTTTTCATTTTACGCCTGCACCATCTCTACCATGGAACAGCTGACCCTTTCAAGATTCATCGACGAAGGCTCCTTCGAAAAGCACATCAACCGCATGCGCAACGCCTACCGCAGCCGCCGCGACGCACTGCTCCAGGCTATAAGCAAAAGTAAGCTAGGCAAGCTTGTAGAAATCCACGAAGAGAATGCAGGACTCCACTTTATTATGGAAGTGCAGACCGCCCTTACCGACGAAGAGTTCTGCAAACGTGCAGAAGAAAAAGGCGTACGCATTGGGGCACTTTCGGATTACTATACCGAAGCTACCCCTAGCGAACACCAGTTCATTATCAACTACTCCGGCCTTTCTGAAAAGACTTTGGGAATGGCTCTGAATGTGCTTTACCAAGTGGCTCAAAGCAACAAAGTTGCTAATTGACACACCTCACAACACAACAAAAGGCCCGCCTCCAAAGAGACGGTCCCATTGTTGTACGGAGACATTTCGCACTTGACTTATTTTGCAGAAGCTTCGAAAGCCTGAACCAAATCCTGAATCAAGTCCTGGGGATCTTCGAGACCCAAGGAGAGACGGATTGTTTCGGCATGAATATCTGCAGCAGCCTGCAATTCCGGATTCAATTCGATGTGAGTTGTCACAGACGGATTGAGCCACCTCCGGGCGGTCTTCCCAAGTTTCGCCCATACCGATAATGCCGCCGGAGCAGACGCAGAATCCTTCACTCTGAGCCACCTTAATGGTATCGATCTTCATCTGATAAGTATGGGTGGTACAGATGTTGGGGAAATTCCTCAGAGAAGTTTCAATGTTATGATGGTAGCTGGTAACACCAGCTTCACGCAATCTCTTGAACTGTTCCCGAGTCAAGAAACCCATGGACGCGCAAGGGCAAGAGCATCCATAAAAACTTCCTGGATATAATATGGTCAGTTCAAATTTATAAAGCGCGATTTCGCCTGTCCAATACAATATTTTTAGAACTGGAAATTAAATTTTTCTATAGCAGAAACAGCCGTTCCCTTTCAGGAACAGCCGTCATTAACCAAACAGAGATTCAATTTTTGCGGAAATTACTTACCCCAAACTTCTTCGGTGATTTCCTTAATCAAGGCGATCTTTGCCCACTGTTCTTCTTCGGTCAGCTTGTTG
>JAKSID010000045.1 GCA_024399035.1 Fibrobacter sp. | reverse complement strand
TCGTTACCGAATTCGGATTCCGGCTTCACATCTTCAGCCTTAACTTCGAGCTTGGCAACGATAACGTCGACAACCTTCTTAAAAATTTCTTCGTTCATTTTATTCTCCATTGTTTTGGATTTTAGGTGTTTAGTTAAAATCTAGTAAAAAGATACTAAGCGTTCAAGCCCCCGTCAACGCCCAAAACCTGTCCGGTAATGTAACAAGCGTCGTCGGAAGCAAGGAAAGCCACTGCCTTAGCCACATCTTCGGGCTGACCAATGCGCTGCAGGGGGATAGAAGCGGCGTACTTTTCCTTGGTAGCGTCGTCCATCTTGGCAGTCATGTCGGTGCCGATAAAGCCAGGAGCCACAGCGTTCACGGTAATGCCGCGGGAAGCGAATTCCATGGCATTGGACTTGGTCATACCGATAACGCCAGCCTTAGCACCGGCATAGTTGGCCTGACCAGCCTGACCGCGGATAGCGTTGATGCTGGTAATATTCACAATACGGCCGGCACGCTTGCCCATCATGGTGCGAGCCACGGCGCGGGTGCAAAGGAACACGGAGCGGAGGTTGGTCTGGATGACGGCGTCGAAGTCTTCGTCCTTCATGCGCATCAGGAGACCGTCGCGAGTGATACCTGCGTTGTTCACCAGGATGTCCACGGTGCCCATGTCGGTAATGATTTGCTTGAACACGTTCTGGACCACTTCAGAGTTGCCCACGTCGCAAGCATAGCTCTTGACCTGCACACCCAGTTCGGCACTGAGCTGGTTGGCCAAGTCTTCCTTCACGGAAGTGGAAAGGATGGCAACGTCGGCACCTTCACGTGCCAGTTCGGTTGCGATGGCGAGACCGATACCGCGGGATGCACCGGTAACGATAGCCTTCTTGCCAGTAAGTTTACCCATAATTATAATCCTTGAAAAAAAGTGGTTAGTGATTAGTGGTTAGTGATTAGCGATTTTCTTTCTGCGATTTACTAATCACTGTTTACTAACCACTGTTTACTAATTAGCCCTTCAGGGCTGCAAATGCTTCGATGGTTTCGACGGGGGTGACCTTCACGTCGCGGCTGATCTTGCGCATGAGGCCCATGAGAACCTTGCCGGAGCCAACTTCAACACCCTGGGTAACGCCCAGAGAGATAGCCTTGTTCATACAGTCGTTCCAACGGACCGGGGACACCAACTGGCGAACCAGGAGGTCTGCGATTTCCTTGCCGGAAGTGACAGGTTCGGCGATCACGTTAGCGATAACCGGCTTAGCCACATCGTTGAAAGTAGTCTTGGCGATTGCTTCGGCCAGGCCCGGCTGAGCGAACTGCATCAGCGGAGAGTGGAATGCACCGGAAACAGCCAGAGGAATGGCCTTGATACCGGCAGCGCCGCAATCGGCAACCAGCTTGTTCACGCCTTCCACAGCACCGGACACAACGATCTGACCCGGGCAGTTGATGTTAGCGGGAACAACCACACCTGCGTCCTTCACGGCTTCGCAGAGTTCGATAATCTTTGCTTCTTCCTGACCCATAATGGCAGCCATTGCGCCCGGGTTCTTGGAACCTGCGGAAGCCATCAGTTCGCCACGAGTGCGAACCAGGCGGAGACCGTCGGCGAAGCTGAAGCCGCCGGCAGCGTAGATTGCAGAGTATTCACCCAGGGAGTGACCTGCAACGTAGTCAAAATCAAAACCTTCAGCCTTGAGAAGTTCCATGACCATTGCGGACACGGTGAAGAGAGCCGGCTGAGTATTGTCGGTGCTCTTGAGAACTTCTTCCGGACCTTCGGCCATGAGCTTAGAAAGAGAGAAGCCCAGGATTTCGTCGGCTTCCTGCATGATCTTCTTGGCAGGTTCGAAAGTGGAAGCGAGGGTCTGGCCCATACCGACGTACTGTGCGCCCTGGCCAGGGAAAAGAAGAATAGTCTTGGACATTGTTTTTTCCTTAGTGAAACAACTGTTCAGTTTTTTGTCGGTACAAACTTACAAAAATAAAGGGCCGTTCAGTAGAGAACAAACGAAAATTCAATGATATAAAAAGATGTTCTAAGGCTTACACCGGCAGGCAGACGCAACTCGCTGACAGTCAACGAATTACAGAACACGACAAAAATCAACAATATGTTGAAATTCTCTAAAAAAAAGGAAGGCCACAGGGTTGTTTTTTTATCAAAAATCGACTCAAAACACGTGCAAATGTCTTTTTTACGGGAACCCAATCCATAACTTTGCGTCGTTCCCGTAAAGAATCAAAGAATTAACCACAATGTCACATTTTTTACGGAAACCACCATTGTCTTTTTCGTCCATTTCCGTAAAAATGAGGCAAGACACCCTTTTTCACTATAAAACAAGAGCTGAACGAGTTCATTTTAGTTAATTTATTCGTAATTTTACAGAATCCAAGCCGATAACCTCACTGCAGTTCCCGTAATTTCGCCTTACAACTGGAAAAATCACTTGGATTTAAATAAAAAAAAACAGGATTTTAGTCCTGTCTTTTTGGAGATCCCGGCTCGGGGGCCGGGATGACAATGCGTTTCGCCCGGGATGACAATGCGTTTCGCCCGGGATGACATGCGTCGCAGTTGCGAATAAATTAAGCCTGAGCGGGAGCTTCGGCTTCGTCCTTGATTTCGGCGAGACGTGCGTTCACGTTCTTTGCCACACCGAGGCGAGCGTACTTGGCAGCCACTTCAACAGCCTTTTCGATTGCCAGAGCATCGGAACGACCGTGAGCGATAATGCCGGTACCGTTAAGACCCAGGAGCAGGGCGCCACCGGTCATGCGGTAGTCCCACATTTCGTTGAACTTGCGGCCAGCTTCGGTATCGATGTCACCGAACATCTTGTGGTGCATTTCGAAGAAGCCTTCGATCATCTTGAGGATGACGTTGCCAGTAAAGCCGGAGGTCACAGCCACGTCGGCCTTACCCATGATCAGGTCTTCACCTTCGATGTTGCCGATGAAGTTCACGGGAGCGTTCTTCAGGAGCTGGTAGGCTTCCTGGCAAACTGCGGGGCCCTTGTGTTCTTCTTCGCCCATGTTCACAAGACCGACCTTCGGCTTTTCGCGACCGAAGTAGGTTTCGGCAAATGCAGAACCTGCAATGGCGAAGTCTACGAGCACAGAAGCGCGTTCGTCTACATTAGCGCCAGCATCAACAAGGACGATGGGCTTTTCGGCGGTGGGAATCACGCAGCCGATAGGCGGACGGCCAAACTTTTCGGTGGTCTTGCCAAGAAGCATAAGGCAGCTGGCCATCATGGCGCCAGAGTTACCGGCACTGACGGAAGCATCGACCATACCCTTCTTCTGGAGGGCGACGCAAGTCACCAGACCGGAATGAGGCTTCTTCTTGAGGACCTGTACAGGATGTTCATCCATGGCCACCGGATCCGGTGCGTCAACCACAGAAATGCCGTGACCGGTGTAGCCACGCTTTTCAAGACCAGCCTTGACCTCGGCCTCAGGTCCGCACAAAACAATATGCAGATCGGCATCCTTGTTGGCAGCGTTAATGGCGCCTTCAATCACAACGTCGGGAGCGAAATCGCCACCCAGGGCATCCAGTGCAACTTTAACCACAATAACTCCTTATACATCAAAAAAAGTAAGCCCCGGCGCATGCCGGAACTTACCTTAATATAATCAATTAAATTAGGCTTCGGCCTTCATGTCGACAACTTCGACACCGTTATAGAAACCGCAAACCGGGCACACGCGGTGCGGACGCTTCACGGAACCGCAATGATCGCAGGTAGCCATAGCGGGCACGTCCATCTTCCAGTGGGTGCGGCGCTTGTCACGACGAGCGGTAGAGGTTTTTCTTTTAGGTACTGCCATTTTTAACTCCTGTTAGTCTAGTTACCCTTAGACATTTTGTCTTTGAGGGCCTTGAGTTTGTCCCAGCGAGGATCCATAGGCTTTTCACCATCGGATTCTTCGCCAGCTTGATTGTTTGTTACAAAGATAAAATCTTCGTCGGGATTTTTCACGGGTGCTTGCGGTTCTTGCAGTATAATTAGCTCACGAACGCACTCGGAAACATCGACGAAGTACTGCCCCTGGGGAATCTTGTAGGCAAAAACGTCTACATCTTCCTCGTCCAATTCTTGCTTGGCCACCTGAAGACGTTCAACTTCGACCACGATTTCAGTGGAGAAGGGTCGATCGAACGGTTCAAGAGTACGGGAGCAGGTCAGCGTCTGAACGCCAGAGATAGAGCCAGTCACAAGCCACTTGTTGTCGCCTTCGGGGCTAACCAGCACCTGAGCTACCAGATCGCCCTTTAGGTGCAGTTCGTCGAAGATTTCAGGGGCATCGGCATGGGACCAGACCACCTGGCGGTCTTCGGGTTCAGTCAGTGTTTGTGCAATATCGATTCTCAAAGTGGCACAAATTTAGTAAAAACCCATTTTTGAGTCAATATACCGCCATAATGTTCATAGATTTAGGACGTTCGGACAATTTTTTAGGATTATATGAGTCAAAATCGCGAAAATTTGAGGGAAACGGTCCGGGTTGACGCAGACATAAACTGCGCGAACTGGTGGAAGAAGACCATCGCCTACGAGATCTACCCCAGCAGCTTTATGGATTCCAACGGCGACGGCATCGGGGACCTTACGGGCATCAAGTCGCGACTGGGCTACCTGGAGTCCTTGGGCGTGGGCGCCCTGTGGCTTACCCCGGTGTACGCCTCCCCCATGGTGGACAACGGCTACGACGTTTCTGATTTTTACGATATCAACCCCATGTTTGGAACCATGGGGGACATGGACGACCTGATTCAGGAGGCGGACCGCCACCATATAAAGATCGTGATGGACCTGGTGTTCAACCATACTTCGGACCAGTGCAAATGGTTCTTGGAATCCCGCCAGAGCCGAAACAACCCCAGGAGCGACTGGTACATTTGGCGCGACGGCAAGACGGTGCGTGACGAAAAAACCGGCGAGGAGCGCAGGGTTCCGCCCAACAACTGGCGTGGAATTTTCGGAGGCTCAGTCTGGGAGTGGTGCGAAGAGCGAGGCCAGTACTATATGCACACCTTTGCAACCGCACAGCCGGACTTGAACTGGGAATGCGAGAGCGTGCGGAAGGCGCTTTACGACATTGCGAACTTCTGGGTAAAGAAAGGCGTTGGCGGGTTCAGGATTGACGCCATCCCCTACATCAAGAAACCTCAGGACTTTGGGGATGGCGTGCCGGACGCGGGTGACGGCCTTGTCAGTGTCCACACCATGACCGTGAATACCCCAGGGATACTGGACTTTCTCCAGGAGTTCAAACGCAATGTGACCCAGGGGAAGAATGTATTTACAGTGGCAGAAGCCAACGGCGTGGGGCCAGACGATCTTAAGTACTGGGTCGGTAAAGACGGAGCCTTCGATATGTTGTTCGAATTCGGTCACCTCCACGATGTAGAACTCTGGTGCAAGCCTAGCCCTTACGGCATCATGGATTTCAAGAAGGCCTTGATTGCAAGCCAAAAGGCTACTGCCCAAAACGGCTGGCACCCAGTATTCTTCGAGAACCATGACAAGCCCCGTTGCATCAACAACTTCTTCTCCCCCGCCGCAGATCCTGCGCAGGCCGCCAAGGCTATTGGCACCTTGATGTTCACCCTCCGCGGCACTCCCTTTATTTTCGAAGGTCAGGAACTGGGCATGACTAACGTCAAGTGGGATTCCATTGACACCTACAACGAAGTCAATTCCAAGGCACAGTACAAGTTCGCATTAGAGGAAGGTTTCTCCGAAAAAGAAGCCCTGGAATTTGTTCATCGCTTTAGCCGCGATAACGCCCGCACTCCCATGCAGTGGAACACAAGCGAAAACGCAGGCTTCTCCACAGGCAAGCCTTGGCTCCCCGTAAACGAAAACTTCGTAAGCATCAACGTGGAATCCGAATCTGCGGACCCCCAGTCTGTTCTCAGCTATTACAAGAACTTGATTAAGTTGCGCAACCAGACGCCCGCCCTTTTGGAAGGTGATTTTCAGCCGCTCTTGGAAGACCATGAACAAATCTTTGCCTTTAAGAGAACCTTGGCAAACCAGGCCTGGATTGTGGCAGTCAACCTTTCAGAAGCCCCCGCAAAGTTCAACTGTGAAAATTTGAGCCTAGACTTGAAGCCCCTGGAGTCCATAATTCGCCAGTGTGTTTAAATAAAGTTACACTCTAAAAAAAAGGTGTTCTCTTTCCGTTCCACAACCCTACAAAGTTCAAGGAAAAAAAATATCTTTGTCTCGTTGGTGTTTTGGAACAACTGGAGAGCATATGAACCTCAAAAAGATTTTTGCAGCCGGCCTTGCATGTTTCGGCCTTGCAGCAGTGGATTCCTTTGCCGCACTGAGCACAGACGACTATGTTGAAGCCGCATGGATGACAACCCGATTCTTTGGCGCACAGCGTTCTGGCCAGGGTCCCAACTGGCTGTCCATGGGCACCAATTACACAACAAGTTTTTTAAAGGATAGCTACAACGGCAAGGATGTTTCCGGCGGTTGGTTTGACTGCGGCGACCACGTGATGTATGGTCAGACCCAGGGCTATGCCTCCTATGTTCTCGCATTGTCTTACGCTGAATTTACCGAAGGTTTCTACGACCTTTATACCGGCGACTATAGCGACTACAAGGCAGCAAACGACTTTACCCGCGCAGGCGGTAAGGCAAACAAGGTCCGCGACCTTCTGGAAGAACTTCGCTACGAAGCTGATTTCTGGGTAAAGGCAGCCATCAGTTCCAGTGCATTCGTCACCGTTAAGGGCGACGGCAATGCCGACCACACCAAGTGGGTTACCCCGGGCAAGATGAGCACTCTGGGTACCGGCCAAGGTGGCGATCCCCGTTCCATTACCGGCAACGCAAACGATAGCTACACTCCGGGTATGGCTGCCGCAATGTTGGCTGTGATGGCTCGTGTCGACCCCGATGCAACCAACCGTTCCAAGTACCTGGAAGCAGCAAAGACTGCATACGCCTATTCCAAGAGCCACTCCGGCGTCACCAACTCCTCCGGTTTCTACAGTTCCGACGACTGGAAAGGCCGCACTAAGGATGGTAAGTTCCTCGCCGCTTTGGAGCTCTATCGTACTACAAAGGATGCCACTTACAAGACTGACGCATCCTCCATATACAATAACGACATTACTTACTATGATGGTGTTCGTTTAGACTACACCAACGCCTCGCCCCTTTCCCTGGTCATGGCACAGTACGTTTTCGGCTGGGACACCGGTGCAGATCCTGAATCTTCCATGAGTTTCCTGTATAAGGATAACAGCAAAAACCAGAATGGCGTGTTCATGATCCAAACTGGTGGTGCAGGATCGTTCTCCGTGCGCTCTCCGTCTGGCGGCGCATTCATTTACGCTTTGTTGGCCAAGTCCTACAAGACCAGCGAATACGACGAAATGATTGAAAAGAACATCGCCTATCTCCTGGGCGACAACAGCAACAAGAAGTCTTACGTGGTGGGTTTCACCCGCAACAGTGCCAAGGCTCCTACTGCTCCCCACCATCGCGGCTACTACGGTAACGAAAATCCGGACACCGACATTAACGGCTATTTCAACGTTCCCGAAAAGAACAAGTTGTTGGGCGGTATGATCGCCGGCGACTTTACCAGCGGCAGCCATAGCGGCGACAAGTCCCAGTGGAACGTAAACGAAGTTTGCATCGACATGAACGCTCCCTTGGTTGGCGCCCTGGGCTACATCCTGAGCAAGAAGGCTCCCAAGACCGACAAGGACCTGGGTATCGAAACCGTCGTTCCTCAGGATACCGTTAAGAAGGACACTGTCAAGAAAGATACCGTCATTAGCGCTATCAATCCTGCACTGCGACTTTCTGCATTCACCATGAGCCAGAGCGGTATGGACATGTCCATCGTCAACGGCATGGGCGAAAGCTTCAAGGTCCAGGTATTTGACATGCAGGGCAACAAGGTCCAGGAAATCGTCAGCAACGGCAGCAGCGCAAGCTTTACCCTCAAGGCAAAGGGCGTACTCCACCTGATGGTCTCCTCCAAGAGCTTTAAGCAGGTCTATACGGTCAAGGCCCTGTAAGCCTGCGGGTTTCTAGCGAGGAGATTCCTTCCCATGAAAAAATTGTTCGTTATTGCTCTGCTGGCCCTTTGCTCTTTTGCTTCCGCAATGGATCCTAGAAACGATCAGGTCTCGTCAGAACAAAAGACTTATCGAAACGCCTTTTTCATGAGGGCCACCTCAGGCATGTCCTACGTCAATCTCCATGAGGACAATTCCCGTTTTTATCAAGGAATCGATAACGATTTTTCTGGTTTGACGACCTATGAACTTAATCTTAGCCTTGGTATAAGTTTCAGACGATTCTGGGCATTATATGCAGGCGCAAGTCTTGCCCTTGGTGATGGAGATTGGTCGGGCGAAGGAACCCATGGAACTCCAACATCTGCGGAAGTTACACTTGAAGAAGCTTATTTTGATTTAGGTGTTTTGTTCTATCCCTTTAGAAAAAATTCTGTTGCAAGCGGAATTTGCTTTGGCGTGTCCCCCTCCTTTGGTATTGAATACGCCACTGTTGATGAGAATGTCGAAGATGGCTTGCACGATGTGATTAATATGCTGTACTTCGGCATTAAGGTTGAAGCAGGCTATCTTTGGGATGTTGCACGTCATATAAGCATTGGCGTTGTAGCTCATTACAAGTATCGCCTGGGCGGAGATCTTGATTCTCAGGGGATGTCTGTTGGCCTGGCATTCACAGCCATGCGCCGCTAGTCTCAAATATTTCTTGGGGAATGGGAATCGAAAAAGGGGAAGCATTGCTTCCCCTACGATTTAATACACATTTGTTCATTATTTTTAGAAAATCTCGGGCTTTTTGACCGGCCCCGGTTTTTGTCCCCTAGGAACTTGAACTACATTTGCTGCGAAAAATGTTTTTTGACGTCGTTACATATATAGTCATAGCCCTACTGGCGATTTCCGGCCTATTCTACGTAGGCCTGGTGCTCCGCTTTTTCTTTGTATTGGGAAAAGTGCGTGCCGGCAATAGCGACGTTAACCCCGCTCCCAAGGTAAGCATCCTTATTGCAGCCCGAAACGAGGCCGAGGGCATTCGCGCCTGCCTGGACTCTGTGATGGCACAGGACTATGCCGGTTTCTGGGAAGTATGGGTTGCAGACGATAGAAGTGACGACGACACCCCGAAAATTCTTGCAGAGTACACTGAACGCTACCCGGAAAACTTCCACGTTCTTACCATCAAGGAAATTCCTGAAGGGGTCAGCCCCAAGAAGCACGCCCTGAGCCGCATGATCGAGGCCTGCGACGGCGACATTCTGTGCCTGACCGACGCCGACTGCATCGTAAAGCCCACCTGGATTGCAGGCATGGTCCGCGAATTCGAGCCCGGCATCGAGTTGGTGGCTGGCCACTCCTATATTCCAACGGTTCCCGGCAAGTCCAATGCCCTGATTTGCATGCAGGCCGTAGAGACCATGATTTACCGCGTAGCTGGCACCGCCGGCATCGCCATGCACCTGCCCCTCACCAGCACAGGCAACAACCTGGCCTACCGCAAGTCTTTCTTTAAGAACGTAAACGGTTTTGACAAGGTGATCAAGCTGCAAAGCGGCGACGATGACCTGCTGATGCAAAAGCTGGCAAAGGAGCGCCCCTGGGCCATGCGCTACAGCATTACCGAAGAGACTTTTGTAACTACCGAAGGCAAGGATACCCTGAAGGGTCTGTGGGAACAGCGCAAGCGCTGGGCCTCCACCACCATCCACTACACGCCGAAAATCGTGGCTGTGCTCAGCACCATTTTCCTGTTCTTTACCATGTTGTGCGTGGCGTTCCTCCTGGCCCCCTTCAGTTTCAAGATTTTCATGGCCTGGGCCGTGATTTTTGCACTCAAGTGCATCGGCGACTTCGTTTTAATTGTTCGCGGGCTTAAGGTGTTCAAGCAGCCGCACCTCCTCAAATGGTGCATCCCTGTTGAATTCATTATCGCCCCCTTTACCGTGCTGGCCGTAATTTTCGGCTTGCTCGGCAGATTCAAATGGAAATAAAAGATGGCAACAACTAAGGCAACGACTACAAAGTCTAAGACCACCACGGCAAAGGCTACAAAGACTGCAACTAAGACCGCAGCCAAGGCTACAAAGAAAGCCTCCAAGCCCGCTGTAGAAGGCAAGACCCTCATCATCGCAGAAAAGCCCAGCGTCGCCCTGGACCTAGTGAAGGTGTTGGGTCAGAAGTCATTTACCAAGGGAAACGGCGTCTACGAAAGCGACACAACCATCGTGAGCCACGCCATCGGCCACCTGGTGGAAATTGCCGACCCCAAGGAAATCGACGAACGCTACAAGAAGTGGGAAATGAGCACGCTGCCCATGCTGCCGGAAAAGTTCCCCTTGTCTGCAAACCCCACCACCAAGAGCCAACTCAGCATTTTGAGCAAGCTGATCAAGCGCAAGGACGTAACCACCATCGTGAACGCATGCGATGCTGGCCGCGAAGGTGAATTGATTTTCTTCTACATCCTGGACTACGTTCTGAAGGGCAAGTTTACAGGCAAGACAATCAAGCGCCTGTGGATGCAGAGTATGACACCTGCGGCAATCCAGGAAGCTTTTGACAACATGCGCGACGGCGCCGACATGGAAAACCTGAAGGCTGCAGCTATTTGCCGTAGTGAAGCCGACTGGCTTATCGGCATGAACGGTAGCCGCGGCCTTACCGCCTACAACAGTTCCATGGGCGGTTTCCAGATTACCCCCTGCGGCCGTGTGCAGACCCCCACCCTCGCCATTATCGTTAACCGCGAAGAAGAACGCCACCAGTTCGTGCCCAAGAAGTTCTGGACCGTAGAAGCCCAGTTCGACAACGACGGCAGCACCTACGAAGGCAAGTGGTTTACCGCCGAAGGCGACAGCAAGCAGAAGCAGATTTTCGACGAGAAGAAGGTCAAGGACATTCTCAAGAAGGTGAAGGGCAAGGTCGGTTCCATCCAGGAGACCACCGCCCCCAGTTTCCAGAAGTGCGGCCCCCTGTACGACCTGACCACCTTGCAGCGCGAAGCCAACAACCGTTTCGGCTTTAGCGCCAAGACCACCCTTTCTATTGCCCAGGCTTTGTACGAACGCCACAAGGCAACTACCTATCCTCGTACCGATAGCAAGTGCCTGCCCGAAGACTACGTTGGCCCCGTAAAGACCACCTTGGGTAAGATTACCGGCAACCTTGGCACCTTTGCCCAGCAGGCCTTGAGCAACAACTGGGTGGTAAAGACTCCCAAGGTTTTTGACAACTCCAAGATTTCGGACCACTTTGCCATTATCCCCACCGGCGTGATGCCCACAGACCTGAGCGAAGCGGAGCAGAAGATCTTTAACATGATCTGCCAGCGTTTTATCGCTGTGTTCTTCCCGCCTGCAAAGTACCTGAACACCACACGCGTGACCACCATTGAAAACGAGACCTTTATTACCGAAGGCAAGATCCTGGTGGAACCGGGCTTTAAGGCTGTTTATGGCAAGGATGCCGACGACGAAGCAAACATTCCTCAGCTGAAGGGCGGCGACAAGGCCAAGGCAAAGACGGTGGATCTAGAAGCCAAGGAAGACTTTACCAAGCCTCCTGCACACTACACCGAAAGCACCCTCCTTTCTATGATGGAAAGTGCCGGTAAGCTGGTGGAAGACGAAGAACTCCGCGACGCCATGAAGGAACGTGGCCTCGGAACCCCGGCAACTCGTGCAGCCATTATTGAAAAGCTTGTGACCGACAAGTACGTGGTCCGCGACGGCAAGGAAATGATCCCCACCGCCAAGGCCTACGACCTGATCAAGGTGCTTAAGGCTATGGACATCGAAGCCCTGACCAGCCCCGAACTGACTGGCGAATGGGAATACAAGATGGAGCAGATCGAAAAGGGCAAGGAAACCCGCGAAAGCTTCATGAACGGTATTGTGGAAATGACCAAGACCATGGTCAAGAACATCAAGGGCTTCAAGGAAGAAAGCACTACCGGCGTTGCAAGCTTTAGCCCGGTAAATGGCAAGAAGGTTTTTGAAACTGTTAGCCGCTACACCACCGAAGATGGCATTGTCATCCGCAAGATGATTGGCGGCAAGAGACTTTCCAACGAAGAAATCGTAGAACTGCTGACTAACCGTAAGATCGGTCCTTTGGCAGGATTCCGCAGCAAGAAGGGTGCAGAATTCTCCGCAGTAGTTATCATCAACGACCAGAACAAGATTGAATTCGTTTTCGACGACAACCGCGAAGGCGCAGAAATTGAACTGGGCGCACAGATTGGCGTTTCTCCGCTGGATGGCGCAGCCGTGTACGAGACTATGACCGGCTACGTCAGCGACAGCTACGTAAAGAAGGAACCTAGCGGTTTGCAGCTGCCCAAGATTCTTTTGGGCAAGGAAATCCCCTTGGAAGCAATCCAGAAGATGCTTACAGGTGTAGGCGTCAAGACGGACTTGATCAAGGGATTCCGCAGCAACAAGACCCACAAGAACTTTGACGCGTTCCTTTATGTAGACAAGAGCGGCAAGCTCAAATTCGATTTTCCGCCCAGGGAATTCAAACCGAGACGTTGGGGAGCGAAGAAACCAGCGGCTGCAGCAAAGAGCGGCGCTGAAGACTACGTGCCGTGACCTTAAAGTTTAGTTCTGTCTGTTTAGTTGTTTTAGGATTGTTCTGCGGAAGTTTCGCGCAGAGGTTTGAGCTTGTCGACCTCACAAAGCCAAATGCGTTGGACAGCGCCATCATGCAGCTTAAGCTGGATGGTGGTAGTATGGTCAAAAGCGGCGATGCAAGTGCCGCGAGCAAGGACGCCGTAGATTGCGACGTGTCCCAGAATCCCTACAATTTGCCCTGCGAACTGATGGACCTGTGGAATTCCATGACCATCAAGCAGAAGGCAGCCCAGATGGTAATGGTCTACATGACCCCGTCCGATTTCATGATCAAGAATGAATTCGGCGGCATCCTTGTAATGAAGAACCATCTGAAAAAGTTGGACAACTTCAAGGAGAACCTGCGCAAGGTTAACGCTACTTTGAAGATTCCGCCCCTTGTTGCAACGGACCAAGAAGGCGGGCTCGTTAATAGAGTTTCTGTAATCAATCCCAAGTGGGAACGCACGCCCAGCGCAAAGGCCATGCGCGTGATGTCCAACGAAAAGATTGACTCCATCGCCCGCGACATCGGCGCAGGCATGAAAGAAATCGGCATCAATGTGAATTTGGCTCCGGTTCTTGACCCCGCCAAGGACAGTCGTAACAAGAATTCCTTTATGGAAGATTCCGACCGTTCCTGGGGTTCCGACACTACAAATGCAAACAAAGTAAGGTCATTTGTCAAGGGCATGAGCCAGAGTGGAATCGCTTGCGTTTCAAAGCATTTCCCCGGTTACGATTCCTGGTCTAACAGTGACCATCAAATCGCCGTCAGCTCTACCCCGCAGGAAAAAATCCAGAAGAACGTACAGTTCTTTAAGGCCTTGGCAAACGACATTCCAATCACTATGATGAGCAGTGTGGGATTCGTGCGCATTTCTAACAGGCCAGCAGTTTTCGAGCCGAAGATTGTGAAGATGGCCCGCGATATGTCTCCCGAAACCGTGATTCTTACAGATGACCTGTGGGGCGTTTCACTGCGAGCCTGGATCAGCGGGTTCGAACGCGTGCAAAGCAAGAACTATCCTGCCAAGGACTTTAAGAAGCTGGTGCTGACCGCATTGAATGCGGGCAACGACATGTTCATGATTACCTACCCCAAAAAGGCTGTGGACATGGTGAACATTCTCACAAACCTTTCCAAGCAGAACAAAAAATACCGCACCCGCGTAGAAGAATCCGCCGCCAGGATTCTTAAGATGAAACATAAAGCTGGGATTATATGATGCAAAGGGGCTGCGCCCCTTTGCGTCTCATAAAACGCTGCGGTTATGAACGCTTCGATTGCTTCGCCCTGCGGGCTCGCAATGACAGCAAAAAGGGGCAGAGCCCCTTGCGTCATTAAAACATCACCAAGGCTTCAGCCTTAGTAATGTTCTTTACTTCTTTCTGGATTTTTTCGGGGCCGGCTTTTTGCATTGCCAGTTTCAAGATTTCGGCGGCGGCCATGGCGTCGTCCAAGGCGCGGTGATGATTAAAGTCCGGCAGTTCCAGAGACTTGGTCAAGTTATGCAAACTGTAGCTGGGGAATCCCGGAAAAAACCTGCGGGAAAGTTTGACGGTGCAAAGCCTGGGCGGGTCGTACTTAATGGCGCAACGTTTCAGTTCCGCACGCATGAACTTGCTATCGAACAGCACATTGTGAGCTACGAAAATTCGGCCCTGCAGCAGTTCCGCCACCTCTTCGGCAACAGCTCCAAACTGCGGTTTTCCACGGACCATTTCGTCGTTAATACCCGTCAAACCCTGAATAAACTCAGGAATGGGCTGGCCCGGATCCACCAAAGTCTGGTAGGTCTTAACCACTTCAAAATCATCTAGCAATACTATGCCGATTTCAATCACTCGACCAAAATCCGGCTTACCCCCTGTCGTCTCCAAATCAACAACAGCAAATTTCATCTACTTAACCGGGATATCAAATTCCAATGTCTGGCGGCCTGTTTCACTAACAACTTTTGCCTTCAAAACCTTAGACTTGGGGCGGGCATAAATAGGAACAACCATCAGGTTAGAAATACCGCTATCTTCGCTGGCAGTGGCCGTATTATCGCTAGCCCTTTCGGTAAAGATAGGCTGTTTGCCCGTGTCGTAAATGCTGTAAATCAAGTCGCGCACAAAGCCCTTCTTGATTTGCTTGGTGGGCACCTGGAAATAAACGATACCGCCCTTGGGAACCTTGCGAAGGCTATCCTTGATTTCTTCTTCGGTTGCAAAGTCTGCGTCCATGGCCATGCGCACATCCTTCTTAATGCGATCTACGCTTTCGTACTTAATAGAAATTTCGTACTTGGCATCTTCGGGAATTGCAGAGGGGCGAACGTCACGGATCTTAGCGTTGTTCTGATAATATTCCCAGCGACCATTGTCGTGAAGAATTACCGTGGAGCCGTTAGACGTGGTGGCGATAATATCGTCGGCAAAGGAACAGACAACTAAAAAAGCGATCAGAAAAAATACTTTTTTCAAAATACACACTCCCATATTCTCATTCACAAATATAATCTCAAAAAATAAAATCAGCCCATCATATCGTATATTTCCGGACCAATCAGACCGTTCTGCATAGTGGTCACAAGTAGGCGCTGTTCCAAGGTCTGCAGCGGTTCCCTAAGGCCCGTAAAGGGGAAACCCACCATACATTCCGCAGAATCCTTGAGCAGCTGTTCGCCCAAGGCGGCGTGCAAAGCAAGGCTTGCATCGATGTACTTCAAATGAGTGGGTTCTTCCAGCATAAAGTTCAAGGGAGCCTTGTTATTCAGCACAAGGTTAGCCGGCACCTTTTCACCGAATTCGTCTTCTACGCCCATGTTGGCAACCACAAGCTTGGGGTTCGCAAGGATCGCAGACGCCGCAGCAAAGGAAAGCGCGCCCTTAACGCCAGTGGCAGTAACCAAGTAATCCGCCTCAGCAATTTTTGCGCTTACAGTAGATTCCGCCAGACAGTCCACAATCAGCACACCGTTGTTTTCCAGCACATGGCAGAAGTCCGTACCCGTATTCCTGTGACGGGTATCCGTTACGGTGCAAACACTCATGCCGCGACGTACACCCTGAAGGGCAATGCCGCAGCCCACCTTACCGCTACCGAAAACCACAAGGTTCTTGCCTTCGTAACCCAGGGCGTCAAAGCCCATCTGGTCCAAGGCACGGAAACAGCCATCACCCGTGCCCAGGGTGGTTTCGATGCGTTTGACGATTCCGCTATCGGCCACATAAACCGGATAAGGGGAATTCTTGAACAAATGCACGCCGGAGCGGGTCAGTTCCACAAAGCCCACGCGGGGATTGCAAAAGCTGAATTGGCCGGCACAGTCCAGGATCAGGTCAAAGTCGTCTTCCACCTTGCCGGACTTAATATCGTTTTCGCTGATGACGGGAATGCCGTTTTCCTTGAGCCATTTCACCATGGAAAAATCGCAAGGCATGGAAGTACCAGCTGCTGCAACCTCGGCGGCATTTGCTGCGGCACCTTCCGCGCGGCCCACCCACAAGTCTGCACCGCCAGCAATCAAGGCGCGATACTGAACGAAAGTATTCCTAAAAATGGGGGTTGCCACCAGCACCTTCAAACCTTCGAAAGGCCTGGTGTTCATCCATTCGTCCGAAAGCAGGGACAATGCGGGGTATTCGCGAGGCTCGTAGGCCTTGTTGATAATTTCGTCGAAAAGCATAAGACAAAGGTAGAAAAGAATAATCGATGAATAATGAAGAATTCATAATGAGTTATATTTTTTTTGTTTTTGTGAAGCAAAGGATTTTTCCATGAAAAAAGTTGTCAAAAAATGGGTTGAGCTCAGCCTCATCATCCGTATCGTCATCGGCCTTGTGCTGGGCGCCGTTCTTGGTCTTTTGATTCCGCAGGCTAGCGCCATCGGAATCCTGGGCACCATTTTCGTAGGAGCCCTGAAAGGCGCCGCACCGATTCTGGTTTTCGCCCTAGTCGCAAGTTCCATCGCAGGTGCAGGCGAAGGCATCGGCAGCCGTTTCCGCACGGTGATTATTCTGTACGTGATTAGTTCCATCGGTGCAGCCGCATTGGCTATTACAGGTAGCGAACTGTTCCCCGTCACCATGAGTCTTACCGTCGATGCAGCAGAAGGCGCACCTCCCAGTGGCATCGGCGAAGTGCTCACCAACCTGGTAAAGAACTGCGTGCAAAACCCGGTGGCCGCTTTGGCCGGAGCAAATTACATCGGCATTCTCTTCTGGTCCATCGTCTTTGGCCTTGCCCTCAAGAAGCTGCCCGTCGCTCACACCGTCACTGTCATTACTGATGTTTCTTCCGCCATCTCCCAGGTTATCCGCTGGATTATCCAGATGGCACCATTCGGCATTCTGGGCCTTGTGTTTTCCTCCGTGGCAGAAAACGGCATGAGCATTTTCGCCAACTACGGCAAACTCCTGGGCTTGCTGGTAGGCTGTATGCTGGTAGTGGCCCTGGTTTTGAATCCGCTTATTGTTTTCATCACCCTTCGCAAGAACCCCTACCCTCTGGTTTTCCGCAGCCTTCGCGATAGCGGCGTTACCGCATTCTTTACCCGCAGTTCTGCAGCCAACGTTCCGGTGAACATGACTCTTTGCGAACGCCTTGGCCTTGAAAAGGACTTCTATTCCGTATCCATTCCGTTGGGCTGCACCATCAACATGTGTGGCGCCGCCGTAACCATCGCCGTTATGACTTTGGCCGTGGCAAACACCCTGGGCATCCATGTGGACCTTCCCACCGCCTGCATCCTCTGCGTTATGAGCGCCATCGGCGCTTGCGGAACTTCCGGCATTGCGGGCGGATCCTTGTTCCTCATTCCCATGACCTGTTCCATTCTGGGCATCAGCGGCGATATTTCTATGCAGGCAGTTGCCGTGGGCTTTATTCTGGGCGTGGTGCAGGATTCCATGGAAACGGCACTCAATTCTAGCAGCGACGTGATCTTTACCGCTACCGCAGAATATCACCATCGCAAGAAGAACGGACTAAGTATCTAAACCACGGACTTTTTGAACACCGAGAACTGTTTAAAAAGCCGCAGACTGTTTAGAATGCCGCAGACTGTTGCGGAAAAGGAAGCGCCCCCAACGGCGCTTCTTTTTTTATGCCGTTTCTTGATGTTTAGTTTTTTTGATGTTTTTTTGATACATCGCCCTTGACAATATACCATTCGGTATACTACATTTATTATACCAATCGGTATAACGAGTTTTGAGATAGAAAGGAGCCGAGAATGAGACCCAACCACATTTATCATGTTTTCCCCTTGGGAGCACTGAAAGAAAGTGACTGGAGTGGTGATCACGCTGGATACTGGGGCACAAACAGCGCCGGGTTCAGGAATATCCGGGAGCTGACCAGCCTTATTCCCCACTTGCAGGGTCTTCGCGCCGACTCCATTCTCCTGGGTCCTATTTTCAAGAGCGAAACCCACGGCTACGACGTGACCGACATGTATCAGCTGGACCCCCGCCTGGGTAACAACGAAGATTTGAAGCAGATGGTTGTCAGTTTCCAGGCCGCAGGTTTCCACGTGTTCTTCGACGCTGTTTGGAACCATTCCTCCAGGCATCATTTTGCTTACCGCGACCTGCGGGAAAAGGGACGAAACTCCCCCTTCGCCGCCTGGTATCGCAACATTCAGTTTGACAAGCCCAACCTTTGCGGCGACCCCTTTACGGTGGACTGTTGGGCCGGTTTTCAGGAATTGCCGGCCTTCGATCTGCGAAATCCCGCGGTGGAATGGGAGTTGATCCATTGCGCAGAATACTGGATGGATGAATTCGGCATTGACGGAATCAGGATTGACGCGGCCCAAGATATGGACCTTGGTTTCTTGAAGCATCTGGCGGATGCTTGCCATAGGAAGCGCGCGGATTTTTGGATGATGGGAGAAGTGGTTTTCGGAGATCCTCGCCGATGGTTGGAGGCCGGCTTGAATTCTGTGACCAACTATCAGACTTATAAATCCTGCTGGAGTTCCATTAACGACGGGAACATGTTTGAACTGGCCTATAACCTGAACCAGCTTTTTGACGACAAGGGCGGAACTTGCAAGGGCGCGAGACTACAGCTCTTTAATGAGAACCACGACGTAAGCCGAATTTACACCACCTTGAAAAACAAGAGCGACAACTACGTTCAACATTTGCTGTTCTATACATTGCCCGGCGTGCCCACCCTCTATTATGGCGAAGAGTATGCTCTTGATGCAAAGAAAGGCGGATGCGACGACTGGAACCTTCGCCCACCCATGAGCAGTTTGGGCAGTGGCAAGTGCGCCGCAGGTCAAGAAAATCTTCTTTCTGAAATTCAGCATCTAGCCGGCGTGCGCCTTGATTCCGACGCCTTGCGAGATGGCGGCTACCAGCAGGAATTCGTACATTCCCAGCAGTTGGCCTTCTGGCGCACACACCCGAAGGGCGACGCGCTAGTGCTTGCAAACCTGCAGGATTCCCCGGTGCAATTTGAAATCGATTTGAAGAAGCATTACGGAAACCGGGGCGGTTCTTTAAATTGCGGCGGTTCTTTAAACTGCGGCGGGATCGCAAGTCATTGGCACGACTTGCTGAATTCGCAGACGAGCATTACCACAAAAAACGGAAAATTGACGGTTCAAATTCCCGCCAAGTGGGGCTGCGTCCTTGTACCCAGCGGTACATAAAAGTATATTTGAAGCACAGCGCGAGTTCAGTATGAGTACAAAAGAAGTTTTATTGCAGCAGGCCTTGATCCTCTTCCGCCGCGAAGGCTACGACGCTACCGGCGTGCAGAAAGTCGCAGACGCCGCAGGCGTTGGCAAGCCCACGCTGTACCATTACTTCGGAAACAAGCGTGGCCTTTTGAACGCCGTACTCACAACGAATCTGGAAAGTTTCTGGACCGAGTTTGACGCCGCAACCGCATACAATCACGAAATCGTCAAAACATTGGAAAGCATCGCCCGCGTATACTTCGATTTGGCCAAGCGCAATCCGGAATTCTACGCCTGGTTTTCCACCATGGTGGTAACGCCCAACGAAGGCGACATCCACGACGAAGTGGCTCCCCTCTACGAAAGACAACTGAACGCCTTGATGGAAGTTTTCCTTGCCGCAAGCAAAGATCACGGAAACATGAAAGGCCGCCACCAGCGTTACGCCTACTCTTTCCTAGGCGTCATCAACTCCAGCGTACAAGCCTACTTGAGTGGACTTATCAAACTGACGGACCGCGAAGCCTTCGACATCTGCCATCAGTTTATGTACGGCATCTTCTCGTAATTTTCCCCATTTCAAAAAACAAAAAAGTCCGCTTTTTGAACTGACCCCAAAAAGTTGGACAGTTTAAAGTTAGGATAAAACAGAGTTATG
>JAKSID010000044.1 GCA_024399035.1 Fibrobacter sp. | reverse complement strand
ATTGATTAAAATCACAGTGAAACATACGAAAAGCATATTTTTCCACTTGATAAATGCGTTTCAAATGTAGGAAGATTGTAAGATTCTTTCAAGATTTTGAAAACAAAAAAGCCCCACCGAAGTGGGACTTTTCAAAAAAACGCCGTTTTTAACGAAATTTCGCCGTTTTTACGAAAAATTAGTTTTCGTTGTTGCGCATTTCGGTCTGTTCACGGTCCATAGTGTGCTGGAGGTATTCCTTAAAGTCACGGTCGATGTTCACACCGTCGAAGTCAAGGTTATCGTCCTGCAACACGAACACTGCAGACGGGTTATCGATCCAACCGACCACGTCCACGCCTTCCAACTTCATGGACTTATCGCCAGCGAGCTGTGCAACGTATTCGACCTTGGACTTTTCAACCCAGCCCTGACCGCAGTTACCCTTAACGAGCACAGAAGTTTCATCGTCCTTAACGATGGTGAGTTCGTCATTGAAGCCTGCGGTGCAAACCACAGCGCCACCGTCTTTGTTCTTGGTGAGGTCGATATCGCCCAGCTTGGACTTGACCTTCTTGGCGCCGAAAGAAACGCCGACCATCAGAACGAGAGCAATCAACAATACCTTTTTCATATTCTCTTCCTCAGAAACTTGGTAAAAATTCAAAATGCAATAGGAATATACCTTTTATTTTTCCTTTTCGGTAATTTTTCTTTTAAATTTTTGGTCTATGAAGAAGATTTTACTTGTTTTTGTCGTAATTTTGGCTCTGGCGGCCTTTTTTGGCTACTCTTCCGTGAATTCTAGAATGGGTGCAACCTCCCAAAACAAGGATTCCGTGCTAATCCAGATCCCCAAGGGCAGCTCCCCCACCAAGGTTTTCCAGATTCTTAAGCAGAACGGCATCTGGGACGACGAGGTGGCCTACAAGCTGGTTATCCGCAAAAAGAACCCGTCCTTGAAGGCCGGTTGGTACGAAATCCCCAGCGGTCAGTCACTGGAGCAGGTGCTGGCAATCATCGAAAGCGGCAAGGTGGCTGTACGCAAGGTGACCGTACCCGAAGGTCGAGCCTCCTGGGAAATTCCCGCCTACCTGATGAAAGCTTACCCGAAGTTGGACTCCAACCGCTGGAACAAGCTGGTCCAGGACCCCAAGTTCGCCCGCAGCCTGGGTGTTGAGGCAAACTCTCTGGAAGGTTATTTGCTGCCGGACACCTATCCCTTCCCCATCGACGCCGACGAAGAAGTAATCCTGAAGCAGATGGTTGCAGCAAACCTGAAGCTCCGTGACGAACTGAAGGGCAAGGCCGGATCCAAGTGGGAAACCCTGGGCAACTGGCACCGCGTGCTTACACTGGCTAGCGTGGTTGAAGAAGAAACCGGTAGGCCCGATGAACGCCCCATCATTGCCGGCGTGTTCCACAACCGCCTGCGCATTGGCATGCCCCTGGGCGCCGACCCCACCGTGCGCTTTATTTTCAAGAACTTGACCGGCCCGATCTACAAGAGCCAGTTGGAAAGCAATAGCCCGTACAACACCCGCAAGTTCAAGGGATTGATGCCTGGCCCCATTTCCAACCCGGGCCGAAAGGCAATTACCGCAGCCCTTTATCCTGCAGAGACAAAGGCTCTTTACTTTGTGGCTAAGGACGACGGATCCATGACCCACTTCTTTAGCGATAACCTGGCCGACCACAATAAGTACAAGGATGTGGCAGCAAAGAATCGAGCCAAGACCGGAGCTCCTCAACTTTAATGATGCTAAGGGGTGGTAACCCCTTTGCATCTATACTACGCCAAGCTCTTTCCAGCGGCCTTTGCGCCAGCGGATATAATTCACGACAGAGCGATAGAATTCATCGGCGGCCATACCGAGCCAAATACCCGCCAGACCAAGCTCCAAGGTAAAGCCCAGAAGGAGAGCGGTTCCCAGGCCCAAGGTCCACATCATAGTGGAGCCGACAATGGCGGGGAACTTGGAATCACCCGAGGCACGGAGTGCGGCAGTAATGGTCATGTTGGCAGCCTTGAACGGCTGCAGCACCACGTCGCACCAAAGACAGATTTTTCCTAGGCGTTGAATCTCTGGATCCACTGTATAAAAAGACATCAGTTCGGTACCGAAAATTGCGACGATAACAGCCACAATAAAACCGCTGGAGCAACCCGCAGCAAGGCTCTGGTGCAAACGGCGATTGGCCTTATCAAAATCATGGGCGCCCACCAAGTGGGCCACAAGAATCTGGTTACCGCTACTCAAGCCCACGCTGAGAATCACAGCCAGCATAGCAAAGTTCGCTGCAAAGATTCTAGCTGTCATGGCGGTAATACCCAGGTGTACAATAATCGCAGTCAGCACCACCTGAAAAATCTGGAAGCTCACCGGTTCAATGGCCGCAGGCACGCCAATGCGAATCCAGTCCGGCAGAATCACACGGGACCGCTTAAAGTCCGTTCCACGAATCTTGTGATGTACCTTGTACTTAAGAATGGAATAAAGCACCACCGAAGAAATAAACCAAGAAAGCAACGTGGCCAAAGCAACGCCCTTAACGCCCATACAAGGCAGGCCGAAATAACCGTTCAAGAAAATCACATTCATGATGGCGTTAGAAACGATGGTAATAATGTTTCCAATCAGGTTCCATCCCGTTAGGCCGTGGGTCGCAATCAAGGAAGTGAGGGTCGTCTGCAGGGACCTAAAGGCAAAGCCGAAGGACACCACAAACATAAAGTCGTACCCATAGGTTGCGGCGTCGCCAGTCAAGCCCATCCAGCGGACAATGTTACCTGCCAGAGGAATGGTAACAAGCATGATGGCTACCCCCAGAAGGAGGCTTCCCAAAAGAACCATGGTCTGGGTAGTGCCTGCCTGCTTTGGACGATCTGCGCCCATGAACTGCGAAGCAATGCTAGCCCCCGCCTGAGAGAACGCAGTAATAGCCATAAAGATGGCACCAAGAATTGGGCCCAAGGCGCCAACGCCGGCGGCAGCGGTTTCGGAAGTACGAGACAAAAACCAGCTGTCCATCATGGGCTGGCAAGTGGCAATACCGAAGGTAATGAACAGCGGCCAAGAGAGGCTCAAAAGGGAGCGATCTTTGACTTGAACTTTAGCTTGCATAAGTGAGCCTTCCTAGAATTTTCACCAATTTTAGAAATGCCCATTTTGGGTTGCTAGAGGGTCTAGAATGTTTTTTTGTATACGGATGAATACTACTGTTTCAAGTGTTTCTTTTCAGGCTGGCTGACCAATGATATTAGAAGGAGTAGTTGCCAAGGCGGATAAAGTAAGTGTAATCGCTGAAGCTGTTCAGTTCGCCGGCGGATTCCTTATCCACAATTCGATTCATGCCTGCGTAAAGTTCAAAGGACTTGTAGGCAAAACGAAGAGCCGGTTCCACAATGAACTTGTCGCGGTCCATCATGGATATGGGATTTTTCTCAAAGTCATGATACCAGGCTGCAAACAACCATGCACCGAAATACTTGCCGTGCAAGGAGGCACTTCCGCGAACAAGAGTGTACTCATGAGACGCAAGATCCTCGTTGTACCATTCCGTGGACCAAGGCGTGGGGCGCACCTGGAAACGATAGGCAATATCCAGAGGACGATACTCAAAGGACTTGGGTGAAACATATCCACGGCCTTCATCACGATAGCGTTCAATACCACCAGCGGCACCTGCGGTAAGGCTCACGAAAGGCTTGGGCGAAATGGAATAACGGACATCACCATAGAGTTTCCAGTAAATTGGGATCAAGTCTCCAATGCCATAGTCAAAGCCAATGGATTCAAGGCCAGCATACACATTGGCAACAAAGCCACTCTCGGAGAACCAAGCGCCCTGATCACCCTTTGAAAATTCATAATGCAAGGTTGGAGCAACCGGATTCGTTTTAATCTTGGTGTTACCGTAATACAAAGGGCTAAGTTCAAATTCGCTATGGCCAAACAAGAATTCCGCAGATACAGTCTGATTGGCATCTAACACGTAGACCACAGACATGTTAAGATTACTGCGTTCTTCGGTAAAGACTCGAGAATCCAGGGAAATCTCGCTATTAAATTTCTTAAGCGGCGAAAGCATCAAGTAGTCATAGCCAAATTGCAGCCCCCAATGTTTGTTCCAAAGCTTAGAAACATTCAAACGGGGTTGGACACCATAAGAAGACATGCCCCAGAAGCCAGCCAGGACAAGTTCAATTTCCATCTGGTTCACGTAATTCACCGAGCCTTCGAAGTACGCATTGGCGCCAAAGACATTGGAACCAAAACCACCCACAGCCACATCAAAAGTCGGATGTACCGATGCAGAAACCATCAAGTCGCCTGTCGGTTGCATATCGAAATCCAAGGAATCATACGTCGGATTTTTCAAAAGCTTTTCAGCGAACTTTTCCAGCGCAACAAAGCCCGTATCCGATTCGCTCCAATAGATTTTTACTGCACGATGTGTTTCGGAGGAAAGACTGTCAAAAGACGGACTGAAACGGAACCAGTTCTTGCGTACATCCTTGTTTGTAAGAACTTCCTTGTACGAAATACGGCGGTTACCCAACGGAGCAAAATCCTTGAGGCCGTGTTCCATCGTGGAGAAGCCCAGCTGGATTATTTTCGTATAAGATGTATCCAACACCGTATGGGCACGAACCGTTGCGCCAGGCAAATTGTTCAATGCCAAACCCGCCTGCGACTTTAAAAGATTGGAGCGAACTTCGCCGGAGAATGTAGAACGAAGAGGATCCGCAATAACGATAATCGGGAACTGGGCCACATTGTCTTCTACAGGAAGAGCGTAGTGTGGGCAAAGTTCTCCATTGATTATGTCACCATTGTTGGTGGCGCCCGATTCGTTCCACAAAGGCATGGAAGCAATAATGTTTGCAGGCTGTTTGCCTTCATCCTTACCGTTGCAACCCTGAACGGAGAACGGAATCTTATAAGCAAGATTTTGTCTGTACAAAATTTCCTGGAAACGGACCTTTGCCAAAGAACGCTTGACGCCCATGGAATCGGGATACAAGGACTTTTTTCTGCGGGAAGCCAGACCGTCATCATCAATGTTCATGGTAAAGCGTTGGCGCATGCTGGGAATGCCCTTGGGAGATATGGGCAATTCAAACTCATCCCGTTTTTCAACGCCCAACGTATTTGCAGGGTCAGAAAGGTCATGGCCAACATAGGGGGCAATTTCGGATTCCTTCATGAGCCTCTGGATTTCATCCAGAGGAACTCCCTTAGCCCACAGGGAACCAACCCAGGCGCCCCAGGAAGTGCCTACCACAGAGTCAATGGGAATGCCGTATTCCTCGATAGCATAAAGAACACCCAAATGGAACCAGGGAGAACGCTCGCCACCACTCAGGTAGAGAACAGTCTTCAATTCTTGCGCAGATTGATCCGGTTTTGTTGGCAGGGCCTGTGCACTATCGGCGGAGGGTTCTGATGTTGCAACAGTGTCTGCAGCAGGGGCGACAACAGGTGCCGCGACCGAATCCTTCGGGGTTTCAAACAGACTCAAGATATTTTCAGCATTTTGAGCAGGTTCAGCGACGGTCGGAACGGCAGCAGATTGCGCCGCAGTGGAGTCCTGAACTTTTGCAGTGGAGTCCTGCGCATGAGCCGCAAAGGCCATAGCCGAGAGGGCGGCCAAAGCGGTCGCCTTTCTCATAACCCCCAAGGTTACTTTAGCCAAGACGTGCGGGATTTGCCACATACCTGGAAGCATCCTCTGCAGAGATGTAACCGGCATTTGCCAATTCGATAATGCAATCATCCATGAGCATCATGCCATCGGCAGCAGAAGCGGCAAGGATAGAAGGCAAGGTAAAGTGTTCACCGTTGCGGATTTTTGCAGCCACATTCTGGGTGCCAAAAAGGACTTCCCAGGCAGCAGTGCTACCGCCCTGAGTGCTAGGCAGCAAACGCTGAACCACAACAGCCTTAAGCACAGAGGCAAGCATGTTGCGAACGAGATCGCGGTTTTCTGTAGATACAGCGCCGATAAGAGCGTCAATAACGCCAACGGCATTACCTGCAGTCACATTGAGGACAACAAGAGCGCCAGCTTCTGCAGCATGCAAAACAGGAATCAAAGCCTGACCGTCAAAGTCACCAAGCCAAATCAAGTCTGTACCGCTACGAAGAGCCTGTTCCACCTTCTGTTCAATATCGCCGGAATCATCCTTAAGCACAAGGCAGGGATCGCACTTTACAGGGATTTCCTTTTCGGTGAGGAAACTGACGCGCAGAATCTTAGACTGGCAAAGTGCGGAGATGTAGGACGTTGCCGTAGTAGTTTTACCACTGCAAGTGGGGCCAGCAAACACCACCAAGCCAGAGCTAATTCCCAAAAGGGCATTGATGGATTCGGGAGCGCCAATCGAAGTGAATTCCGGGCATTCTTCAAGAACCGGGCGGAATACAGCTGCGTTACCCAACGCAGCACGATAATAACGGACACGCCACTTGGAACCACACCAGGAACCCATTACAGTTCCGGATTCGCCTTCCATAGAAGTCAAAATTTCGCGAAGGCCACCTACAGCGATAGCAGGGGCATCGGGAATGGAGCAAACCTTACCAGACAGGCGAACAGCGGAGGGAGCGCCTTCAGTAACAATCAGTTCACTGGCGCCAACGTTCAAGGCATATTCCAACAAAGATTCAATTTCTGTAGCCATGATAAACCTCTATTAGTTAGCAGGACGATATGCTGCAAAACGGCGAGAATCGTTTGCACGCTTCCAGGCTTCAACGCCTTCGATATAACCAGAATCAACGCACTTCTGCAAAGACTCATCCAAGGTAACACCTAAGTCCTTCTGGCTGCTGATTGCAGCAGAGAGTTGAGCAATATCTCCACGGCGAAGCAGATTTGCCATAGGAGAAGTCATCTTCATCGCTTCGGCTGCAAGGACCAAGCCCTGGTTCTGAACCACAGGAACCAAGTTCTGGACAATAACACCCTTCAGCTGGTCGGCCAAGGCGTTTGCCAGAGAAGCTCGGTTCTGTTCGGGCACAGAATTGAGCAAGCGAGAAAGCAGAGAATGAATGTTGTTGCCTGCAGTTACGGCGAACACCAAGGTGCCTGCGTTTGCAGCCTGCAACAATGCATAAAGTTCTTCGTTGTTTTCAAGATGATCAAAGAAAAGAACATCGGCACCGCTGCGCATGGCAAGTTCAATGCCTTCGATTCCGGAGCGCACCTGCAAACCAACTTCACGCTGGGCGATAGCGCCGCGGCCCGGCTGCAACAAGCGTTCAATAGGCTTTTCAACCGTCTGGATATAGGCATCGCGATTTGCAGCAATGGTTTCTGCAAAAGTAATCATGGTAGTAGAGCGACCGCTAGAAGCAGGGCCAGCAATCAACACGAGGCCGCTAGGCAAGTCAGCAAACTGACTGCAGAACGGCGGCAGGTAAAGATTTTCAAGAGTGGTAGATTCAGAAGGAATCACTCGCAAAGAAATGCTGGGAGTGGTGCCGTGCCAAGTCACCGTAATGCGTGCGCGGCCTGCACCAGGGAGGCCCAAGGTCTTACTGAAGTTCTGGCCAACCACAATCTTGTAACCATCGGAGAAACCCTTGGAGGCTTCGTCCAGGCGTTCGTTCAAGCGGGACAAATCCAGGGGCTGTTCAGAAGCTTCGAACAGTGCACCAGACTGACGCATGATAATGGGTCGGTCTGCGAACAGGTAAACGTCCGTTGCATTGAACTTGCGGGCGAATGCCAGAATCTGAGAAAGGTTCGTCATGGGGCGAAGAGTTTCCGGAGCGTCAACAGGCTTACCTTCGCCAGAGGCGATTGCAAAACGAGACGGCAGTTCACCGCTTTCTTCTGCGGAATTTTCGTCGGACTCGCTCTTCACCTGGAAGGTGCTAATGCTTGTTGCTTCGAGGCCGGCAACCGCTTCCACTTCCATGTTAGATGCAGATCTTTCGCCATAGGGATTGTTGCCTTCAATCTGCAAACCGCCCTCGGAGTCAGAAGAACTGCTTGCTGCAGGCGCATAGGGGTTTTCAGGCTTTGCTGCAGCAGAGGCGGCGGGAGCAGCGGCAGTTGCTGCGGGCTTGGGAGCTTCGGCCGCAGCCTTTGCTTCCAGACTCTTCACAAAGGCAAGAACCTTAATGTAGGTGGGCGGCGGAATAATTCCGGCGTCCACAAGAACCTGACCAATATCCTTCGAATCAGAAATCTTACTCCAATTAGCCTTAATCTGGTCCTCAGTCACAACCTTGTTGTGCACAAGGACCTTTGCCATATACTGGTTTCTCATAGGAAATCCCTCCGGCTAAACCACCAACTTGCGATGGCCAAAAACACACCAACATATCCAAGAGCGTAAATGGTATTCCAGAACAAATACATGTCCGGAAGAACCACCCCGTGAACCACATAGTTGGTCACGTTAAATCGATAAAGACCCGGGAACACTGCGTGAATCACCACCGCAGCCTTTTCAAATAAGGCGGTAGAGGTCGCGTTCATTTCGCCCATACGGCTTGCAAAGCGAACCTGTTCCAAAAGCTGGTTGCTCAGGTGGCCCGCAAAGTAAATACCCAAGGTAAACAGGGCACTCAGCACGGTGCTGCTAAAGCTACTGAACAACAACGCCACGGCAATAATAACAGCCATTTCGCAGAAGATCAGGTAGACTGCAGTCAGCAGGCTAAAAGTAGGATCCGCGTTAATCACCGTAAGCATCAGATAGAAGATGCAAGTGAGAATAGCCAAATGTACCGCAACCACAGCCAGCAGGCCAAGGTACTTGCCCACAATGAAAGCGGCTCGGCTAATGGGCTTGGACAACAGGGTCAGCACCGTGCGGCGCTGGATTTCCTTTTGCACAAGACTGATGCCCACGAAAATGGAAATCAGCAAGCCGGAAAGACTCATCACAGAAAGGGTGGTGGACTTGATCACATAGGAGCGATCGAACACAGACCATTCACCCAGCACAATGCTAAAGAGAGTCAAGGCAATGGCCAGGAAAACGATGTTATAAAGAATCTTGTCGCGAATGGATTCGCGGAAGGTATTGAGGGCAATAATGCCAATATGCTTAAGAGTCGGCACGGGCAATCTCCTCTGTCAAAATGTCTTCCAGGCTGGGGCGTTTGTGGTCCATCTTTTCAACAGCAACGCCGTGAGAAAGGCAGAACGCAAGGAGACGGTCGCGGGCAGCGTCATCGGCGCAGACACATTCCTGAGGATGACCTGCGGGAGTCACACCTTCGGGGAGGTCGGCTGCGAGAATGGCCTGACGGGTGCGGACATGGTATTCCACACCGCAGGATTCCGTGATTTCATCCACAGTACCTTCGCGAACAATCTTGCCATCTACGATCATAGCCACCTTATGGCTAATGCTTTCTACGTCGCTAAGCAAGTGGCTGGAATAGAAAATGGTAACGCCATCGTGGTTCAAAGTCTGGATAGCCTCGCGAACATCACGACGACCCATAGGATCCAGGCCGCTCATAGGTTCGTCCAGAATCAAAAGCTTAGGCTTACCAAGAATTGCCTGGGCAATACCCACACGCTGCATCATACCCTTGGAATATGAACGCAAACGACGGTCAATCCAGTCCTTGTCGGCATGTAAAAGTTCCAAAGCCCACTGGATTCGGGAATCCAGCTCCTTGCCTTCGAGACCCACCAGCTTACCGTAGAACTGCAAAAGTTCACGACCGCTCAGGTAATCGTAAAAATACGGCTGTTCCGGAGAGTAGCCCAGGAAAGTTCTGCTCTTTACGTCGCGGGGGCTAACGCCATTTACCAGCACCTTGCCGGAATCGTAATTCAAAAGACCGGTAAGCACCTTGATGGTAGTGGACTTACCTGCGCCGTTAGGACCAATAAAACCATAGACCTGACCAGGTTCCACCTTAAAGCTTACATCCTTAAGGGCCTGCTTCGGTTTCATCAAGAAACCGCTGCGATAGGTCTTATGCAAATGTTCAATCTGAATCATACAAACACCAAATTACTTTTCAGAAGCCTCTTCGGATTCATCGTCGGAGGATTCGCGACGGCCACCAAAAGCACGTTCCTGGGCTTCTTCGATCTGACGACGACGGCGATCTTCCTTTTCTTTCTTGTTAATGAAGAAATAAATAACCGCACCGACCAAGTAGACGATGACACCCGAATAGAAGAACGGATTGATGGACTGACCTTCCAAACCCGGGAAAATGTTCAAAAGGAGGGTATGGCCAAACAGGCTGAGCAGCACCAGGACAAAACCTAGGGCGCGGAGCACAAAAGTCGCAATGACGAGTTTTTTCATCAAAACCTCTAAATAACCAATAAAACGCCGTATTTTTATACGGTTTTCTTTTTCTTGAAAAATACACATTTATAAGGCAAAGAGGAAACAGGCCAAAGCAAAAAAGCCCGTTTTGGCTAGCTATTGTGAGATATTTTATCTATTTTTGCAATCAAAGACAGTTCGAAACCATCCTGTCTAAAAACAAAACTAGGGAACATATGAAGAAAGCAATCGTACTCTCTTCAGGCGGTGTAGATTCTACCGTCTGCGTGGCAATGGCCATCAAGAAATTTGGCAAGGAAAACGTAGCCACAACTTCCATCTTTTACGGACAAAAACATCGCAAGGAATTGGACTGCGCCAAGGCCGTTTCGGACTACTATGGCATTCCCCACTACGAATTCGACGTATCCTCTATCCTGAAGTTTTCCAACTGCTCCCTGTTGGCAAATTCCACCCAAAAAATTGTCCACAAGAGCTACGACCAGCAGATTGCAGAAAACGGAGCCGGCAAGGTTTCTACCTACGTTCCTTTTCGAAACGGTTTAATGCTCAGCGTTTGTGCAAGCCTTGCCCAAAGCATTTACGAGAACGACGACGTGGTCATCTATCTGGGCGCCCACGCTGACGACGCAGCAGGTAACGCCTATGCCGACTGCAGCGAAGAATTCGTAAACACCATGAGCGACGCCATCGCCATCGGAACCTACGAACAAGTTCGCGTTGAGGCACCTTTCGCAGGAGCAAACAAGGCAGAAGTTGTACGAGTTGGTCTTGAATTGGAAGTTCCTTTCCACTTGACTTGGAGCTGCTACGAAGGCGGAGAAAAGCCCTGCGGCACTTGCGCCACATGCATTGATCGCGCTAGAGCATTTAATGCTAACGGGAAAAAAGACCCCGTGATTTAACGCGCCGCGATTTAATGGTCCATGCTACATTGGAAAAAGACCCGACGCTTTCGCACCGGGTCTTTTGTTAATTGGAGAACATGAAACTTTACATCGCCGTGTATAGCAGAATAGCTAGAACCTGACCGCTTAAAATCCTAAGCAACATGGTCAAGGGATAGACAGAGGCGTAACCCACGTTCACGGCTTCGCTATTGGAAAGACCGTTGGCAAAGGCAAGTGCAGGGGGGTCTGTCATGGAGCCAGCAATCATACCGCAAAGGCTAAGGTAATTCACCTTGAACACCAGCTTGCCCACAACACCTGCAACCATCAGAGGGATAAAGGTAATGAGAGCAGCAAGGCCCATGTAGTAGAAGCCGTCGCCATTCAAGAGCACATCGAAGAACTTGATACCAGCATTCAGGCCAACGCAAGTTAAGAACAAAGTAATACCAAGTTCACGGAGCATCAGGTTTGCGCTTGCGGCCATAAAGAAGTTCAGAGGACCGAGCTTACGAACGCGGGAAAGAATGATCGCGATTACCAGTGGACCGCCGGCAAGGCCAAGCTTAAGCGGGGTGGGCATTCCAGGGATCGCAATAGGAATAGAGCCTAGAATAATACCCAGGAAGATTCCAACGAAAGCCGGGATAATCTCGGGATGATCCAATGCCTGGAGGGAGTCGCCCAATTCCTTGGCCACAGCATCAATACCTTCGGCAGGGCCCACAACCAAAAGTTTATCTGCAAATTTCAATCGAAGGTCCAAGCGACCGGTAAACTTAAACTCTCCACGGACCACGCGGCTCACGTTTACGCCGTAGCGTTCCGGGAAAGCCAAGGAACCGATGGTCTTGCCAAGCATTTTCTTGTTGGTCACCAGAATAGATCTTGTTGAAAGGCTGCTGTTGTTCTTGGTAATAGGCACTTCAATACGGCTACCGATCACCTTTTCCATGGTGGCAACGGCTTCGGGCATACCTACGATATGAACCTTGTCGCCTTCCTGAATGACAGTCTTGCCGTTAGGAGTAATGATAGAGTCGTCGCGAAGGAGGCGAGTAATCACCACACCGCTAGAAATCAAGTCCGGAATTTCCTTAAGGGCGATTCCAAAGAGATTCTTGTTTTCTACTAGGAGGCTGCAAGAAACAATTTCCTTGCGGGTGGCGGCGATTTCGGCAGCGTAATCATCGGCAGCCTTTTGCGGGTTCTGCTTGAAGAAAACGCGAACCAGGATCATCACCAGAATAATACCGATGACACCGAAGGGATATGCAACAGCGTACCCGATACCCGTCAGAGACGTGTCTGCGCCGGCCGCGACAAAGGCTGAATTTGCGGCACCAAGGGAAGGAGTGTTCGTAACAGCGCCACACAGCATTCCTATGAGCACGGGTACGTTGTTATGCATATCCGTAAAGAAGTAAAGACAAAGAGTTACAAGAACACCCATTAGCACAACGCTAACCGCAAGGATGTTCAGCACCAAACCATGACGACGAATGGAATCGATAAAACCAGGTCCCACCTGCATACCAATGGTGTACACAAACAGGATCAAGCCAAACTCCTGCATAAAGTGAAGCACATTGGGTTCCAAGCGAAGTCCCAGATGTCCCATCAAAATGCCAACGAACAAGGCTCCCGCACCACCAAGGCTAATACCTTTCACCTTAATTTTTCCGACCATGAGGCCAAGCGCTGCTGTTACCGAAAGAACAACAACTTGCTCCGCTACGGAAGTCTTAGTAAAGAGATCAACGAGCCACTGCATACGAGACTACTTCTTCACACAGCGAACGGATGCAGCGATATTCTTACTGTAATGTTCGAAGGACATGGCATCCGTCTTGATTCGCACCATGACACCGCGAGCATCATCAAAAGCATCGGCAGTCCAGAAGCTAGCGCTTACGCCCTCATCAGCAAACTTGCCGTTGCTTGCATAGCGATAACCGCCGAACAAGACGTTGAGGGATTTCATATCTGCTTTTTCGAAGTCGGCCTGGGAAGGCAAAGCCCATCCATCGGGACAAATGGTGTTGGCGGATTCAAAACCGTAAAGGCGACCGTACTTCTTGCAGTTTTCATGGTTGCTACCATAGCAGAAGCTAGAGTCTGAGTCGTAACGTTCCAAGTTTTCAGCCATCCAAACCTGTCCATTCATCTTTACAGTATTATATGTCTTCTCAGAACAGGTAAGAGTATTGTTACTATCGCTATAAGAACAGGCATTAGCCTTATCGCAAGCGGTGAAAGTGAAAGCGGCGAAGGCGGTAAATGCCATAGCAACGACGAACTTGAGCTTCATAAATCAATCTCCTTAAGATTGTTTTTTGTTATAAATTTCCAGAGCTCTTTTTTACGTTGCCAAATGTAGATGGATTCATCACTTTTGACTAATATTTTCTTCTAATCAAATTAATAAGAAAAAATGATTACATTTTTTGCAGTTAATCAAATTTTATTATTATTATATAAATTTAAAGTATCATTATCAAACCTTGTGATTTCATCACATTTGCCTATATTTGGAATTATGGAACTTACGCAGCTCAAATATTTTCTGGAAGTCGCAAAGAACGAGCACGTAACACAAAGTGCTAAGAATCTTTGCATCGTGCAACCCGCACTCACCCAGGCAATCCACAAGTTGGAAGATGAACTGGGCGTTTCTTTGTTTAAAACCTCAGGAAGAAACATTAAACTGACCGAAAGCGGAAAGTTCTTTTACGAAAAACTTCAGCCTGTATACAATGAAATGATGGCTCTTCCGAAAGTTCTTCAGGAAATGGCCAAGCAGCAGAACAACAATATAAAGCTGAATGTCCTTGCCGCATCCGCGCTCATCACCAACGTGGTTATTGAATACAAGCAGACCCACCCCAATATCAATATTGATATGGTGCAGAACGAGGAAACCGACCTTTTTGATTTCTGCGTACGCACATTCAGTTCCTACAAGCCTGAACTTGACCGCTATAAGAGCGATGAACTATTCGTACGTTCCGAAAAAATTTTCCTCGCCGTCCCCAATACCGCAAAATACAAGAAGATGGATTCCATTTCTTTATTTGACTTGGGCGAAGAAAAGTTCATTCGTCTCTATGGCTCCAAGCAATACAGAACGATCTGCAACGAACTTTGCGAAAAGGTGGGATTCAAGCCCGAAATCACTTTCGAAAGCGACAGCTCTGCAGCTATTAAGGAAGCGGTGGCTGGCGGCATCGGTGTTTGCTTCTGGCCCGAAGTTACCTGGGGCAAGATGGACCACAAGAAGGTAAAGCTTCTTGAAATCACCGACACCGATTTCAAGCGCGACATCGTGATTTCCTACAGAAGAAACAAGCAGAACTGCACCAGCACCGACGAGTTCTACAATTTCATGCTTCACTTCGATGCGAAAAAACGCTGGCGAAAGAAAAACGTTTAAGTACTCCACAAATGAAAAGACCTGCTTTTTAGCAGGTCTTTTTTTGCATTCAAATGCACTTGGCCTATCCCTTAGTATGGATAGCAGCGGCAAATTCCTTCAACAATACAGGATCCTGGACCTTTTCCCAAAGGGTTCCAGTAACAATAATGTCGGCGCCTGCGGCAACGCGAATTGCAGCAGTCTGGGGATCCTTAATGCCACCACCGGTAATGATGGTCATTTCGGTAGCCTTACGGGTGTAGGCGATGTGTTCCACAGGAACAGGATTTTCAGCACCGCTACCTGCTTCAAGATAGACGTAACGCATGCCCATCAGTTCCGCCGCAATGGAGTGAACCATGCTGAGCTTCGGCTTGTCGGCAGGGATCGGCGTGGTATTGCTGACATATTCCACAGTGGTACGGCGGCCGCTATTGATCAACTGGTAAGCCGTAGGAATTGCTTCCATATTCAAGGCACGTACCAGGGCACCGCCGCGGACCTGTTCTTCAATCAGGTAGCTGGGATTACGGCCACTAACAAGAGTCATGAAAAGCATGGCATCGAAACCGGGAACAACCTGGCTTGCACCGCCCGGGAACAGAACCACAGGCAAATCTACCTTGGTTTTGAGAGCGGCAACCTGACGAGGCAGGTTGAAGTTACCCATGAAAGAACCGCCAACAAGAATCAAGTCGGCACCATTTTCCTGGGCAAGAACACCAGACTTCAGGAGAGCTTCGTCATCAGAGGTGTCGGGATCAAGAAGAACAGCGAACAATGCACCGCGCCTTTCGATTTCTGCATTCAAACGAGCTTCAGTCTTTCCGATTTTCATAATAGGCCTTAGAGCTAAATTTTCGTTTTGAATATAGAACTTTTTAGCTTTTTACGCCACTAAAAACAACCTAACGAACCTTAATAACGCTGCCACCGGCCTTAACGAGGTAGGTTCCGTGATTTAAATCATTCAAATTAATTTCACGGCCAAAGCCCTTTCGTGCCAAAACACCATTCAGGTCAAAAACCATCCAGTCCGCGGCATCAGACAAATAAACCTTGCGAGAGCGGGAATCGTAACGCAATGTTGTGGGAAGTTGACGTGCCGAACGATTGACAATAGCTTCGGAACTATCGGAAGAACCTGCCGTGGAAAATCTGATGTTTCCGATTAGGAGTTCGTCGGACATTCCAGATGCGGTTAAATAGAAATCCTGCACACCCGAAAGTTTAGAAAGGTTGGAGCATTTCACGTCTACCCATCTCTCATCACCACAAGTCATAGGAAAGGCGCATTTGGAAATTTCCTCGCCCTTCTTGCTATCAAGACGTAAGGACAAAGTTCCCCCGCTGCAGTTTTTCGTTTGCACATGAACCGCAGAACCTACGATGGAATCTGTAATGACGTTTTCATAAATGGCGTAGCCGCCGTCCTTGATTGCCATCTGGTCATTTTCATCCAAACGAATTCGGATGCCGTTATCAAAGCCATTTGCAGGAATGGTATCGCGGATAATGCGGAGGAAATCCAGACGGTCTAATTCACCATAGCTCTTGCCCTTGGTAATTTCTACAAAGTTGCTGCCACGTTTCAGTTTTGCAGGAATATAGACCACAGACTTTTCCGGGAACTCGCCCCAGGCTCCTGTTATAGGCAATTTCACTTCGCGGGTTACACCATTAATGTCCACAAAGTGAGAACCTTCATCGGTCCAGTCATTGGCGTAACGGTAACGGATCAAGTAATCACCGGCCTGGGGAATAATCATGGGCAGACGGATGCGACTATCGGGCTCGTTAATGTAGCCTACATACTCACCGTTGGAGGCCTTGGAACTGCTGGAAATTTCCACATTGTTTAGAATTCCATGTTCTGCCTCGGCACTCAAATAGCGACCAAGGAAGGGCTGACCCAATTCCGGCCAGTTGTCTTCCGTATAAACAATGTCACGAACCTGAATCTTGGCGCGGCCCGTATCGCTTGCATCGTAGTAATGATTTACGAAACGTTGACGGTTAATATCTTCAAAGGCTTCGCCACCCGCAGGGCCATAGTAACGACCATAACGCTGCAGCAGGATGGTTCCGCCACCTTTCAGAGCCTGATTTCCATTGCGATCCAAATAGGGCCCCGTAATCTGATTTGCACGGTTCACCACAGTCTTGTAGGAATTGCCATCGAGGTTTGCGCCAGTCTTGCAGCAGTTATCCCAGGCAGTAAAGAGGAAATACTTTCCGTTATGTTCAATGAGGCTAGCGCCTTCTACACCGGCACCGCCGCGGTTGGCAATATTGATCTGTTCTGCGCCCTTGGCGACCTTACCGGATTTTTCATCCAATTCAATAATGTGGATGCCTGTACCCCAGGATCCAAAGGCCATCCAAACCTTACCTTGAAGATCCTTTAGCACCGCCGCATCAATGGCATTGTAAGCGTCACTCTTTACAGTATGAATTACTTCACCTTGGTCCGTCCAACCGTAACCAGGTTTCGTCGGGTCGATTTCCTTACTGGACATAAAGCCCATTCCCGAAGAACGGATTCCCATTTCGGAACCGCAGTAGTACACGCGGTATTCACCACCGATATAGTGAATGTCCGGAGCCCAGATATCGATCATGTTAGGAGCATAGGTATAAAGCCACTTTTCAAACTGCGGCATGGCGGGTTCGCCCTTTTTCCAGTTCAAGGCATCTTCTGAAGTCTGCATCAAAAGATGATTGTCGGTAGTCATCAAGGCGTATCCGTCTTCATAGCGGATAATGTCGGGATCATGACCTGCCCACTGAGTTTCCTTAGCGTACCAATCGGCTGCCACGGCAGAAGAAACTGTAGCTAGAATTGCCAACGCAGGAACAGCTGCGTTTTTGGCGCACCCAAATCTCATATAATCCATCCTTTCCCTAATCCAATGTGAAATATAAACTAATTAGGCAGGGAACAATTTGTCAAAGTTGTTATATTCACGTCAAAGATAAGGACAAAGGCCTAAATGAACCTTTTTACCAAAGTGGACATTCCCCAAAGCGACATTAGAATCGACTACCAGTCCAAACTGGCATTTTTCGGTTCTTGTTTTGCAGACAACATTTCCCTGCGTTTTGCAGAACGAAAATTCCATGTACTGGCAAATCCTTTGGGAGTGATTTACAATCCCCTTTCCATAGAAAATCAAATTGGAAAAATTGCAGGAGAAATGCGCGACGAAAACAGCCTCGCAGAATCCTGGAATCTTTGGGATGCGCAGGGAAGTTTTTCTGAAGAGGCGTTGGGCAAAGTTGTTGCGGAGACTTTGGATTTTTTGAAAACAGCCGACATTGTATTTATCACCTTGGGATCCGCCTTCGTCTACTTTTTGAAGGAAACCGGCAAGGCCGTTTGCAATTGTCACAAGCAGCCTGCGGAGTTGTTTGAAAGAAGATTGATTTCTGTGGACGAAGCCGCGGATGCGCTGAGGGGCGCAGTTGCCGCGTTGCGTAAGATAAACGGTAAGATTCGCATTGTGTTCACAGTTTCGCCCTTACGGCATTTGAACGACGGAGCCCACGGTAATAATCTTTCCAAATCTACGTTGCACTTGGCCATCGAAAAGGTTCTGCAAGAATCTGCGCAAAATGGACCGCGGGAAAATTTCGTTTCCTATTTTCCCAGCTACGAAATCGTCATGGACGAACTGCGGGACTATCGCTTCTACGCCGAAGACATGACCCATTTGTCAAAGGTTGCTGAAAACTACATTTTTGAAAGAATGCAAGCCACCTATTGCGATGAAACAACCATAACCAACGCAAAGCTGGTGGAAAAATACATGAAGATGGTAAACCACCGGATCGTTGACCCAAGTTCTCCTAAAGTTGCTGAATTAAACCAGCAAATCGCCGAGAAAGCAGCACAATTGGAAAAGCAAATCCCTGGATTAGACTTGCACTAGATTGTTGTTCAAAATCGCCATACTAGTTCAGGCGAATCACATCGTCACAAAGTTCACATACAGCGGGACGATGAGTAATAAAGACCATGGTCTTGTTGGGATAGGCCGCAAACAAGCGGCGGTACAGTTCCTGTTCCGTGGACTCGTCCAGAGAAGAACTGATTTCATCCAAGAGCAGGATGTTTCCCGGATGCAGAAGACCGCGAGCAATAGCAATACGCTGAGCCTGGCCTTCGCTGAGACCGCACCCGCGTTCCCCTAAAACAGAATCAATACCATTAGGAAGCTCATTGACAAAATCCGCGCAAGCCGTATGAAGAACCTGTTGCAGTTCATCATCAGTAGCTTCGGGCTTTGCAATTTGCAAGTTGAAACGAACAGACCCACTCAAGAGAGAATTGCCCTGAGGCACAAAAGACATATCTCGCTTATTGGAAAGAACCTGGCCACTAGACGGATTCACCAAACCGAGCATCAAGCGGAACAACGTCGTCTTACCCTTGCCAGTTTCGCCCATGATTGCAGTTCTGCTGTTAGGCTTGAAATCATAGGAGAAATGGTCAATGACACTTTCGCCATCCACGTAACGGAAGGAAACATCCTTAAGGGAAATTTCACCCGTAGTTTGTGCGAACGCTGTGGTAGCAGGCGTTGCAGTTGCATCATCGACGATCGCACCATCTTCAGGAACTTCACGAAGTTCTTCCAAACGATCAATGCTTGCGGTAGCGTGAATCAGTTGCGGAGCCTCACTTAAAATTTGCAAAATGGGTTGTTGGATTTGCATTACCAACTGCAAGAAGGAAGTCATGACGCCGAAGGTAATAACACCATTACGAAGGCCGATGCCGCCCCACACAAACGCCAGCATGTAACCCAGCGCGAAGGCGGAACCAATAAACGTCCTAGCCGTCACCGTAAAGCGGGCACGGTGCATAACGAGCCCTTTCAAGTTCCGCTGCTTGGAATCTAACTCACCGGTCATCCATTCTTCGCTATCCAAGGAACGCAGCACAGCGTTGTGTTCCACCGTTTCCTGCACCCGCATCTGGATATCGCTTTCTTCCTTACGAATAGCAAGGGTCATCTTGCGGAGCGCACGAGCAATCATCTTTCCGAAGATCGCAAACGCAATCGTCATCAACACAAGCGCCCATGCCAACTTCATGTCGAACCAACGCAACATCAGGAAGGCGCCAATAAACTGGAACAGGGTCACACAAATCTGAGGGATGCTTTCTGTAATAACCCCGCAAACCTGGTCCACATCCTTGGACATTCTGGAAGTCACGTCACCGGACAAAAGGGCCTTTCCATCAAAAAGATTCCGACGGAAAAGAGCGCCAAACATCTGCAAACGAATTTCATTGTTCTTGGAAATGCTTGCCGCCGAAGTCATATAGGAATAGGCCTGGCGAAGTAGCACTCCACCAAAGACCGCAGCCAGCAAAAGAGCAGCCATGCGAATCACATCGCCATCGCTACCCGTGCGGATTGTTTCATCAATAAAAAGCTTGCTAAGCCACACCACATACAAGCCCAAAGCAACACGCCCCACGCCAAGTACGACACGGATTCCCAAATTGCCTCGAACACCTGCGGTGTTACGCCATAGCCAAGCTACATATTTCATTCAATCACACCGACTTTCTGCCACTCGCCCACAATGGCGGCAACATCGTTCTTTGCCTGCTCCACAGAAACATCATATTCCTGGCACAGGGAATCAGCCAAGGCGTCGATGGTAAAATCACCCAGCTCGCCCGCGCGTTTCCACAGCATGGCTGCAGTTTCGTTAAGGCATAGCAAGCGACCAAAATTGAGAGCCCCAAGGCCCTCCCCCATGATTACCTGTTCGCCACAAACTTCACGAAGAACATATCCACTTTTCAACTTCATAAATTACCTATGAAATATTCTATAGATAAAAAGTAACCACTTTCTGACGGGCTGAAAAACGCACCACACCCGCGAACCGATTAATCGGGGTCCGGAATAGAGGAATCTGGGTTTACCATCTGCGGGCACCACATGAGTCGCCAGCGCTTTTACATCAGACAACTTGCAGCGTTCGCCTCGGGCCAAATTCCCGTCGCCCATCAGGAACACATCATCACCTTCGATTTTTTCAATGCGGTGAACCACAAAACGGCAGTTATCTACCCAAGCCAAGACCACATGGCCCTTGCGCAGTTTCTCGGGTTTTACCAGAACAACGCTTTCCTTGCCACCAATAATAAAGGGAAGCATGCTGCGGCCATTCACAGGGAAAGTGACACTCACCCCTTCTTGCACGAGCTTAATAGCTTCCACAATTATTTGTTCGTCGGAAATGTTCAATGGCTTTTCTCTTTTTTGCTCAATATAAAAAAAGGCTCCGTTATTCACGGAAGCCTTTTTAGATCCTTCAGTCGCTTCGCTCCCTCAGGATGACACGCAGGAGTCGCCGAGGCGACACCAAGGCATTAGCCCAGCTTAGCGCTGACCCACTTTTCAGCTTCAGCCAGAGCGGCAGCGATCTTAGCAGGTTCGCGGGTACCAGCCTGAGCACGGTCCGGACGTCCACCGCCCTTACCGCCGCAGATAGCAGCCAGATCCTTAACCATGTCACCAGCCTTGACGCCCTTGCCCTGAACGTTCTTGCCCACGATAACGGCAACGCTTCCGTTGTCCTTACCCTTGTTGGCAATCACTGCCACGGAGTCAACATCCAGCTTGTTCTGAACGCCGTCCAGGAGTTCCTTGTACTTGTCGTCGGCAAGTTCAAGTTCGCGAACAAAGAGCTTCACACCCTTCACGTCGGTTGCATCCTTCAGGAGGTCTGCAGCGGCGAGAGTTGCAAGTTCCAGCTTAACAGCCTGCAGGCTCTTTTCCAGAGTCTGGGTCTTTGCGAAGGCCTGGTCGATACGATCCAGAACTTCAGCGTCCTTGCAGCGGAGGCGATCGCGGAGGGAGTTCACAATCTGAGCACCTGCGCGAAGCATAGTCATAACACCGCGGCCAGTAACAGCTTCGATACGGCGAACACCAGCAGAAACGCTGGATTCGGAGATAATCTTTACCATGCCGATGTTACCGGAATTGGAAACATGCAGACCACCGCAAAGTTCCTTGGAGAATTCTTCACCGCTTACGCCCATCTTCACAACGCGTACGGTATCGCCGTACTTTTCACCGAAGAGAGCCATTGCGCCAGAAGCCTTGGCTTCGTCCACGCCCATGACGTCGGTGTTCACCGGCAGGCATTCCATAACCTTGGCATTGACGATGTCTTCAACCTTCTGGATTTCTTCAGCAGTCATTGCGTTGAAGTGAGTAAAGTCAAAGCGGAGGGAATCCGGAGTCACCAAGCTACCCTGCTGCTGCACATGGGAACCAAGCA
>JAKSID010000043.1 GCA_024399035.1 Fibrobacter sp. | reverse complement strand
ACAACAAGGAAATGAAGTGCGAAGGCATTGCCGTAGGCGGCCTTGCTCCCTCTACAGCAACCGAAAACACTGAAGCAATCACGCCAAGAGCAACAGCATCCGGAAAAACAACTTCCAGACTCATCGTCAACATCCACAGTGGTTCCGGTGTTTTCTTTAAGGAATCAACACCTCGAAACAGATCTCCCAGACTAATCAACCCCCTCGGTCAAGCCATCCGCAAATAAGCAGTATATCAAAAAGAGCTGCACCTTCTGAGGTACAGCCCTTCATGTTTTTGGGTTCACTTGCAGCTCAAGCCTGCGATATTCAAAATCGCAGACGAGCCACACCAGTTACTTAACCGGACGAGCCTTGTCGATGCGCTCCTGAACGATTGCGTCGATGACGGCGGCAACAGTCAGGTTGAAGATATCGTGTACGGAGGCTTCGGAGTCGGTAAAGTGAATCGGCTTCTTCAAGCCCATCTGTACAGGACCGATGGATTCGCCAACGCCCATTTCCAGGAGCATTCTGTAGGTGGTATTAGCAGAGGAGAGGCACGGGAAGATGAGAGTGTTCACGTCCTGGCCCTTGATGGTGTTGAACGGATACTTCTTGTCGCGAAGATCCTTGTTCAAGGCCACGTTCACCTGCATTTCGCCATCCACGGCATAATCCGGATACTGTTCGTGAAGGATCTTCACTGCATCGCGGACGCTACCTGCGGTACCCAGGGAGGAGTTCTTGTCGGCACCGAAGTTGCCGTAGCTGAGCATTGCCATCACCGGTTCATGAGCAAAGAACTTCACGGCGTCGTGAGTGAGCTTAGCGATGTCCACCAGAGTTTCGGTATCCGGGTCGCGGTTCACCAAGGTGTCTGCCAAGAAGAAAGTTCCCTTCTTGGTAGAGAGAATGTGGAGAGCGCCGAAGTGCTTGTAGTCTTCGCGGATGCCGATCATCTTCTTGGCCAAACCGATGTTGGTGGCGAAGGAGCTGTTGGAACCTGAGATCAAAGCGTCTGCGTCGCCGGTCTTCACCATCATCATACCGAAGTGGTTGTGTTCCGGCATTTCGTAGGCTGCCTTTTCGAAGGTTTCGCCGTTACGGCCGTTTTCAGCAGCGTAGATTTCTGCAAACTTCTGACGACGGTTGTATTCTTCCGGAGAACGGGGGTTCACAATTTCGATACCAGTTACATCCAGCTTTTCGAGAGCAGCAAGTTCCTTGATGCGGTCCGGGTTGCCCAGGAGGATCGGGAATGCAATGCCTTCGTCCTTAGCCTGGATGGCGGCCTTGATCATGTTGACGCTGAGGCCTTCGGTGAATACCACGCGCTTGGGATTGGAACGAGCCATGTTTTCGAATTCACGAATAAGCTTGTTATCGTAGCCCATCATGTCGCGGAGGCTATCAGCATAAGCATCCCAGTCGGTAATGGGCTTGCGAGCCACACCACTTTCGATAGCAGCCTTAGCCACAGCGATAGACACGTCGGTCAACAGGCGCGGATCCAGCGGCTTCGGGATAATGTACTTGGGACCGAAGCTGAAACGTTCGGAGTTGTAAGCAATGTTCACTACATCGGGCACCGGCTTGCGTGCGAGAGCAGCAATAGCGCGGACAGCGGCGTGCTTCATGTGTTCGTTAATAGCAGTAGCGCGAACATCCAGAGCACCGCGGAAGATGTAGGGGAAGCCGATAACGTTGTTCACCTGGTTGGGATAGTCGCTACGGCCAGTTGCAAAGATAACGTCTTCACGAGCGGAGGTTGCAACATCGTAGGAAACTTCCGGGGTCGGGTTTGCAAGGGCAAACACAATAGGCTTTGCAGCCATGGACTGGATCATTTCCTTGGTGAGGATGTTGGGCTTGGAAAGGCCAAGGAACATGTCTGCACCCTTGATGGCTTCTTCCAGAGTCTTGACGTCGGTACGATCGGTAGCAAAGAATTCCTTTTCGGGAGTGAGCTTGCCGCGACCCTTGTAGATAACGCCCTTGGAGTCCAGCATGACCACGTTTTCTTTCTTGACGCCCAGGGAGAGGTACAGCTTGGTGCAAGCCACAGCAGCAGCACCGGCACCATTCACCACCAGCTTGATCTTGTCGATTTCCTTGCCGGCGATTTCGAGAGCGTTAACGAGAGCGGCACTGGAAATAATGGCGGTACCGTGCTGGTCATCGTGCATCACGGGGATGTCCAGTTCCTTCTTCAGGGTTTCTTCGATTTCGAAGCATTCAGGAGCCTTGATGTCTTCCAGGTTGATGCCGCCGAAAGTAGGAGCGATACCCTTAACGATTTCGATGAACTTCTTGGGATCCTTTTCGTTGACTTCGATATCGAAAACGTCAACACCTGCGTAAATCTTGAACAGGAGGCCCTTACCTTCCATCACGGGCTTGCCAGCCATGGCGCCAATGTCGCCCAGGCCCAAAACTGCAGTACCGTTAGAAATAACAGCAACCAGGTTGCCCTTACCGGTATAGTCGTAAGCAGTTTCCGGATTCTTTTCGATTTCCAAGCAGGGAACTGCTACACCCGGGGTGTATGCCAGGCCAAGGTCGGTCTGGGTGCTGTGCGGCTTGGTAGGAACGACTTCGATCTTACCCGGCTTGCCGTTGGCGTGGTATGCGAGAGCCTTTTCTTCGAAGGTCATGATTTTCTCCTTGTGTTTGCGCGGGGGGACCCGGCGTTTTTTCGCGCCGCAATATAGCAATTTCTACACACGATGTAAAGATTTTAAAACTATTACAAAGACGCCGATTTTCGAGAAATTTCATTAAAATAAAGAAAAACCGATAGCTAGCCATCGGTTTTCTCAATAATCAATCTTGTTTTTACCGAATTCGTTAATTCAGCAACAAACGTTTAGTTCAACTTCATTTTACGAACAAGGGAACTGCCGTCGGCAAACTTAGCCTTGACCACATAAAGTCCCTTAGCCTGGGAAACGAACTTCATAGAAGCACCCTGGGCGGTGAACAGCGCATTACCGCGAAGATCATACACGGTCCACTGAGCCGGCTGACCCGCAGAGAACACAACGCCATTTTCTACACGGTCCATGCGCAGATTCTTGGAAGCTGCCGCCAAACGCAAAGCGGCAGGATCCTTGGGGTCGGTAACAGGATTCTGGGGATCCTTGGTCGTCGTATCCACAGGAACAACAGCAGCCTTCATCAAGTCAGAAGAATCGCCCACCACATTGGTCTTGGGGTTCTTCAAGTTTTCTGCTATGTTGTTCATAACGCCAGTCATCAAGGAAGTGCCGAACCAAGCAAGGAACTGGTCAAAGTACATTTCGTTGTGAAGAGTATCTTCTTCCAAGCCGCTATTATCCACAGCCAGGCCAAAGTAGTCTGCGCCCTTGTCGTAGAACTTGTTCATCTCAACGCTAAATTCTGCGCGGTCTTCGGCAGTACCTACGGCAGCGGCGGCAGTCATCCACATACCAATGGTAAGCGGGCTATGTTCACGACGATGGCGGGAAATAGTCTTGCCAGCCAAGTCCTGCCACACATCACCTTCGGGCAACAATTCTCCACTCATCTGATAGAAATCAGATGCAGAAGCGCCACCCTTGCCCTTGATAAACGTCAAGGACTTGGTCAAGAAAGTCTTGGCACGTTCTTCATCGAACCAAATCGCATCCAGAGCCACGCGCCACAAAATGCGGATAGCGTCCTTAAAGAAAGCCTTTGCATCAAAGTAAGCGTTGTAGCCCAAGGAGCCCGTGGGGTTGCCTTCCGGGGTCATCCAGTCAGGCACCAAGCCATTGCTGTAGCCCGGACTATTGGCGATAATCTGGTAGCTGCGATCTACCACTTTTTTCCAGTCGTGATTGGTATCGAAATCAGCAAAGACCTTGTACCATGCAGGAGAGAAATAACCTACGTTTACAAAGTCATCGCCACCCCAGCCAGCGCCCGGAGCCAAAGTTCCCTTATCGGTAATCTGCTTGGTACTCCACATACAGTCAAGGACTTTCTTGGCGTGAGATTCGTAAGAGCCCACCTTTCCAGAGTACTGTTGCCACTTGCCTGCCTTCACCAGTTCATTTGCAAAAATCAGGGATAGAGCAACGTCTTCTTCGGCATCAGAAGCGGCACCACCATATTTTTCGTAAGTACCATCCGGGAACAAGTGCCAATCCAAGTAGCAACCTTTCCACAGAGTCTCATAGCTTACATCCAAAATTTCGTTGAAGGATTTCTGGTCGTTTGCATACAAGGCTACCAACATACCGTAACCCACAGCTTCGGAAACGGCGTCACCAGGATATTCACTCTTAGGGCGATGAACCAAGCCAGCACCGGCCTTGCCGCGGTAAGGTTCAATATTTCTTTTCTTGAGGCCTTCCCAAGTCTTATCCAAGACAGGATTCCAATAACCCGCATCCATCTTGGGCTGGGCGTTAGGGATTTCGAGAACCGCGTGAGAAACTGTAGCGGCGAAGAAAACTGCGGCAACTGCAGATATAAATTTATACATAAGACCCTCTGACGAAAGCCCAATCAATCCCTACACACAAAGATAGTTTAAGGGTCGTTCCATTCCAAATCAACTTATGTAAAAAAAAGAAACCCGTGAAATTCATCACGAGTTTCTTTTAGATTCTTCGACTTCGAACCTTACGGTTCTTCGCTCAGAATGACATAGCGAGGCTGATCTCGCTCCAGATTACAGATCCACCACTTCAGTCCAGCCGAACGGATCTTCAGCTTCACCAAACTGGATTGCAGTGTACTTGGTGAAGAGTTCGGTGCAGACAGGACCCGGGTTCTTGCCATCGCCGTAGGTGAATTCCTTGCCGGCAACGGGGTCCACGATCTTCTTGATCGGGGTGATCACAGCTGCGGTACCGCATTCTGCAGTTTCAGAGAATTCAGCCAGTTCTTCGAAAGCCACCGGACGCTTTTCAACAGTGTAGCCCAGGTATTCGGCCAGCTGCTGCAAGCTCTTGTTGGTGATGGACGGAAGGATGGATTCGGACTTCGGGGTAATGTAGGACTTGCCCTTGATACCGAAGAAGTTTGCCGGACCGCATTCGTCGATGTACTTCTTTTCCTTGGCATCCAGATAGATGGTGCTGGAGTAGCCCAGCTTCTTGGCTTCGGCAAGAGACTGGAGAGAAGCAGCATAGTTACCGCCAACCTTCACAGTACCGGTACCCTGAGGAGCGGCGCGGTCGTAGTTACGGCTGATCATCATGTCAACGGGCTTGAAGCCGTCCTTGAAGTAGGGGCCAACCGGGCAGACGAACATCATGAACAGGTATTCGTCAGAAGGCTTCACGCCAACTTCTGCGCCAGTACCGATGAGGAGCGGGCGGATGTAAAGGGTTGCGCCATGGCCATAAGGCGGAACAAAGCGAGCGTTCAGCTTGGTCACCAGGTGAGCCATTTCGCGGAAAAGTTCGATAGGCGGAACAGCCATGAGGACGCGGTTTGCAGTGCTCTGCATGCGCTTTGCGTTTTCGTCCACGCGGAACAGACGGACCTTGCCATCCTTGCCGGTGTAAGCCTTCAGGCCTTCGAAACCTTCCTGACCGTAGTGGAGGCAGGTAGCGGCCATGTGAATGCTGATGTTCTTGTCGGAGGAGACTTCAATCTTGCCCCACTGACCATTGCGGTAGTAGCAACGAACGTTGTAATCGGTGTCGGAGTACCCAAACGGAAGGGTCTTCCAATCCACGTTATTCAAATCAATCTGCATATTGCGACCTTTTATAAGGCGTCACAAGGCGCCAGAGTTAAAAAATTTCTGTTTGAAAGATATAAAAATCAAGGAAAAAGCGCGCGATTCAATTAACAAGTTCGCCTTTTTTACAGTCGAGAAACCTCATTTGGCAAGTCGGGCAACGGCTGATCCGCCATTCGACCGCTAGAAAGCCCCTTCACCGGGATCATGGTGACGTTGTCCTGTTCATCCACAATAATGGCTACCCCCGAGAGGAAATTGGGCCAGTAATATTCGTCGCCGTAGTGATTGTAGTAATCCATCCCGATTTCACCATCCGTAATGGCGATCATCAAAGGCCCTACAAAATAGTCGTGTGAAATGGCAAAAGTGACAGGGTGCATTTTATCGTAGGTAAAATACTTTTCTACGAGTTCCTGAGTCCGTTCCTTGACATTGTAAAAGGCTAGGCTGCAATAGTAGTCGTCCAACTCGTAGGCCATCTTTGTAATCATTCCAAAGCCCCCGTCAGGCCCGCAGACATTTAAATAAGCATCGTCTTTTATATACCATTCAACATACAAGTCCTCGTTATACTCGTGAACAATGCTGTCACAATTTTCCCTGGTGAACTCCACCACATTCTGGCCCTTGCCTTCGGCAATACGGTAAGCCGTTTCCAAAGTCCGGAGGTAGCCGGTATGCATGTAGTAGAAATCCGGATATTCTTTCAGTTTGCTCCCAAGGGCACGAGTATCAATCACGCCGTTTGCATTCAAGGTATCGTCATAACCGCTTTCGTCTGCGTTACGTTCACCATGGCGAATGATAAAAGCAACCTTCTCGTTTTCCTGAACGCAAGCAAGCACATTCTCTATGGGAACGAAGTCATTTTTTGTGCTGCGTATTTCTTCGCAAGTCGCGCTGGAACTACTTGACTCTGCCGCGGAACTACTGGATTGTTCCGCCGCCGCGCTACTTTCTGCCGCGGCCTCGCTGCTAGATGACAAGTTCTGTTCATCAGATTGGGAACCGCCCGAAATGCTGTTACTGCAGGCCACAAACATGGCTGCAGCAATCATCGCAAAGCAAATCGCAGTGAGTTTCGCAACTTTCAAAATCATACTGATTAAATATTTCAAATTCTAAAACTCTTTTCCGTCTTTCATGAACGGCCCGATGTTCGCATGGACAATACCGTTCCTCTGTTGAATCATGTCATTTCGGGTCAGCACGTATTTTGGGTAGTTATCGCGAATAGATTCCAGAGGCTTGTATTCCCTGTTCTCTGTTTCAATGCTGTTCATTATGGTCATTGCAACTTGAATATAGCTATACTGCGAACTGCGATTCCTCATGATGAAGTCGCATTCGAGTTTTCCTATACGGCCGACGCTAACAGCGTAATCCTTGGACCTCGCATAAATGTAGACAAGGTTTTCCAGGACCGGCCCGTAGTTAATTCTATTATCCGTATTTGTCGCAAAATAGACACCGAGATCTGCAAGGTAATACTTCTGTTCTCCCGAAATGGACTTGCGAGACTTTAAGTCAAAGCGGCTGCACTTATAAAGAATTTTCGCGTCGAGCAATACCTGAATGTAACGATTCAGGGTTTCGCGAGAAATGTCGCTACCCGCTTTGTGCAAGTCTTCAAGAATATTGGTAAGGCTTGTTGTCACGCCAAAGTTGTTGATGATGTAAGTCTGCACCGTATTGAATGAGGAAACAGTCCTGACCTTTACACGTCTCTTGATATCCTTTTCAAAGATTTCGGTGATGACACCCTGAACATAACGCCGCTTATCAGCAATATCATTATAATCCAAAGTTTTTGGGAATCCGCCTTCGGCAATGTACGCATCAAGCTCTGCCGTAGTATCAGGATTTACAGCCAACTTTTTGAACTGTTTCATGGCAATGTACTCCTCGAATGTGAGAGGATACATTTCAAATTCAAGGTAGCGTCCTGTTAATTTAGTCGCCAGCTCACCACTCAGAAGATAGGAATTTGAACCCGTAATAAAAATGGAGAAATCTTCCTCTTCGCGGAAAGCATTAACGACTTCCTCAAAGCCTTCCACATTCTGGATTTCATCTATGAAGAGATACTTTGTCCCTTGGGCAGTACATGTTTCTACTATGAGCTTTTCTAATTGCGCCGCGGTCTTGATAGACTTGAAACCTCTTTTATCCAGGTTCAAGTAAACAATATTCTGTGCCGGTACGCCCTTCGCAAGCAGCTCTTCGGCAATACTCTGCATAAGACAGGATTTGCCACAACGTCGAATACCCGTAATGACCTTGATAAGGCCCGTATCGTGATAGAAGCCCCTCACCTTTTCAAGATATTTTTCGCGACGAAACAACTGCATTTGTTAATCCCTTTTTAAGGAATATAACAAATTATTGAGATAAACGGCAGTTAACGTGGTAATTTTTTACATTTTTGAAAATTTTACGGTGTTAACTCATCCACTATGTAGATCACAGCGACTATCAAACTAAAGTTCGAAGTATTGTATAGGCTGGGCCGGGCCGGTGTTTAATCGGCCATGCTAAAGCTGGCCGATGCTAGTCCACCGCAGGCAACAAATCCTGCAGACAAAAACAAAGCAAAAGCCAAACTCGCGATTGTATTAATGATCTTCATACCTTTTGCTCCTCTCCAGCCATTTAGGTTCCTACGTCCCAAAAGTGTAAAAAAGCGAAACATTCGTCAATCGATAACAAGGCGAGGGCAGCGGCAACCACATAAAAAAGGAACAAGCCTGTTTGAGCCGGCATCGTTGAACTGCGTCGACAATCTAGCAAAACGCGCTCATAAATGCAAAATATCTACTTTTTACGCATTTATAAACGCAAATTATTGACTTTTCAACAAAATCCGGCTATATTTAACCCTATGGACGGCATCAAAAGACTTCTGCAAGACGATTTTTCCAGAAACCTTTTCAAGGGAAAGGCGATTCTCCTTTATGGTCCGCGCCAGTGCGGAAAGACCACTCTGGTAAAGCAGTTCATCGAAGCCAACAACTTGGAGCCAGTTCTCCTTAACGGGGACGACGACCAGGACGTGAATATTTTTCAGACAGTCACCGCAAGCCGCTGGGCACAGATTCTCGGCAACAAAAAATCCGTCTTTATCGATGAAGGCCAAAAGATTCCGAACCTGGGCCGTGCCGTCAAATTGCTAATCGATTCCCACCCAGAAATTCAGGTGATCATCACAGGTTCAAGTTCCTTCGCGTTGGCAAACTCCATGGAGGAACCGCTGACTGGTCGCAAGTTCGCGTACAAACTTTTCCCCTTCAGCTTTGGAGAAACGTCACGCCACTTCGGCTTTCATGAGGAAATGAAAAATCTGGAGTTGCGCCTGATTTACGGATGCTATCCGGAAGTGGTCCTCAGCGGCCCCGAAATGAAAGGCACCATCAAGTCCATTGCCGAAAGTTATCTGTATCGCGACCTGCTGCAGTACGAGGGCATTCGCAAGCCCGCCTTGCTGGAAAAATTGCTAAAGGCCTTGGCACTTCAATGCGGAAGCGAAGTCTCCACCACGGAACTGGCCGGTCTCCTGGGCGTATCCCGCACACTGATCGATTCTTACCTGAAAATTTTGGAACAGGCATTTATCGTATTCCCACTGAATTCTTACTCCACCAACCAGCGAAATGAAATCAAGAAGGGCGTCAAGTATTACTTCTACGACAACGGTGTTCGCAACGCTGTGCTGAACGATTTTACGCCTGTCGCCATGCGCAAGGATGTAGGTGCACTCTGGGAAAACTATCTGGTCTCGGAAAGATTCAAGAGGAATTCCTATAGTAAGGCCGACGGCCTTCCCTATTTCTGGAGAACCACAGACCAGATGGAAGTGGACTACATCGAGGTCACAGGTTCAAAGATCGAAGCCTTCGAATTCAAGTGGAACCCGCAGAAAAAGAGCCGCATCACAAAGGCGTTCACCAACCGCTACCCGGACGCCATCATCAAGACAATCACGCCCGAAAACTATGATGCGTTCTTGGGGGAATGAGCCTACTTTCCACCCACCTCATTCAGACAGCAGTTTTTGATTTATCTCGATTTCAAAGCCTACGTAACGGCCGGTTTTATGGGGGTCGAACTTTTTGCGGAGGGAGGTGCAAAGGCCATCGGTTTTGCCTTGGTAAGGGTAATTGCGGCGGACATTGTACTGGGGGTATCTTGCGCGGATTTCGGCGACAATGATGTCGGCGATTTTACATTCTGCAGGGCGGCTAGGGTCAGGAAGAGACGACAATCCCTATACTCGTCTAATGTTCTACGATCTAAATGAAATTGTGGCGTAGCTTACCCCGCCCTAAAATCACATTTTTCTTACAAACAAATATTGTATTACGGTTTGTGAAAAAGCAGAACATTTTTTTGCCGTTTTTTGGCTCGTTCTGGGGGCATTTTCTGGGCATTTAAGGTTTACGAAACCGGCTCGTACCTTGCGAGGTGGGTCAAAAAAAACTATCTTGCCCTCGGTTTAAACAAATTTTTCAACAGGACACGAAAAATGAACTACAATCCTCTCGCAGTTGCCTTGAACGCCGAACTTTCCGCAAACGGCTGCAAGGTCCTCGATATGCTCTCTGAACAGGGCAAGGCCATTTTCTTCCCCCGCAAGGGTATTCTTGGCCAGGGAGCCGAAGCTAAGGGCTCTGACATCAACGCTACCATCGGTACCGCTCTCGAAGACGACGGTTCTCCGCTGGTTCTGGATTGCGTTCTCAAGTCCCTGAACCTCCCCAAGAACTCCTTCCTCTACGCCCCCAGCTTCGGTAATCCGGACCTGCGTAAGGCATGGAAGGAACAGGTCATCAAGAAGAACCCCACCCTCGCTTCCAAGCAGTTCAGCAACCCGGTGGTCACCTGCGCTCTGACCCACGCTATCAGCTGCGCCGGTTACATGTTCCTGGACGCTGGTGACGAAGTCATCATTCCGGACCTGTACTGGGATAACTACGAACTGGTCTTCGAAAACGCCCGCGGCGCAAAGATCAAGACTTTCAATACCTTCAAGAACGGTGGCTTTGACACCGAAGCTCTCAAGGCAGCCCTCGCTGAAAGCAAGAGCGACAAGAAGGTCGTGCTCCTGAACTTCCCCAACAACCCCACCGGCTATACCGCTACCGAAACTGAAGCTGTTGAAATCGCAAAGATCCTGACCGAATGTGCCGCTGCCGGTAACAAGGTTGTGGCTCTGATGGACGACGCATACTTCGGACTGGTTTACGAAGATGGCGTCACTCGCGAATCCCTCTTTACAAAAATTGTCGACGCCCACGAAAACCTGCTGGCTGTGAAGCTGGACGGCCCCACCAAGGAAGACTACGTCTGGGGTTTCCGCGTTGGTTTCATGAGCTTTGGCTTCAAGGGTGCAACTGAAGCCCAGCTGAAGGCTCTGGAAGACAAGGCCGCCGGTACCGTCCGTGGCAACATCTCTAACGGTCCGTCCATTTCCCAGAAGATTCTTCTCGCCGCCTACCAGTCTGCCGAATACGCCGACCAGAAGGCTGAAAAGTACGCAACCCTCAAGAAGCGCTACGACATCATCAAGGATATTCTCGCTTCCCATCCGGAATACGCAGAATCCTTCGAAGCCATGCCCTTCAACAGCGGTTACTTCATGTGCGTCAAGCCCAAGGGTGTAGATGCCGAAGAACTCCGCCAGAAGCTCATCAAGGATTACAGCACCGGCACCATCATGCTGAGCGGCCTTATCCGTCTGGCCTTCTCCGCAGTGCCCACCGAAAAGCTCGGCAAGCTCTTCGACAACATCTACAAGGCTGTGAAGGACCTGCAGAAGTAAGATAAGTGATTAGTGATTGGTGGTTAGTGGTTAGTTTTTTGCAAAGTAAAACCACAAAGCCACTGGCACTTGGCACATTTTTTGCATATTTCCTGATAAGAATTAACTCAGTAGGTTCGGGTACAGCATCCTATTGAAAACTGTCTACTAACCACTGCCTACTGTTTACTAATTAACTGGAGGATCAATGTCCGATAACGCAATACTGAACTACGGCGGAAAGAGTTTCGAGCTCCCCGTCTGTGAAGGTACTGAGAACGAACACGGTCTCGACATTTCCAAGCTCCGCAAGGAATCTGGACTTGTTACGCTGGATTACGGCTACCTGAACACCGGTAGCACCAAGAGCTCTATCACCTACGTGAATGGTGAACAGGGCATCTTGCGCTATCGCGGTTACGCCATCGAAGACTTGGCTGAAAAGGCCACCTTCCCGGAAACTGCATGGCTCCTGATTTACGGCGAACTGCCCACATCTCAGCAGCTGTCCCATTTCCGCACCTTGCTGACCGAAAACGCACTCCTCCACGAAAACCTGCTGAGCTTCTTCCGTCAGATGCCGCCTAACGCCCACCCCATGGGTATCCTTAGCTCCATCGTGAACGCCGTGGGCTTGTTCACCCCCCGCTTCTACGACGACGAAAACATCGCCAGCGCTTTCGAACTCACAACCGCAGGTCTTATTTCCAAGATCCGCACCATTGCAGCCTTCTCCTACAAGGCTAGCATCGGTGAACCGTTTGTGTACCCGGAAGCAGAACGCAGCTACTGCAGTAACTTCCTGAACATGATGTTCAGCTCCAAGGCTCGTCCGTATCACCCGGATCCGATTATGGAAAAGGCTCTGAACACCTTGCTCATCGTTCACGCCGACCACGAACAGAACTGCTCCACTTCTACCGTCCGTATGGTGGGCAGCTCCCAGGCAAACCTTTACGCTTCTATCTGCGCAGGCATTTGCGCCCTGTGGGGCCCGCTCCATGGTGGTGCAAACCAGGCTGTGCTGGAAACCCTGCTCCGCATCCAGGAAAGCGGCATGACCATCGACCAGGTCATGGCCAAGGCCAAGGACAAGAACGACCCGTTCCGTCTTTCCGGTTTCGGTCATCGCGTCTACAAGAGCTACGACCCTCGCGCCAAGGTTCTTAAGAAGCTGATGTACCAGGTCTTCGAACGCGAACACGTTCACGACCCGCTGCTGGACATCGCCCTGAAACTTGAAGAAGCCGCCCTGAAGGACGACTACTTTATCGAACGTAAGCTCTACCCCAACGTGGACTTCTACTCCGGTATTCTGTACCGTGCCATGGGTATTCCCACCGACATGCTCACCGTGATGTTTGCTATCGGTCGTCTGCCCGGCTGGATCGCCCACTGGAAGGAAATGCACGACGATCCCAACTCCAAGATCAACCGTCCCCGCCAGATTTACACCGGCGAAAACCTGAGACCTTGGGTTGATAGAGACAAGAGATAACAAGGCGAGCGCAGCGGTCAAGTTTACTTGACCATTGCCGAGCCGCAGTGATCAGATCGCACAGCGATCAAGAGATAACAAGGCGAGCGCAGCGATCAAGCGCTAATGGAGATCCTCCCCCTACGGGGACCAGCCACACTAAGAAACGAGTTTCTAAGTGTGTTGCAGCCGGGTCAAGCCCGGGATGACATCGAAAAAAAGGCCCCGCACTGCGGGGCTTTTTTCATAGGTTCGGCGACTCGCTGCAGAACCTAACCGTTCTTTTCTTCAATGAACTTTAGGAATTCGTCTGCGGGCACAGCCTTGGAGAATAAGTATCCCTGGATGTAATCCACGCCAATTTCACGGAGGGCAGCAAATTCCTCGGCAGTTTCCACGCCTTCGGAAACAACGTGCAGCCCCATTTCGTGAGCCATGCGAACCACCGTGCGAACCACATGCTTGGCGCGATCCATGTTAAAGAACGCCTTGGTCAAATCCAGGTCCATCTTCACGATGCTCACAGGCATTTCCACGATGTACATCAGGTTGGACTCGCCCTTGCCGAAATCATCCAGCGAGAAGGTGCAGCCCATTTCCATCAAGGAGCCCATGTTGCTCAACAGGTTCTTCTTGACGCTCAAGGTTGCAGTCTCGGTAATTTCCAGATTAATTGCAGAAGTAGGAACCTTGTACTCGCACATAATCGCACACAGTCGATTTGCTAGGTCCACCTGTTCGCACTGCAGCACAGACAGGTTCACTTCAACATACTTGACGCCGGCCTTCTGCATTTTTCCGGAGGCAATAAACTGGCAGGTCTTTATGAATACCTGTTCCCCCAGGGCAAGAATGGAGCCCGACTCTTCTGCCACGGGAATAAACTCGCTAGGATAAATCAAGGAGCCATCGGCCTTGCGAATGCGGACCAACGCTTCGGCAGATTCAAACTTATTGCTAAGCACGCTATAGATCGGCTGGAAATAGACTTCCACACGGTCCTCGGCCAAAGCCAGGGCAATTTCTTCTTGCATGTTTTCGTGCAGCAAAAAGTCCTCAACCATTTCCTTGGAAATTTCCATACCGGAATCAGGAATCTGGCCGTTATACTTATTAAAGAAATACTTGAACACCTTGGTGAACTTGGCCGGGCTGCCTACATCCAAGCCGTTTTCCAGACCAATGCCCTGGATGTTCTTGAAATACACCGATTCGCGTTTCTGTTCATTTTTAATCCAACGCATCAGGCGGTTATAACGGCGGCGGTCCTCAGAAATCATGATGAAATCGGGCCCCAAAAGCTTAAAGAACCACACGCCGTCGCGAACGTTGGAACGGTGCATCAGGCGGAAAATGTACTCCGAGGTTTCCGGCGGAATTTCGTCCAGCGAAAAGTGGATGGCAAAGAACTTTCTCTTTATTCCGAACTGCTGCTTAAGATAGGCTTCCAGAGCGTAGCCGTTAAAGCAGCCCAATTCCCTGTTCAGGTTCACTTCGGGGTTTTCAAGTGCGGCGTAAAGAATCATCATGCCCAGGGAGGTTGCAAAACCCACCAGCAGTTTTTCTGCATCAATGAACTGCCAAACCGCAGCCACCACCCACAGGAAAAGCCAAATCATAAAGGCAGACCAACGGAGCTTAGGAATCCGCTTGCGTTCAGAAATGGCAATAATCAAAATGGCAATGAAATCGATACCGCAGCTCGTGTAGGCCACAATGGCGCCAGGGCCGTAGGTATAAACAATTCGACCATCAGAGAAAATATGCAAGGGCGCAATCAAAATGGCCAGGCATTCCACAGCCACTACAGAAAGCAGCACCTTCGTGATTTTCCAGTGCTTTTTCTCGTCGGTCACATCGTGGAGCAAATAAAGAACGGCCAGGATACATTCCACCACCAAAAAGGCAATATAGGACTTACAAATACCCAAAACCAAAAGGTGGGGCAAAGTCGCCTGATGGGTAATAGCCACGATAGAGGCAATATCAAGCACCAAAAGGATGATGGTCACCACCAGCATCTTCTTGAAAATCTTTTCGCCGTAAAGCCCTAACTGCTTTCGGCCCGAGTACAGGACCAAAAGTAAAATGCTAAGGACTAAACCGCAACATTGGCACTCAATATTCATACCTTATCCAAAATCCAAAAACCTTATAACTATAAATAGATTATTAAAAGAAACCCCGTCAACGAAATCTCGCCAACGGGGAAAAACACTTTTTTAATGTGATTTTGCTCAACTTTTAGCAGGGGCCGCTCAGCACCCTAGCCCAGTCTGCACACCCTAGCGGAGTCTGCGCAAGCCCTTGGGCATGGGTACCTCGGTTCCATCTTCCTGCAGCAGGTAGATGTTGTCCAGGCTGATGTAACCCACACCGCTATGACGGGCGCGGAAGTTGATAGTCTTGATCTTGGTAGGATCCAGCTGGGGAACGGTCTTGCCCCAACCTTCCTGGGTCATGTTTTCCCAAATAAGGGTGTCGCGCATCCAGTTGCCGCGGGTAGTTTTCAGACGGACCATGAATTCGTCGTAATCCTTCACCTGTTCGCTCTGGACCTGCACTTCGATATAGCCATCGGGATTGTTGTGGTTGGTGGCGTAATCAAATACCACACCAACGGATTTCTTGATTTCCGGGGGAACCACATAGTAGGCGCCAGAGTAATTGGGCCATCCCTGAGTAGGCGGCTGTTCAATGTGGAAGTCATGACGGATAAAGCCACCATGAGGCGGATTTCCGTTAAAGACCTTGGCATTCATTTCTGTATTGCCTTCGCCCACCACCGGGAACCAGTCCACGGCATCAGCGCCGTTATCAAAGTTCTGCAAAACGCTTGTGGTACGGTACTTGCCACGAATGCGGAACGGAATCTTCTGGACAGTCTTCTTACCACCGAGACCCGTAACGGTCAATTCCATTTCAGTACCCTTGGCGCCAGTGCCCTGCACTACCACAGGAGTTGCCTTCGCGTATTCCGGCACAGGAACCTTCACATGGAAGCTTTCAACGGCAGCATCCCACTTGCCATCATCCGGTGTAATCTTCACGGTTGCAGCAGCACCGTTCTTTCCGAAACCAGGGACCTTGAGTGTGGCGCCAGTCACCTGGCCGTCCTGCTGGGTAACCGTTCCAAACAGATCCAGCGTATCGCCAAGCATCATCACCTTCTTTTCCAAGGCGGCGGCCAGAACTACAGGAGCACCAGCATTCTTAGAAACATTGGGATTGATCTGGGCAACAACTACACCAAAAGGCGGAATGGTAATGTCGCGGCTCTTTGCCGGATCTAAGCGTCGGCCGCTGGGGCCCATCTTCGGATAAGGACAGGCGTTCTTCTGGTCGCCCACCCACTTGAACTGTTCCTCACCGAAAACGTCCACTTCGATGGAGGCGTTGTCGCCCTTGCCGCCAGCCGCTTCCACGGAGGCGCGATCAATTTGCACCACCTGAGGAATGTCGCTTAAGTTGGCAAGCAATACGCGAGCCGAATTTGCGACGCCGTTTTTGCCCGCAGGAGATGCCAGCGCATAAGCCACCACATCGGGGTTGCTACTTTCCGCAGGAACAACAGCGAAGCCCTCTTCCAGGAATCGCTTAAAGGTCATATAGAGGCCGTAGTATTCAGCGGTCGGCTCCAAAGACTTCCACTTGTTCCAGGAACCTTCCTTCAAAAGGGCAGACATACTGATGGTTCCCCAAGTATCGTCGGGGCTCTTAAAGAGATTGCCGAAAGCATCCCAGGGCAGCACCTGCAAACGGTCGCCAAAACGCACCGCATGCTGCGCAAAAATCATAGCCATGGCCGTTGCCTGAGGATAATCCATCAGCAGGCTGTAGCCCTGAACGTTGGTGCTAAATTCCGAAAGGAAAATACGGCGCTTATCTTCGCCAGAAGCGGAGGGAACCTTGTCTACGCCTGGCAAGTGGCGCTTCATCCACACGTCCAGCGTATCCATGTTGGGGCCCACATCCAGCATAGCCTTCAGCATATCGCGGGCGTTTGCGCCATTGGGAGTCCAGTAAGGGTAATTATGCAAATCCACCACATCCAAATAACGCTTGCCGTCTGCAAGTTCAGCCTCGCCCACAATGCGCAGGAATTCTTCCATCCAGTATTTTCCATCCAGAATGCCGGAACCCTTCTGCATCATCTTGTGGGTACTGAGCAGCGGTCCGTGAAGCATGATCGTGGGGTCCACCGCCTTCATGGCGCGGGCGTATTCCAAGAAACGTGCAGCATAATGGCGTGCTGAAATAGGGCCCGATTCTTCCCATTCGCCGTCCAGTTCGTTACCGATTTCCCACTGCTTAATATTGTAACCCTTCACCTTGTTGGCGTAGCGCACCCAGGCGGCAGCCTCCTTAGAAGTACCAGTACCGGCGTTCACGCAAATCACAGCCTGGGCCGGCTTACCGTCGGCGGACTTCGGCAGCGTTCCCAGATACTTCATAAACTCTTCGAAATGCCAGGGAATGTTGGTCCAGTCGGTGCGGGCCTTGTCGCCATTGCGGGTGGACATGGCATACATCTTGTATTCGTTTCCGGCCAGCAAATCCTCGCCGTTGCTGAACATCTTCATCTCGCGAATCTGCACACCCTTGCCCGGCAAATCCTGCAACTTAAAGCGGATAGCCACATAACGAGTACGCACGGACTTGCCCTTGTACATGGTCTCGGGGCCAGTCACCTTCACGCTTGCTTCCAATTTCAAGTCGTTGGTCAACGCCTGATGAACACCCGGATATTCCGCATAATCTGTAGTCCAGTATTCATACTGGAAAGCCTTGGGGCGCAAATCTCCCCAGCTAATCTGCAGGGAATCAATGTTCTTCTTTTCCGGGAATTCCACCACAACCCAGGGCAGGTCATTGGGGTCCAGAATTTCGCCCCACCAGATGGTGTTCATGTTACCATCGGCCAGGTGGCTGCGACGCACAAAACCGTAGTTGTCCTTGGTGGTGCCGCGATAAATCGTCTCGCCCAAAAAGCCCGGAGCATACTTGCCTTCTTCTTCCGTAGAAATCCAAAGGCCAGTGCTATCATACTTGCCAATACCATTCCAATGGTAGTCATTACTCAAGCTGCCGTTAGGAAAGCGGTACAGCTGGTAGCCACCATCTACAAAGGCGTCGGTCAAATCGTAATAACGGCTAGGGGGATTCCAGATGGCCAAATCGGCGGCCATCATCATATCCTTCTTGATCACGATACCCGGCTTGGTATCATCCACCTTAATCACCGTCTGTGCCGCCTGGGCAGCAGTGGTCAAACCTAACGCGGCCAACATCGCCGCCGACAAAACGAACTTCTTTTTCATAAAACTTTTCGGATTTTAAATTTTCAGATTTTATAATAACAATCTAAAAAAAGCAAGAGTCTTTTTGGTTTGCGCGAATGAAGATTTTATCAAATATCAAATTTCTCCAGCTTGCTGCAAAACCAAGGAACGGATATCATCGCCAATAAAAAATCCAAGATTTTCAAGATCTTTTAAAACTGGCGTAACACGCGGGACCAAACCATTTCGTTTCGCCTTCAAAATAACCCCCAACGTCCCTGTTACTGTCAATCCAAGAAATTTTGCAGTTTTCTTGGCTGCATTATCATCAATAATAACTAAATCCGCTTTGGGAGATTGCATAGCTAGAAGCATAACTTCAACCTCCCCATCGTGTAACTTCGCTTGGAAAATTCTTCTATTGATCGGATCCAATACTCGCTCGACATGAATCCAACCAATGTCACTAATCTGCTTACTCGCCGCATCATTTTTTTCGCAAACCTCACGAAATACAGCTTGCGGAATCACAACATCCCCATACAACTGGCGCAACAGCTCCAGCCGATTTAAATTTCCAAGGACAATTAATGGCGTGGAATTGATAATAACTCTAGGCATTTTTCATTTCTTCCATAAACTCATTTGCATCATCAAAATGGAATATGGAAATGCCTCGGCTACCAAGGAACTTTATAAAATCCTCTTCGGTCATTCCCGCGATTTCTGCGCAATATCCAACAGAGACTCCATGATTCTTGTAGAATTCAAGCGCAACAACACGTTTAGCTAAGGAAAGTGCACTTTCCTTATTCATGCGCGTATCAAACAGCACTTCTTCTGGAATGTCCATGGATAATTGGCACACGGGGAACCTCTGCCGTACAATATACGTTAAATCCGTGGCGTTTGCAACTTCATTCATCTTAACTCCTTCCCCACATACAAGCTTAAAATGCGGGACACAGCGCAAGTACTCATTTGAGCACCATAAATATAAATTGCAAATTATTCCTTGTCAAGAGCTAATTTTCAAAAATTCTTGAACACCTCAAACTTGACTTCATAGAATTTCAAGATTGGCACCATCATGCGTTAATTTCTTTTGTTGCGTATTCCAGGATGCTTTCTGCCCCGGATCTCACAACTTCCGCCAACTTGAATTGAGCTATTTCGTTGCTGCGGTAGTTTCGCATTACGGACTTTACATCCAGCTGGATGCCAACGATTTTGTGGTAAGGTTTAGAATTGTCCATCCAGTCGCTAGAGGCTGTGCCCAGAAACTGCATTTTATACGGATCGAAGGGAATTTGATTCAAAATTTCAGGCTCGCGGCTTTCGCAGCGATTTGCTTCGCAATTTTCGTAACAGTAGGGCAACAAGAAAACATTGAAAATTTTGTTACCAATGCTTGCGCAGTCTTGGTAAGCCGCACCACCCCGTCCATTCTCGTTACACAGTTTCTGTTCCACAAACTGGCCGTACACAATCTGCTTGCTGATAGAACTTGATGAGGGTAGATTATCCCCAGTGTAGAATTTTGCGTCAACAATAAATATGTTGTCACCCTGCCACATGATTGTATCTGGGCGCATAGCAAATTTCTGGTCATCGGCGTTTTGTTCTTTGCCACGAACATTCCATCCGCAATGAGGATTGTACAAATCCTTCGTTTCGCCATCGCGAAGATTTCCAAAAATGCGATCCAACATTTTTTCCCAAATGGGAGCGAAACTAGTTACACCAAAGCAATATTCGCTGAGGGTTCCATTCACAGAATTTCCATGCAGAAATTCAACAATCGTTTGCATGGCGTTGAACAGCCTAAGTTTTCGGTCATTAAAGGTCTTGGAAACTTTCTCCATGAGAACTGCTGAAAACAATTCGTAGTCAAATTCAAGAGTCGGCTCCACAGACAATTCAATGCTGTAAAGAGGTCCAATCAACCTTTGCGCTTGTGCAACACAGAATTCATGGATTAAGGTTACCAGCTGATTTTCATTTTGGGAATTACAGCAAGAAATGGGGTCCAGATAAACAACTCCGCAACCATCATCGTTTTCGTAAACTTGAGGACGAATTTGCTTTATGGTTCGGCTCCAATTGATTTTCCCATGAGCGCCCTGCTTGTAAATTTTCTCCGTTTCCTTGTACAGTCCAAAATTAAGATAATAATCCAGTACGTACAAAAATTCTTGAAAAGGAAATTCCAGCAAGGCCTCAAATTCAGATGTAGCGGCGTAGTTTGAACTTTCCGCATCAGCAATTAAACTTTGATCCGAAAGAACACTCATCAAACTTGAGAAAGCATCGCGTAGAACATTATCTGGAGTTTTTGCAAAATCAGAAAAACATCCGTAGGGGAAATAAATCTGTGGTTTACCACCATCAAACTTTACACCTACGAATTGTTCATTCACTTTTTGCAAGTCGTTTTGACGACAGCAAAAATCTCTGAAATGAACCTCGCTCATTTTACAGCCCTAAAATTCCATCCTTGAATATTGCAGCAAAACCACCTTCTTCAAAGTTTTCAATCAGCGATTCCACAGATTTGCAACTTTCAGCAAAGACTTCCTTGCGTTTGTACTTAAAGGCGTCATCCCAAAGATATTCCAGAACTTTTTCTCCAAAAAGTTTTCTTGAAACTTCGCAATACTTGTTGCCTGCATCATCCGTCTTTTCTTCGCCGATGATAAAGTAGGCGCCAAGGCGCTTGTCTTCGGAGCTGATCATGGAGGTATTCTTTTCAAGAATCAAATCATTGACTTTTTCCCAGAACGTGCCCCAGGTAACGCCAGTATTTTCAATTTTCGTTTCCCGCTGTGCCTTGTGCTGTTCACCATCCAATGTATTTTTAACAAGTTCAGAATCAAAACGACGCTTAAAGGCGTTATCCAAAGTGAACACATTCTGGTCAGAAGTGTTCATGGTCGCATAAATGGAAAGATTGGGCGGAAGACGGATGGCCGTATTTGCGGTGAAGTTGACGGTTGGCTTTTCTTTGTCAGAACCGTATTCTGTTCCTGCGATTTCTGCACTAATTTTCCCATTCACATCAACATGGTCCACAAAATACTTGCTCCAGCCAGCGGTGTATAAATTTCCACCGACAGAATCACTTTCACCTTTTTTATGTCGATCCAAAAGGTGGAAAATTTCGCCGAAGATTGCAGCCGCATTTCCTCGATTAATTTCTTCAATGACCAGGAAATAAGGCTTTGTCGGGTTGGCGTAGGCGCGAGCCAAGATGCGAGTAAAAGGCCCAGCCGCAAAATCATAATCCACGCCACCTGCAGGTTTAACTACAGGCATCACCTGGCCAACAAAATCTGCGTTGGTATATTCCGGATGAAACACCACGCGAACAACCTGTTTTTCTTCATCCGTGATTTCGCCCTTCTGTTTTGCGATATCCAGCAGATCCATAATCTTCTTGGACTTGCCGCAACCCGGAACACCATAGTAAATGATTTGGGAGGGGGTGAAGGATTTTTCTAAAATGCGATCCTTCAAGGAATTATCATCAACAGAATCATCTTCTGCAAAATTGAATTCAAATTCTGATACATTGGCCTTACCGACACACCCTTCTTTTGACACATTGTTATAAGTATTTAAGCCATGTCTAATTTCAGTTCCTGCGGTATCATAAATTGACGGATCAATGATTTTCGCTTGTCTAACAATTTTTTCTACAACTTTTCCAAGTTTATTTATCAGATGACCATATTTGAAACCAAAATATGCATAGCCCGCAGTATTCTTTTCATTATGCTCTTTTATTAAACACTCGGCAAGTTTCTGTATGACTTCATCTTCACTTTTATTTGCTATAAATTCATTTTCATCTACTATAGGGAAAACGAGACTTAGCCCTTCAAAGGATTCAGTCGAGAGAATTTCTTTCTGTATTTGTGATTTTCGATTGGGATTATCATCGATACATTTCTTTAATTGAACGAGTAAATCCTCAAATTTCTTTTGGCTGTGCATTTGCATCTTACTTTCATAATCTGCATAAGCATAAACATACTCATAAGACTCGAATTCATTTCTCAACGTTAAATTTATTGCATCTGGAGAGTATTTGC
>JAKSID010000042.1 GCA_024399035.1 Fibrobacter sp. | reverse complement strand
CCAATTTGGCATCTTGAAATTCGTACAGAAAACAACCCAACATTTAAGCCTACTTTCCCACGAGAATTTCAGAGATGACGCTTTCGCCGTCCGGCAGGTTGCAGAGTTTTTTCAAATCGTTTTCGTAGAAGAAATGTTCACCGCGAACAGTCTTGTTCAAAACGCGGCCAGACAGATGCAAGGACTGCGCTATATACCCAGCGTTTAAATTCAAATAGCGGTAGGCGCGTTCGCCCAGCAAGTTGCAGGCTTCCTTCAGGTCGGCGGTGAGCAGCACAGCAAAGGCGGCGCCATCAGCCTCTTCGACGGCGGCATGGCACTTGGCAAACTTTTTCATCATCACCTGGCCAGACTGCATGTAAATGGACTTGCGCACAGGCACATAGCGGTACACGCCAGGATACACGAACATCACATCGAAAGTCACGATCCAGATTTTCAGAAGTCCCGCGCCGAACAGGCACACGTTACCAAGTTCCAGCCAACGCAACATACTGGAAAAATCATCCAGGTCCATGCTGGACTTTCTAAACGGAACATGCTTCAAATTTGCTGGCAAAAGATCCGGCAGCACACTCAGGTAGCTGTCAGAGCCGTACTTCGCCGGAGTCAAGGGGAATTCATCACCAGGCAAAGGCTGGGAAACCACGCGGCGCACGCGAATGCACTTGCTTAAATTCTCAATAGATTCCGCACGATTCTGGTGCATAAAGCGTGAAGGATAACGGCGGGCATCCGCCACCATATCCGTTTCACTTCGGTTGGAGTAAGCAGACTCGCCAACCCCATCGTCCACCGATTCAAAGGCCACGCCGCTATATTCGGGGAACACCGCCAAGCACGCCAGGGGAACTTCCGTAGCCCCCAGTTTCAAGACGTTAGCCACGTCGTCGTCCACAAAGCCGCCCAAGGGGAAAGCCTTGGCGCCCTTGCGCTTCGCATCCAGCAAGACGCTGCCTACGCAGGCGCCCACGTCACGCTGGACTTGGGAGTAGGCCGACTCCTTGAAACGCCAGACAGCGCGCTCCAAAATGCCGGTAAAAATATACAGCACCGGGGTCTGTGAAACGAAGTCTTTATCAGGGAACGCGGCGGCCAGAGCCTTCATCTCGTCCTTGCCGCCAATTTTCACTAGCTGCCCCGCGGCAGCCCCCTGAGCAGCTGTACCCTGAGCGGCAGCACCTGATGCCACATAGGCGTACACCCCATCGGGTTTACCTCGGCCCCTAAGCACCACATAAACGCCCACAGGCTTCAAATCATCCCCCGAAACATACCCAAAGGCCGGCACATCGCCAGGTTCAAGGTCCAATCGGGTACAGCCAACATACCGGCGATCCGTCGCCTTCTGCTTTTCCCAATGCAAAACAATGGGGTCAGTCGCCCCCTTTGCAGCATACTTTACCGATTCGTGGTATGTTTCAGAGTAAAAATCCATGGATTAATCTTAATATAGCCATTTTTTCGTAAAAAAAGCACATTTTCCTTGCGCGGCCGTTGTGATACAGACAATACTCTTTTTTACTTACGTTTCAAAAGAAACCACTGTTTTTCACTTTTGAATTTATTTTAGGGAGGATTATAACATTAAGGAGCCTTATGGAACTCAAATCCCTTTTGAAACTCTCTGCAGCAGCCTCTCTCGCTCTGGTGGCAGGCGCCTGCAGCAGCGATGACAACGGCAAGAACCCCAACGGAACCGGCGACAATAACGGCGGCTCCGAAGTTGTTTGCGACACCTGCGCAACAACCCCTACCACCTCCCCATTCTCCGACAAGAGCATCCTGATTGACAACTTCGAAGATGGCGACGGCCAGACTGCACAGGGCCAAGGCTGGTTTACCTACGATGACCAGGGTAACGGCGGCTCATCCGTCATCTCGACCCCGGTCAATGAAGAAGGTTATCCTACCGCATTCGGCGAAGGTTACGAATCCAACTACAGTTTCAAGGTTGATTACACCCTGGACAAGGGCGATTACGCATACGACCCTTACGTGGCCATTGGCGTAGCCATCAGCGAAGCAGATTTCTCCGAAATCGGCGGCATCCATTACTGCTATAAGGGCGGCATCCATACTGTTCGAGTCGAAACCTCCGACGTTACTGACTATGACGTTCACGGATCCAAGCAGCTTGCATCTACCGCAGCATGGAAGTGCGTTGACGTCAAGTTCCGCGACCTCATCCAAGAAGGCTGGGGTGAACCCGTTGTCTTCAACAAGGCAAACATCAACCAGATCAGCTTCCACATCAAGGGCAACGCCAAGGTTTCCACAGGCTCCCTGATGATCGACAACATTTACTTCTTGCATACCAGCGACCTGCCCGCTGACGTTGCAGACCTGGAAAAGAAACCCGCCGAAATCCCCGTAGTGACCATCGGCGAGATCGCTATCAGCAATCCTCTGCAAGAAAAGGCCATGAAGTACCTGAACAAGGGCGTAAACTTCACCAACTGGCTTGAAAATGCAGACGGCAAGTTCAATGGCAAATTCACATTCGGCGAAAGCGACATCAAGCTCCTTTCCGGTTATGGCTTCAAGTCCCTCCGCTTGCCCATCGACCTGGACCTCTATGTTTCCAACCGCAAGGATTTCCTGGCCGACTCTACCGGCGCAACTGAATTGAAGTTCGATGACGAAGCTTTGTTCACCGTCCTGGATTCCTTTGACATTTGGACCGCAAAGTACGGCATGTCCTTTGTCATTGACTACCACGAATACGACAACAGCTACAACCTCACTTCTTCAAAGGATTCCATCTACATCAAGATGATGGCCGGCGTATGGAAGCACGTTGCTGAGCACTACGCCACCAGCGAACGCGAAGACCTGTTCTTCGAATTGCTGAACGAACCGGACATGACCAACGGTAAGGTAACCGCAGTCCTGTGGACCAACGCAGCTCAGGCCATGATCGACGCCATCCGCACTGTAGACAAAAAGCACTCCATTATCTTCGGTGACGCACAGTGGTACTCTATCAGCTTGCTGATCAAGCGCACTCCCTTCACTGATGACAACATCATCTACGCAATCCACACCTACGAACCGTTCCTCTTCACCCATCAGGGCGGCTCCTGGACTGACTACGCAGCAATTCACGACATTCCGTTCCCCTACGTGGCCGAAGACTGGTCTGAATACTCCTTCACCTACGGCGTTAATGCAGGTGTCATTGGTGGCGTTAAGACCGCAATCAAGAACTACTACAAGACCGGTAACAAGGAGGCTATCCTTCAGAACGTAGCCAAGGCAAAGGATTGGGCAGTCACCAACAACGTTCCGGTGATCATCAACGAATTCGGTGCTCTCCGCGACAAGTCCGACGCACAGTCCGTTCTGAACTACTACAAGGCTATGTCTGACATCTGCGACACCTTGCAGATTCCTTGGACTCACTGGGGCTACACTGGCGGCTTCTCCGTTGTGGACAGCGAAGGCAAGCTCTACGAAGGCCTGGCCGAAGCTATGAAGCTCGAAGCCAAGTAACAAGCTTTATCCCTTTTAAAACAAGGCCGCTCCAAATTATGGGGCGGCTTTTTTTGTAGATTGTAGCTGAATATACTTTGCCGAATTTTACATTGACTAGATAATGCGTACTTTTGGACTTTTAAAAAGCATTTTCGTGGTATCCGCGTCTGCGGTGTGTTCTCTTGCAGTTGCCGCAGGTTTTTACGGCAACCAGAGCGACATCAAGTGGAAAACTGCCGGATCCGACCATTTCCAGTTCTACTATCCCGCAGAATATTCCAGCCATGCCTCCAAAGTTTCCGCCTACGCCGAGGCCGTGTACGACAGCGTGGTTTCCCGCTATCACAAGCCCCTGCCTAGCCGCGTCAATGTTTCCCTCAGCAACGCCCTTTACAGTAACGGTAGCGCAGTCCCTAGCGAAAACGCATTGAACCTATGGCTTACCAACTGGGATTTCAAGATCCGCAGTAGCCACGGCTGGCTTTCCGACGTGGTGACCCACGAATTCAGCCACTTGGTCAGCATCGAAAGCGGCAGCAAGGTTCGCCCCAACATTTACGGTTTGCAGTTCAGCTACTCGGACTACTACAACGAAAAGACTACCAGCGATTTCGTATCCATGGTTCCCTTTACCTTGCAGCCCCTGTGGCTTGCCGAAGGTACGGCCCAGTACGAATCCAGCCGAATGGGTTTTGACGGTTGGGATTCCCACCGCGACATGTTGCTCCGTACCGCAGCCCTGAACGACAGCCTGCTTTCCTTGGAGTACATGCACGATTTTTCGGACAATTCCCTGTTTGCGGAATTGGGCCCCTACACCCAGGGCTTTTCCCTGGTGCTCTATATCGACAAGCACTACGGCGAAGATGCAGTCCCCAGGATTTGGAACAATCTGGCAAAGTTCAACCGCATGACCTTGGACGGAGCCATCAAGGATGTTCTGGGCATTAGCGAGCAGGAACTTTACGACAACTGGAAAAAGGAAATCACGGAGCAGTACAAGGCTTTGAAGGATTCCCTCGGCGAACTTGTAGAAGGCACCAAGCTTACTGAAGACGCCTTCTGGCAGGATTTCCCTATAGTAGCGGGCAAGCACCTTTATGGCATTTCTAATTTCGGTGGGGCATGGTTCGATGGAAGCGTGTTCAAGATGCCGCTGGAAGCCGACACTGTAAAAGCTGATTCTGTGAAAGCAGATTCTGTGAAAACGGATTCCGTCGCGGTTAAGGATAGCGCGAAGGTTGATAGCAACAAGACCGCCGCAGTGGACAGTTTGAAAACCGCCGCAGTGGATAGCGCAGCCGTAGACAGCGCAAAGGTTGAAGTCGGCGACGCAGTCATCGAGAGCAGCGATGACGACAGCACAACCACCATCAATATCGGCGACTACGCCAGGTCCGGATTCAAGGCCAAGAAGCCTTGGTTCGACAAGGGCATTGACGTGTTCGCAGACTCTGTGCAAGGTCCCATTCTCGCCTACATCAGCTACCAGAATCGCGACAAGGACGGTCACGCCCACTTTGACGTGGCGGTAAGCGACACCAACAAGAATCAGCTGACGTTAACCTACCTGGTGGATGCAGTCTACCCCGCATTCGACAAGCAGGGAACCACAGTAGCCTTCGTCCGTCGCGAACCTTACAGCACCCGATTCGCCCTGAGTAAGGTTCCCTTCCCCAAGGACTTGAAGGACTATATTGCAGAAGACCCCGTGGACATTTTCGTACCCGATTCGCAATACGCCTACTATAACATTTACAGCCCCAAGTTCAGCCCCGACGGAAAGCGAATCGCCTTCAGCTACTTCGATAACAAGGTTCGCGGTATCGCAGTCATCGACGCCGATGGCAAGAACTTCAAAGTCGTCAGCAATTCTGAATTCGACGAACGTGACGTCAACTGGATCGACGATGACAAGATTATTTTTGCCAGCAACCGCAACGGCATTTTCAACCTGATTGAAAAGAGCCTGAGCTCCGGCGTGGAACACCCCCTGACCAACGTGGTAGGCGGCGCATTCACCCCCGTACTTGACGGCGACACCATCTACTACACCAACTACGACAAAGACGGATTCTCCCTCTACAAGTTGGCCTACAGCATTTTCGTTCCCGCATCCGCAGACACAACCATCAGCTATGCAGAGCGCGACAGCGTTATCCAGATTGCAGATACCACCTGGGCAAGCTGCCAAACGGATCGTCTCAAATTGATTGAGCAAGACAGCGCTACCATTGACAGCCTGCTTCTCATCAATAAGGACTGCGTATCTATTCCGAACATCGCCACCCGCGATAGCATTATCAAAGTGCAGGACACCATCCGCACCATTACCGCAAAGGAAGGCACCAAGGAAATCGTACTGAAGGGCACCCTCCCCAAGCGTGTGGAAAAACAGCTGGAATTGCCCGAGCTTGAATTCGCAGGCGTCGAACAGAACTACAAGCCCATTCCAAACGTACCTATGTTCGTTCCTATGGTGGCCCTGACCGAAAGCGCCCCGGACTTTACCGTCTTTGGTGATGGACAGGTAAAACTTAAGGCAGGCTTAGCCGTACTCCTTAGCGACCCGCTTAAAAAGAACAACTTGCAATTAGGCTTGCTACTGGAACTTGGCGCAGGCCTCTTCGAACGCGCAGGCCAGTTCTTCCCCGGCATCGAAAAGGAATTCTTCGCCGCATGGGAAAACCGCAGTACGCCCCTGGACCTGGGACTTTCCTATAGCTACAACTCTTACACCAGCAAGGACACCGTCCGTTACGAAGACGTCAAGGCTCACGGCGGCGACTCCTTGGGAACCAGCAACTACGCCGTTTCCACCCAGTCTATCGTGGCAAGCGCGGGCTACAGCATCTTCAAGACCATCGACACCTTGCAGGTGGCCGCAGGCTACAACTGGTCCGACTTTAACCTTTACGAAGACTACTTCGCCTGGACATATCAAAAGCAATTCTTGGCAACTGCAGCATTGGGCCTTTACGGCGACCACGGCGACGAAACAGGAATTAGCGGCCAGGGCAACGGCCTGACGCTCTATTACCAGTATTCCCACAACAATTTGTACCGCCCCGGAACTTTCGCCCAAAGTTTCGTGGTTACAAGCAGCGGTAAAATTGAGCCCATCTACAGAAAATACGACATTCACGAAATCGGTTTGAACCTCTACGGCAGCCTGCAGAGCCCGTGGACAGGCGCACGCCTGGCCGCAGGCGGTAAGATCAGCGGAATTGTACACTGGAGTTCCAAGGAAGACACCCTGGATTCCTACTACTACAAGCCCTTGTTCCTAGAAGGTTATCCGTACCTGCGTAGTTCCGAAGATTACTCTTTGGCAGGCACCCGCACCGCCATGGCCGAAGTACATTACCTGTTCCCCATTTACGATGACTGGCGCAAGAGCGCATGGATTTTCAGTACCCGCAGCCTTTACTTTGACGTGTTTGCACAGATCGGCGCCGCATGGCAAGGAGACTGGATCGATACGGACAAGTGGACCGATCACCGATTCTGGGATCGCAGCGTGGGCTTAAACTTCCGTATGAGTAACAAGATTTTCTACAGCGTACCTGTAGATATTTCCTTGACGCTTGCCCGCGGCCTCAGCCGCATCGGCGAGGATAAGGATTTGAACGGCGGATCTAAGGTGAAGCCCATCGACATCCCGCTGCTGCCCGACTGCGTCTCCCCCACGAGAATCAAATTCTCCGTGGGCATGGGCTTTATAAACTCCTGGCAATAATATGATTCGAGGGAGGGCCGAGCCCCCTTCGAGCTCCCCTACCCCTTTTATTTAATATCAGATTCTAACAGCTGTCCGGGGCTGGTGCGGCGGCTGGCATCCCCGGTAAAGTTCGGGGAAACGGATCTCACCTTTAAAGTTTTCATGTCAGCCTGAATATCGCTCATATGCATTTCCCACTGGCGCATGGCTTCGTCCAATTCCGCACGGGCGTTCAGCATCAGTTCCTTGAGCTGCATCAATTCAAGCATCTTTTCGCGCTTCAGAATCCAAAGCTCTTCTTCTTCGGGCATGCGCTCGATGTTGAACAAGAGATTCAGATATTCCTTTTCAGCCTTGTCATAAGCCTTGTAAGTTTCTACGTAAACCAAGCGGCGATCGTCCACCAAGGTCTGCTGCGGCGAAGGATGCACAGCGCATCCTACAAACATCAAACCAGCCAGACAAGCTAATGCAGCAAAAGAAAACTTCATGGATTACTCTTCGCTTTCACCAGGCTTCTTAACAGTGAACAAGCGTTCCGAAAGGATGTGGCTCTTGAAAGTCACAGTATCCTTGGTGGTGGGGTTCACCATGGTGTGCACGCCCTTTCTCACTTCGCGTTCCTGGCAAGGAATACCGGTGGTTGGGTCGATAGCCACGCCAAATTCAGTGTCGTATTCAGCAGACAAGCCGGCGGTATAAGCCATAAACTTTTCGGGAACAATCTTGCTGTTAACGTGCTGTTCCCAGATGTAATAGGGGAAACTTTCCTTTTCGTGGAGATACACGTTGTACCAAAGGCACTTTCTTCTGTCCAAATTCTGGTAGCCCTTTGTAACCACGGAATCAACCTGAATCAGGGCGAAGTTCAAACGGCCACGTTCCTTGAGCAGCTCGGTAATGTCGGCGTTGGCCGGGACCTCACCCACAACCAGGTGGTCCATTTCCCAACGGTGCTTTTCAGCACGGATCAAATGGGGCTTGTAGTCCGGATTCAGCAACTGATTACGCCAGCGGTTCGGCATAGGCATTGCCTGCACCAGGGAGTCGTAACCTTCGCTAAGGCCTTCAATGCTAGTCACATTGCGGTCCACTGCAGAAAGGTTCACTTCCTTAACGCGCCAAGCCAATTCAGAAGGCATGTAGTTCTTAAGGTAGCCCTTAGAAGCATCGATGCTGTACTTGCGATTCACCTTGAGGGTGTCGCCAACCTTGGAGTAGTTCAAAACACCAAAGGTCTTGGTAATGGTACCCATCTGTTCTTCGTTTTCTAAATCGTAAGTAGCAAAGAAGGTCTGGGTGCAAAGTTCAACGTCAACAGGAGCCTTCAAGTCGTAATTGATCGTAACACGAGTGTCGTCACAACCACAGAAGGCAACCAGTGCACCAAGGCAAAGCAAGCTCTTTAACTTCATAGACAAATAACTTTATTAGCGGTTCTTGACCAAGGTAATTTCTTTCTGGGCGATGATCTTGCCCTCGGCGCTGAATTCCACCACAATGGAACCCGGCTGCTTTTGGCGGCTCAGTTCGCGAGCGGTCATAAGGCCACCGTGTTTGGACTTGCCCTGCAAAGTGTAGGAATCCATCTTTTCGGTCACGGGAACTTCGTGAGACCAGATTTCCTTACCCTTGTTAGCCAAGGTACCTTCGTAGAAGGCGGTCTTGAGCTTGGTAAAATCAAAATTGCGACCATACTTGAACTGGACAATCATCTGGTCAGCCAAGTCGAATTCGCTGGTAGTATCGGCAACGACCCTGGAACTTGCATTCCAGTCACGGCCGCAGGAAATAGACGGTTCCTGAGAAGTGCAACCAGCAACAAAAGCGCAAAGTGCCACAGAGGCAGCCAGCAAGAACTTTTTCATCACAAACTCCTTAGATTAGAACCAGAAGCGAAGACCCACGCGGAAGTAGAATTCCGGGAATTCCCATTCCACGTCATCGTCATCATAGTCGCCGATACGGCCGTGGTCTCTGTCTTCGTAATAGTAGTCATCCCAGGCGAAGTAATGGAATTCAAGAACCGGGCTCAGTTCAACATAGAACTGGAGCGGGATGGGGAATTCCCACTGGTAGCCACCAGTAACACCGGCACGGATGGCAAATCCAGTTTCATCGCGCCACCAAGTGTAGCGCTTGTTAGCCTCGAGCCAGCCAGCGCCATATTCGTTATCCCAGAAACCAAAACCACCAGTAGGACCAACATAGAAGCCCATTCGGCCCAGTTCCTTGGGAACGCCCTTCAAGTAGAAGTTCCAGTAATAACCTAAGTAAGCGCCCAGGGAGTTGTCGTCGTCGCTCAGGTACATATGAGCGTAGACATCCAAGGTGATATCGGAACCCATGCGCATCATAAAATCAACACCGAAGTGTTCACCAGGGTTACCAGCCTGGATCCAAAGACCAGCAGCCATGTTCTTGGAGGCGCTGCCGGACTGGCCGGAGGAACTAGAATTTTTTGCAAACGCAGGCATGGCTACGATTGCACAAAGAATAAGAGAGGCAAGCAATTTTTTCATCATGCTTGTCAATTTAGCAATTACTATCGAGAAAGAATAGCCAGCATTTCCATGTGAGGCGTCTGCGGGTAGAAAGCAAAGGCCTCGGCAGACTTCATTGTAAACCCAAATTCGGCTAATTTCGAAAAATCGCGGGCAAGAGTCACAGGATCGCAGGAAACGTAAATCATTTTTTTCACAGAACTATTGGCGATTGCTTCCAGCGCGGTTTTGGGGAGGCCTGTGCGGGGCGGGTCCACGATCAAGGTGGCCGGGATGTTCACCACATTTTCTGCAAGCCAGTCTTCGGCGGGAGCGGAAACATTTTCTACAGCCGCAGTGGTCGCGGAAGTCGCGGAGGCTGCAGGTATCGCAGTTGCGCCCGTTACAGACAAATTAACCTCCGCATGCTTTAGGCAACCTTCGTCACGTTCCACGGTGGTGACGCGTTTGAACTTGTCCTGGAGCAAAGCGGCAAAGAAACCTACCCCACTGAACAAGTCGATAAGCCATTCATTGCTAGCTTCGCCGCTGGCAATGCCTTCATCTACAGCCTTGCGCACGGATTCCACAAGTTCCGGCAACAGGCCCAGATTGCTTTGGAAAAAGACCGATGCGTCGGACTCAATGGAGCGGCCACCGATTTCAACAACACTGACGGCGTGCTTCTGGAATTCGGCAGCGGGCATACCTTCGTAGTAGTAGCTGACCTGGCCCTTGCCGTTATCAAAGATGTTCAGTTCACGGGCACGGAGATTCTTGGCGGGGCCTTTCAAAAATTCGTTCAGGCCCGCAGTCAACACAGGGCAGTTATTCAGAGGAATGGCGTGGTTGGATTCCTGTTCGCGGAAGCCAAAGCTGGCACCACCATCGCGGCTACCGCAGAACACAACGCGGGCGCGATTGCGATAGTTCCACGGGCTGCCCGTATGCACCTTGAAGTCCGCCGGAAGTTCCGCATGGGCCAAGCGCTTGAAGTTTTCACGTTCCACTTGAGCCAAGTATTCTGCCTGCTTGCTGGAATCCAGATGTTGCAAGGAGCAGCCACCGCAGCGGCCATACAGTGGGCACTTGGGTTTTACGCGGTCCGGGCTAGATTCTAAAACTTCTAGCACACGACCGCGGGTAAAGTCCTTTTTCTGAAGCGTGAGCAAGACCTTGCAGAGTTCGCCGGGCAATGCGCCAGCCACAAAGCAGACTCGACCATCGGGCAAGCGACCCATGCCCTCGCCGCCCTGCACCATCTTATCGATGCGCAGTTCTACAAAGCGGGATTCGTCGGAACGTTTCGGCGCCCCGCCATTGCGGAATCCGGGTCCGCAACGGTCAAAGGAACCGCGACGGTCATTATTTCTTCTGCGAAAGTCTGCCATAAAATTTCTTAATCAAATGCGCGATTCTAACGCGATTCTATCGTTTAATCGTCGGAACGCTTGCCAAAAGTTTTTGGGTGTATTCGTGCTGCGGATTCACAAGAACCTTGTCCGCCTCGCCGCGTTCCACCACCTTGCCAAAGTACATCACCAAAACATCATCGCTCAAGGCGCGCACCACTTGCATGTCGTGGCTAATAAACAGCAGACTGATTCCCAGTTCGTTACGCAGGTCGTCCAACAAATGCAGAATCTGGGCCTGCACCGAAACATCAAGGGCACTAGTCACTTCGTCGCACAAAAGAACCTTGGGTTCCACCATAAGGCTTCGGGCAATGCAAAGTCTCTGTCGCTGCCCGCCGGAAAATTCGTGGGGAAACTTCTCCATGGCACCCGCAGGAATAGACACGCGGTCCAGCAGCTTACGGGCCCGCTCCTGCGCCATATCAAAGCCCACGCCTCGGGCCACCACCGGCGCCGTCAGGATTTCCCCTACAGTCTGCCTCGGGTTCAAACTGCTGAACGGGTCCTGAAAAATCATCTGGACCTGGTCACGCACCCGACGCACGGATGATCCATCCTTAAAGTCAATCTTTTCGCCAAGCAGCTTGTAAGAACCGAAGTCGGCCTGCACCAGGCCCACCAGGGACTTCACCAAAGTCGATTTACCGCAACCGGACTCCCCCACAATAGAGAGAATCTTACCCTGGGGCAAAGTAAAGGACACGCCGTCAACAGCAGTGAAGTAGTTCTTGACCTTGCCAAGAACACCCCCGCGAATAGGGAACTTTACCGTAAGGTTCTCCACCTCAAGGGCCGGCGCGGTTCCAACCGGCGCGGAACTAGGCGCGGAACTAGGCGCGGAACTAGGCGCGGTATCCAAAGCGGAACTAAGCATCCACTTCCCCATCCAAGCTAGCCAAGGCTTCCTGAACGTTTTTTTCGGTCTTCAACAAAATCTGTCTGCAGGTACGGAGCAGTTCTGTAGCTTCCTGGACCTGGCCAGCAAGCTCATCAATTTCCATTTCGGAATTATCGATTCGTTCCAAAATGTTTTCTAGGCGCTCCATAGCGTTTTTATATTCTAGGTTTTCCTGACTCATGTCTTTGAATATAGTAGATTTACTCTCGTGAGTTTTGTGCCCGCAAAAATTTTACGCCTTTTAAACATCTGCCTCGCCATTACCTTAGGCGGGCTTTTTGTGGCGTGTCTGGACATTCCCAGCGATCCCGACATCTCGGGCAGAATCGAATCCATCAAGGTTCACGTTCTCCAATACAATCAGGAGGACTCCACCAAGCTCAAGATTAATCCTAACGATTCCGCCGCATTAGTAGCTGTAGTCTATCCCGACGACAACGAAGACAACCTCCTGTTTTTTTGGTACGAAGACAAGAACCTCATAGGCGATGGCAAGGTTTTCCCCATTCCCGTCGAAGAAGATTTCCTTATTCCCAACGCCCTCCTGGTCGTTGACAAGCAATACAACACCAGAAAGGTGAAGTTCAACGTTATCCAGAACGCCGCTCCCGTCCTTGGCTCAGAAACTATCCCCAGCAATGGTGCGAACATCACAGCCGACGAAAACACCCCCGTGCAGTTCCAGTGGAAATCCTCCGACACAAACGATGACAAGCTTACACACATTCTGGAAATTGATAGCGTACAATACAACGTGGGCACCCTGACCAAGATTGCACAATCCGGATTCAAGCCCGGCGAACATTCATTCCGCGTTATCGTCACCGATTCCTATGGTGACGCCGACACCCTAAGCTGGGTAAGTTTCGAAATCATCGACCCCAACGCAGGAGCTGAGCCATGACCTTCAAGCGCCTGCTTACATTAATCTTTGTTGCCATGTTCTGCTGGATTGCAGCCCTTTGCGGTTGTACCCAGTCCGACGACGTTATCTTCAACGAAAGCGACCCCCAGTTCATTAACGTCAACGCCTTCTTCTCCAAGAGTCTAGACTCGAGCACCTACAGCATCAAGTCCGATACAATCCACCCAGGTGATTCCATAGTCCTTCTCACCTCCGTGTACCCATCAAAGGCAATCCGAAGCAAGGACTACTTTTGGACAAAGGACGGTGATTTCTTCGCCTTCGAGTACAACTGCAAAAAGGCAATCTACGACCCCGGCTACCACCAGTTCAACTTTGTATTCATTGACTATTTCGGCGATACCCTGACCGACACCTTGCACCTTTACGTAGGTTCCGCACCCGTTCTTGACAACGAAAACTTTATTCCTGCAAACAACACGCAGTACATCGGAGCAAACGAATTCGTAAACTTCGCATGGAACCTCTACGATCCCGACAGCATGTGGGATATGTCCCATCATTTTGTTTTGAAAGAAGCCAAAGGTTTTTACAAGGATCCAAAGACCTTGGTAGACACCGTTCTACACGCCGCCAACTTTACCTACCGTAAAGGCTTCAAGCCACTGGGCATGTACGAATGGACCGTATCCGTACAAAACGAGCTAAAGCAAAGGGCACAAGACTCCATCAAGGGAACTTTTACCACAGCCGGTATCCAAGGAGAAGCCGGAATTTACGGGTTCATCAATCATTCCTCCATGGAAAAGTCCATCAATGTTCATTTGTGGCTGGTCAACTCCAGCGGCAACATGGTTTACGACGACACCGTCTCCTTCACAAAGAATTCCCCCTTCTCCATCAAGCCCTTGGATCCAGATGAATACACCTTGTACACCATGGCAAGCGATTATCCGGATTTTAGCATCGACACCACAGAATTCAAGATTCCGGCAAACCGAGTCATGACGCTGGATACCATTTTTCTGAACGACACCATTCCGCCCCGAATCCGTATTGCAGACGGCTCCGACGAAACCATTGCCTACGCAGACACCCTCAAGTTCACCATCAAGGACCAGGGCGGAAAAATCCAGGAGAAGCGGATCAAGGTTAAGCTAGACAACCAGAGTGTTTCTTCTTTCAGTTTCCGCAATGATTCGCTCCTTGTAACGCTTCCTGAGCTCGAGAACTCTTGGACAACCCACTTTATTTCGATTTCTGCTTTTGACTACAGCGTCAACACCATCGAAGAGACATTCAAGATTGCCCCGAACAAAACACTTCCGGAGGTGTACAGTGAATAAGATTCTCCTTACACTCAGCCTCCTTGTAAGCATTCTGCTTTGTTCTTGCGGGGATTCCCATCTGGCAAAGGAAGCCTCACTCTACAAGCCCTTTGCGGTTATCGTTCCCGAAAAGTATTCCGGAAACTTGGAAGCCATACCAATCCGAAAATTCGTCTACAGCGAACAAGGCCAGACCGTCAAGCTGTTCCTAGGCGTCATTAATGAGGACAACCCGTATTTCGGTGACCAGGCAATGCTCTACATCAAGAGCGTCCTCTGGGATATTGACGGAACCAAAATAACCCAGTCCAACTTCAAGTACACCTTTGAAACCGCAGGGCATAAAAAGGTCTCACTTCAGACTGTAGACTTATGGGACGATACCGTTCACCAGAATTTTGACTTTTACATCAACGCACCCCACGACATTGCAATCGATTTCCCCTACAACGGCTACAACCAGGTCAACCCCGCCAACACAGAATCCCTACCGCTGCGCTGGACTCTTAGCGGAATCGACGAGTGGGAAGATGCAGACTGCGAAGTTTACGCATCAAACAACCCCGAAGAAATCTGGCAAAACCTCATCGCCCATGTCGACTGTTCCAGCGAAGTCTCCCTCGGCGGCACCTTATTGGGCAGCAAGATTATCCACACCAAGGATTCCTCCTTCACATTCTATTGGGTCGTAAGGGCCACCATTAATAGCGAATACGTCAGCACCACCTACGACACCACCGAAATCGCAAAGTTCTCCACAAAGATTACCGACACCCTTTCCACCGTCAAGCTGAGCTACACTTACGACAAATACCATTCCAGTGAAATCACCCACACGCAGATTTCATTTATCGCAGCCAATGGCGACACCCTGTCAAGTGTTATCAAGAATTTTTCCAATCAAACCATTGTTGAAAAAATCCGTCCCCAGTCTGGCATTAAGATTGTGGTAAAGAGCCTGAACCGTAGCGATTACGCCCCGGAATCCCTGATGGTTGATCTCCCCGAAGGTACCGTTCTAAATCTTGACACAATCCACCTTAAAGATGCTGTACGCCCTCAAATTGAAGTTGCCGGCATCGTAAACAAACAAAACAAGCTCGTCCAGTTCAACCTATACGACGACGGGGCGGAAATCAAGGAGAACACTCTTTCTGTCTATGTCAACGATAAAAAGATTGAATACGCCTACATTACGCCGTCCCTGCAGTTCACCCTTCCTGATTGCAGCAAGGGATGCAAGGTTTTCATTTCCGCTCAAGACTACGCAGAAAATTCCCTTCCCCCGTTTTACTGGACCATCCGAAACGTGTCTACAGTATACGACATCAAGGGCCCATTTTTACAAGACGAAAACGTAGAACAGGAAACAACCGAGGATGAATAAGATGAAAAAGATTATTCTTCTCATTCTCGCCGTTGCCTGCTTGGCTCTCTGTCAGGAGAAGCCCAAGTATCTGCATGTGTCCACCATTCCAAGCTACGCTGATATCTACATCAACCAGCTGCAGCCCAATCACAAGTCTAATCCTCAGGCGGCATCCCCCGAATTCATCGTCGCTACCAGCGAAAACACTCAAGATGGTGCGGTACTGATTTCGCTGTTCAAGCCAGGTTTCGCAGATACCACCATCAGGGTAAAACTTTCCGACAAGGACACTTCCTACTTGATCGTTTCACTGCGCCCCACTTATGACCAAGAAATGCAGGAAGCCCAGGAAAAAATTCTTAAGAAACGCTATAACAGAAACTTCGGCCGCATCATGATGCTCGGCTCCGCAGTTCCATTCGCCACCAGCGCCGTCGCAGCCATCGTTACAAGCAGTCTGATCAACAGCGCAAACGACGAAAAAAAGAAAATCGAAAACTCGCCCCTGGCAAGTGACGCAAATATTCAAAAGCACGAAAAGAATTTCAAGAATTATAACGACAAGGCAAGCATCGGAAAAATCATCTTCAATACAGGTATTAGTCTTGGAGCCTCCCTGCTGGCGGTAGGCATCATCCTACAGTTCTAGGTTGCATATGAAAAAGTTTCTACTCACACTCATCCTGTTTGTCTTCGCGGCCCACGCACAAGATTCTAAGGGAGTCCGCGCAAACGTGGAGCTGGTTTCCGGCGCCAAGCAAGTGGCACAGTTTCTCGGAGTTAATCAAGACACCGTAAGCCTTGGGGGAACAATCCAGGGCAAGTTCACGGTTATCAAGATTGCAAAGAACCGTTTTAAGAGCATCGTAGATGAACAGGGCAACGATCTGTTGAACGCAGCCCCACCCACCTCCGTCGCAGCAGATTCCGCAGCAGATTCCACAGCTACCGCAACAGTTGATTCCACGGCAGGCTCAACCGCCAGCGAATCCGCCGACTCCGCCACAGCACCCGCAGAACCACTCCCGTACAACGCCTTTTTGAATTCCGTTGACAGCAAGCACATTTTTGTTGCCTTCGAACGCCGCGCCATCGATTCCGCCCTGGCAGAACAATTGAACAGCCTGATGATGCGAATGTTCCAGGAATCCGGAATCCCCACGGTCTTTGCCAAACGCACCGATTTCGGTTACTGCCGCGAATCCGCCTGCATCAAGGATTCCCTCAAGCATTACGGCGCTGCCGACCTCTACCTGGGTAGCATTACCGCCGCCAAGTCCACCGATTCCGTCATCGTACAGATGACCCACTACAACCTGCAGGACTCTACGAAAAAAGAAGGCACGAACGCCATTATGAATTTGTCTACAATGGCTGCTATTAGCGATGCCATGTCCGGCGACAAGTTTAAGAATTTCGTTATGACCGTTCAAGGTGCAGAACCGCCCCAGCCCAAGGAAAAGAAAAGCTACATCCACGTAGAAACCAATCCCGAAGGCGCCACCCTGGCAACAGAAGCCCAAGGCGAAATCTGCCGCACCCCCTGCACCTTCGCCACCCAGGATACCAACAAGGTTGTCCTTTACGCATACTGGAACGTAGACAAGCAGCTTTGGGGGGCACGCAACGCTATCGTACCCATTCCCTTCGACACCACAAAGATTTCACTTAAGCTTAAGCCCACACGCCCCGAACTGCGCATCAACACAATCCCCAGCAACGCAGAAATTTTCGCCGGCTCCGAACCCGTAACCATCAAGTCCAAGCCTGTCGGACACACTCCCGACAAGTTCCCCATTTTCGAACCGGGCATGAGCACCATACAGCTCCGTAAGCAAGGTTTCCGCGACACCACCATCACCACCTTCATTCCCCCAACCGACCTTACCGACCTGAACGTGGAGCTTCAACCCATTACCGATGTCGACGAGATGCACGCCCAGGATGCCTGGGTTAAACAGCGCAAGATCCGCAAGATCGGAATCGCCCTCATGGGTTCCTCCATTGCACCCGTTGTCATTGGTGGGCTGTTCACCTACCTGGCAAGCAAAAACTACGACGAGGCCGACAAGATCAAGCAAGAATTGGAAAAGCCCGTAAGCTCCGGTGGCGAACACTACCAGGCAAAAATCAAGGAAAATCACGACCTGGTAAACAAGGGAAAAAGGGAGAACATTATTGGAGGTACCCTGATCGGCGTTGGCGTGGCCATGCTGGGCGTGGGTTTTGTGCTCTCTTTCTAGAAAAATCCCCAAAAAAGGGGTAAAAACACCCGTATTTGGAACCACTGTAAATTTCACACTGTAAAAAGAAAATCTAAATTTACACTGATGCGTAGACTATTATTTTCATTGTCTCTTTTAGCTGCCGCTGCAGTTACAACCCAGGCCGCCGATTACGAACGTTCGAATTGGCGTCATCAGTTGTACTTGCAGGCAGAACCCGCTTTTTTGAATTTCAAGGGCTCTGTCAGCGATGACAGAATCGAAATGGACGACATTAACAAGGATGTTTTCACTGCACCTATTTCTGCAGGTTTCCTTTGGTCCCCCTTGATTACCCCCTTCTGGAAGGCAGACATTCCGTTCACCATCTGGCTGGGCCTCGAAGTCAACTCCATCCAGTTCGGCACCATCGAAGACAGCCCCAAGTACGAACTCAAGGGTAGCACCTCCAGTGTCCGTCGTGACGAAGAAGAGCTGAGTTTCTTGACCTACGCTCCGTCTGTGTTGGCTGGTTTTACCTTTAACGTGGTAGGCGGTCTGGACATTAGAGCCCTGGGTGGTTTCGGTTTCCACTTCTTCTCCTTCTACGACTACTACAACACAAACACCGTGCAGTACAGCGACTATGTGTACACGGCATTTGTCTCTGGCGCTTTGGAATATCGCATCACCGAAGTGTTCCAGGATGTTGATCTTAAGATTGGCTTGAACGTCCGCAAGGAATTCCTCGCTTACGAAGATATCAAGGCTCGTAATCGTTCTGGTAGCGACGAAAAAGTTCCGTCCCCCTACTCCGGTTTGACCTTCGACAAGATTGAATACAAGTGGCCTGTACGCGTCGGCCTCGAACTCTCTCTTGACTTTGGCCGTGAAAGCCGCCGTGACCGCAAGATGCGCTTTAAGCTCCACGACCGCGACGCCGTGCTCCGCGAAAACAGCGAAGTCAAGGACACCTTGTCCGACTGGGACTGCATGGCCATTGAACGCGACTACCGCTTCTACCTCGACGAAGACGGCAACCTGCCCGACATGAGCGAGGCCTTTACCCGCACTCAGTTCGCCGACGTTCTTGAAAGCTACTTGGCATTCTGCCACCCCGCAGACCTTGCTACTAAGGAACTTCTCTACGCATCCTTGGATAGCGGTAAGGTCGAAATCAAGGAATACCAGGTCAAGCAAGAAGACTCTCGTTTCGATCAGGTCATGGCAAGCAACGACCCCGAAATGCTAGAAATGTTCCTCCAGTACTATCCGGATTCTCCCCGCCGTGCTGAAGTTGAGAACAAACTAAGGTCTCTGGGAGAATACGACAAGTTCCGCGTCATCCAGGCACAGAACACCTTCAAGGCTTACCTCTCCTACTTGAACGACAATCCCAACGGTGCATTCCGTGACGAAGCCGAAGCAGGTATCTTCGAACTGGTCAAGGCAAGCAACCGCACCAAGGACTACGAAATCTACCTGAAGCGTTTCCCCAACGGTCGCTACGTTGACGAAGCCAAGGCAGCTCTCGCAGCAGCAAGTCAGGAAAACTCCATTATCGAATACCAGACTGGCGAAACCTACGACACCACTCCTGAAGAACAGCCCGCCGAAGAAGTTTCCGAAGAACCGGCTGAAGAAGAGGAAGAGGAAGAAGTAGCACCCGCCAAGAAGGGCAAGAAAGCTAAGGCTGCAAAGAAGGCCAAGAAGCCCGCCAAAAAGGCTAAGAAGGCCGCCAAGAAGCCCGCTAAGAAAAAGAAAAAATAAGCCTGGGCACTAGCCCCTTGGCAAAACGAAATTGAAAGTGCAGCCGGTTGCCGGTTGCACTTTTCTATATTTGGCCCTATGATTTACGATCTTATTATTGACTGGTACAACGCCCACTTAGGTTACGGCACTGTTGCTCTCCTTATGACTGTGGAAAGTTCCTTTATTCCTTTCCCGTCGGAACTGGTGGTGCCGCCTGCAGCCTACAAGGCCCTGCAGCCCGACTCCGGTTTGAACATTGTATTCATCGTCGTCGCCGCCACCATCGGCGCAATGATCGGCGCATTCATCAACTACTACCTGGCAAAGTTCCTGGGCCGCCCCCTCATCGTCAAGTTCGTGGATAGCCGCCTGGGCCATTTCCTTTTGCTGGATGCCCAGAAGGTTGAAAAGGCAGAACAGTTCTTCCGCGACCACGGTGCGGTTTCCACCCTGGTGGGCCGATTCATTCCTGTGATCCGTCAGCTGATTTCAATTCCTGCAGGCCTTGCCGAAATGAAGTTGCTGCCCTTCGCAGCATTCACCGCCATCGGCGCTACCATCTGGAACATTATCCTTGCAGTGCTGGGCTATGTGGCCCACGGCCAGAAGGATGTTATCCAGGCTTACAGCCACGAGCTTTCCCTGGGTCTTGTGGTGCTTGGCGTACTGTTCGTCGGCTACATGGTCTGGCAGGCCTTAAAGCCTAAGAAGAAATAATACCGCATTCGTGTTGCGGGGGGATTCATTTTTACTGCAGCAAGTTCATTTTGTAGGCTAGCGGCAAGTTGGCTAGTTATTTAGCCTACAATTTTTCAGACAAAGTATCGTACTTGACATGGCTGGATAAAAAAAAATGTAGGCTAGACCTCGCTGAGCAAAAGGTTTAGCCTACAAAATTTTAACGACATCCAAGCGCAATCGTAATTGTGCGAAAATTTTTGTAGGCTAATTGGAAAAAATCCAAAGCTTTAGCCTACAATTTCGCGGAAAAGACAACTACTTAGCAACAGCTTCGAAAGCCTTAGCCAGCTTTGCCATGGCTTCGTCAACTTCAGCGGCGCTGACGTTGAGGCAGGGCAGCATACGGAGCACGTTACCCTTGGCAGAGAGCACCATGAGCTTTTCTGCGCGGGCGGCTGCAACCACGTTGCCCACCGGCATGGATTCGTCCAGAGCAAGGCCAACGATCAGGCCTTCGCCACGGATTTCCTTGATGAAGCTGTACTTGGCCTTGATATCTGCCAGAGCGGTGCGGATCTGCGCGCCCCTTTCAACAACGTTCTTCATAAGGGCAGCGTCAATCTGGTTCACCACAGCGAGACCTGCAGCGCAAGCGATGGGGTTACCACCGAAAGTGGTACCGTGGTCGCCGGCCTTCAGTTCGTCGGCAATCTTCTGGCGGAGCAGCACGCCACCCAGCGGGAGGCCGCCACCGATACCCTTAGCGAGAGTCACCAGGTCCGGGTTCAGGCCGTACTTTTCAAAGCCCAGGAAAGTTCCGAGACGGCCGCAACCAGCCTGAACTTCGTCGACGATCACCAGCACGCCAAATTCCTTCTGGAGGCTGTTGATGGTTTCAACCATTTCTGCGGACAGTGTCATGACACCGCCTTCGGCAGCCAGGGATTCCAGCATAATGGCGCAGGTGTCCTTGTTGACTTCGGACTTGAGGGCAGCGCAGTCATTCCAAGCCACATGAACGAAGTCGCCCGGCATGTTGCCGAAGCCCTGACGCAGAGCCGGCTGACCGGTCGCAGAAAGGGCTGCGAAAGTTCTGCCGTGGAAGCTGTTCACGAAGGTGATGATCTTCTGCCTGTTGGCTTCACCCTTGCGATCGAAATACTTACGTGCAAACTTGATGGCACCTTCGTTAGCTTCGGTACCGGAGTTGCAGAAGAAAGCCTTGTCGAAGCCTGTGATTTCCAAAAGCTTCTTGCCCAGTTCAACCTGGGGCATGTTCACATAAAGGTTGGAGATGTGGTTGAAGCAATCCATCTGCTTTACCACAGCTTCCTTGATGGACTTGTTCTGGTGGCCCAAGGCGTTTACAGCAATACCTGCAACAAAGTCCAGATACTTGTCGCCCTTGGAGTCAAAGAGGTAAGAGCCTTCACCCTTTACGATTTCAATGTCAGCCTTGCCATAAAGCGGGGCAATGACGTTCTTATCCTGTTCAATAAAAGACATATAAAATCCTTGTAGTGTTTAGTGGTTAGTGATTGGTGGTTAGTTTTATAATCGCGGCGCAGCCGCCTTATTTTCACTGATTACTAACCACTGTTTACTAATCACTTCTAGCACTGAATAGTTCCGTAGTTATGTTCGCCGTTAATTTGTTTGATGAAGGATTCAGCATCCTTCCAGCCTACGATATGAATGCTCTTGAGGCCTCGTCGGATAGACTTAAAGCTTTCGCGGACCTTGGGAATCATACCACCGCTAATAACGCCTTCTTCAATGAGCTTTTCTGCATCACTTTCAGAAAGTTCAGGAATAACATTCTTGTCGCCGTCCATAACGCCCGGAACATCGCTCACCAGCACAAACTGGTCAGCCTGAAGTGCCACAGCCAGTTCGCTTGCGGCAGTGTCTGCATTCACGTTCCAGCTAACGCCGTTGCCGGTTTCGTCGGGGCCATAGGAGATGGGGCTCACCACAGGAACCCAGCCAGCAGCCCAGAGGTCTTCTACGATCTTCGGGTTCACGGTCTTGACTTCGCCCACAAGACCCAGGTCTACCTTGCCCTGCTTCTTGACCACTTCGAACAGCTTGCCATCCACACCGGAAAGACCGATGGAGTTCACGCCGTTGTTCAGGAGCATGCGGACAAGCTTCTTGTTCACGTGACCGGAAAGAGTCATTTCCACCATCTTCATAATGCCGGGTGTAGTCACTCGGAGGCCATCGATAAAAGTGGGCTGTTCTCGCAGCAAGGCGATGTTTTCGTTAATGTCCTTGCCACCACCGTGCACAACGGCGACCTGGCAGCCCATAGCCGGAAGCTTGGAAACTGCTGCCACAAAATCGGCCAACTTGGCTTCGTCAATAGCCAGGCTGCCACCAATTTTTACAACCACTTTTTTCATTTTTTGTGATGTCCTCACTAAGTTTAGACCTATGACCGCCGCGGGCACTTCCCGCAATACAAAACAAGTCACAAGTCTTATTAAGTTGCTGAAAATTTAGAAAAACATTGTGGCTACTCAATACTTTTTTTTGTTATATTTATCCTAGACACATTTAATTCAACCCCAAAGAGGTATAACATGGCTATTACTAAGGTTTGGCTCGACGAATCTTCCGACGAATGCGTTTCCTGCGGCGCTTGCGAAGCTACTTGCGACGCTGTTTTCTCCGTTCCTGAAAAGATGCAGGTTAAGGAAGGCGTTGATTTCTCCGCTTACGAAGCTGACATCAAGGACGCTGCTGGCAACTGCCCGGCTGGCGTTATCAAGTTCGAGTAATCTGCAAGCCGAGTGCTGCAAAAAAGGTCCCCATTCGGGGACTTTTTTTATAGCCGAGGCGCAGCGATTAACGCCGTAGGCGTTCAGAAGCATAATTTTTATTGCTTTTGAAAATTTAAAAAGACCGTCCTTCTGATGTGAACCCCGAAAGTTGGACACAACTTTCGGGGTTTTCATGTATAAAGA
>JAKSID010000041.1 GCA_024399035.1 Fibrobacter sp. | reverse complement strand
CATAACTCTGTTTTATCCTAACTTTAAACTGTCCAACTTTTTGGGGTCAGTTCAGTCGCGGGACTTTTTTCATTCATGATAATGTAGCGAATTATTTGGTATGGCAAACACGAAGTTATTTAGCTTCGGTTTCTTTTTCCTTGGGGAGAACCAGGTTCAGGATCACAGCCAGCAGGAACACAACGGCAACGCAGTTTTCAGCAAACACCGTCTGAACAATCTGGGGGAACACCTTGAACATTCCGGTCGCCTGGGTAAAGCCCAAACCAATGCTCAAGGAAAGGCTGGTAATGATCATGTTGCGCTGGCTAAAGCCGCTCTTGGCCATCATGCCGAAACCAGCAAACAGAATGGAGCCAAACATCATAATGGTGCAGCCACCGAGCACAGCCTGCGGAATAGTGGTAAGCAATGTACCGATGGGCGGGAAAATGCCGCCCAACAGCATAATGACAGCGCCGGTCGCAATAGTAAAGCGATTCACTACGCCAGAGAGAGAGGCAAGGCCAACGTTCTGGCTGAAGGAAGTAATCGGAGTGCAACCGAAAATGCCGGAGATCGTGCTAACGAAACCGTCGCAGGAGATGGCGCCGCCCATTTCGGACTTGTGAATCTGACGCTTCAAGGCTCCGTTAACGAGAGCGCTGGAATCACCCACCGTTTCAGTGGCAGAAACCAGGAAGATGGCCACCACAGAAAGGATGGGTCCCAAGTGGAATTCGGGAGTAAAGGGAAGAATCTTGGGGAGAGCAACGATGCTGCAGTTAGAAAGTCCGGAGAAATCCACCATACCCATGCAAAGAGCAAGAATGTAGCCCACCACAAGACCCACCAGCACAGAAAGGGAACGGAGGAACCCCTTGGCAAAGACCTGGGTCAAAAGGCAGGTCAGCAAAGTAACGCTACCAACGATCCAGTTGTGGGTTGCACCGAAATCAGGAGAGCCCATGCCGCCGGCAAAGGAATTTGCACCGATAGGCAACAAGGAGAAACCAATGGCGGTTACCACGGTTGCAGCCACAATATGGGGAATCAACTTCAGCCAGTACTTGGCGCAAAGGCCCAGCAAGCCTTCAACGATACCGCCCACAATGACTGCACCCATCAAGGTACCCATGCCCTGTGTCGTTGCGATAGCAATGGACAGGGAAAGGAAGGTAAAGCTAATGCCCATCACAATAGGCAAGCGGGAGCCGATTTTCCAAATAGGAAAGAGCTGCACCATAGTGCCGATGCCGGCGATAATCATACAGTTCTGAACGAGGGAAGCTGTCAGTCCCTTATCCAGATTTACAACCCCGGCAAGAATCATGATGGGGGTGATGTTTGCAACGAACATGGCCAGCACATGCTGCAGGCCAAAGGGCACAGCCTTAAGTACCGGGACACGACCGTCCAATTGGTAGATATTTTTTGATGAAGCGTTTTTCATAAGACAAAGGAGATCCTCCCCCTACGGGGACCAGCCACACTAAGGAACAAGTTCCTAAGTGTGTTGCAGCCGGCACGAGGCCGGGATGACAATTAAGGTTATCCAAGTTTCAGATTGGTGTTCTTTAGGGGAATTTCCGGCTGTTCGCGGAACTTGATGGTCTGCTTTTCCCAGTCCATGGATTCTACGATAGCGATAGATTCTACGCGGTAGCCTTCGGAGCGGAGTGTGGCACCGCCTTTCTGCTGCCCCTTTTCAATGGCAATGCCCAAGCCTGCTACCGAGCCACCGGCCTGGTGCACCAAGTCGATCAAGGCGTGGGCTGCGGCACCATCCGCAAGGAAGTCGTCCACAATGAGCACCTTGTCGTTGGCGTTCATGTAGGGCTTGGAAATGAACACGTTGTTCATCTTCTTGTGGGTGAAGGAGTATGCCTGAGAAACATACTTGTCATCGGTGCTGTTGGCGGTCTGGCTCTTTTTGGCGAAAACCACGGGCACGTCGTAAAGATGGCCCAAGAGCGTTGCGATAGCAATACCACTAGCTTCGATGGTAAGAATTTTATTGATTTCCACATCACGATAGCGACGCTGGAACTCGTAGGCCATCTGGCGCATGATATCCACATCGATCTGATGATTCAAGAAACTGTCGACCTTAAGGATGTTGCCTTCCTTAATAACGCCGTCACGGAGGATTTTTTCTTCTAGAAAGTTCATGGTATCAATTTAGGAAAATCCCGATTTTGGGCACTAAAAATTTTATAAACCTTTATTTTTAGGCTTGACATCGGTTAGAAAAAGTGTATATTTGTGCAGTAAACAAATGTTTAGTTCTTATATCCAGGTTTAGGTTATGATTGAACGCGTGCACGGTATGCTTATTGAGAAAAGCCCCACTTTTGTGGTTGTTGATGTAAATGGCATCGGCTATGGCATCAATATTTCCGCGTATACTGCGGGAAAGCTGCCCGAGGCGGGTGCAGAAGTCACCCTCCACACCAATCTCGTGGTCCGCGAAGACTCCATGACCCTTTTCGGCTTTGCCGATACAACGGAAAAATCCACATTCCTCATGCTGCTCGACGTCAACGGCGTTGGTCCAAAAATGGCCCAGCGAATCCTTTGCGGTGTCTCCCCCGCCGATTTGCTGAACATGATCGCCAGCGACAACAAGTCCGCCCTGAGTAAGATCAAGGGTTTAGGCAAAAAGACCTGCGAACAGATGGTGCTCACCTTAAAAGATAAGGCGGCCACCATGCTGCAAGGCCTTGGCAATCTTGAAGGAAGCGGAGTTACCTCCATGGGCGCCCTCACCGGAGCCAAGATGGAAGCCGTATTGGCTCTGCATACCTTGGGCGTCAAGGATCCTGCTGCCGAAAAGGCTGTGGCCAAGGCCGCCGAGAACTTGGGCGACGAAGCGGATGCGGCAGCCCTCATCCCCGAAGCCCTCAAGTACCTTTAATTTTCACAATTTTTAACGACTTTAAAAGCGAATTCAGCAAATGGAAGAACAGCGCATCATTTCTCCCCAAAAACGGGCTGGCGACGAAAGCGATATGGAACGCACCTTGCGTCCCCCTTCCCTTGCTGAATTTACCGGTCAAGACGGCATCAAGGAAAGTCTTTCTATCGCCATCGAAGCGGCAAAGCATCGCGGCGACTCCCTGGACCATTGCCTTTTCAGCGGCCCTCCGGGCTTGGGCAAGACCACCCTCTCCAGCATCATCGCGAAGGAGATGGGCGTCAACATCCACATTACAAGCGGCCCCGTACTCGAAAAGGCCAGCGACTTGGCCGGCCTCCTGACAAGCCTGCAAGAAAACGACATCCTGTTCATCGACGAAATCCACCGCCTTAACCGCGTCGTAGAAGAATACCTCTACCCCGCAATGGAAGATTTCCGCCTAGACATCATGCTGGACTCCGGGCCGGCCGCCCGAAGCGTCAACCTGCCCCTTAAGCACTTTACGCTTGTGGGCGCAACCACCCGCAGCGGCCTTCTCACAGGTCCGTTGCGCGACCGATTCGGCCTCCAGTACCGCCTTGAATTGTACAATGAAGATGACATTGTGCAGATTCTTATGCGCAGCGCCAAGATTCTTGATGTTGAAATTGAAGAGGATGCAGCCAAGCTTCTGGGCGGCCGTTGCCGCGGTACGCCCCGTATTGCAAACCGCGTTCTCCGCCGTTGCCGCGACGTAGCACAAGTCCGCGGAACTGGCGTCATCGATCTTGCATCCGCCAGCAAGACTCTCGACATGTTAGGCATTGACAGCGAAGGTCTGGACTCCATGGACCGTAAGATTCTTTCCATAACCATGGACAAGTTCAACGGCGGTCCCGTAGGTCTCGGCACCATCAGCGCAGCCCTTGGCGAAGAGCCCGACACCTTAGAAGAAGTGTACGAGCCCTACCTGATTCAAAAAGGTCTTTTGGCACGCACGCCCCGCGGCCGCATAGCCACACCTACAGCCTACAAGATGTTCCATAAGACGCCCCCTGCAAACTCCCCCGCAGGCCAAGGCATCCAAGAGGAACTGTCGCTGTAAATAAGCGTCGCTGTAGTTACTTGAATTCGGGAACGCAAGTAACAATCATGTTCACACCATGAAGTCCATGGAATCCTAGCTGCACTCTAAACAAATAGAAGTTCGGCTGGCGAACACGAATACCAAAGCCCCAAGAGTTATAAATGTTTTTCCTGGACCATTTGTTGATTTCAGGAGCAAACATTGCGTATTCATCAAACACAACGCCATCCACAAACCGGTCCACCGGCCAACGGTACTCGCAGCTCACCGTAAACAGGTGATGAACGTCCCAAGAGTCGGCATATCCGCGGAGTGGCGTTCTGGCATTCAACGTAGGAAGTACATTGAACGGAGCCGCATTTTCCAGTTCCCAAACATCAATCAGTCGGGCCTGGACTGCAATCACTCTTCTTTCAAACAATGTATTCAACACATTCTCAGGTTTCCAAATTCGAATCGCTTCTTCCCAAGAGAAATCCGTATAGAACTTTCGATTCTTACGAGCCTCGGTGGCACTAAGCACATACTCCTTGGAGGAGCCCAAGAAGAAATAATGCTGGAACAAAAGTTCCGTACGAATATAGTCGTGGTTTTTCTTTGACTTTTCGATATCAAAGGACGGATCCAATCCAGTATAATCACCAACCAGGCCGTATATTCCCGTAAAACTAATACGAGAACCTCTAGACGGAGCAAAAGCGTTATCCAAGTCGTCGTACAAAAGTGAAACTTCTAAAGGAATCTGAATACCCTTCTGATACAAGCCATGGTCCGCAATAGAATAGATGTCATCCACCAAAATGGAATCGTTCACATCAGGCAGAGAGGCGTTGTTATAACGGACCGTAGCCTGCAAAGCCAGATTCAACGTTCCGGACTTATTCAAAGGATGTCCCAAGCGGCCCATCACCTTGAAGGTTGAATCCGGCTGGGTAAAGTAGGTCTTGGTTTCGGGCAAGGTGAAAACATGGTCTCGATCCAACATCAAGTCGAACCTAAATCCCGTAAAAAGAGATGTTCCCAGGATACTGTGTTTCGTATATCGGGCTGTAAAATTAAAATCCCCATTGGCAAAATAACCCATCTGAACCACCGCATAGTCCTTATTGAAGAACAGGTTGCGATGACGGTAGTTGGCCCCCAGCATAGTACTGGACCCCGGCTTAAAATTGAAGCTGGGATAGATCATAACGTTTCTATCTGCGCCAAAGGTAATCAGGTCAACGGATTTTTCCACCACACCATTACTAAAGATATAGTCAATGGGTTTTGCAAGAGGGAAAATCAAGGCGTTTAGAAATGGCTGGATGATCTTTTCAAAAGGCCAAATCCAATAGTCGGCCAATCGGGTCTCTTTCTTTTTGGATTCATTTACGACCGCCGCGCTCGTGTCACCAACAGACGCTACGGTAGAATCACTAACAGCCTCTTTTGTCGAATCCGTTTCGGCAGCGAAGGACAAAGACGTGCATGCAAGAACAAGCACGCATATCACTTGAATAGCCCAAACCTTCGCTTTAGAATAAAACATCTGTCCCCTAATATAATTATATTAAGGGTATGTTTTCGCTCTTCGCCAAAATCATCCGACAAATAGCCCAATATCCAAGGCTAATTATTGGCATTTTCGCGATTTTGGCAATTTTGTGTATTTATCCCATCGAAAATTTGAAATGGGAAATACAGTTACAAGACACTCTAAGAGGTTACGAGAACAACCAAGACTACGACATCATTGAAAATGAATTCGGCGGTCTGGGCAGCCTGACAATCGTTCTGCAATCTGACGACAGCCTGGCCAACTATCAACTGGCAAAAAATCTTGCAAGTTCCTTCGAGAACGATTCTCTGGTCCACTTTATTGAATGGACTGCAGACTTCGACTTTTTCAAGAAGAACCGTCTGCTGTATGCCAGCGAACAAGACCTGATGCAGGTTATGGACCACATCGACAGCATCAAGGAACATACGGTAAAAAAGAACAACCCGCTGTTGGTTGAACTTTTGGACGAGCCCAGCGACTCCGCCGCCTCAGAAGAAAAGGCTCGCGATACAGCCACCTTCGTTCAGGATATCGAGGACAAGTATTTCCGCAACCTGCAGCAGAGTTTTGCAAACACCGACGGGACCATTCGCGTTATCGACATCTACCCCACCAATTCCATTTCTGACCTGAAGGCAAACCGCGCCCTGTTCCACAAGGCCGAGGGCTACCTAAAGGAAAAGGCAGGTGAAAAGATTCGTGTGCTGTACACAGGTAAAGTGTACGACTCCATCCAGACAGGAAGAATGCTTTTGCCCGAGGCCAAGCAGACCGGGCTTTTCGCAGCGCTTGCCATTCTCTTGCTTTTGATTTTCCATTTCTACAGGCAGCCCCAGCTGATCGTCATCTCTGCTATTCCAATTGCATTGCCGGTGGTGTTCACCATGGCGATCGCTTATTTACTCTATGGGCGAATTTCCCTATTCACCTTGTCCCTGTGGTTGCTGTTGCCTGGGCAGGCCTGCCAGATTATCACCCACGTTCTGACTCGTTATTTCCACGAACGAGAAAAGAAACTGGGCCCAGCTCTCAGTACCGAAAGTGCGATTCTTGGCATCGGCCCCACGGTGGCGGCCTCATCCCTGATCATGGCAGGTCTTTTCATCTCCCTGGTGCTTGTACCTCTACCCGGCCTTCAGGAATTCGGAATCCTGGGCGCTATTGGTAGCCTAATGAACCTTGCCGTATGCCCCTTGATCTGCACCGCACTGCTCCAGTTCCTGCAGCGTCACAAGGCATTCGATGTTATCATCCCCAAGTATGTCCAGCGTCGACCCGTAAAGCTTTTATCCAAAAAGACAAACTGGGCCATTATCATTGTACTCAGTTCTGTGAGCCTTGCAGGTATGGTCTATAGCGGAGTAAACCTATCGTTCCTCTACGATTTTAAGCAGACCGAAATCCAGCACGACAAACAAGAAGTCGCAGCCCTGATCAAGGAAACCGGATTCTCCACCTACGATCCTGTAATCGTAATGATGCCGGACTCTTCGTACAACGAAGAAATCATGGCGAACTTCAGCCGCCTCCAGAGCCGCGGTTCTGTACCCGAGCTAGGTCGCATGTACACCCAGTACCAATTCCTGCCTAAGGAATCCGCCACAAAGCGTGACCTGGTCAAGAAAATTCAGGAACACGTAGACGAAGGCATTCTCAGCTACATGAGTCAAAACGACAGTGCTTCCATCGTAGAGATGCTGGACAACTATGATAACGACATGAGGGAGTTCGAGCTTTCCGAGAATCTCCGCCGCAAGTTCGCAGACAAGCACGGCAATCCTGGCGTGTTCGCCTTCATCATTCCTAACGCAGACCCGAACAACGGGAAAACCTGTCGACGCATTAACAATCAAGTCAGGCAAATCGAAGGCGTCGAAGACCAAAAGTTCAAGATCTGTGGAACGCCCATCCTTCGCGCAACAGTGCTGAACGTGATCCTTGCCAACGTGGACAAGTCCATCGTTGTGGGCACCATTATGCTGTGGTTCTTGTTGCTGTTGTATTACAACAAGTTGAGCAGAGCCTTCTTTACCATGTTGCCTTCTATTTTCGCCATGTGCTGGGTCACCACCATCACCCATTTCCTGGGCATCCAAATTTCTGCATACAGTTCCATCGCATTCGTACTTTTGATTGGAGCAAGCGTCGATGGGTCCTTGCAGTTCTGGGCCTCTTACTACGAAAAGGAAAGAGGCGACGCACTGACCGTTTTAAGGACAAAGTTCTCCTCTGTTCTGTTTGCACAGCTGGCGGCGCTTATTGGCGGCTTCGCCCTACTGTTCTCCTCTCACCCCGGAATTAAAAGTATCGGCCAGATAACTCTTATCGGCATGATTTGCATCTTTATTTCTCAGTTCACCATTTATCCTCTCATTGCAGGAGCTCTTGATGAATACAGGCTCCGCAAAAAGGCTCAGACTCAAAAATGAAAAATCTCTCCAATAGAACTTTGAATATTGCAGCCTCCCTTACTGTGGCTATCGACACCTTGGCAAAGCAGATGATTGCTGATGGCAAGGACGTGGTAAGCCTTGGCGCAGGCGAACCCGACTTTTCTACTCCCAAGCCCATTTGCGACGCAGCAAGCAAAGCCATTTACGAAGGCAAGACTCGCTACACCGCACCCGTAGGCATTATGGAAGTGCGCAAGGCTGTTGCAAAGAAGTTGAAGGACGAGAACGGCCTGGACTACAAGCCGGAACAGATTATTATGACCAGCGGCGCAAAGCACGCCGTATTTAATTCCCTGGCAGCCCTCATTAACCCGGGCGACGAAGTCATCATTCCCGCACCGTACTGGGTGACCTATCCGGAGCTGGTGAAGTGGCTGGGCGGCACCCCCGTGTTTGTGCAGGCCACAAAGGATGCAAAATTCAAGATTACCGCAGAACAGCTTCGCGCTGCCTGCACCGAAAAGACCAAGGCCATTCTTCTGAACAACCCCTGTAACCCCACCGGTGCAGTATACACCAAGGAAGAATTGGCAGAACTTTCCAAGGTCATCGTGGAACAGGACATCTACTGCATCTCTGACGAAGTGTACGAATACTTTGTCTATGACACTGAATTCGCAAGCGCCGCCGCATTCCCCGGCATGGCTGAACGTACCATCGTGATCAATGGTTTCTCCAAGTCCCATTGCATGACCGGTTGGCGAATCGGTTACGACGCCGCTCCCGCCGAAATCGCAAAGATTATCGGCAAGATCCAGGGACAGGCAACTCACCATCCCAGCAACGTGGCGCAGTACGCAGCCCTGGGCGCCTTGGAAATGGACAAGTCCAATGTGGAAGCCATGCAAGCAGCCTTCTTGAAGCGCCGCAACTACATGCTGAAGCGTACCGCAGAAATTCTCCCCGTACCGGCACACGCACCAGAAGGAGCCTTCTATCTGTTCGCTCCCGTGGACTCTTTCTACGGCAAGAAGACTCCCGAAGGAAAGGTAATCGGCGGTTCCATTGAACTTTGCGAATACCTGCTGCAGAGCCAGGGTTTGGCCATTGTGCCGGGCGCAGCATTCGGTGACGACACCTGCGTTCGATTCTCCTATGCAGCAAGTGACGAAACCTTGGAAAAGGCCTGCGACAGATTTATCGCTGGTCTGAAGGCTCTGCAAGACTAAGGATATAAAAGCTTCGATTGCTTCGGCCTAAAGGCCTCGCAATGACAAAATGAGCGAAGTTTCGCAACTGCACAAGGAAACATGCAATCATTTCGACTGGTAAACGTTGAGTCTGACAAGCCTTTTACCATAGGCCGCAAGTCAGATAACTGCTTGGTTCTGGACAACCTGATGGTGTCCAGGTATCATGCCGTTTTGGAACGCGTACAGCAGAAATGGTTCATTACCAACCTGACAAAGAATAGCGTTACCCAGGTCAACGGAAAAGATGTTGCTCCCAAGATTGATGGTGCGCCAGGCTCAGACGTGAGCGCAGGTCGTCACACTGAAATTGCCGATGGCGACGTTATCCAGATTGGGCCTCGCCAACTGAAGGTAACCTTCAAGGGTTCCGCATTGTCTTTGTTGCTAATGGAGTCTGCGGACCAGGAAATTTCAGTGACCAAGACTTTGTCCGAAAAGTGGACAGAAGTCGAAACCGACGAAGTGGACATTCCCCAGGGAATGAGCGCTCGTCTTGGAAAGAGCAAGACCGACAAGCGGGAAGATAGTTGCGCAGCACTCAAGTTCAAGAAGGCTTTGACCAACGCACAGGGCAAAAACATTTCCCGGATGAATTTGTCTGCAGGCGAAGTTCTTCGTTTACCTAGTTGCGAAATGTCTTTTGACGGGACCTCACTGGTTTGCAAGAATCGCCCCCACGGGTTCGATGTGGACGTGCAGAATCTGGACGTATTCGCCGGCAAGAAGCAGTTGCTTCATGACGTGAACTTCAAGTTGCAAGCGGGTGAAATTCTCGCCATCATTGGACGTTCCGGACAGGGTAAGTCTACGCTGCTCCGCCTGCTGCAAGGCATTCACAAGAGCGGTGAAGATTCCGTTGTACGCATCGGGTCCTTGGACTACCGCAATGCGGAAATCCGTAAGCACATTTCCTTCTTGGAGCAGGACCCGGAGCTGCGTAAAGATTTAACCGTCCGCGAAACGCTTCTGGACGGTGGACGTGTCTACATGAACAAGCAGGACTTCAAGGCCAATGCAACGGGCCGCATGGAAAAGTTCTGCGAACTTTTCGGGCTGAGCGACCGCATGGACAACCCCGTGAAAACGCTCAGCGGCGGCGAATCTCGCCGCGCGGCCCTGGCCCGCGAACTCATGGGGAACCCAGGCCTGATCGTACTTGACGAACCGCTGTCCGGCCTGGACCCGTTCAACTCCAAGATTCTCTGCTCCCACCTAAAGCAACTTTCCTTCCTGGGTCATACCATCATCCTGACCACCCATAGCTACGAGGCTCTGGAAATCGCAAACAAGGTCCTGGTCCTTCACCAGGGCGAGCAGGGCTTCTTCGGCAGCCCGCAGGAAGCCTACCGCTACTTCGAAACCAGCGACCCGGAAAAAATCCTCTCCAGTCTCAATGACGAAACGTCCTCCAACTGGCAGAAGGTTTTCGAAGAAAATAAAATCCAGGAGACCATAGCCACGCACGTCACCGCAGCCATCCAGAAAACGGACAACAAAATCAATTTCTGTTTCCCCAAGACAGAACTGTCCCCCATGTTCCTGTACAAGGTCATGCTCACAGCCAAGCAATGGTTCCGTGACAAGGGCAAGTTCATCGCCTTGCTGGCTCAGCCTCTGGTCATCGGTTTTTTGTTCTCCCAGATTTTCTCCAGTCTCACATCCCTTTGGATCGTGGCCTTCGCCATTATCCTTTCCGCAAACTGGCTGGCCCTCTCCCTTTCCATCCGCGAAATCGTCCAGGAAAAGGAAATCCTCCAGAGCGAATTCCGCAAGGGAGTTTCTGTTTTAACAACCGTTACGGCAAAGTTGTTCCTCCCCACTTTGGTTGCCTGGCTCCAGACGCTAATTGTCTATCTGTTCGTCAGTTTCCGAACCCAGGTTCACGTATCCTCAGCGCAGCTGCTCCTGGTTGTCGCCGCTATGGTCATCCCGCCTGTAACCGTAGGACTTATGGTCAGCGCCTTCGCCAAGAACGCGGGCCAAGCCAACGCACTGCTGCCCCTGCTGATTATTCCCCAGGTTGCCCTGGCCGGAGCCTTGGTACCTTTGGACCAGATGTTGCCTACGGGCCGCATTCTTTCCAACGTGATTTGGGCACGATTCAACCAGAATAGCCTTTTAAACTTGCTTCTCGAGCGTCAAGACCCCATTGAAAACATCCTGGCCGCTCTCGCCATCGCTTTAGGTTGTTATATTGTGATGGTAATTAGAATTCACTGTTCCACGAAAGCCAAATGATCGCACCGCAGAAACCTGAAACTTTTCCTCGTCCGTTCAACGCAAACTATGAACTTCTTGGCACCCTAGGCAAGGGTGGCATGGGTAACGTTTACAAGGCCCTCGACAAAAAATTAAAGCGTGAAGTTGCTTTCAAGATTTTGGACTCTTCCTCTGACCAGGAAGCTATCCAGCGTTTCTACCTGGAAGCCCAGGCCATGAAGGAACTGGATCACCAGAACATTGTTCATGTGTTCGACTTTGGTCAGCAGGACAACCAGCTGTTCATCGCCATGACCTACGTTCAGGGCACGAACCTGTCTGAAATTCTGCGCAACAAGGAACAGCTCTCCTTTGAAGCCATTGACGTCATCATCCGTCAGATTGCACGAGGTCTTCTCTACGCCCACAGCAAGGGCATTGTCCACCGCGACGTGAAGCCCTCCAACATCATGCTTACCATCGACAACCGTGTGTACGTGATGGACTTCGGCATCTCCTACATCCGTGAACTGGAAAAGGAACGACTGACCCGCACCGGCATGACCATGGGTACTCCGGAATACATGAGCCCGGAACAGTGCCACGGCGACAGCGTTACATTGCAGTCCGACATTTACAGCATGGGCGTGATTCTTTACGAAATGACCTGCGGCCGCCTGCCTTTCGAAGGTAACCGTCCCGTAGAAATCGCTTTGAAGCATGTTCAGGAACAACCCCCTGCACCGGAACTTTTCCGCAAAGACATGCCCCCGGGACTTTCCGCCCTGATTCTCAAGTGCCTTAAGAAGAAACTGAACGAACGTTTCCACGACATGCAGGAATTCCTGGACGCCTGCGACCAGGTGTTCCCCAACGACAAGGATACTCACCAGACACCTCACGTAACCAAGAGCAATTCTGCACTCCGTCGCCATACGGCATCGATTACCAATATGGCTACAAAGATTTCGCCCAAGGCAAAGATGCTCCAGAAGAAGCTGACCGCGCTGGCCGTATTCATCTTCCCGCTGATCATCATGCTGCTGATTCTCCTGATGCTGACCCATAAGCCCGAAAGCACATTGCGTGAACTGGAATGGAAGGATGCCCTGGGCAATTACGAAACAAAGGCGCTGGAAGTGGAACAGACCAAGGGCTACCCCTTGAGCAACCTGAATGACAACGACCTTAGGACCGCATGGCTCTACACCATGCCCCAGAAGCCCCAGAATCCGGTATTGACCTTGTACTTCGACGGTAACGCCGTGGTGACCCATTTTGGTATAGCCATCGGTTACCAGAGATCCGTGGACGACGCTTTCGGCGATCGTTTCCGCATTTTCAAGAAGCCAAAGCAGTTGACCCTTGAAACCAAGGACGGTTTCAAGCAGCGAGTTAAGTTGGAAAACATCAAGGGAATGCAGTATCCGCAGATCCAGGCCATGGAAACCACGGAACTGAAGATCTACCTGGACGGTGTCTACGAAGCCGAAAATGACGATTTCGCAATTTCCGAAATCCGCCTGCTAGGTATGGAACTCCCCTAGTCCCGCGAGCACTCGTACCATTCGAAGCAGGTTCCTCGTGTCATTCTGAGGCCGTAGGCCGAAGAATCCAAGCATTACTAAATAAAATATTTCTTAGATAAAGTAACGAAAGGAAAATCCTTTCGTTCTTTTTGTACATGACGTTAACTTATTCAAAGTCATGTATTAAAAAACTAGGAGGAAATCTATGGCATCTATGGGTAAACACCCTCAACAAAAAGGAAAACTCACAGCCAATCCCTTTGGCACACGAGTCAAGGGCAATTACATTGAAACCATGGCTGCAGCATACCTGCGGCGCCTCGGTTACGAGCTGCTGGCCCGTAATTACGCATACCGCGGCGGGGAACTGGACATTGTTGCAAAAGACGGAGAGACCATCGTCTTCGTGGAGGTGAAATCCGTCTGGAACAACCAGCAGGGAAATCCTGCCGCCCGAGTGAACCGAATGAAGCAACAGAAAATCTGGCGGACAGCCTGCCACTTTTTGCACGCAAACAGAGCGGCGGCTCCCAAAGGCTTCGACCAGCCTTGCCGTTTCGATGTACTCAGCGCCCGCGTCTACCAGCAGCCCCTGCAATTCAGCCACCTGAAAAACGCCTTCGAAGGAACCCAAGTCGTCCCGCAGTGTTAATAAACCGCAGTGTCATTCCGAGGCCATCGGCCGAGGAACCTCACAATCCATTTAATCTCATATGGAACAATTATTTTGCGATTTCTATTCACAATCGCATTATTTTTGTATAAATTCAGCCTATGCGATTTGAAGTACATCCCCAGAATCCTCAGGCCCGCATCGTAAAGCTGGCCGCCGCCGCCCTGGAAGACGACGGTCTTGTTCTGTACCCTACGGAATCCGGTTACGCCATCGGCTGTAACGCAGAATCTCCCAAGGCCATCCACAAGCTTTACGCCCTCAAGAAGCCTATGAAGAAGTTCTTCATGGCACTGATCATCCCCGACATTCGCGCCGCCACGGATTACGCCCGCGTTGACAACTTCGCCTTCAACATCATGAAGCCCCGTGTGCCCGGCCCCTTCACCTTCATTCTGCCGGCAGACCCACACATCGCCCGCCGCCTGGACGTGAAGCGCCCCGAAATCGGCGTCAGAATGCCTACCCACCCCTTCTTCAAGGAACTGTTCCAGCATTTCGACAAGCCCATCCTCAGCACCGCGGCAAAACTCAGCGACGAGGACATCTACGAGCCCGACGACCTCTGGAAAACCTTCGAGCACTCCGTAGACATGATGGTGGACTGCGGCCCCATTGAAATCCGCCCCACCAACATCATTAGCCTGGTGAACCATCACGAAGTTGAAATCATCCGCGGCGAACTGGATCCGGAAACGTAAAAACGAAAAAGACCTGCTTGAAAGCAGGTCTTTTTCTTGCATCGTCATTCTGAGAGCCTTAAACGCATTTCGTCATTCTGAGAGCCGCAGGCTCGAAGAATCCACGACGAACCTAAAACAAATCAAAATACAAATCCTTCCATGTTGGATTCACGCTTTCCAGCAATTCTATCTTGCGCACCCTTCTCCATAAAAACGAAGATACCAAAAAAGGACTGTCAATTGATGACAATCCTTTTTCTTGTTTATGCACTGGATCCTTCAGGGCTACGCCCTTCAGGATGACGGCATTCCTGCGAAGCACTTTGACCACTTAGCACTTTAGTGCTTACGTGGGCATAATTCCCCTTGCAAGGCAAGCCACTAAACCATTGCAGCGCTGAATTCAGCTTCGGTCACCAGGTCTTCACCGATGAACACCTGACCGGCATACTTGAAGATGCCGCGGCGAGCCATGCGAAGGTCAGTGAGGCGAACCTTCAAAATGATATCGGTAGGAGGAATCACAGCCTTGCGGAAGCGGCAGTTTTCCACACCCATGAAGGCGGGACGCTTGCCAACAGTCTTATCTTCCATTGCGATCATGGTCAGGAGAGTTGCTGCCTGAGCCATGGATTCAATCTGGATCACGCCGGGCATCACCGGATTGCCGGGGAAATGGCCCTTGAAGAAGTCCTGTTCGCCAGTCACATGCATACGGCCCACCAGAGAAGGGGGATTTTCTGCAGTGCCATCACCCATGTTCAATTCCAGGATTTCGTCAACGAAAGCAAAGGGGAACTTCTGGGGAAGAACTTCGTGGCAAACATCTTCGCCGTAGAGAACGCCTTCTTTATCAGATTTTTTCAAAGAGTCCAGCAGAGACATAGGGAATTAACCTCTCCATGATTTGTCGGTGGGAAACATGCCCACCATTTGTGATTTCGATTCGGACTCTGGGAAGAGCCGGACAGATAAATGTGATATCGCCAATTAAATCTAGTATTTTATGCATGGCAGGTTCATTTGCCACACGGAAATCCTTGGATGTTGCAGCCCCGTCCAGGGAATTCAGCAACATTCCGCAGGATTCATCTACGCCACCCAGCAAACCGGCAGCCTTAGCTTGTTCAAATTCTTCTGCAGAAATGAACGTGCGGGCCATGAAAATCTGGAACAGGTTTTCCGGGGAATAGATGGAAACGGAAGCGGCGGACTGCAAGTCGCAGGAATCGCCACGAGCCTTGCTGCGGTCCACCACATATTCCACTTCAAAAGTTTCAGCCGGGGTAATACGGACATGGCCATAGGTTCGGGAATTATCGCCCGCCGTAGTCAAGTCCCATTCAGCCTTCACGGGAGCGTCATAGAAAACAATTTCTTCAGGTTCACCGGCAGCACGACGCAAGCCATAGAAGAAGGGCGCTGCAGAACCATCCATCAGGGGAACTTCCGCGACGTTCTGACCAGCAACATCCTCGGAAGCGGCTGTTCCGCGAACCAAGTTCACGTTAAACCTGCGGCCAGGCCACATCAAGAATACGGGAGCCAGATGTTCCGGGCTGGCAATGGCGCCAGCATTCAGCCCCACCGCATGAGCACGACCCTCATCCTCGTAAGAATAAATAGCCGTACGTGCAGCGCCAAACTTCAAATCATAAAAAATCTTGCAAAGATCCGTGCGATAAACTTCGCGACCGTCCACACTCCAAACCACACGGGGCTTGTGGGTAGGATCCCTTTCCAGAACATCCACCGTTACCTTGGCATTCTTATAGCTCAAGGACGGAGATTCAAATTCAAAATGCTGAGCGTTAGTCATAACTTAAGAGCAAAGATAGTTTTTTATCTAAACAAAATTAATTTCCAGTCTTTTTCCAAGGGCTGCAGCAATTTTATAAAGCGTTTCCACCGATGGAGATCCTTTCGGCGTTTCAAAGCGTTGATAAGCTTGAGGAGATATACCAGCCTTCTTTGCAACCTGAGTCTTGGTCTGACCACGACGTGCTTCAAAGATTTTGTAAGCGACCTCTATCTTCGGCGACAACTCGACCGCATACAAGCCCTTCTTTTCATTGGGTTCAGTCTTTGGATAAACAAAGGTCAACCCCAAATCCAAATCACATTCAAAAGCACCATCCATGGCTTCCTTTGCCATAGCCAAGGCTTCACCTATAGAAGCCCCAAAAGCATTTACATTGGGAAGGTCCGGGAAACTGGCAACATAACCCATGTCCTTATCCTTCTCTATTTTACAAGCGTAAATCATCTTGCCATGAATTTAGTTTTTCTTTTTTCTACATTCAATAAATTTTATTATAAATCAACAAATTTATTGATATAAAGTTGTTCGGATATAAAAAAAGGCCGTATTCCTATACACTCCATTTCAGGCTTTTTAAACCTTTCTATGGGATATAAGAATACGACCTAAGGCGAGAGCAGCGACCATTTATGGTCATTGCCGAGCCAACGAGTATGCAACGAAGTTGCAATACGACCTAAAGCGAGAGCAGCGACCGTATTTATATGGTCATTGCCGAGCTAACGAGTATGCAACGAAGTTGCAATACGACCTAAGGCGAGAGCAGCGACCGTATTTATATGGTCATTGCCGAGCTAACGAGTATGCAACGAAGTTGCAATACGACCTAAGGCGAGAGCAGTGACCATTTATGGTCATTGTCTCACGCAATCATTGTCTGTCAGAATACAAACTTACTTCGCCTTGTACTTAGCGCGTTTTTCGGCGACCACATTTGCAGGGACTTTCTTTTCGGGAACGACCTTCAAGGCAAGCTGCAAGCCCATGGCATTCAGAATTTTCATCATCGTTTCAAAACGAGGATGCGCACCTTCCTTCATTGCCTTATAAAGACTCTCACGGTTCAAGCCCGCTTTTTCGGCGATCTTTGCCATGCCTGCAGACCTTGCTGCAGTACTGACACAATGCTGCCAAAAAACAGGATCGTTTTCAGCAAGAGCCTCCTTCAAGAAAAGTTTTACATCTTCTTCTGTAGTAAGATAATCTGCAACATCCAAATCCGAAACTTTAACCTTACCCATTGTTTAACTCCTTTTTAATTTCCTTTGCTTTTTCAATGTCTCTCTGTTGCGTAGATTTGTCTCCTCCGATTAGAAGAAAAATCACTTCGCCATTTACATTCATATAGTACAGCCTATATCCAGGACCATAATCAATGCGCATTTCGAAAACGCCATCACCAACTGATTTGGAATCTCCCAGATTACCTAATTCGACATGTTTAAGACGATTATTAATTCTAGACTTTGCATTCGTATCCCTCAAATCATTCATCCAATCGTCAAACTGTTCGGTCCTCTTTACCTGATACACATATTCCTCCTTAATGTAGCCATTCGGCTACAAATTGTCAAGATTTTCACAAACAAAAAAAGCCGTATTCCTATACGCTCCATTTCAGGCTTTTGCAACCTAACTATGAGATATAAGAACACGGCTTGTTACGGAAGTTGGTCCGCAACCGTTGTCTGTCAGAATAAATGTACTAAAAAGCGAATGTCAAAAGATGACCTTCAATGCTAATTTTTTAATTCAGCAAAAGCGTTATACAACTTTTCATGGGATTCATTTTTCCAGAACGTCATGGAAATTCGATGATTACGCTTCGCATCAGAAACTTCCACAAAGACAGGACTAATCAGAAAAGAGCGAACTGTAAAATCAAAGACATATTGTCCAAGCCAATGGTGTTGTCCCAGATAGCTACTTATATCCAGAAACTCAACGGATTTCATTTCAAAAACATCCAACGCCATCATTTCATCATAGAAACGTTTTGCCTTTGTAGAAGAAATCGTATCGGACTTTACCAAAATTTCCTTACGGGTATCTTCATAAACCGTCCTCACGCAGTGCGTAAAATCATTGGTTTCGCAAACCAACTCGACGGAAGTTCCGCCCATATCATCATAGGAACGTTCCATTCGCGCCGTAAAGAATTTTCCTGCAGAAAGAGGTTGAAGTTTATAGTCATTTAAAACTCCAGACAGTCCAGATTCATCTTCATGATTAAATTCATGAAATACTTCAACCGAGCCAATCCCCTTTTCGGCTAAAATGTCAACAATAGTTGTAAAATTTAAAAGTATCGCGGGAAAAACGATTGCTGCAGCCACGATCACAAGTTGCTCTTTGGATAAATCACGTATTCTTGTTTTAAACGGCCACTTTAAAAGCAGTTCGGATTTTTCTCCAGACTTTTTCCATCTTCGAATAGATTTTACACCGCAAACCAGGGTAATTCCAACAAGGATCGAGAACGGGAAATTAAAATCACAAAGCCAAGGAACAATTGTAGAATGGCAAACGATTCTTTCACAAAGACCCAAAGGCATTGTAATAAAATACAGGAATAGAACCAACAGCAAATACTTTTCTTCGTATGTGTTGCTGACTTTATGTCTCCTGATTTTCGAATACACAAACTTCGAAATTACAAACCACAGCCAACATACAAACGTTGCGCCTACGGTTTTGAATAAGAAAGGTCTGTAAAGGAATTGAACATCCAAAGCAAGAATATCTACCGCCAACATTTCCATTAGAACAAGAAACGTCACGACAGTCAAGAGAACATTTTTACGCATACCTCACCCCAAAAGCAATCCCGAATTGGATTATTTCTTCAAATTCTTCTTCGCCATCACACGGAGTTCCACCATTTGCCTGCGCCAGACGTCGGCGTCGATGGCGGGGAAACCTGCTACGGTGCGGCCTGCGGGAACGCTCTTGGTGACGCCGGCTTTTGCGGTGACGATGGCGCCGCGGCCAATGGTGAGGTGGCCTGCAGCCTTTGCGCCCCCGGCGATGTTCACGTCGTCTTCTACGATGGTGGTGCCGCCTAAAGCAGTTTGTGCGGCCATGTAAATGTTATTGCCCAGAACGCAGTTGTGCCCAATCTGCACCATGGCATCCAAATGACAATCGTTCCCGATGGTGGTGGGAGAAATAAATCCGGCGGCCACTACGGTGTTTGAGCCGAAACTGCAGTTGTTTCCGATGCGGACCCCAGCCAGGTGCGGAACCATACGGCGTTTGCCCTGGTATTCGTAGAAGCCAAAACCGCGGCTTCCTACCACAACGCCGGCCTGAAAAATGCAGCCCTCCCCCACAACAACGTTGGGGTAAATCACCACGTTTGCTTCCAGGCGGCAGCGGACACCAATTACGGCACCGGGCATTACCACACAGCCGGGGCCAATTTCTGCCGTGGGGTCAATTTGTGGGACCGGAGCGCCCGAGGCGTCCCGGGGCATATCCACCAGACGGGAGCCGTACTTTTCCAGAAAGCAGACCATGGCGTGATAGGGATTTTCTACGGGCACGAGGCAGCGGACCTTGGGGAAATTTTCTCGCGCAGTACCCATCGGAACAAACAATACGCCGGCTTCGCACTTTGCTAGATCTGTCGCAGAAAATCCGTTAGCACCAGTAATGCTCTTGACGTTCCCGGTCCAAAAGCTGACGTCTGTAGGACCAGCCTTTTCTAAAGAAGCAAAACCGGAAAGCACTGGATTCTTCATCCCTTCGGGACTAAGAATGACGGAAGCGGCAGGGCTCTGGATGACATTTCCTTGCGCACATTCTTGCAAAATTTCTTGCAATTTAACGGAATGCATCATTCCCCCAGGGCAAGAATCTGGACTCTGCAAGCGTAATCAATCTTCACCTGGTTTCCAACCTTTCCACTCAGGTCTTCACCATCAAGCTGCAGGAATTCGTTATCCGAAAATTCAAAATTCAGGGACTTTACCTTATGGGTTCTGAGGCACCAGCGTTTCACCAAAGTTCCAAGCACAGGCACGGTACCTAAGGCGAATGCCAGCAGGAACTGGGCCAAGTTGCGAACGCACACCACTTCCAGCAGGCCATCGGCCATGTCGGACTTGTAGAAAGGATTTGTACCACTTGCAAAGCTGGGAATGTTGCCCACAATCACGGTACGGTATCCAGAAATATCCAGCTGGCGGGTGTCGCCATGGCGGCTCACATAGGAAACCTTAGACGGCATCAGTTTGTATTTACGATCTGCAAAAAAGCTCTTGACGTACTGAACCTTATTTGCCACCACAGAGCTGGACTTGAACTTGCCTTCAGAGCGGGCGCGATTAAAGTCGTGAGCGATGCGGGCATCAATGCCGCCAGAGAAATAGTTGGCAAAGGCAATCTTGTCGTTTACCTTCCAGATGTCAAAGGGGCGGGCCTCCGCCTGCAATAAGCGACGCACCAGGAACAGCAAGCCCTTATCCACATAAGGTTTGTACAAGTTCAAAACACGAGCCAAATCGTTACCGGTTCCCAAGGGAATCAGGCCAATCTTTACGGACTTGGCGTATTCAGAATTCATCAGCTGGCAAAGTACTGCCGATACAGTCCCGTCGCCACCTACGGCGATTAGGGTTTCGGTACTGGCCAAAGCACCACGAATTTGTTCTTCCATTCCCTCATGTACGGTGAATTCAGCCTTCCACTGGTCATCGCTGTAATTAAGCGACGCCATGATCTCGGGCAAGAACCGGTAAATCACCTTGCCCTGGGCTCCACCGCTAATGGGGTTTATGAGAAAAACAAATTTATACACTTAGGAGTTCATCCTTGATTTCAATGTAGTGCAGCACACCTTCATGAAATTTACGAATTTCTTCGTCGGTAAGTTGGCGGGCAACCCTGGCGGGAGTGCCAACAATGAGGCTTCCTTCGGGATATTCCTTGCCCTGGGGCACCAAGGCGCCTGCGGCTACCACGGAATTTTTTCGAATGAGGGCTCCGTCCATAACGATTGCACCCATACCGATCAGAACATTGTCCTCGATAGTGCAGGCATGGACCACCGCATTATGACCAATGGTCACATCGTCGCCAATATGGACGCCCACGTCAACGGAAAGATGAATGGACGCATTGTCCTGGATATTGGTTCTTTTTCCAATTCGGATTTCAGCCAGGTCGGCGCGAATCACCGCATTGTAGAAAACAGAGGAATCATCCCCGATTTGAACATCGCCAATGAGGCGGGCTCCTTCGGCAAGGAACACACGTTCACCAAGGATGGGCTTTTTGCCCTTGTATTCAATAATACTAGACATATATCAAAATTATAAAAAAAGCTTTTTCACTGAGGGTCTTAAAATTCACTGGATCCTTCGCTTCGCTCAGGATGACGTTACACACCGTACAGTGCTTTCATCTTGTCGGGAATGGCCAAGGGGCGGCCACGTTTCATATCCACCAGCACCCAATGGGTTTCAGATTCAAAAATTACCTTGCCGTCGGAAACACGTTCAAAACGGCTACGACGAACAGATACCACACGGCTGCAGGAATCCACCCAGGTGATTCCCTTGATTTCATCATCGAGGAAAGCCTGGTTCTTGTATTCCACATGCTGGGTATGGACCATCCAGCCGGCTCCAAGTTCACGCATGTAGGCGGTTCCGCCACACTTTTCGGAATGGGCAATGGCAATATCCTGGATCCACTTGACGGACCACACGTTGTTGAAATGGTGGTTGTCGTCGATCATTTCGGGAGTGACCTTGAAAATTTGTTCATGATGTTCAGGGTTCACGTTTTCATTCATCAAGATTTCCATTTAAACCTCCCTTAGAGACTGCTTAGATTGCCACGTCGCTGCGCTCCTCGCAATGACACGGCATATTAAACCGCTTAGATTGCCACGTCGCTACGCTCCTCGCAATGACACTTGGCTCACTCCACTGCTTACTTCAAAGATTCCACCAACGTGGGCAACGCGGTTTCAAATCGAACGCCATACCAATGCTCGTCGGCGACGTCTACTGTATTTTCGATGGCCTTCAAGGTGAAGTCGGCTGCAATCTTTACGGCTTCCATGATGGTCTTCCCTCTCATTAGGCAGCCCGTGATGGCAGATGCATAGATATCGCCCGTCCCGTGGCACCACATGGAAACCTTCTTATGTTCGTAGTGCTTCAGTTCGCCATTTTCGTAGACGGCGATACCGGTATAGCCGTCGCGGAATCCAATGCCCGTCATGACGACGCACTTGGTTCCCAGGGCGCACAAACGCTTGCACAGTTCTGCAATATAGGCACGGTCGTATTCTTCGGTATAGGGCAAACCGGTCAGGTAGCTAGCCTCGGAAATATTGGGCAAAAGGACATCGGCCTCACCACAGAGGCGCTTCATGGCTTCCACGAAATTCAGGTCGAAACCGGCATAAAGCTTACCCGCATCTGCGAGAACCGGATCAATAATACGGAGCGCGCCTTCATTGCCGGTGGTTGCCATAATCTCACGGACAATATCCACCTGGCGAACGCTTCCAAGATAGCCTGTATAGAAGGCATCGAACTTGATTCCTTCCTTTACCCAATGATCACGGATCGGCAACAGGTCGTCGGTCAAATCCCTAAAAGTATAACCCTTAAAACGGCCTGTATGGGTGGAGAGCACAGCCGACGGAAGTACAGCACATTCGATACCGCAAGCGGAAACAATAGGCAAAGCAACCGTGGAGGAACACTGGCCAAAACAAGAAATATCCTGGATAGTCAAAACACGCTTATTCATACGAAAAAAAAGATAGTAATTAAGGTCAGGTTCGAGGCGCCAGGATCAAGGCTCCAGGCTCCAGGTTCCAGGTACGAGGCAAATGACAAAGAGTCATTTTTTTTGATTTATTTTTTTAGAATTTTTCGCACAAAAAAATAGTTTTACTTATATTTACAAAAGAATATATGGGTAAAACCAGCCTATTTGGTAGACCGAGTTTCGCCCAGGAGTTTTATTATGGAATGGAATGATTTTACCAGTTTGACGTCGGAAGACATGCAGGCTATTTGGAATTTCGGCACCAAGGATCCGTTTTCGATCCTAGGTATTCATCCGCTGAACACGGACAAGGGCGTTAAGACCGTTATCCGCACCTACCAGCCCCAGGCTTCCTACATCACAGGCGAATCCTGCGACGGTGAATTCGAATTTGACTTTGTTAAGATTGGCGACACCGGTTTCTTCGAAGCAATCCTGGACAAGGAATACGAACCGTTCTTCTACAACCTGAATATCCGTCAGGGCGATGGCAACGAATACACCGTTACCGACCCCTATGCATTCCTGCCGGTGCTTTCCGACTTTGACCGCCACCTGATTGCTTCCGGCACCCATTACGAACTTTACCGCAAGCTGGGCGCCAACCTGGTAGAACACCAGGGCTTCAAGGGCATCCACTTCGCCGTATGGGCTCCTAACGCACAGGCTGTATCCGTCATCGGTAACTTCAACAGCTGGGACGGCCGCCGCCACCAGATGCGCATGCTGGGCTCCAGCGGCATTTGGGAAATCTTTATCCCGAACCTGGGCGAAGGCGAACTTTACCGCTTCGAAATCCACGGCGCCGACGGCAACCTCCATGTGAAGGTGGACCCGCTGGCAAAGCTTTCTGAAGTGCGCCCGGCAACAGCCTCCATCACCACCCACCTGGATGGTTATGAATGGGGCGACGACCTGTACATGTGGACCCATACCGCTACCAAGGTCTTTGGCAGCCCCATGAACATCTACGAAGTCCACGCCGGTTCCTGGCGTCGCGACCCCGCAGATCCGGACCGTTTCTTGAACTGGGAAGAACTGGCAGAAACCCTCATTCCTTACCTGAAGGAAATGGGCTACACCCACGTGGAATTCCTGCCTCTGGCCGAACACCCGCTGGATGAATCCTGGGGTTACCAGGTTACCGGTTACTACTCCCCCACCAGCCGCTACGGCACTCCCGACCAGTTCCGTAAGTTCGTGGACCTTTGCCACCAGAACGAAATCGGCG
>JAKSID010000040.1 GCA_024399035.1 Fibrobacter sp. | reverse complement strand
TGTCTCCCATGATCATGAATACCTTGCCCCGAAATACGTTCTCTACCAAGTATTCCACCAAGGGCGAATACGATGTTCGCGACCATATGGAAGCTCTTGCCAAGAAAAACCAGATTCCCTTTGTGGACTTGAACCTGAAATCCTATAACGGCTACAAGTCCATGAACGGTTCCTATGTTTCCCGTTACCAGTTTAAGTATTTCCTGAAGGGGGAATATCCGGGCTATCCTGATGGCGTGACCAATGACGGAACAACCCATTTCCAGGCTTCTGGTTCCATAACGCATAGTCAGTGGATTATGGAAGAACTGGAAGAGGAACTGAATGCCAGTTACCTGTCTGCTGATGTCAAGGCCCAGATGACGACCCTTGTTTCATCTATCAAGCCCCGCTATGACTTGAATGTGAAATCCAATGTTAACAACAGCAATGGTTTAATTACCCATAATCAGAAATTGCCTGGTGGCGCTCCGCTGGTATTGCATGTGAGCCCCAGTAGCTTCGGCAAAAAGTTTATGCACTGGGCCGATGATGACTGCAATGTGGTTTCTGCTGATTCAAATTATTACGGAAAGACTATGCCGGGCCGTAACATTACCTATACTGCAATTTTCGAAGGTGGTTCTGCCTGCGTAAAAACTGCACACGGCGATGTGGCTCAGTCCAGCAGTTCTGTAACCCCAGCAAGTTCCAGCAGTGTCGTGGAATCATCCTCCAGCTTTGACGGGGCAGTCTGCTTTACCGGTGTTGCCGATGCCGCTTGGCCGTCTCCTATTGACATGTCCAGGCCTGAAGTGAGCGACGGTACCACCGATACCAACCACGAGGGCTTTACCGGCATTGGTTTCTATAACATTGCAAATTCCGCTACCAGCAAGGCTGTCTATAACGTGACTTCTGACCAAAGCGCCTCCAACGCTCGTGTCATGATCCGTTATGCTTTCGCCGGTGCCGAAAATCGTGATATGAAGTTCACCATTGATAATGGAACATACGATGTGGCGTTTCCGCCTACAGGCTCCTGGGACAAGTGGGACACAACCTACATTAATGATGTCTGGGTGGATGCTCTGGACTTTCAGCTGACGATCCAGTCCACGGTTGCGGCTGGTGGACCGAATATCGATATGATCGCCTTTGATATCAAGGACGTTTACCGCACCGGCTGTAATCCTGCCAAGGTCGCTGAAGTTCCTGTTTCAAGCTCAAGTTCCCAGAATCCTCAGGGTCAAATTTCTAGCTCTTCGGAGGAAACCTCGGGCGTGGCAACTCGTCGAAAGGTGTCGAATGTTAAGAGTATTTCAGGTGCAAAAATGGTCAATTTATTGGGCCAATCAGTAAAGGGACGGGTTGCTCCTGGCAAATATTACAATTTGGAATAATTTTACGAAAAAAAAGTCTAATTTTTAGAAAGAATGGCTGTTTTGAGGAGTGCTTCCTTAAAATGGCCTTTTTTGGTTGAAAAACTGAATTTTGGTAGGGGTGGGGGATTTTTTTATGGATTTTTTATCCATAAGGTCTCCTTTTTTTTACGAGAAATGTGGACATTATTTGGATATATTTGTCTACAGTTGATGTAGGAGTGTTCTTATGAAACAGTATCTTAAGATTCTTTTGGCTGGTGCAACAATTTTGGGTGTGAGCTCCGCAGCGAATGCTGCTCCGAAACAGATGGAAAACTTGACTCGCGGTCTGGTGGCGTCCAACGTGGGTTCTGGTGTTTTGGTAAGCTGGCGTCTGCTGGGTACAGATGACCCCGCTACCGAATTCAATCTTTATCGCGACGGTTCCAAAGTTGCTTCAATCAAGGGCTCTGAAGGTACAAATTTCTTGGACAAGTCTGGCAAGGTGTCCTCCAAGTATGAAATTGCCGCTGTTGTAGACGGTAAGGAAGGCTCAAAATCAGGTGTTTCCGTGGTTTTAGACCAGACTGTTTCCAACAGCGGTCGTTCTGTTCCCTTCAAGACCATCAAGCTGCAGCCTCCTGCAAATCAGACCATGCCCGATGGCGAAGTTTGCACTTATACTCCTAACGACGCAAGCGCTGCCGACCTGGATGGAGACGGCGAATACGAAATTATCCTGAAGTGGGATCCTTCCAACGCTCACGATAACTCCCAGACCGGTTATACGGGCACTGTGTTTATCGATGCCTACAAGCTGGATGGCACCCGTCTGTGGCGCATTGACCTTGGACCGAACATTCGTGCGGGCGCACATTACACCCAGTTCCAGGTTTACGACTATGATGGCGACGGCAAGGCTGAAATGATTGTGAAGACTTCCGATGGTACTATCGATGGTACGGGCAAGGCCATTGGCGACAAGTCCAAGGTTTATCGCGATGGTAACGGCTTGGTTCTTACAGGTAACGAATTCCTGACGGTCTTCCGCGGTATCGATGGTGCAGCCGTTAGTACCATTAACTTCGTTCCTCCCCGCAATATCCTGAAGTCCGAAAAGGGCAAGAACGGCGCTGGCTACTGGGGCGATAATTACGGTAACCGTAGCGAACGCTACATTGCTGCTACCGCCTATCTTGATGGCGTTCATCCTAGCGCAATCTTTGCTCGCGGTTATTACACTTCTTCCTATGTTGTAGCTTATGACTTTGACGGAACCACTCTAAAGCAGCGTTGGTACCACAAGTCCGAAACTCCGGGCCAGGGCCTTTACGAAGAAGGTAACCACAACATTACTACCGGCGATATTGATGGCGACGGCTACGATGAAATTGTCTTTGGTGCTGCATCCCTGAATCACGATGGTACCTTGCGCTACCGCACTGGCCTTGGCCATGGCGACGCTGGTCACTTGGGCGACCTGGATCCGGATATTCCGGGCCTTGAATTCTTCGGCGTTCAGGAACATACAACTGCAAAGTGCACCGACGACCTTCGCGATAAGGACGGAAAGTTTCTTCACTGTAGCCCTCAGGGCGGTAACGATAACGGTCGTGGCATTGCTGCCGATATCGACTCCACTCACCGCGGCTATGAATTCTGGTCTGCTAAGGGCGGTGGACTTCACACCATCAAGGGCGATGTTCTTGGAACTCCAGCCCTTTCCCAGAACTTCCGCATCTACTTCGATGGCGACGCATACGATGAACTGCTGGATGGCGGCTATGTGACCAAGTACGATCCCATTGCGAAGAAGGCTAATGTCTATTTCGATGGTCCGGGTGCCTTGAAGGCCGCCGGCTGCAACGGCACCAAGAACACCCCGTCCCTGGTGGCTGACCTCTTCGGTGACTGGCGCGAAGAAATGGTGCTCCGTAAGGATGGCGATCCTACCACCTTGTTCATCGTGTCTACTCCGGTGACCTCTCCTCATCGCGTTTACACTCTGATGCATGATCCGGTTTACCGCACTGCAATCGCCTGGCAGAACACTGCCTACAACCAGCCGCCGCATCTCGGTTACTACCTGCCGGATATGGTCAAGAACTTGAAGCAACCTGAAATTCAGGTGGTGGGCGAGCCTATCGTGTCTGTTCCTGATGAAACAGAAGATTACCCTGTCGTTAAGGATGGCAAGTCTTCCTTGGAAATTTGCAAGCCTGTAGAATTTGATGGCTTTGTATGCCAGACCGATAATGCGGGCTTCGAACAGGATGGTTTCTTCAATTTTGCAAATTCTATTTCCAGTTACGGTGTATGGGAAATCTTCTCTCCCAGCGATGCAAAGACTACTTTGACTATCCGCTTTGCTAACGGTGGTACGGCAAACCGTAATATGGCTCTCTCTGTGAACGGAAAGTCTGCGGGTGTTGTTGAATTTGCTGCAACTGGCTGGACCACTTATAAGGAAGTTACTGTGGATGTTGCCTTGAAGGCTGGCAAGAATACAATCAAGCTCACTTCCATGACTTCCGATGGCGGCCCCAATGTAGACCAGTTTACTTTCGCCATGGACGGTGTTGAAATCTTTGCTGACCAGAAGGTTCCGGAACAAAGTGGAAGCCAGACTGGTAATCAGGGTGGCGATCAAGATACAGTCCCCGCTGCAATTGTTGCGACGAATATTCCTAGCCTTGGTGCTTACAACCCCAATACGGGCGTGCTCCGCTCCAATCGTTCCGGCAGCGCACAGGTTGTTGTGTACGATATGCGCGGCCATGTGGTGGGAAGCGTATACACCCATGTGAGCGAGGGCTTGAACATGGTGGTCATCGATCGCGAAATGCTGCCTCAGGGTAAGTACATCGTGAAGGCTTCCGTGAATGGCTTTGCTGTTTCTAAGTCCATTTTCACTTTGAAAAAGTAAAGTTAATTGTTTGGGTGTACAATGAAAAAAGGATTCTTTAGTAAGGCTTGGCAGGCTGCTGTTGTTGCTTCGATGATTGCGGCCCCTGCTGCGAATGCCGTAGTGACAATCTATATGCTTGGTGACTCCACCATGCAGGATTGGGCTGCTGGTTACTGCCCTAAGCAGGGTCAGGGTCAGGATTTCCATTACTGGTTTGACGTGAACAAGGCTGTGGTCGTGAATCGCGGTCAGGGCGGTATGTCTCTTGGTGGCGGTGGTCTTGACAAAAAGGGCAATACTGCCGTTGGCTATTATGACATGTTCTGGAAACATGGCTGTTCTGCAGGTAACTGCATTGCCGATAAGGTAAAGTCTGGTGACTATGTAGTCATCCAGTTCGGCATTAACGATGTCAGCTACAGTACTGAGGATTTCTTTGCATCCAACATGAGAAAGTTGGTGGCAGAGGCCAAGGCAAAGGGCGCTTATCCCATTATCATGAGCCCCATTCGTCGTCTTTACTACGATTCTCCGACCGCCATTCATAACAGCTATCGCGGTTATCCTGCTCTCAACATGAAATTGGCTGAGGAACTTAATGTCCCCGCCATTGACATGAGCGAATGGGTTGCAAATTATATGATTTCTGTTGGCGAGCAGTATGCTGCACAGTTTATCTTCAATTACGCAACTAAGGCGGAATACAGCAACCTTGGTGGTGACCAGGCGGACCAGGTTCATTTGCAGATGAATGGCGCCAATGCCTTTGGCCGAATCATCACCGAACAGATGCGTGCCCATAAGGATCCCATTGTCAAAAAACTTGGCGATTACATGGCTCCCATGTACCAGGTGGATGTGAAGGTTTCTCCCGAAGGCTCCGCAGAAGCCACATCTCTCAGTGCCTATTACCCGACGGGTATGAATGTTATGTTGAAAACCATTCCCAAGTCAGGCAAGAAGTTCTTGGGCTGGTATGATGGTAATGGAAATAAGGTCAGCGGAAATTCTGTCTCCACTGTGATTTCTCCCTACATTCATACATTCAAGATGGGATACGCATCTACTCAATACACGGCGGTTTATGAAGGTGGTACCCCTCAAAAATATACTGGTGATGGTAAGGCCTTGACCAGTTTCCCCAAGGAAACTCCCAAGAGCTTGGACGATGTGACCTTTGAACCGTTTACTCCCATCGATGGTAGTACCGAAAGTTCAGTTGCCATTGACAAGAACATCAAAAATTACATTGATGCCTATAAGCCTGATGCAGGTGACGGCTACTCCGAAGATAATTGGGCTCATACAGGTGATGGATTCTTCAATTTTGCCAACAGCAATACCTCATACGGTTCATACAAACTTCGCTTCCCTGGTGCGGGCTATACCACTTTGGCTGTTCGCTATGCAAACGGTGGCAACACAGACCGTATGTTCAATGCCTACTTGGATCACGATTACTATGTAAGCGCTCCTCCCACCGGTGGCTGGGACAAATGGGATACAGCTTATGTTGTTCTCGATGCTCCCGCGGGTGAAGCGGAACTGAAGTTTATGTCTATCACTTCCGATGGCGCTCCCAATATTGACGCATTCGGCTTTAGCCTTGAAGATGTGTGCCGTGCTTCGGATACAGCTTGCGTTAACTCCGTCATTGCCAAGGAAAATGCCGTTAATGAGGACTCCTCAAAGACCGATTCCATTCCGTCTTTTGTAAATGCAAAACTGAATATCGCAAAATTGAGCGATGCTGTTGTCAGTGTATTCGATATGCAGGGCAAGTTGGTTGCCAAGCGCCAGATGATGGTGGGCAACCGCATTTCCGCGGAAGAATTCAACGGCATGGTCCGTAACAAGGGTGTTTATCACATTGTAATCCGCAAGGGCTCTCAGGTGATGCATCAGTCCATGGCAAAGCTGAAGTAGGGTGGTCATGAAGTTCGCAAGATTCTTTAAGTTAGCTGCTGCCGCTGCAATTTTTACAAGCGTTGCCGTTAGTGATACGACGTCATTTACAATCCATGTGATTGGTGACTCTACAGTTTGCAATTACAACGAAAAAGCCTATCCGCAAACCGGATGGGGCCAGGTTCTCGCTCCCTTCTTTGATGATTCCCGTGTAAAGGTCGTCAACTACGCCATTGGTGGCCGCAGCTCCAAGTCCTTCATTAAAGATGGTCGCCTGACCGAAGTGCTGAACAATACTCAGCCCGGCGACTACATCTTCGTGCAGATGGGCACCAACGATCGTGACTACTCCAAGGCTGATCGCTATGTTCCTATTGATTCCAGTGCCTACTGGTTCCAACAGTACGTAGATGGTGCCAAGAGCAAGGGGGCCCACATCGTGCTCATGAGCCCCTTGATGATGAATACTTACCCGCGTAATGTGTTTGATAATAACCTTACAGATGCGGCACATAAGGGCAAAGAATATCCTGTGAAGGATAAGATTGCTGAAGTGGCGAAGAAGAATGGTGTTCCCTTTATCGATCTTACCACTAAGACCTATAACCTGTACAAGCAGGTTAGTTCCGCCTATATTTCCCGCTACATTTTCAAAATGTTCCTGCCGGGTGAATACCCCAACTATGCAGGTGGTGTAACAAACGACGGTACTACCCATTTCCAGGAATCTGGTTCTGTAGTTCATGCTCAAATGATTACGGAAGGGCTTCGCGAAAATCTGAACAATTCCAGCGTGAACGCTTCAGAAAAGGCTGCCTTGACAACCTTGGTGGGCGCTATCGCTCCTACTTACAAGTTGACGGTAAAGGCAAATATTTCTGGAAGTGGCTTGATTACTCATAACCAGTATTTGCCGGGTGGCGCAGCCCTTAACCTGCATGTTTCTCCGGGAAGCTTTGGTAAAAAATTCCAGTATTGGGCTGATGACGATTGCAAAAAGATAACCGCCGATTCCAACTACTACAAGGTGCCCATGCCGTATCGTGACATCACTTACACGGCAATTTTTGAAGGTGGTGCCCAGTGTGTTACAACCGCTCATGGAAATGAAAACCAGCCGATTCCTGGTTCAAGTTCTAGCCAGGAGACCGGAGGCTCGTCCAGCAGTAGCGAAGTGGTTAAGTTTGAAATCCTCGAAGGTACAGATGCCTGGCCCAGCGTTAGCGACCTGTCTTATCCCAATGTGGGCGAAGATGGTCAGGGCTGGACTGAAGCGAACCATGTTGGCTTCGAAGGAAAGGGATTCTTCAACTTTGACAATAGAATTGGTTCCTATGCCACTTACAAGATGACTTCTTATCAGTCTGCTTCTAATGCTAGAATGTTCATCCGCTATTGCAATGGCAAAACCACTGCTGGCAAGATGAGCGTGAAGGTTGATGCTAAAACTTACGAAGTGGAATTCCCGCCTAGCGGATCTTGGGATAAGTGGGACACCGTCTATGTGGATGATGTGTGGCTGGATGCCTGCGACTTTGACTTGGTCATGACTTCTCTTACCTCTGATGGTGGACCCAATGTGGATATGGTTGGCTTTGATATCAAGGACGTGTACCGCATTGGCGCAGAGCCTAAGGTAGAAACAATTGATACCAGTTCTTCCAGCACGGAATCTATCGTCAGAAGGTTTGATTCTCGTGGTCTGCGCATGAATCAGGGACGCACCGTGAACCTGCTTGGTCGTACAGTTCCTGAAAAGAACAACGCTCGCGGCGTGTATCTGAAGACTAGGTAAATCGATTCTTTTTCCGTCGAAAGGGTCCTGCTTTTGCAGGGCCTTTTCCTTTTGTATGATATAACACACATCTAACACAATTTTGACAAATAAATTCACAAATGTGGACTAAAATTGAATCTAAAATGTGGACTTTTTGTTATATTGTAGACGTATAACCATAAATAAAAGTCTACAGTCTGATGATCAATCTTTTTGAATATTTGAATTATCGTGATTTCTTGAAGGATGCGTACGAAGAACGCCATGCTGGTGACTGGCGCTTTAGCCACCGCTATATTGCAGAAAAGGCGGGCTTCGATGCATCCATGTTCAACAAGATTTTGCAGGGTAAGCGTAATTTGACCGCACGTCTTGTGTCGGTTTTCGCAGACATATTCTGTAAGGATGATCGCGAAAAGAAGTACTTTGCCGATATGGTAGCCTTCAACCAGGCAAAGAATCATTCTGAGAGTCGTCAGTTCCTGGAAAAGCTTGTGGCTACCAAGGAATGTAAGGTTGAAGATGTGGCAAAGGACCAGTTTGAATATTTTGACAACTGGTATCATGCGGTCATTCGTGAATTGGTGACTTTTTATCCTTATGTGGGTGACGATGCAGCTCTTGGTTTGATGGTCCGTCCGCCTATTACCGCAAGCCAGGTCAAGTCCTCCATTGCACTTCTTGAACGCCTCTCCATGATTCGCAAGAATCCCGAAACTGGTTTTTACGAACAGACCCAGGGCTTGATTTCTAGCGGTAGCGAATCTTACAGCACTGCTGTAAATTCCTATATCCAGCAGAATTTGACCGTGGCTCAAGACGCCATGGACCGTTTTGGTCGTGACGAACGCAACTTGTCTACTTTGGCCTTCGGGTGTGATGAAGATACTTACAAGGAATTGGTGGAAATGGTCCGCCGCTTCCGTCGTGAAATTCTCGCCAAGGTGGGACAATGTCAGAAACCCAATCGCGTTTTCCAGCTGGGAATGCAGTTGTTCCCGCTGTCCGACCCGTATCCGCCTCCGCAGCGCCGCGGTCGTAAGCGTCGCATTCGTGGTGCGGAAATTGCTGAGGGCGATGGCGTGAATGCTTCTGATGAAATAGAACAGGAAGGAGGCGCCGATGCTTAATAAACTGTTTAAGCTGTCTGCAATTTCGTCTGGTCTGATGCTTGCATTTGGCCTTTCTGCTTGTACGGATTCGAAAACCGCAGCAGGCGGTACCGAGGCGGAATCCACTATTGCACTGCAGGTGCGCTTGGCAGATGGAACGCCTGCGGCAAAGGCTCGCGTACGCCTTCTTTCCGAAGATTACTTGTCTGATGGAACCACCGATGTGGAATGGACTTTGTCTGATGACAAGGGTCGTGTAGAATTTGCGGATGTGACTTTTGGTTCCTATGTTGTTGAAGCTCGCCATACCCAGAAAGACGAGGCTGTTGGTGCAGTTTCCTATGTGTCTGTAAATTCCTCCGGTACAGTTTCTGATTCCATGAAGCTGGGTGAACTTGCGACCATCGAAGGTTACGTTACTCCGGGTCAGGGCCCTTCTGTTATTCGCATAGCGGGTCTTGATCGTTTCGTTGTGCCCGATAGCGCAGGCCACTTTGTAGTGGATTCGCTCCCTGTCGGTAATTTCGGCTTGCGCATCGAAAGCCTTTCTAACCGTGGTATGATCAGTGTATCCGCAGATGCGGGTACTAAGGTGCCTGCGGTGAGCCTGGGTGCGCCTCGTGGCTTTGCTGTAGAAGATTTCGAAAGCTTCAGCGGAATTTCCGCTTCCGGCAAGATTCTTGGTGATGGCTGGTGGTACGCTCTGGATGCCGATGGCAAGAACATTATGCCTCTCTGGAACAAGGAACTTGCCAGCAGTTATTCCGGTAGCGAAGGTTGCGCTTCTGGTGGCTGCGCCCGCATGACAGATCGCCTGGGATTCTTGCTGGGCCTTTATGATTCTGCCTACGCATTGCCCAAGTTGGATACCTTGATGTTCTCCGCTCGCGGAACCGGCAAGCTTCGCGTTTCCCTGGCCTATGGCGACGTCAATAGCGATTCTGAAAGCGGTTGGTCCACTGAAGTTCAGCTGAGCAAAGTCTGGAAACCCTACGCCATTGCTATAGCCGATATGAAGGCTTTCGGTAAGGCTGACGCAAAAAATTTCAAGTTGAGCCGAATCGACTTTAAGGTGGACGAGGGCGATACCTTGTTCCTGGATGATGTTTTCCTGGGTGGCGTCAACGAAGAATCTTTGAAGGATGTTGCTTCTGGCAATTCCAACTACACAACCTATCCGAAGGACTGGTCTGAACACGACGCTTTGGTTGCTTCTGCCGATGGTTATGCCAAGGGCGTTACCGGTGGTGAAGGCGGCGAAATCTGTGTGGTTACAACTACCGATGACTACATCATTGTAGAAGATACCACCAATGTGGATTCCTTGGGTAACGCTACGACAAAGGCTGTTCTTGCTGCAGGTTCTCTCCGCGAATGTGCCACCAAGGATACTGCCGTTTGGATCCTCTTTGAAAAGAGTGGCGTGTACCATTTGGGAAGCCCCCTTCGCATCAAGTCTAACAAGACTTTCGATGGTCGTGGCCGTGATATTCGAATTACGGGAACTGGTATTTTAACGGAGATGACCTCCAATCTGATTTTTGAAAACATTACATTCTCTACGCCTTCTATTTACGAAAAAGATTCCACAACCCGCAGAGCGCTTTCCATTCATAACGTATCTAATAAAGTTTGGATTGATCACTGCACCTTTGATGAATACCCTGTGGTTCAGCTAGATGTAAAGCGTGGATCCCACGATGTAACTATTTCCTGGTCTCGTTTCGAAAACGCCAATACAGGTATCCTCTTTGGCTTGGAACCTGAATTGTATAAGGAAGGTGACCAGACATTGACTTTGCATCACAACTATTTTGCCAACATGAGCTTCTCTGGTGTGTTTGCCCGAGGCGGCATGCTCCATGCCTACAACAACTTCTTTATGGATGTTGGCCACTTTGGAGTTGAGTGTACCGATTCTGCCCGCTGCTACTTGGAAAAGAATATTTTCAACAAGTCCGATGCTGTATCCATTTACCGCCTTTGGGATGATGGGGTAGCTGTAGATACGACAATTGGCTTTGTCTATATGAAGGATAACTGGTACTCTGCTGGTGGCGAAGACTTGCCGGGCTTGGCAAACGGGTATAAACCCGGATATAAGTATGAAATTGAAGATGCCGACGCTAGCTTGGCCATGAAAGTCAAAAAGCAAGCGGGCCCTCGCTAATTCAAATTTGCCAATGAAATGATTAAACCGCGCTTGCCCATCAAATGGTTTGGCGCGGTTTTTGTATTTTTAGAACATGAAGAAAAAACTCCCTGCCTTTTTATTGATGCTTGCGGTTCCCCTGTCCATTGTGGCTTACGTCAAGGTTGCCGCATTGAGTGGTTCGGAACTCCTCGGTGTGCTTGCGGCTATGGGCCTTTACATTTTGGTGTTCTTTTTGCTGGCCGTGTTTTTCAATTCTCGTAGTGGGGAAGACCAGGGACCTGCAGTTAGCGCCTTCGATGAACTTGAAGAAACCCGAAAGTTGGCTGCCCAGCTGGGAAAAGTGGCCGACGAGGCTGCGGCTCAGAAAAAATCTGAGGAATCTTCAAAGAAATAAGACTTTTGGCATGCTCTTTGCATGCCTTTTTATTTAATGTATTGGCCATCGCAGGCCCGATGTGTGGAATATTCATGGCGAAGACTCGCCGAAGGATCTAGATACGATGAGCGAAAAACTGAAATCTTCGTTGAACTTGGTCAAGAGCGTCTTGAAGGAAGTTCGCATTTATAACCAGGCTTCCGCAGTTTTGGGATTTGACCAGCAGACCATTTGCCCTTCTGCCGGCATGGAAGAAGAAGGCAATGTTTCTGCATTTCTGAGTAACAAGGCGTTTACCCTCCAGAAGGGCCAGGAATATATTGATGCCTGCCAGTATATTTATGACCATCGTAGCGAATTGACGGCGGATGTTTGCGGTAGCGAAACCGCTGCGGAATTTGACCGCTGCCTGGCAGAATCCCTTCATCGGGATTTCGCCCGCGAGAAGAACATTTCTCCCGAGATGCAACTGGAACATTCCCAGATTTATAACCGCGCCTTCGTCAATTGGATTAACGCTAAAAAAGCAAAGGATTTCAGCCTCTTCGAAAAGTCCCTGGGGGAGGTGCGTACCGCACAGCTTCAGGCCGAGTCCCTGAACGAAGACCGCAAATCGACTCCCTACGATACCGTTTTCGATGGCTATGAACGCGGCCTTACCTGTGCCGATCTGGACAATGCCTTCAACCGCTGCAAGGAACGCCTGGTGCCGCTGCTCAAGCGCATCATGGCCAGCAAGAAAAAGATCCGTACGGATTTCTTGAGCCGCCCCGTTACCGACGAAGCCCAGAAGAAAATGGCCCAGTACCTGCTGGAAGTCATGGGCTTTGACTTTACCCGCGGAGCCTTCTCCACGGCGGAACATCCCTTCACCACGGAACCGGGCAAGGATGACGTCCGCGTCACAACCCATTATTATCCTACTGCGTTCTACTCCAGCATGTTCAGCATTATTCATGAAGGTGGCCACGCCCTGTTCGAACAGAACCAGCCGGCAGAAAACTTCAGCCACTACATCGAATACAACAAGACCATGGGCATGCACGAGTCCACCAGCCGTTTCTACGAGAACCGCATTGGTCGTAGCAAGGAATTCATCCACCTCATTTTCCCCAAGTGCAAGGAATTGTTCCCCAACGTTTTCGAGGGCGTTTCCGAGCAGGAATTCTACGAGGCCATGAATACGGTAACCCCCAGCCTTATCCGCACGGAAGCTGACGAATTCACCTATACCTTCCACGTGATTATCCGTTACGAAATCGAAAAGATGATCATGAACGGCATGGAAAACGGACAGCCCTTGAACATTGCGGACCTGCCCAAGATTTGGAACGCCAAGTACAAGGAATACCTGGGCGTGGAACCCTCCAACGATGCGGAAGGCGTTCTTCAGGATGTGCACTGGACCAGCGGATTTGGCTATTTCCCCACCTACGCTTTGGGCAACATGTACAACGCCATGTATTATAACAAGATGAATTCCGAATTCGACTTGTCCGTCGCAGTTCTTGCCGGAGACTTTGCCAAGATCAATGGCTGGATGAAGGATCACGTTTGGGCTCGTGCCGACCGCGAAGCACCCAAGGATTGGATCCGCCAGATTACCGGCCGTGAATTCACTCCTGACGATTTCCTGGATTATCTGGAAGCCAAGTATTCCGAAATCTACGAACTCTAATTTTCGACATCGTAAAATGGATTTCGTAACTTGTTGAATGTCAATGAGTTACGGAGATGATTGGCGAAAATGAGCAAAAAACGGCAAAAATCTTTAAAAATCGGCCTTAAAATACTATCTTTACGCGTGTAAACTTCAAGGAGCAAAAATGCTTAAATCTACTCTGCAACAGACCGATCCGGCTATCTACGCTATCATCCAGAAGGAAGCCGAACGTCAGGAATATGGCATCGAACTGATCGCCTCCGAAAACTACACCTCCAAGGCCGTCATGGAAGCTATGGGCTCCGTGCTGACCAACAAGTACAGCGAAGGCTACGTTGGCAAGCGCTACTACGGTGGTAACGAAGTGATCGACAAGATGGAAGCCCTGGCAATCGAACGTTGCAAGCAGCTCTTTGGTTGTGACCACGCAAACATCCAGCCCCTTTCCGGTTCTCCTGCAAACGCCGCTGTCTACATGGGCGTTCTCAAGCCGGGTGACAAGGTTCTCGGCCTCAAGCTGGACCACGGTGGACACCTTTCTCACGGCCATCCGGTGAACTTCTCCGGTATGCTCTACAACTTCGTCCAGTACGAAGTGGATAAGGAAACTGGCCGCATCGACATGGACAAGGTCCGTGAAATCGCTCTCAAGGAAAAGCCCCGCATGATCCTCGCTGGCTTCTCCGCTTACAGCCGCAACCTTGACTGGAAGAAGTTCAAGGAAATCGCCGACGAAGTTGGCGCTCTCACCATGGCTGACATTTCTCACGTTGCTGGCCTCATCGCTGGTAAGGCAATCGAATCTCCGGTTCCCTACTTCGATATCGTCACCACCACCACCCATAAGACTCTCCGCGGTCCCCGTTCTGCAATCATCATGTGCAAGGACAAGATGATCAAGAAGATCGTCAAGGGTGAAGAAAAGGAAGTCTCCCTGCCCAAGGCAATCGACGCAGGTCTGTTCCCGGGTATGCAGGGTGGTCCCCATGACCACATCAACGCTGGTAAGGCTGTTGCCTTCCTGGAAGCTCTCCAGCCGGAATTCCAGACCTATGCCCAGAACATCATCAAGAACGCAAAGGCTATGGCCGACGAACTGATGAAGCTCGGCTACAAGATCATTTCCGACGGTACCGATAACCACCTCATGGTTGTGGACATGACTTCCAAGGGTATCGGTGGTAAGGATGCCGAAATCGCAATGGAAAAGGTTGGCATCTCCTGCAGCCGTTCCACCATCCCGTTCGACACTCGCAAGCCCATGGATCCGTCCGGCGTACGTCTTGGCACCGCTGCCATCACTACCCGTGGCTTCGACGAAAACGATTCCCGCCTGGTAGCTCAGATCATCGACCGTTGCATCCAGAACAAGGACAACGAAGAAGGCCTGAAGGCTATCCGTCAGGAAATCATCGACCTCTGCAAGAAGCACCCGCTTTACAAGTAATTTCTCGAAGAGAAATTACTTGTAATTACCAATTACGAAGTACGATTTACGAGATAAGATAAACGCGGCGGAGCCGCCTGGTTTAGTCTAGTGATTCGTAATTCATAATTCATAATTAAAAAAAACGCCTAGCAGTAAAACTGCAAGGCGTTTTTTTCTCTTGTTTCTTCCTTACCGCAATTTCTATATTCGGAGATATGAACGTAATCAAGCTAGACAAGGTTTCCTACCGCTATCCGGGTTCCAGTAAGTTGGCTCTTTCGGATATATCCCTAGAAATTCCTCAAGGAAGCTTTTTTGCGTTGCTTGGCCCTAATGGGGCGGGTAAGACGACACTGCTTCGATTGCTTTGTGGTCGTTTCGCAAGCTATGCTGGTAATTTGAATATTGCAACGGATTTCCGTGGTGAAAATGGTTTTCTGAATCCTGAATGCTATGGTGTTCTTCTTGAAAATCCGGGAATCTATCCAAAACTTTCCATCCAAGAATACTTGGACTACTTTGCCGGTTTTTATGGACTGGGTGAAACCGGAGTTCGCAACGAGAAACGGTCTCATGAACGAATGACCTATCTGGCAAATAAGCTGGAAATGCCGACATTGTCCACGAAACTTTCGTCCCTTTCCTTGGGTAATCGCCAAAAGGTTCAGATTCTCCGTGCCATGGTTCATAATCCGAAGCTCTTGATTCTTGATGAACCTGTGGCAAACTTGGATCCGATTTCCCGTGAATCAGTTTGGTCCATGATTTCGGATTGGCGTAAGGAAGATGGTGGCACCGCTATCGTGTGCTCCCATATTCTTGCGGAGATGGAGGCCGAGGCTACTGATTTTGCAATTATTAACGATGGCAAGGTAATCAGCTGTGGCACCGTGAAATCCAAGAGCGATGATTGTGATTCTGCTGGTGCTATGAATTTGAAGTTCAATGGTCCCGTTTCTGTGGAACAAGTTAAGGCAGCTCTTGCCGCAGCCGGTATACCCCTGTGTTCCATTGATGTGGCCAAGAACGGCTTGTCAGAACTGTATCAGAAATCAGTTCGTAATTCCTAAACTCTAGAAAGTCTGGGAAAGGTCGAAGGCGAATCGGCCCCAGGCAAATCCTTCTGGGCTCCAATCCGTCAAATTCTTCTTGAAGGCGTAGTCCAGGCGGAAGGTCAGGAACTGCCAGCGGTAGCGAATACCAAGGCCAAGGCTTTCGTCTGTTGCGCTGGCGTATTTCGGGTCTTCGTCCATAATCTTTGTCCAGTCATAGAACTGCACAATCTGCCATTGCTGTACTGCCTTCCACGGCAGACTCCAACGAATTTCCTGGTTGAATCGGATGTAGGTGGGTGTAAGGCCCGTATTGATCACTTCTTCGCCATTCTCATCGGTGGAAGTGTAGCCTGCATAAATACTGCGGAATCGGTAGCCACGCACAGATCTTGAACCGCCCTGATAGAATACTCGGGCATCGTCTTCGCTAGCCCTTGCAAAGAATCGTCCGGCGCTACCGCTGAATGCCCCGTTGAACGTCCAGAACAAGGGGAAGTAAATGTTGGCGGTGGCTTCTCCGTAAGTGTAGGGGTCACCGAAGATTGCCATCTTATCCCATTCCGTGCCGCCCCAGTTGGTGCCTGCGCCAAAGGTCGGTGCCAAGCGGATACCCTTGGTGGGGTTGAAGTAATCGTTGGTGTAGTCAAAGGTCAATGCAATTTCGCCCTTCAGCTTGAACATTTGATCTACCATCTTGTTCACATAACGGGCTTCTGCAGTACCACGGAATCGAACGTGTTGAGAAATGCCGAAGGTCAAGTCGGCACGGTTAATCACTTCGTATCGTTCTTCCACGCTGTCGGGGTAGGCAGGGGGTGTAATCTTTTCGTGGTTCAACGTCAAACGGTCTTCAAATCGGATAGCCGTAGGAATGAAACTGAAAGACGTGCCAAAGAGCAAGGGGTTGGCGTAACCGATGGAGGCTTCTTGCTTGTGTTGCGCCAGCAAAAAGTTGCCGTAGAATTCGTGGAACTTTCCAAAGAAGTTCTTGTGCTTAACGCTAGCCATAGCACCAAAACCGTAGATTTCTTCAAAGAAGAATCCGTAGCGCAGTTCGCCGGGCACGCGTTCTTTCACCATCATGTGTACGTCGGAAAGGCCGTCCTCGCGAAGAGAGTCCGTCAGCCTAATTTGCGTAAAGAGCTGTGTAGAGAAAAGTTTTGACTTGAAGGAGTTGTACTGGTCTCCGTCGATGGTTTCGCCCTGGGGAATTTTCCACAAGGAGGAAAGCCATGCGGTATCTGTAAGACCAGCTTCGTTGTTTTGTTCCGTTGATAGGTTGCTGCTAGGAGTGCGCAGGGTTTGGCTCACCATGTTACCCATCATCACCTTAGCGCCGGGAGTCACGTTTATTTCTACGAAAATCTTTTTCTTCGCCGTATCCAGTTTTTCTACAGACGTCAAGTAGGCGTGCAAGAATCCTTCCTTTCGGAATGCCTGCTGAATGGTCTGCAAATCTTCAGAAATGTCTTCCTGGTTGTAGAAACGTTTTTTGGAAACGTTCAGGTCGGAGTTGTCGATGTTGATCTGGCTGTTTTCCGGCATGTTCAGCTTAACACCGCTAAAGCGGTAACGCTTGCCGTCGCGAATGTCCATAACGTAGTTGGTGCGTACGCTGTCCTGCCCGATGTATTCTCGTTTAATGTCCAGGAAGATGTCGAGACTGTAGTAGCCGCGGGAGTAGTACAACGCCTTGATGTTTTCCATGGACAAGCGCATCAAGAAATCCTGCTTGGTGGTGTCCATCTGGCCGAAGCCTTCGGGAATATCCAACTGTTCTTCCAACTGGAACGTAGAGAAAGCCTTGTTGCCGTTTATCTCGACGCGCCAAGGATGCTTTCCTTCGCCGGCGAAAAGGAAAGCTGCCAGAATAACGAGCAAAACTAGGAGTCGTTTCATTTACCGTCCTCCTTTGGTTTTGGCTGTTCTGTTTTCTTCTCTGATTCTTCTGCGTCTTCGCATTTACCGAGTCCGAGCAAGCATGGGTTCCAATAACGGTAAACGTAGTTAATACCCACATTCTTTTCTACTCGGTTGCCGCTACCTTCGGTACCCGTATTGGTCAAGTATTGCTTAGAAATCAGCAAGGCGTTCAACGAAAGGGTGGGTGAAATGTGGTTCTTGTGAGAGTACTCTTCTTCTTGGAAGAAGGGCAACGTATAGTTCACGCCGAATTGAAGTGCCTGGTCGTACGTGGGGTTTTCACTCTGGTCCTGAGTGTAGCCGAGGATAAGGCTCAAGTTCTTAACCCAACGATCCAAGGAAATGGGAACCTTCACAAAACTGGAGTCCTTGTCGCTCATGGAAGTGTTTTCAAACAGCATCACCTTCATTTCGATATCGCCGATGTAGTCGCCTCCAAGAGTCTTGTTGGCTGCGGTTGTAATGACCTTGCCGATAGCCTTACCTGCAAATTCATTCCAGTCCGTATTTTCTCCGTTGTCGTCTGCAATGCATCCAAGGAAAATGTTGTAGTAGATTGCTGCAGAAGATTCCATACCGCAGTTAGACGAGGGCACGAGCTGCGGGTTCGTAATGGTTCCCTGAATATCCAGGTTGATGGGGCAGGTTTCCTTTTCTTTTTCCGTTGTTTCTGCTGTGCAATAAGGTAAGTCCTGGCTGCTGTTTACGTCGATCACGCCTTGCTGCCAGGGAACATCGTTCCAAGAAATCTGGAAGGAATTTAGGTCGAATTGGTAAACGTCCTTGATGCCGATAAAACCGGAGTTCGTATTCGTTACATCGCCGCGGAGCAACGGTCTGTTGGTGTTGCCCAAAGCCCAAAGGTCAATGGTAATGGGGAAGGTGGCTACAGGCGTAACAACTGCAATGGAATCCTTCTGGGTGTCGCTAATATGTAGCGCCAGGTTGATGGGGCTTGCTGTAGAGAGCTTTTCTTCTTGGACTTCTTTTTTGCGGAGCTTTGCTGCGTAGTTGCTGATTGTGGTCAGATATTTATCCAAGGCTGTCGGAGTGACTTCGATGCTAAAGTCCTTGTAGTACACAAGCTTGTCAATCAGAATGTTTCCGTAGATGGTGTTGTTGATGATGACACCTTCTTCGCTATGGGGAATGCGGAATCCGATATCACCGTGGGCCAGGGCTTCTGCCTTGCCGTACAAATCGTCATCAAGGTTAAACGCAATTTTCGGAATGTTTGCTGTAACGGACAATTCATTTTCCTTGTCCTCAAGGTGGCCCTTGATTCCTTGCAGGGTAAGCTTGCCCATGCCGAAGTCAATGGTGTACTGTTCTGAGGCCACGTCGACAGCTTCAAGTTTCATACTGTCAAGACTGAATCGGATTGTGGCGTTGATCTTTTCGCCAAGCTCGTTATGGGTGCCAGCTTCGCTGATGTTCACTAAGCCGTCTTCCAGGTGCCCACGAAGATGGAACGGGAATTTCATATTCATCTTAGGTGGCTGGAAACTTGTGGAGTCAGAACGGATGTCTGCAACAATACCCTTCAAGCCCTTTTTTAGGTCTGCAGAAATATCGATGTGTACGTCGGTGTTCTGAATTTCGCTAATGGTCTTAGGAATGTACCAGGAACCGTTTGCATCCACCGTGCCTTGGAACATGAGGTCGTTGCCGAAGGAGCCTTCGGCCCAAAGGGTGCCGCCGTTATCGCTACCATGTGAGAAACTAACGTGATGCTGTTCTCCAAAAATGTTGTCTAGAATAATTTGTGTGTTACCGGCCCATCCGCCGTTACCGATATCTAGGTAGGAATTTAATTCCACCTTGTCGCCTGCAGCAAAGATATTCAACTTCTTGATGTCAAAGAAGTTCTTGGAAATGTTTGCAAAGGCAATGTTAGATACGTCTAGACTGCCAATCAAGCCTTCGCCTTCGTTGTAAGCAAGTTCACCCGAAATCAGACCGGAGGTTAAGGTACTGTCGTTCAAGGGCTCCAGCAGTAGAGGAATGCTGAATTCCTTAGACGCGCCCCAAGCATGCAAAATCTGTATAGGCAGGAAGCTAGTAGGCTTAAAGTCGGGGTTGGAATCGTTTGGCAAAATGATTGCTGCGTTCAATCGTCCGGAGTTCTTGCTCTGGGTGAGGATAGCGTCATCAATGAATAAGGTGTCGCCGTTCTGTCGTGCTACGATATCGCCGGACACTTTGAATGCGTCCAGTTCGCCCTCGGCAGAAAGCTCGGCCTGGCCGATGTTGTTGTCAAAGTCCTGGTGCCACTTACCGGTAATGTTGCCTTTGATCTTGTCGCTAATCTTGATGTCTGCGAAAGGAATTGTTTCTATCACAGTGCGGTTCGCCTTGGCGTCGAGGAATAAAGTGTCGCCCAGATTGATGTAAACGCTGGCCTTGCCGCCGTGTCGCTGTGTCACATTCCAAGAAGTATGGGGAGTGTTGGTTCCCCAGATAACGTCACCGTCAAAGTCAAAAACTTCCTTAGGCGTGTACAGAATGCAGTTTGTGAAAATGATGCCGTCCGTATCAAGCGCCAACATCACCTGTGCGGAGTCCGCGGTCATGTGGTAGGCGTAGGGGATGGTGTCAAACTTGCCCAGCACCCTAAGCTTGTGCATGTCGAAGGTTCCGTACATCTTGGGATTCTTAAGGATAACGTTGCCGTGTGTCCAGTCTAGCGCCCATGGTTCATAGGTGGCCACTTCGCCAACAAAATTAATCATCAGGGAATCGGTAAAGTCCAGGTGTGCATCCACGCGGGAACCTTGTCGAGTCTCCAGCTTAGCGTCGATAAAGTTGCCCTTCTTTTCGGCAGAAACAATTTCAACGTCAAGAGGCATTATCTGGGGGCCGAACTTGGCGTTCATGTGCTGGACCTGGGCCTCGAAGGTGCCGTCCAGATTCTTGTCGAAGTCTCCGGTAAAGCGGATTGTTCCGCCTTCGCCGTTGGTCATGAAAATGTCGGTGTTAAAGTTGTTCTGGTCGCCCTTTATCTTGATGGTTACATCTTCCGGTTGTAGCGGCCAGACTTCACCGATGTGGGTCTTTACGGTGGCGTTATACTTTGTGGTGCCTTTCTTAACATCTACGGTGGCTTCCGCATTTACCTGCAACTTTCCGATTCCGGGGAGTGCGTCGGGCAGCTTTACGGGAATCCATTTCTTGGGATCGCTAACGGTAACGTTTGTGTTCGTCTTGAGTTGAGTCAGATTGCTCTTGGGTGCATCCACCTTTAGGCTGACAGAGTCTTGTTCTGTTTTAACGTTGGCTGTCGCTCTAAGGTTTTCGCTTCCGAAGTCTGCGGTCAAGTTCACTGACGCTGGGCTTGAAACATAATCGCCGCTAACCTTTTCGATAGTAACGCCTACCGCAGTCTTTCCGTAGTTCTTTGCCTCTAACTGGGATACGTTCCACTTCATGTCGTTAGAAAGCTGTACGTTGGCCTGGGCCACGCTTAATTTTACCGGTACAGGGATCTGCAAATCCTCGGGAATGGCCGGGATGGTGGTGTCCGGCTTGGCGGTCTTTTTCTTTTCGCTTGATTCAGGAATCTTGACGAATGCGTCCACCGTATCCAAATTCAGGGTAACGCCCTTAGACTCGCCCAAAATCGTAATGTCAAGAACCGGTTTGGTGACCCGGATGGTGGTCCCGTCCATTTCCACCTTGATTGAATCGAAGGAATGGGTGAGGAGACCCTTGTTTTGGTGGCCGTAGGGATAAATTGTTACGCCGGAAACGGTGTGGGGCTCGGCTAGGAATCGTTCAATGAGCTCACGACAAAACCAGACGCCAAGGGCAATGGCGCCAACCACGACCATTACAATAAAGGTCGTTCCAGCAAATGTTGAAGTGAGTTTTTTCAACTTGCCCTAAAAAATAGAATTTATCTCGTTGATGCTCAACGAGTTACATAAAAAAAGCGGCCTTTCGGCCGCCTTTGAAGCTTAAATTTGCGCGAAAATTAGTCCTTGATGCAACGGATAGAACGTGCAGTCTTCTTGTCGTAGGAACGATGCTTGACAGAAATGTCGCGATCCATGTATCTTGCGCAAGCGTTCTTGGAGTACTTGCCGGTAGGATACATATCGGTGTTGGAAGTGGTCTGAATGAATTCAGTAGAAGCCCAGAAGGTTGCAGTTTCGGGCTGAGTATAGTCACCCTTTTCGCCACGGTAGCCGGTGGGCAGCACGTTGAACTTGTAGGTGTCCTCGCCAGCGTCTCTTGTCCAGCCTTCCTTGGACTTGAGGGCCTGTGCAGCGTGGTCTTCGTCGCCGGTGACTTCAATCAGGATATCCCAATCGGAATCGGTAGGAATGTGCCAACCTTCGGGGCAAATGCCCTGAACCTTAGGCTGTGCGATAGAGTCTGCCAAGTCGCAAACAACAGCGTAGCCGCAGCCGGTTGTTGCGGAATCCATGGCGGCAATCCAGGTGTAGAGACGGCCGTAGGTTTCGCAGTTTTCAGAATCGCCTTCAACGCAGGAGCTGTTGTCAACGGCGTAGTTCAGGTTTTCTGCCATCCAGGTCTGGTCCTTGATGGTAACGGTCTTGTATGTCTTGCCGTCGCGAGCATCTTCCAAGGTGCCAGTAACGACGCTGACCTTGTCGAAATTGCCGTTTTCAGCATTGTTTTTATTGGCTTCGCTTGCGCTTTCAGAAGAGCATGCTGCCATGACAGCGCCCAGGGTCAGTGCGAGGTAGATCTTGTTCATTATTCTCTCTCCTAGAATGTTGTGCCGATACCGGCGTAGAAGCCGTTGCCAGCGTTATTGATGTAAGTAAAACCGAGTTCCAGGTTTAACATTACTTTGTTAGAAACGTTGAATCCGTAGAACGCTCCGGTACGGAATTGGTTCCAGCGTTCGGCATCGTCTATAACGATATGGAATATCATAGTTTCGCGAATACCGAAATTCTTGTAGCCAATTTCAAATTGGCCTAAAAGTCCGGCATAAGATCTTTTGAGGATGCTTTCAAATTTTTCCTTAGAAGCGAATGCCATGCCGTACATTCCGCCCACGCCTGCGGTTACGAACATGTCGTCGCTGGGACCAAAATTGTACTTAAGGCGTGCTGCGGCTCCAATGTCTGGCATAAAGAAGGTGTAGCCGCTTTTGCAAGTGTTTTTTACTTCATCGGTGTCGTCGACAAGATTCATGTAGGCGCAGACGGTGCGGTCTGTATAGTTAACAATATCCCCAGTAATTCCTGCCCAGAAACTAAAGTGCAATCCCTTGCGATTGGCTTCTTCGGCGGCCTTTTCTGCGGCGATGTTCTGCGCAGCAATTTGTTCCTGCTTAGCTTCTTCGGCCTTTGCTACGGTCAGGGAATCTTCGTCGTAATCCGGGCCAAAGTCAACACCTTCGGTATTGCCGTTGCCTTCCATAAACCAGCGGCCATCGATCTTGGTGGTGTTTGCCGGAAACTGTACACTGCCCTTGTACTGCATGGGAACGCCGTTTGGCTTGTTCACGATTTTTTCGCCGCCAGCAATGACACCGTCCTTGGTGAACGTAATACGCAGATGGCTATTGTCTACGGAACTGGAGCTGATGCGTGAGTGGAAAATCTTCGTGTCGTTCAGGTAGTAGGCGCTGCGGACGGGCTTTGCAATATCTACATAGATGGTGGGGGCGGCTGCGGTATCGACCTTCAGCACGGCCAAGGAACCTCTATCCTTCAGCTCCTTGTTCAGGCGGTCAAGTTGTTCCAGTAAGAACGGTGCAAAGCCTGCTCCGTCCTGACGAATCACCATATCCTTGCAGGTTTCGCCCCAGACTTTGGCAATTTTCATTACGTCTTCACGCGGATCCTGTTGATATTGAATGGTAAAATCATAGTTGGCTTCAATACCGTTGGTCTTGGGTTCCAAGGCCACTCCGCCTTCTACATTCAGGTTTTCTTCCTTTGAAAAGACGAAGCTAACCAGGGAGTTGGCGCAGGCGTCAATCTGCAACTTTCGGTCTTCGAGATTGCGGACTGTTTCAATGTAGCCCAGGCGTACTTCGCCTGTAATTTCGGCATAATGCTGCTCAAATGCAGGAAGCTCTACTTTGTAGAACGTCCAGCAGGTTTCGTCCATTACGTCGTTAATGCTTACGACGGTACACTTGTCGCTCATCTGTGCGATTCTGTCTGCTTCTACAAGCAGGGAATCCAGACTTTCGTTGGGGGAGTCCAGTTCCTGCTGCAGCTTTTTCAGGTAGTCCTGGCGCTGGTGAAAATAAGCGGGATCTTGTACGAAAATGTTTGCGGCCAGGGAGGTCTCAGCCCCCGTGGCAAGGGACATAAGCCCTAAAAGCAAAAGCAGATACCTGCATTTGAAATTCATAAACACCTCCAACAAAATCAAAAACCACGCCAAATATAGTTTTTTTATTTGGATTCTTACGATAAACTTACGTTACAAAGTGGTTTCTCTAGCAACCAAAACGGATTTCTTTGGATACGTTTTGACTTTTTTTTACTATTTTCAAAGGTGTTGTACATAATAGGGATTCTGATGAAAAAATATTCTTTGACCAAGGTAGCAGTTTGCGCTGCTGCAGCGGCCCTCCTTTCTGGCTGTAATGGTGTTGGCGCCAAGGATTCTCTTTTAGCTCGAATTAACGACGAAAACGTTTATAAAGAAGACCTGATGCTGCTGGAAATCAATTCCGGCAAGGATGCCTCGTGGAATAAAGATGTCTATGAAAAACTTTATGCCAGGGCCGCCATTGCTTCCTATGCTCAAAAGGAATATCCCGAAATCGAAAAGGATTGGGAAAACTATTTCAAGGACATTGATGCTCGAATCCTGACCAATGTTTATCAGCGCTTTTTCGTTGATGAATGCATGATGTACACGGACTCTGAACTGCGCCGTTTCTACGATGCAAACAGACATCTTTTCCCGGCGGATTCTTCGGGCGAGTACATGAAGGTCCGTTCCAAGGTAGCGGGGGAGTACTACGTATTCAAGAACGCCGAAAAGTTTGCTGAATATATTAGCAACAGCGAAGGCGATACCGCTTCATCTAAGCGCCGTTTCATTGAAAACCAGCGCCTGTCTCTGCGTGAAGCCGCTTCTGGCGAAATTTTGGAACGCGGTCATTTATCTATTCCGGCGCTGCCTCCTGTCGATGTAAAGGCCTACTACGAATCTCATAAGGAACAGTACAAGACCGTTCCGGGCTATGTGCTTTACCATGTGCAAATGTCCGACTCCGCAGCGTTGGCTTCCTTGTTCGGCGAGCCTGTAACCTTGGAACAGTTCAAGGCGATTGCAGCAAAATCCAGTAAGAATAAGCTGACTGCAAAGGATAGCGGCTATGTGGGTTACGTCAAGCACGAATATCCTCTTCCCGCTGGTATCGGCAGCGTGACTGGTCTTGGTGACAATTTGTCCGACAAGTCCGTCGGTTATGTGACTCCGGTCCTTCGTTCCACTGGCGAATCCGTTTTCCAGCGTTTCTTCCTGGCCGAGAATGTGGCCTCCCAGGTCAAGCCATTTGAACGTGCCGTAGCTGCAGTCAAGGCTGATGTTGCTAATGGTGTCATGCCCGAAGTTGATTCTGATTTCGCGGTCATCCTCAAGGATGGCAAGCCTGTGTTTACCGAAGGCGAACTGGTTGAATTCAACAAAAAGTATTTCGGCAATCGCAAGTTGACTACCAAGTCTCACGAACGCATTGCCCGCATGGTCGCAGAAACCCTTGCTTATGCAAGTTTCGCCATGGATTACAAACTGGACCACACCTGGGAATACAGGGCTCTGGTTCGTACAACCCGCTGGGACTACATCTTTGACCGCTACATTGGAAGAAAGATGGGCGTTGGCTCGGTTTCTGAAGATTCTTTAAAAAGTTTCTTCGCAAGAATCAGAACGCATATTCGTGCCGACCTTGATTATGAAGGTGTCAGAGAGGAAGTGGGAAAAATGGCCACTTTCTCCAAGAACGTCTATAATCACGAGTACCTGACTGGTTACAGTATGGTCTATAAGGGTAAGACTTTTGAACAAAGTATTACAAACATCCATACCCAGAGGAGTCCGATTGTCCAAGAATATCTTGGTCGTCGTTACTCGGCGGAGTGCTATTTAAAGGCTTCGAATCACTTCTATGGTGATGATGCACCGCAGTATGTTCCTAACTATACTGTGGACGGCTTAATGGCTCGCGCCGATTCCTTGTATAAGGCTGGTAAGCCCATGGATGCTTTTTACGCTTACCGCGATGTTATGTACTCTTATCCCGAAAACGACTCCCTGTTCCAGCTTTCAACATATATGATGGCCCAAACGCAGTCGGATGCAGAAATTTATGGTGATGCCGAAGCTGAATATTACGCCTTCTACCGCATGTGGCCCGACAATGAAAATGCTGAAAAGGCTATGTTCAGTCGCGGATTTATCCTCAACGAGAACTTGAAGATGGATAGTCTTGCCCTGGAAGTCTTCCACGAGTTTATGCAGAAGTATCCGAACAGTGAATTGAAGGAGTCCGCCGACTGGCTGGTGAAGAACATTGAGTCCAATGGCAAACTGACCGAGGAACTCCTCCAGAAAATCAGCGATGATCAGGGAAAATAGCCGAAAATGGCCTGTTTTTGCCTTCTCCTAACCTTTAACCTGTAACCTAAAACCTATATTTCAAGCACTCACAATAAAAGGTGGTATACCATGGAAATGACGTTCGCTATGATCAAGCCCAATGCCGTTAAGTCCGGCTTGGTTGGTCAGATTATTGCCCGCTACGAAGCTGCAGGCCTCTCTGTCTGCGCTATCAAGATGCACCAGATGTCCAAGAAGGACGCACGCGGTTTCTACGCAGAACACGTGAAGAAGCCCTTCTTCCCGGAATTGGAAGCCTACATGACTAAGGGCCCGTCCGTGATGCTCGCTCTGGGTGGCGAAAA